>NZ_AUGY01000013.1 GCF_000422905.1 Paenibacillus alginolyticus DSM 5050 = NBRC 15375
AGGCGTACAACACGCGATTAGAAGCATTCGGCGTTAAAGGCAGCCACTCTCGCAAAGCAACCTGCCTGGATAACGCATGCATCGAATCCTTTTTTTCGCATCTCAAGTCAGAGAAGTTGTATCTCAAACAGTGTAAATCAGGAACTGAAATTCATCAAGCGGTGGAAGATTATATTTATTTTTATAACTACCAACGGTTTCAAACCAAACTTAAAAAGCGCGCCCCGATTGAATATCGGTGCGCGCTAGCAGCATAGCTTTTTTCATCTGTCTACTTGACAGGGGTAAGACCACTCTATCTTGTGTACGGCTTTTTTGTTTAAATGGCGTTAGGATTCGCGAATGTATTCTCGGTCCCCTGACCTAGGATTGTAATACACGCGATAAGTGAATCCATCCTTTGGATCAATGAACACCTCTGATGTTGAGACAAAGCCGTTTGAAGGCTTACTAGGCGTCGTTGAACCGTTGTTTTTATAGCGTTTGTCATAAATGAGATAGCCCAGAAGAAGGAGAATAATAAAGCCGATGACCCATGTTCCATAGATAAGTAAAATTGGACCGAGTCCACTCATAGCCTTCGTGTCCGGACGGCGGTGCCATAAGCGACAATTTCACTCATATTTTGTCCGATGTCACCGCTATCGAAACGCATCATTACGATAGCATCAGCACCCATAGCTGCGGCGTTTTTGACTAATCGGTCCATGGCTTGCTTGCGTCCGTCTTCTACCATCTGTGTATATTGCGTGACTTCCCCGCCGACAAGTCCCTTTAATGAAGCAAGAATATCGCCGCCAATCCCTCTTGCTCGAACAACGACCCCAAATGTACTGCCCAATACTTCCGTGACTTCATAGCCTGCGATGTTTTCTGTTGTAGCTACGATCATGAAGATCATCTCCTTTTTTTGTAAAATTGACTCTTGCTACTTGATTGAGATTCGATATTATTAACTTAGTACGAAAATGAAAATAGGGGGTTTCACATTGAGTATGATAAAAACAATTGAATTATGGCCCGGAGCATCCAAGATTAGCATAGGTGAAAATAACCAAGGATGCCCGAGTTTGACTTTGTACCCTGTGTCTAAGGAAGGCCTGAGCTCTGCAATTATAGTATTTCCCGGAGGAGGCTACGGTACGCGTGCTGCTCATGAGGGAGAGCCTATTGCGAAATGGTTAAATGGACTTGGGATTTCAGCTTTTGTTTTGAATTACCGTGTAGCTCCATACGAACACCCGGTTCCACTCCAAGATGCACAACGGGCAATTCGAACAGTAAGGCATCATGCGGAAGAATGGCAGATCGATCCGAACCGCATTGGTATTCTCGGCTTCTCAGCAGGTGGGCATCTGGCTTCTACAGCCGGTACACATTACGATGCAGGGGATCAGGAGTCCGTCGATCCGATCGAAAGACAAAGCAGTCGTCCCGACGTGATGGTGCTCTGTTACCCCGTGATTACATTCTCCACAGAGTATGGACATGAAGGCTCAATGCTTAATTTATTGGGTAAAACACCGGATGAGAAGCTGGTCTCGCTGCTATCCAATGACCAAAAAGTTACAGCGAATACGCCTCCGACGTTTCTCTGGCATACAGCTGATGATGCGGCCGTTGCTGTTGAGAACAGTTTGCTATTTGCAGGGGCGCTTAGCCGCCATAAGGTGCCTTTTGATTTGCACGTTTTTGAGAGCGGGCGTCATGGTATTGGCTTAGCGGATGATCATAGTGAAGCTTACATTTGGACTGAACTTTGTGCGAATTGGCTCAAAAAACAACATTTTGCATGACCAAGCTCTCTTACGAATGCCATATGCTTGGAGATTCCGCTATTGTGATTAAGCTTGGTGCGGACATTCATGTATCCATTCTGAATCGAGTACGTCAGTTAGCAGCTTACCTAGAGAATAATCGTTTTGAAGGTTTTATCGAAGTCGTATCGGCATATACAACAATCACGATCTATTATGACAGCTTTCAGGTTTACAACCACTATTCAGAAAAGGGAACCACCCGTAAAAATGGACGGGCCAGTTGGACGAATACGTTATTACCCTATGATATTGTCTTTTTACATATACAACATCTCTTGGATAATTATGAAAATGAAATTGAGGATAATGGCATCGCGCCTGAACGAATCATTGAAATCCCTGTTTGTTATTGTGAAGATTATGGTCCAGATCTTGCAGATGTCGCGTCCTATCATCGGGTTAGCAAGGAAGAGATTGTGCGGATGCATACCTCACGGATTTATCCGGTATTTATGATAGGCTTTGCGCCTGGATTTCCTTATTTGGGTGGGTTGAATGACAAGTTAGCTACACCAAGGAAATCGGTACCTCGGACGAGGATACCTGTCGGTTCGGTAGGCATTGGCGGCGCTCAAACAGGCATTTACCCCTTTGAAACGCCGGGCGGCTGGAATTTGATTGGTCGTACCCCGCTGGCTTTATTTCGTCCAGAATCCGATCCGCCATCTCTACTGAAGGTAGGAGATCAAGTAAGATTTGTAGCCATCACGGCAGAGCAGTTTCAATATGAAAAAGAGAGGAACATGGGAAATGGGCTTTGAGGTCATCAAGCCAGGGTTATTATCAACCTTGCAGGATGAGGGACGGTATGGACAGCGGAAATATGGTATCGTTACTTCAGGCCCCATGGACCTCTTTGCGCATCGAGCAGCCAACATACTTGTTGGGAATGATAGGGGCGCAGCTGCGCTAGAAATGACACTGTTAGGACCGAGCATGGTAGCTAATATGGACATGCTTCTATCCTTATGTGGAGCTGATATGGAAGCTGATGTGGACGGTGTTCGGGTTCCATTGTGGCGACCCTTTCTGATCCGCAAAGGAGACCAGCTAAATGTGCATTACGCAGTCAAAGGCTGCAGAGCCTACTTAGCAGTATGTGGCGGTTTCGAGGCCAAACCTGTAATGGGCAGCAGAAGCACCTATTTACGTGCGGGCATAGGCGGTCACCAAGGAAGAGGACTCCAAGCAGGAGATGATTTGCGGGTAAGACAAGACGTGGTAGGCGATTATCTTCACCATCCAGGGTCTGTGAGTGCTTTTATTCGTCCGGGCTATGAAGAAAATCCAGTTGTAAGAGTCATACAAGGTAAGGAAGCCGCCCTTTTTACAGACGCAAGCAGACAGAGCTTTCTGGCTCAAAGCTATATCGTTACCGCGCAATCAGATCGTATGGGTTATCGCTTGGAAGGGAAGAAGCTGGAACTATCTGATGGCGTACCGAGTGAGATGATCTCGGAAGCGGTCGTTCAAGGTACGATTCAAGTGCCCCCAAGCGGACAGCCGATCCTGCTGATGGCGGACTGCCAAACAACCGGAGGCTACCCGCGCATCGCGCAGGTCATCACGGCCGATCTTCCCTTAGCCGCTCAGGTGAAACCAGGCGGAAAGCTTCGTTTCCGGGAGGTCAGCAACAAGGAAGCGCAGGAGCAGAACTTGCTGCAAGCGATGGATTTTCGGCTGCTTGAGGCTGGGGTTCGGGCTTGGGTGCGGGATCGTGGGTGAGGATTGAGCTGAAGGAATGAAGGAATGAAGTGCTAAAGAGATGAAAGGATGAAGTGACAAAGAGCTGATTGAATGAAGGAATAAAGTGCAGAGAGCTGAGGAATTGAGGAACTGAGAAACCGTGAACTAAAGTAGGAAAGAAATGAAGAGTTGGGAGTGAGGATTCTGCGTATTGACTTGAATTGTGACATGGGCGAAGGCTTCGGCGCTTATCGCCTTGGCCGGGATGAGGAGCTGCTCGACTTCGTCAGCTCCGCCAACATCGCCTGCGGGTTCCACGCAGGCGATCCCGCAACCATGCGCAGCACTGTGCAGCTGTGCTTGCGCAAAGGCGTTGCGATCGGGGCCCATCCGGGCCTTCCCGATCTACAGGGCTTCGGCCGGCGCGAGATCGCCATCACGCCGGCGGAGGCTTACGAGCTGACGTTGTATCAGCTCGGGGCGCTGCAGGCGTTCGTCCACGCCGAAGGCGGACGCCTGCAGCACGTCAAGCCGCATGGCGCGCTCTATCACATGGCTGCGAAGCGCCATGATCTCGCCGCGGCCATTGCGGCTGCGACCGCCAGCGTCAGCGCGGAGCTGACGCTGTTAGGCCCGCCCGGCAGCGAGCTGCTGCGGGCGGGTGCCGCCGCGGGGCTGCGGACCGCGAGCGAAGCCTTCGCGGACCGCAGCTACCAGCGGGACGGCACGCTGACGCCCCGCGATCAGCGGGGGGCGCTGCTCTCCAGCGCCGCCGACGCTGCGGCGCAGGTCGTAAGGCTCGTCCGCGAAGGGAAGGTCCTCTCCCGAGAGGGAGAGGACCTGAGCATGCGCGCGGACACGATCTGCATCCACGGTGATGGTGTACACGCCGTGGAGTTTGCGCGCGACATCCGCGCTCTGCTGAACAGCAGCGGCATCGCAGTTGTGGCGCTCGGGCAGTAGTCACGATGCCGGCACCGCCGTAATATCCCTAAGTTCCGAAAAACATGTATTTCCTAGTCAATTTCATAATTCAAAACCCTTGCTACATAAGGACTTATAGCGCATTCAAAAACAGTCACCTACCCAAGATATCCATTGGGTGCCAAGATATCTTGTTATTCTCCGTTTAAGTACTACAAATCAGGGCATTTAAGTGGATAATCCTTTTCTGAATTCTGTAATTGGTTTGAATGTCAATAGCTTGTACGATTTTTAAGGCGCCTTGTAGGAAAATTCGGCTTTTATTGTGAAATTAGCTCCTTACTTGAACGTTAAAAGTCTCTAGGGACTCTTATTTTTACAAAATACGCTGGAAATGAAGACATAGCAGTCTCTAAAGAGGCTCTTATCCAACTTCGCATTTCTCCTGAATTGATCAGCCTCTAGTGTTTGAACTCTCGTTAGTTAAACAGCTCTGAACGGGTGTTGATGGCCGAAAATCATGTAGGAAAGAATCGATTTCATAATAATTTCCACAAGGCTGCTGGCATCAGGTCGGTGGCTTTTTCTCTTCTACCATTTATTTTGAATGTCCAATCAGGTTGTGGTTCTCGACATAGAATAAGTTGACGCGTAAATTGCTCTGTTGAGATGTCATTACTTGAATGGGGGATGCTGCCTTGATTCAAATGGACGAGTACATGAAAAGGAAAATAAAAGGGAAGAAATACATTGGGGCTGGGGGAACGAGAGTTGTATACGATTTAGGTAACGGGTATGTGTTGAAGATAGCAAAATCAAAAAAAGGGATCATATGCAACCAGATGGAAGTAAACCTGTATAAATCATCTTTGAAATCGATAAAAAAATATCTTGCGCAAATTATTGATTACGACGCGGCATATCGCTGGGTAACCATGAAAAAATATGATAGAAAATTCCCCAATTCTCCAATATATAGACGAGAACTTAAGAAAATTGTAAAGAAATTTTTGGGCAATGGCATCATTCCATCAAATGGTGTGGGTCAGTATCATAACCCCCATACTCCTAACCTGCGTTTAAAGCGGAATAATCAGGTCGTGGTCATTGATTATGGGGGATTTAAATATGACCATAAATGAGAAGGAAAAAATATAAACTGTTTACAGTTTTTAATCAGTTAGAATCACGTTGCTTATTCGCCGCTGAGCGTTTATTCCGGAAATCATCCATATATACCCTTTGTGCACTAGTTCTACGTTATGTGCTGTCGTAACGCCATACAAGCTTCGCTAAGCTACACGTTTCGCTAACAAAAAGCGACCCCTCCAATACGTATTAAAATCGGTAAAAGTAACCCCGGGCTGCCCGTACGTATTAATGAATCTCCCATTACCCGCATATATCCCCACATGGCCTACAATGCGATTGCTAGCAAACCGCCCAGGTGTGTAAAAGAACATCAGGTCCCCGGTTTGCAAGTTATTGATGTCTACGGTTTGTCCTACTTGCGCTTGAGAACGTGAAGATCTTGGCAGATCAACGCCGAAATGGGAATACACATACTGGACGAAGGAAGAACAGTCAAACGTATGCGTACTATCGTAGGGTCCCGATGAAAAGCTGTACGGCGTTCCTAAAAAGTTCTGGGCATAGCTTATTAAGTTACTTTTATCTACATTATTTACGGAAAGGCTCTGTATTTGTTCTGTTGAACTTCCAGGCTGCTGTGCAGATGCGTTTTGTTGTTCGGACAACGCATTGTCATTGATCGGATTAAAGACAATCTGCGAATTTTGAGCGTTCCAATTTACTGGGGTACCCATCAATGTTGATAACGCCTGTGTTGTCATATAAGGTTTGTGATCGAATAATCTCGGAGCCTGCGGAAGTTCAATGGGTTTATCGCCTACTAAAGCTTGAGTTTGATTCAGTTTAACGGAATAAACGGGGTCCGTGGCACCCATTGTGAAACTCTCGCCCACGTAGTGCAAATCAAAATCTATCGATGCAGAGGTTTCCTCCAGCGGTACCCAGACTAGTCCGTTTGTTTCACTGTAGACCTTAACATTGGAAAATGTCGAATTGTCCGATACAAACATGCTGGCACTCTGGCCGGCTTGGGCAGGAGTAGTCGTAGGCGCTCCGATGTTTTTGGTTTGTTTAGTTGTACAACCTCCACCCATGAAGATTATAGTGATACAAAGGGTGGCTAAAACAACCTGCCATTGCGTTTTCTTTTGAAGCATCATAAACAAAACCCCTTTACCAAGTTGTTATGGGTTAGGTTTTGTCAGGAAAAAATAATTATGCATGAAATAGACCGAAGGCGGAATGTTATAACTAGGAGAAAACGAATATAACCATTCTTTCACTTGAGAACAAGTTGGAAATATGAGTAAATATAGAGGTAGCCGGCCGGCTAATTACTTCGGAAAGGAGTGATCAAGGTGATTACAACAAAAACAGAGGTGGTCTCTGCGTAAGCAGAGTCCATCGTTCCAAACGGGGGTCGCTAGGCCCCCGCATATTTTTCCTTAATGAGTAGACAGCGAGATGCTTTTTACATATAATGAGAATGTGAACACAAAGTGAACACCATTAAATAGGAGAGACTTTGCTCTCCAACCCAAATCCCTAAATTAAACTATAAGGTGAAAGGAGTGCTTTTTAATGAACACAATGACAGTAGCGATGAATGTTGCGGCCGCCGCAGAGGTACTCGTCTCCTAACTGAATATCATTCGTGGAATAACCGTTCACCTGAATTGTATAATTGCATACAACCGACAGGCACGATTATGATCGTGTTTTTTTTATTCCATTTTTGAGAATGGTAGGAGGTTAAGGGGCGATGAAGATACTCTCTGCAAATCAGACAAAGTTTAACTTTGCTCGACAATTTGAGGAGGTTTTCATCTATGAGTTACAAGAACGGGAAAGACGTTCTTCCCCCTAACCTATTGAAACAATTACAAGAATATATCCAAGGTGAAATTGTATATATCCCTAAGAAAGAGCAGAAGCGCGCTGGATGGGGAGAAAATAACGGAACACGCATTATCATTGAGCGTAGAAATCGAGAAATTTTCCGGTTGTACCAAACCGGTTCCACGGTGATGGAACTAATCAAAGTCTTTCATTTATCGGAAGACAGCATCCGTAAAATCATCGTGAAAACACGTGAATTAACAGCCAATCAAGCATAGAAGCAGCATCCCTAGAGGTGCTGCTTTTTTTTCGTTGAGCTTGCCAAGTGCAGATTGCCGTCAAATTAAAGGAAATGCTTTTATTTTCTTGAAATTAAAAAGAAAGAATATGTAATGAGCGTCCGGTCCGCTTGGGAGGTGGTTCAAGACAAATGCAAAATGAGCTGGATATCCGCAGTTTTATCGGCACGCATGATGCCGATTTTTATGATGATGGATTTCACCGTCATTCGGCCGTTGAAGTCAGTATCGTGCTAGAAGGACGCTGTTTGTTCGAGTGGTCGAAGCGAAGTTGGATGGAAGCAGGCCATATCGTTATTATCCCGCCAGACTTGGCGCACAGGTTTGAAGCCGTGACGAATGTGAGGTTCGGGGTTATTTTGCTGCAGGGCGTAACGGCACGTACGATGGAGCTGGTCGCGAAGCTCGGAGGCAGCGGATTTACTGGTGACGGAGGTGCAGATAGATCACCTATATTCCTTGCTTTATCCCGACTGGACAAAGAGCGATTCGAGCGATTGTTCCGGGAGTGGCTTCGGATGAAAGCGTCGTTTTTAAAGGAAAAGCAAGCTAATTATTCAGCATGGATGGAAGTGCTGCTGCTTTTTTTGCTCGAACACTCGCAGCAGGATTTGCAGGGGATGACCGTGACGAAAGCGGCTGACTACATCCGTGAAAATGTGCAGGAATCTGTTCACATTTCTGATTTGGCAGAGATGGCTGGTTTTACGGAGCCCGCCTTTCGTCGCGTATTTGAACAAATGTACGGCGTTAGCCCAAAGCAATATCAGCAGCAGTGCCGTTTGCAGGAGGCAAAATGGCTGCTTAGCTCAACAGATAAGGATATACGTGAAATCGCCGAGCAGGTAGGCTTTTTCAGGTTGCATTCCTTTTCACAGTGGTTTAAAGAGCAAGAAGGTCTCCCACCTACGGTTTGGCGGAAAAGTCAACGGTTGCAGCATGGTTCGATGTTGGACTAGTTGCGTTTTGCGTAAATTGCGGTTCGGTTTCCCTAAATACAAGCGCTTTCTGATTCGGTATGCTAGTGGAGTAAACGTAAACACATAGGAGGGCTCAACAGATGGAAAAAGTAAGAATTGGATTTATCGGTGTAGGCGGCATGGCGGAGTACCACATGAAAACATTGCAGCAAATCGATGACGCAGTGATTACGGCCGTATGC
The DNA here is from genome assembly GCF_000422905.1 of Paenibacillus alginolyticus DSM 5050 = NBRC 15375. Classification (GTDB taxonomy): domain Bacteria; phylum Bacillota; class Bacilli; order Paenibacillales; family NBRC-103111; genus Paenibacillus_E; species Paenibacillus_E alginolyticus. Next base: position 8,823 of record NZ_AUGY01000013.1, read on the forward strand.
GATATGAACGCGGATCGGGCGAGGGAAATAGCTGAAACTTTCGGCGCAAAGCCGTACGGCACTTTGGAAGAAATGTTGGATGCAGGAGTAATCGATGCGCTTTATATATGCACGCCACCTTTTGCTAGGGAAGGGATTGAAGAAGCGGCTGCCGCACGGGGCATACATCTGTTATCGGAGAAACCTACCGGCTTGCAAATGGAGGAAGTGCGTCGTAAAGAGCAGATCATTCGCCAATCGGGCATCATTCATTCGTCAGGCTATTGCTTGCGCTATCTGGACACTGTGCAGAAGGCAAAGGAGTATTTGGCAGATAAGCAAGTAGATATGGTGCTCGCGTACCGAATTGGCGGCATGCCAGAAGTAGGTTGGTGGAGGCTTATGAATCTTTCGGGCGGTCAACTTGTAGAGCAATCGACACATCAAGTGGACTTAATTCGTTATTTGGCAGGTGAGTTTGACTACGTCCAAGCGAACTACGAGCAGCGACACATCCATCGAAATTATCCAGAGGCAACGGTGTATGATGTGGGTATCGTATCTTTCGGCCTCCGCAGCGGGGCACTAGGCACGATTAGTAATACGGTCTTGTCCCGTAAAATTGGACGCGGGGATGTGGAGTTTTTCGGGCATGACTTCTACGTGTCAATTAGCGGTATGACGGTTCGGATTGTAGATGACACGCAAGACGTGACGTTGACGTCGGAGATGGATTTTTACCTTGAGCAGAATCGGGCGTTTGTTGCAGCTGTGAAAACAGGACGGCAGGAGCTAGTGCTAGGTGATTATAGTGAAGCGGCAGCGACGCTTGAGGTTACATTGGCAGCGAATGATTCGGCGGTTGCGAAGCAAACGATAAAGATCACTTCAGCATAAGAATACGAATGTTTCCATTTTGAAATACACGAAGGAGGTTAAGGCATGTTAAAAGGAGTAAATCAATGGTGTTTCCCTGAAGGGCTGCCGCTTCAGCAGTTATTCTCGATTAGCCGTGAGGCCGGTTATGACGCGGTTGAGCTGAATGTCAATCCATTGGGTGGCGTTGGTTTGACCATGGAGACGACTGCGACGGAGGCAGAGGCGATTGGCCGCATGGCAAAAGAGTACGGTATTCAGCTGAGAAGCTTGTCCACTTCTTTGCTGTGGCAAACTCCACTATCTTCGGCGGATGCGTCTGTACGTGAGCAGGGACGTCGCGTTGTCGAGAAACAGCTGGAGCTAGCGGAGCTGCTAGGTATCGATACGGTACTTGTTGTGCCTGGAGCCGTCAACGAGATGACCTCGTACGATGAGTGCTACGACCGCAGCCGTGCGGAACTCGCTTTGCTGGTGAAAGAAGCAGAAAGACGTCGCGTTCGCATTGGCATCGAAAACGTGTGGAACAAATTTTTACTTTCGCCGCTTGAAATGCGTGCTTATGTCGACGATCTTCAATCATCTTATCTCGGTGTTTATTTTGATGTAGGCAATATTTTGCATAATGGTTATCCGCAGCAGTGGATCAAAATTCTTGGATCCCGTGTATTCAAAGTGCATGTGAAGGATTACCGACCAGGTGTAGGTAACGGTAACGGATTTGTCCCGCTGCTCGCAGGAGATGTCAATTGGACGGCAGTCCGCACTGCACTAGAGGACATCGGGTATACCGATACGGTAACGGCTGAAGTAGGTCTTTATGCAGAAACTCCGCTGCAGACGGTGTATGACACTTCTCGGCATTTGGATATTATTCTTGGCGGAGCTGCGCGATAAGATCAGGGAGTGAGGCTATGATATCCGTTTTTGTTTATGGGACATTGCTTGTTGGAGAGAGCAACTATTATGTTGCCGAGCCTTTTGTGCGCTCCGTACAGCCTGGTGCGGTTCGCGGCCGTTTGTACGATGTTGGACACTATCCATCACTTGCTTTAAATACTGCCGAAGATGCTGAAGCGCAAGAAGGGATTGTCGTCGGCGAATGGTTAGAGGTCACAGAAGAAGGACTGAAGGCCATGGACATTTTGGAAGATTATTACGGCCCGGGTCAGTCCAATGAGTATGAACGAGTGTGGATAACTGATGTGAACGGCTCACGAGAAGGTTGGGTATATATTTGGCAAAATGTCAGCGGTCTTATTGAAATAACGAGCGGATCGTGGAAAGTGAAATAATAATATGGAAGGGCCAACAGGATAGAATTCTGTAGGCTCTTTTTTGTTAATAGGCTATAATTGCGATGGAAATTTGGAACATTTTAGTTCCTTGCTTCGACACTAGATGCTATAATTGGTGGTAATTCTACAGGTTGAGGAGAACGCCATGTCTGTTTATAAAATTTTACTTGCAGATGACGAAATCGCGCTGCGTTTTCTGCTTACGGAAACTCTTTCTGATGAAGGTTATGCCATCTCGGAAGTTGAAGATGGTCAACAAGCGATGGAGCAATTGCAAAAAGATACCTACGATCTTATCATACTTGACTATATGATGCCGGAGCGGACGGGTGTTGAAGTCTGTGAATGGCTGCGGCATAGCGATAATGCCAATCGGGATATACCGGTTATTTTACTGACGGCTAAAGCCTTAGATAAGGACAAAGAAAAAGCCAAAGCAGCAGGCGTTACCACTTATATTGTTAAACCATTCAGCCCTCTTCAATTAATAGATACGGTCGGACAATTATTACAACGTTAATTCGAACGATATAGGGATTATTTTATATATAAAAAAGGGTGATTGGCTGTCATGAGTAATACGAATCTAGAGGGGTTGAAGGACTCCAAGTCAGAATCGGAAAGAGATGCAAGAATTCTTAGACAAGGAAGAAAGCTGTTTATTCGTGAATTTGAAAAGCAACTTAAACAGCTTAACTCGCTGTTAGATACGATCCAAATGGCGGCTGCAGCCGAGGATTTAAAACAATTTTATCGCATCGTACATACGCTTAAAGGCAGTGCGCCTATTTTTGGTTATGTCCGGATCGGCAAACTGGCTGAGGATATGGTTCGAGCTTGGGAATGGACGCAATCCATGGATAATGACGGAGAAGAGTTACTCATGGCGATCAACCCGATTATTGAATGCGCAGAACGCAGTATACATGCACTTCGTGAAATGAATATGGAATATGATATCTGTGTGACGGAAATCAAGATGGACGAACAGCAGGATCCTGGAGGCGGATCTTTGCTTGGGTCTATGAAGAGTCGATTGCTGCTTGTCGATGACGATGAGGTGCTGCGTAATTACTTGACCCGTCGACTTCAACTCGATGACTGTATTGTTGATGAAGCAGCCGATGTGGAGAGTGCGATGAAATTATTGCGTGAACACACGTATGATTTAGTGACGCTGGATCTCATGATGCATCCTCAGTCTGGGTATGAGCTATTTGAATTTCTCAAAGAGGATCCTACATTGAAATGGTTACCTCTAATTGTATTGTCGGGACGCAACGATTTGAATGATAAAGTCCGCTGTTTCCACTTAGGAGCCGATGATTATGTGACGAAGCCATTTCAGTATGAGGAATTGGCCGCAAGAATTTATGGACTGCTCAAAAGGACTAAAAATTTCGAGTAGCTTGCCTTCCGTGATCCGCTGACGGGGGTGTTCAACCGGCGTTATTTTGATCTTCAAATTGGTATGGAATTACAGCGTATTGAACGCTATCCGGCACCAATCTCGCTTGTGTTTATTGATATTGATTGCTTTAAACGGATCAATGATACTTATGGGCATCACGTAGGAGATTTAGTACTGCAAGGCTTAGCTCATTTGCTCCAAGTGAACTTGCGTTCGACAGACCTGCTAGCACGTTTCGGCGGCGAGGAGTTCGTTATTGCCCTTCCGAATACAACGGTGGAGCAGGCCTGTGCAACCATGCAGTCCATTCTTAATAAAGTTCGTTTAAATGCAGTTGCACAGTACGAGGGCCAAACCTTCTCGATCACCTTTTCAGCAGGTGTTGCAGAGTGGCATGAGGGGATGACGGTTGCGGAATGGTTGGCTAAGGCTGATGATGCGATGTACCAAGCTAAGCAGCAAGGCAGGGATAGGATTGTTATCGCTTCGGAAGAGGATGAAGGGACAGAGCATCGCAAGTTGACTGCCAGTCCGCAAATTGACAAGAAAAATCTGCTCATTGTGGACGATGATCCGATTTTGCGAGCGATTCTCACATCACATTTAGAGCATTTACCGATAACAATTACGTATGCTGCCGATGGTGAAGTCGCGCTCAGCTTAATGCTCGCTAATACCTATGATGCTTGTATTCTCGATGGCATGATGCCGAAGCTGGATGGGTTCTCATTGTTGTCGCAGAAAAAGAAAGACCCGCGTCTAAACGTTAGGGATATGAAGGTACTTATGCTTTCAGGTAAGAAGAAGGAAGATGATCTAGCCAGAGGCTTTCAAATGGGTGCTGGCGACTATATGACGAAGCCGTTCTCGCTCGTTGAGTTGGAAGTTCGCGTAAGACAGTTAATGAACCTAGTATGATGAATAAATAAAAAATACAAAGCTGCTTCTGCCCTATGTGGCGAGCAGCTTTTTTTGTTTTGTCAATTTGTATTTGACTTCTATGGATTACACATGTAATATAACTATTGTATTACATGTGTAATCCATATAAGTCAGGAGGTAAACCTGTGAAAAATGTTCCCCATATCTCCGATGCAGAATGGGAAGTAATGAAAGTTCTCTGGGCTAAGACACCATGTACGGCAAATGAAGTGATTGAAGCTTTGGAAGTCCGAACGGATTGGAAACCGAAAACAGTTAGAACGCTTTTAAACAGATTAGCCCAAAAACAAGCGATTTCGTATTCACAAGAAAACAGGGTGTACGCCTATTTTCCATTAGTATCCGAAGACGAATGTGTGAAATCAGAAACGCAATCGTTCCTCAAGAGAATTTACGGCGGTGCCTTTAAGCCGCTGCTTGTTAATTTTTTGAAGGAAGAACAGCTCTCAGCGGAAGACATTAAGGAATTGAAAAATATTCTAGATGACAAAACAAAATGAACGATTTGCGGGTTTGCATCGTGCTAGCTTTTACCTCTTTAACTCAATGAAGGAAGGGCAGGGTGAATGTGAAACAATTAACGGAACACCTTATTGATTTCTTTGATTGGGTTTGGTCAGTCTCGACTATGGCAAGTGTTCTGGTTGTGCTGATTATAGTGATGCAGCACATGTTAAGGCATCGCTTGAAACCAAGATGGCACTATTTGATGTGGCTGCTGGTTATTGTCCGATTAGTTTTGCCATGGGGCCTAGAGAGCGAATTCAGTATTTATAATTGGATCGGTTACACAGATGCCGTTCATTCGGCAGTACAAGTTAATCAGGAAGTCATACTTACAAGAGCTGCTGTATCGGAAACTGCTGCCCAATCTGTTTATCGGAATTTAGTTGTATTATGGCTGGTTGGCGTGTGTTTTTTTGGGATATATACCATCATGATCAACAGGAAATTTGCCCGAAAAATGAAAAATGAGACGGTTGCGATAACCGATGGAAGAGTAATGGAGCTTTTCAATCAGTGTAAAAAAATGATGTCGGTACATAAACCCATTGCTCTCGTTGAATCTAGCAATTTGGCGACACCAACCCTATTTGGTTTTGTAAAACCCCAATTGATTATGCCCAAAACCATTTTAAACAGCTTGAATGACGATCAATTGCAACATGTGTTCCTACATGAACTGGCTCATAGTAAGCGTAATGACATTGGGGTTAATTGGTTCATGCATACTCTACTGATTATTCATTGGTTTAATCCAGTCCTTTGGTATGCTTATCGCCGAATGCGGGAAGATCAGGAAATCGCCAGTGATGCTCTTGCTCTAAGCTGCCTTACTCCGGACAAAAGCCAGGATTATGGCTATACGCTTATCAAGCTGTTGGAAAATTTCTCGCGACCTGTTCAATCTTTTGGAAATGTAAATCTAACAGGAAGCAAAATACAACTGCAAAGGAGAATAAAAATGATCAAACAATTTAAAACAAATTCGTATCGTTGGTCGTTTCTTGGAATAGCAACCATCATCTTCATAAGTGGATGCGCGTTAACGAATCCTAAGGACAGTTCGACAACTACACCATTGCAAAGTTCGGCTGTTTCCGAAGAAAAAGTAAAACAGCAGGATTCTGTAAACTCAAATACGACAGTTTCCCAAGAGACGACGAAGGTGGCCGTTTCCGTAGTGCCGCAGGCAACTCCTTCGGATGAGAAGTCGAGAACTGCGACTTCCGTAGGCGTGCAGCCAACGGTGTTGGATGATAAGCCGAGAACGGCGCCGGTAAGTCCGGAACCAAGAGCAGCGCAAGACAAACCGAGAGTGGCAGCTCCCGTAGGACCATTACCAACCGCTGTTGCTAACTAATCGTTCAAATTTAAGATCTTCTCAGCCTCTAGAACGATAATCCCCCCTCTAGGGTCGAGGTTGTTAACCCGACGTATGGTTGGTGTAAAGACCATCTCTTTTCATTATGCTTTAAGAAAGCAAGTTGAAAAGGTGGAGGGGAGAATTAAGATGAGGTTAGTATTACGTATCGTTATTTATGTATGTATTTTCGTTGTTTTTGTGGGGGGAGTCGGAGCTATCGGATATTCTAGGACGATGCAAAGCGAGATGTCGGGTATCGATAAGCCATCTCCACTTTTGCAAGAAGTTAAGATACCCGAATACGATCCGCGGAAGCCGACCGTAGCCGTTATTCTAGGGGATAGCGTGACCGAAGTAATCGATTTTCTGGTTCCTTATGAAATGTTCTCCCTTACTGGAGCCTATAATGTTTTTGCCGTTGCCTCGGATCGTCATATTAAGTCATTAACGGGCGGTCTTGATCTGCTGCCGCATTACTCTTTTAAAGAGATGGATGATTTATTAGGTAAAAGTCCCGATATTATAGTGATTCCCAACATTCCCATCATGGAAGACAAGAAGGTTCACCCCGTGCAAGACTGGATCATAAAAAATTCAGGAAATAAACCGATTCTACTAAGCATTTGCAATGGAGCCGAGACACTTGCCGAAACTGGTTTGTTGAACGGGAAATCAGCAGCAACACACTGGGGCGATATGAATAGATTGGAAAAGAAATATCCCGAAGTCCACTGGCAAAGGGACCAGCGTTATGTACCCGACGGTAACATTGTATCCTCGGCAGGTGTGACATCTGGAATCGATGCTGTCTTATATGTCATTTCACAACAATTAGGCGAAGCTGTAGCAGTGAAAATAGCAGAAGAAATGAATTACCCTACGTACCAATTTGTTCATAACCCGAAGATGGAGCCCTTTTCCATAGAACCAAAGGATGCGGCTTATATTTTAAATTTTGCCTATCAGTGGAACAAGAAACAAGCCGGCGTACTGTTGTATAATGGTATAGAGGAAACGGCATTAGGTTCGATTTTTGATTCTTACTCTGCTTCCGGTACGACAAAGACGATGACAATTTCAAGCTCAGAACAACCCGTAGTGACAAAATACCACCTTAACCTGCAGGCTAGATATCAAATGTCCAATGCCCCGAGATTAGATAAAATGATAATTGCAGGCACTCAGGCAAAGACTCTAGCGGCTGAAACCGTAAACCAATGGAAGCAGCTTGGTAAAAACACTGAACTTCTATTCATCCATAGCGATTCTCCGAAAAGATTTGTCATGGAAGCACCATTGGAGGATTTATCGAAACAAGAGGATGTTCTAACTGCTCATTTTGCTGCAAAACGACTTGAATATCGTGCTAACCATCTAAGTCTTGACGGCAAACCATTTTCACTTGATGCGTTCGGCATACCTCTTTTAATCGGTGCACTTTCAGTTGGAGTAACTTTTTATATAGATCGAAGATTTATCAGGAAGAAGAGAATGACTAAATCTAAATAATTGTTAAGTGAGGGAGTTGCTAATCGGCGGCTCCTTTTTTTGTTTGTAAGAGGATTTATTCTTTGGAATAAAAAACCGATAATCATTATGAAAAATAAATGTTATAATCAGAATCATCTATGTAAATGACTGCTAGTTCATTATCCTGTGTGTTCATTTAAAGTGAAAAGGAAGGTTAAGGAAGAATGATATGCATAATTGGTCAAAGGCACTAAATCTCAGAAATCCTTTTAAAATCACTTTGGTCTATATCTTTTTAGGAAGTCTATGGATTATCCTATCCGATAAATTTATGGACATTTTTAACTTATCAGGAGCAATCACTATTCATTCAACTAAGGGGTTATTTTATGTATTACTTACGGCATTGATTCTATATTGGTGGGTAAAACGTTTGAAGAAAGCCCTTACAGAAAGCGAGGAACGGTACCGAATACTTGTAGAATACTCACCAGAACCGTTAGTTGTTCACAGTAAAGGAAAAATAGTCTATATCAATCCGGCCGGTGCCGAAATATTTGGCGCAGCTAGCCCAGAGGAACTTATTGATTATCCTATAATGAATTTGGTGCATCCCGATTATTTAGGCATAGCGAAAGAACGAATTAGGCTGATCGAAGAGGAGAGAGTGCCTTCTACTCCCATTGAGCAGAAATTTCTTCGTGTTGATCGTCAAGTTATTGATGTAGAAGTCAGAGCGGTACCTTGTATCTATTTAGGCAAACCGGCCGTACAGCTTATCTGCAGGGATATCACTGAGCGTAAACGAGCCAGGCGTATGCTGGAAGAGAGAGAGCAGAGTTATAAGTCCCTTGTTGAAAATAACCCCGATGCTATATTTGAATTAGATCTAAATGGGCGAATACTTAATATGAATTCAGCTACTGAAAGGATTACGGGCTATCAGCAGGAAGAGCTGCTGGATCAAAGTCTTTGTAAATTAATGGTAGGCGAAGATCACCTTAAAGCAAGCAATCTGTTTGAAGCGTCTACAAAAGGTGAATCAAACAATATCGAAGTCACCATTATTAATAAACGAGGCTATAGTGTCGAATTAAATTTAAAGACGGTTCCGATTATCATAAATGATAAGATCGATGGTGTGTATGGTATTGCAAAAGACATAACCGAACGTAAAAGAACTGATGAGCTTCTGATTAAGTCAGAAAAGCTATCCGTAGTGGGGCAGCTAGCCGCTGGAGTTGCTCACGAGATTCGGAATCCATTAACTTCTCTAAGAGGATTTGTCCAATTATTACAAACCAGAATGGATAATTATAATGAGTATTTTCAAATTATGTTAACTGAATTAGACCGAATTAATTATATCGTGAGCGAGTTTTTGGTTATTGCCAAGCCGCAAGCCGTGTGTTTTGAGATGAAAGATCTTCGTAAAATTCTACTTGATGTGATCTCGCTGCTTGACACACAAGCCATTCTTAGCGATGTGCAAATTCATACGGTATTTGATCCGGACATTCCGTTAATCAATTGTGAAGAAAATCAATTAAAACAGGTCGTTATTAATATTCTTAAAAATGCGATTGAAGCGATGACAGAAGGCGGTATTATCGAAATTATTATGAGTGTAGACGACAATAAAATCGTTATTCGGTTTATTGATCAGGGGTGTGGAATTTCTGAAGATCGAATAGGGATGTTAGGAGAACCCTTTTATACGACGAAAGAGAACGGGACCGGACTAGGATTAATGGTGAGCCAAAAAATTATTGAAGCACATCACGGTAGTCTTACGATTAAAAGTCAGATCGATAAAGGAACAACGGTTGACCTTATTTTACCTTTAGATCCAAATTAAAATGCTAATGAACTCCTGAAGAGGAGTTTTTTTAATGAAAAAGAGGATTACTTGACAAACAAATTAGCCTAAAGTTAGCATAGTATTATGACAACTCGATGTAGAGAAGACTAAGAAAGGATTTACACCAAAGGAGGAACGATCATGTACCAGGGAGACGAACAAAGCCAGCTTGATTTAAGATTATTCCGAATCTGGAGTAAAGCAGCTAAAGCTATAGCTGATAATACCAAACGAGATATCGAAAGTCATGGAATCAGTCCTGACCATTTTATGATTTTAGAGCTCCTCTACAACAAAGGACCTCATCCTATTCAAAGGATTAGTGAAATATTTAGCATTCCAAGCGGGAGTATTACCTACGTGGTAGATAAGCTTGAACAGAAAGATTATGTGAGACGGCAATCAAGTCCTACGGATAGAAGAACCTCCAATGTCGCCCTTACTGAGCAGGGGGAAACCTTATTTAATGAGATTTTTCCGAAACATGCAGCTGTTATATCTGAGAATTTCTCTTTTATAAGCAATGAGGATAAACTTCAGATGATCGATCTGTTAAAGAAACTGGGGTTTGGAGCACAGGAACTCAGTAAGGATAAGTAACAAAATTACGGATATCCGCTAAAACCAAAAAGGACCGTCAGGGTGATCTTCCCTGGCGGTTTTTCCTTATTTGGATGGAGTTTTGCAGTGCCTTGTTGAAAATGGTTGACAAATAAATACCCTAATGTTAGTGTATATTATAATAATATTAGGATATCTAATTGTAGTCTATCTATGATTAGGTAAAAAGAGGAGAGTTTTAGCATGAGTATTGCAGCAATTATTATTCAAATCGTTTTAGCACTTGGGTTTTTGATGTTTGGAGCCTCGAAGCTAGGCTCAAAGCAAATGGTGGATGAATTCACACGTTACGGGATGCCTCAGTGGTTTAGGGTAATAACTGGCTTGCTCGAAATTGCCGGTGCCGCACTTCTGGTTGCAGGAATTTGGAACGATCGACTTGTTGTTTTCGGCGGATGGTTGTTGGTCGTAATTATGGTTGGAGCCGTCATAACGCATCTACGTATTAAGGATCCTGTATCTAAAATAGGTATGCCCGTTATTTTAATCATTCTTACATTGGTTGTTCTGTTAATAAAATAAGAATTACAAACATGAATAGTGCCTAATTATCAATTTCATGGATAAAACTAGAACTAATAAATGCCGGGTCCTGTTCAATAGGATCCGGCATTTTAATTGTTATTTTGCTTATACCGGGGATTTTCTCATCGAAAGTGAACGGTTTTGCGAATTCGCTCCTAGTAAGGTTTGCTACAGAGCTCCTTTCTGCTAGAGTAAGGGTATAGGAAATGTTATACGAAAAGGAGTGGGCGGATGTCTGACAAAGAAAATCTAGTGCGCTTTGGAATCTCCATGCCGCAATCTCTCATAGAGCAATATGACCGGCTCATTGCCTTGCAGGGCTATGATAATCGCTCAGAAGCCATACGTGATCTTGCGCGCAAAGCGCTGTTAACGTCTAGCAGTATGCAGCCGGAAGAAACTGTAGCTGGAACGATCGTGATGGTGTATGACCATCATATTCGTGATTTGCCGATTACCTTAATGGAGCTGCAGCATGATTTCCATTCTGCGATTATTTCAACGATGCATATCCATTTAAATCATCAGCAATGCTTGGAAATACTAGTTGTTCGCGGTAAGGTGCAGAAGCTCAGAGAGCTTCAACAGCGAATTCAAGTACTCAAGGGTGTAGGTTATGCGGAGCTGTCTGTTACTCATGTGGACGAGCATGGGCACTCGCATGAGCATCCTCATTCTCATTTGTAGAATTCGTAGTTGATCTGTTTTTTTGATAAAATTAAGGCACGGAGGTGCGAGATGTCGGTTAAAAAGTGGTTCAGTTTAGAAGAGGCAAATGGCATGCTGTCGTTTGTCGATCAGGAATTGAAGAAAATGCAAGCATTGAAGCGGAATTTTGAAGAAAAATATGCAGAGCTCCGTATGAAGAAAAACGAGCATGCTGAGAAACCCGGCGCAGAGAAGGACCCGTTTTTCGTCATGGAAGCAGAGCTGGAATTCCTTCAAATTGAAGCTCGCGGGCTTATTCACAATTTTCAGCTTACAGGTGTAGAGCTCAAGGATATAGATACCGGACTTGTTGATTTTCCCGCGTTGATGGATGGACAAGAAGTGCTGCTTTGTTGGAAACAGGGAGAGGATAGAATTCGTTTTTACCATGGCAAACAGGATGGTTTTGCCGGACGTAAACCGATTTCGGAATAGAGGAACATAAATGCAAAGATCTTTACGTTATATGGCTAAACGCTTTTTCATACCTACATGGCTTATATGTATGTTCGCCTTTATTCTCATGAGCGCAGTTGCTGTTCCTCAGACAGCCTCTGCTCATGCGTCATTAGTACAGGCTCAACCTGAAGCGGGCACCAAGCTTGAAAGCTCCCCCCCTCAAGTTGCTGTTACTTTTAATGAACAGTTAGATGCAGGACTCTTTTATATCAAAGTATTGGATCATAACGGTAACGAAATAACAAGGAATAAAGCTTATATGAACAAAGAGCAGACAGGATTAATTCTTGATCTGCCGAAATTAACTGAGGGTTTTTATTTGATCAGCTATCACGTCATTTCTGCTGACGGTCACCCCGTTGCAGGGAGTTATCCGATAACGATTGGCAATCCGCCGCAAGAAGAAGCTCTTGATCTGCCTTCCGTATACGGTGGGCACAATCATGGAACGGGTCAGTTAACAACGAAAGATATCCTGCAATATGCGTCTCGCGGTCTGTGGTATTTGATGATGTTGGCGTTGACAGGTTGGGTTATCTGGTTAAGGCTGTTGGGAGCAAGCGGGACTGAAACCCGGAAATCACTTTCAGCTTGGACTCTTAATCTTCAGCGTGCACAATTAGTAGCCTTATTGCTGCTCATTTTCACGCACATCGAAGCACTGCTTGGCGGCGGTGGGGTGGAGGAGATTTGGAAACTATTTAGTGCAACTAGTATCGGTATTTCCTGGGCGCTGATGCTAGTACTATCTTTCCTTGGATTTGTACTTGTGGGTAGGGCAAAGTGGCTAGATTTATTATGGCCTTTATGTTTCCTAGCGGTGAAAAGCTTTAGCGGTCACGCGGCGTCATTTTCTCCCTTATGGGCAACAATCGGGCTGGATTTTATTCACTTGCTCGGCGCGGCATGTTGGGTTGGGGGCTTAGTGCTGCTCTATGCGAAATGGCGTCAAAAAAGTGATGATGTCAGTTCCTATATGCAGCAATTCTCGAAAATGGCTTTGATCTCCATTCTTGTACTTACCCTGTCTGGATTTTTATCCGTCTTGTTATTCCTGCCAAACTTGCGTTACTTGCTCTACACGTCGTGGGGAATATTGATGCTTGTGAAAATTGGTGCTGTAGCACTTGTGATACTCATTGGTTTTATTATACGGCTCAATTTGCGCAAACAGAAGGCCAAACAATCGGTTCTCTGGATTAAGGTTGATCTTACCTTCATGGTGATTATCGTGCTGCTGGTTGGGCTCATCACATATATGGCGCCAATTCCTGTCAATGAGCCGCTTGAGTGGCATCAGATGGGCGAGAAGGTCCATGTATCTGCGGATATTACGCCGAAAATCCAGGGAACCAATACCTTTGTAGCAAAAGTATGGCTCCCAGAAAAAGCAGGGAAACCGAAGCAAGTGCTCATGCTGCTTCATTATTTAGACGATAAAGAAATGGCGCCAATTTCTGTGCCAGTAACCTTGTACGAGGATAACACACAAGAAGAATCATACGGTTTTGTGAAATTCAGCTATAAAGCACAGGGGGCCTACCTGCCGTTCCGCGGCAATTGGGAATTAGAGATGCGTGTCATGGATGCGGATGATAATGAAACGGTGTACAACAAAGAATTTATGGTGTATTAAAAAGTATTAAATACATGATGGCTGAAAGTGGGTGGCGATAATGGCATGGATTCAAGTGCTCGACAAAGAACATTTGTCAGTCAAATTTGATGACCAGGATGAAATGGCATTGCTGGAGATCAACGATGGCGGCATCTCGCCTAATTATGTAACCATTCGTTTAAATGAAACGGAGATTGATGATCTGATTGAGGCATTACATCGGATTAAACAAGCCATTCAATAATAATGACTTAGGAGGAGGGGCACATTGTGCCCCTTTTTTTCATCCCTTCTTACTCTATTCAAATTGCGTATATCATGATATATTAATGGTATCGTATGATATAACATTTGGTTGGGTGCAGGGGGTAGGTAGCATTGTCAACGGATTCGAGACCCATTTACGAGCGAATATTCGAAACGCTGCGTGAAGAAATTATACAACGTAAATATAACGTTGGAGACCGCGTTCCTTCCGAGAAGGAACTGGCGGATGAATATAACGTAAGCCGTATTACGAGTAAAAAGGCGCTGGAGATGCTCGCAGAAGAGCGTCTCATCGTGCGTAAGCCAGGGAGAGGCTCCTTCGTCATGGAAGGAGGGGGGATTCCGGCTGAAGGACCATCTACGGGTGAGAGAACCAAGCATACGTTGATTGGCTTAGTCATAACGGATTTCGGCAATACCTTCGGTACGGAGATGATTTATGGCATGGAGCGGGCTTCCGCTGAGAACGATAGCTTCCTAGTACTGCGCAGATCGTTTGGAGTGCCTGAAAATGAAGTGAAAGCTATTCGATCGTTTCTTGAATTAGGCGTGGATGGCATTATTGTGTTTCCTGCACAAGGGGAGTTCTATAATGATGAACTTCTGAAGCTGGTCATACAGCAATTTCCCTTAGTTCTCGTTGACCGTCATCTCAAAGGGGTGGCCGCAGCTTCGATTAGTACAGATAACATAGCAGCTGCTCGCACGGGTGCTGACTATTTACTTGATTTAGGGCATAAGCAGATTTGCTTACTTACGCCGCCTCCTATGGATACAACAGCTATTGAGGACCGTATAGAAGGCTTCGTACGGGCTCATGCGGAACGCGGGGTCATGGTTGACCGGTCGCTCTGGTTAGATGAAATCACCTCTACGCTGCCAAATTCATTTCATTCACCTAATATTGATAAAGATATCGATATGATTAAGGAACACCTGCGCAGCAATCCGCAAATTACCGCCTTGTTCGCTATAGAATATAATATTGCTCTATTAGCCAAGGCTGCCGTGGAACAAATGGGACTTCAGATACCTGCGGATATTTCCATTATTTGTTTTGATAGCCCTCCTACGACGCTTGGCAGCGGCTATCGCTTTACCCATCTGATCCAAGCCGAGGATGAAATCGGCAAGCTCGCTGTAGAGAATGTGCTAAAGCTGAAACAAGGCGAGAAGGTAGCCAATAAAATAAGTCTGGAAGCCAAACTAATCATTGGGGAGTCAACGGGACCCTCCAAATGATCGGTGTACTCATCATCATGGATTCGACACTTGAGACTGCTAATCTAGTAGTCTCTTTTTAATTGGTATATCAACCAATTTAAATGATATGTAAATAGTATGATAAATATATATTGACATACTTTATACATACCAATATAATCGTAAATGTAAGCGGTTTATTTGTCGGAATAGAGAGGAGCGAACCCGATGACGAATGAGGCTAAGTTACCTGCATCGATGAGTAAACTCATTGAGCAAGTAAGTGACGAGTTACTGAAGGAACAACGGCCGAAGCTAGCTGCCATGTTCCGCGATTGCTTCTCCAACACGTATCAAACAACGATTCAAAGACTAAAGGATGGATCAACTTTTGTAATCACCGGTGATATACCGGCCATGTGGCTCCGTGACTCATCGGCTCAGGTTCGAGCTTATCTGCTTCTAGCGAGTGAGGACTCCAGCTTGGCGGATATGATTGAGGGTGTGGTTAAGCGGCAAATGCAATATATTCAACTAGATCCGTATGCCAATGCCTTTAATATAGAGCCAACCAGCGCAGGGCATCAGCAGGACTTGACCCAAATGAGCCCATGGATCTGGGAGCGTAAATACGAAATCGATTCACTGTGTTATCCTATTCAGCTCAGTTATTTACTTTGGAAAGCAACAGGGAGAACCGCACATTTCAATGATGCCTATCGATCTGCAGTACGTGAGATCCTTCATCTTTGGCGCATTGAACAAGATCATGAAATGAAGTCTCCTTATCGCTTCCAACGATTGAATTGTCCTCCGACAGGCACGTTAACGAGAGATGGAAAGGGTAGTCCAGTAGGCTATACAGGAATGACTTGGTCAGGTTTTCGCCCTAGCGACGATGCTTGCTCGTACGGATATTTGATTCCAGCTAACATGTTTGCCGTTGTGGTGCTCGGTTATATCGCTGAAATTGCAGAGCAGGTATGGCAGGATGCCAGTCTTAGCCTTGAATCGACTAAGCTTGCCGCTGAGATTAAAGTGGGGATAGAAGCATTCGGAACGATCGAGCATCCCAAGCTCGGTACGATGTTTGCTTATGAGACGGACGGACTTGGCAACTTCAATCTGATGGATGATGCCAACGTACCCAGCTTGCTCTCGATCCCATACTTGGGATATGTCGCCGAATCCGATCCAGTTTATCAGCATACACGCAGCTTTATACTTAGTGATGAAAACCCTTACTTTTATAAAGGTAAAGCGGCTCAGGGAATCGGCAGTCCGCATACGCCGGATCGCTACATTTGGCATATTTCCCTGGCAGTTCAAGGTCTTACGGCTTCAAGCCGGGAGGAAAAGCTGCGTATCCTTGATATGTTAGCCGACACGGATGCTGGAACGGGCCTGATGCATGAGGGCTTCCACGTGGACGATCCATCGCAATATACGCGGCCATGGTTCTCTTGGGCGAACTCCATGTTCAGTGAGTTGGTGTTAGACGTATGCGGCCTATCGATTAAGAAGCTTCTGAGAGATCGCGTGAACGCATCGCACTCATCTTAGGTTATACAGGGGGTGGAACCCCTATTAACATAGCAACTGCACTTGTAACGTTTACTTAAAAAGGGAGGAAGAAACATGAAAAAATGGATGACCGTTTTAACTGCTCTCTCGCTCACGTTTGGTTTGGCAGCATGCAGCACGAAAACTGGCGGGGATCAACCGGCTGATAGCAAAAAGCCTGAGGCCACGACAGCACCGGCAGCATCGACAGCCGCCACCAAAGCAGCACCTGTTGAAATTACGTTCTGGGGCGACTGGGGCGGAGAAGGTGAAAAGCAGTTTGTGATGATGGCTGATGCATTCAATAAATCGCAAGACAAGATTAAAGTTAAATATGTTCTGCAGGAAGATATGATCACGAAGTTTCTGACAGCGGCTACCTCAGGCGGTTCGCCAGATATTATGTTCTGGGACAGATGGCGGACTTCGCTGTATGCATCCAAGAACGTGCTTCACCCGATAGACGATTATTTGAAGAAAGACAATATTAACCGTGGCGATTATTACGATGAAGCCTTGAAGGAGCTTTCCTCTGGCGGAAAGCTGTATGGCCTTCCATTAACGGTTGATGCTCGCGCACTATTTTATAATAAGAAATTGTTCGCTGAGAAAGGTCTTCAGCCGCCGAAGACCTGGGATGAGCTGGAGAATGCGGCTAAGCAGTTAACGGTATGGGAAGGCGATAAGCTAGTTCGCTCCGGCATGTCGATGCAGGATAATGGCCTGTTCAATATGTGGCTGCAGCAAGCAGGCGGTTCTATGATGACCAGCGATCTGAAGAAGACGAATTTCAATAATGAACAAGGCAAACAAGTATTGGATTTCTGGGATAAATTGATCAATAAGGATAAGGTGTATAAAGTAGGGTTTGAAAAAGGTCTAGGCGAAGGCACGGATGCTTTTGTGACAGGAAAAGTAGCTATGACTTATACAGGTCCGTGGATGCTTTCAACTTATAAGAAATACGGCAAGGATCTTGACTTCGGTGTTGTTCCTCCTCCAGCAGGACCTGGCGGCGCCAAAGGAAGCGTAATGGGCGGTTTCGGTCTCGTGATACCAGCGGGCTCCAAGCATAAAGACGAGGCATGGGAATTCGAGAAATGGTGGTTAGCGAATAAAGACAACACGCTGCTATGGGCGAAAACAAGCTTAAACCTGCCAGGCTTCAAACCGGCTCTGCAGGATCCGTTCTTCAAGGACGATCCGAACTGGAAGCCATTCATGGATACACTGGAATTCGCCAAGATTCGTCCGCAGCATCCAGGATATTCAGTTATGGAAGGCGATGGTCTAATGCCGAATATTGAGCTATTCATTCAAGGCAAGCAGGATGCGGCCACGACGCTCAAGAAGGGGCAAGAGCAAGGTGATAAGCTGCTGGATCAGAACGCAGCAGGGAAGTAACTAGAAATGCCGGGGAGGGGTATCCCTCCCTTTTTGTGGAAGGGGGAATTCGCTTGGCATCGATAACCAAGCTGGGTCGACATCAAGCTAGGATGGGTTATCTCTTTATTACGCCAACGATTTTGCTATTTATAATTTTTACGATCATTCCGGTCATCATGGCATTCTATCTAAGCTTCACGAATTATGACATTGTAAGTAAAAACGATTTCGTTGGATTGGATAATTATAAGCGTCTAGCTGAAGATAACATCTTTTGGACGACTCTGAAGAACGTTTTGTTTTACTCCGTTCTTTATATTCCGCTGAATATTGCCATCTCTTTATCGATGGCCTTGCTGTTTATGCGCAGCCGTTTTGGCGTAAAGCTGTTTCGTACCGCCGGTTACTTGCCAACGTTAACCTCTGGCGTTGCTGCGGCCACGGTGTGGATATGGCTGTTAAATCCCGAGTTTGGACTCGTGAACGATATTCTGAGCAAGTTTGGAATCACAGGACCTTCCTGGTTGGCTGAAATGCCTTACGCCATGCTGTCCATTGTGTTAGTGACCTTGTGGCAATCCGTTGGATCGAACATGATCATTTATTTAGCGGGACTTAACGGGGTTCCCGATCATCTGTATGAATCCGCAAAGCTGGACGGAGCTAATGCTTGGCAGTCCTTTCGCTATATTACTTGGCCAGTGCTGAGGCCAACCACCTTTTTCGTAAGTACAATGGCCATTATTGGTGCGCTGCAGTTGTTTGACCAGGCTTTCGTATTGACCAAGGGCGGTCCCGCCAACTCGACGAAAACAACGGTGTATCACATTTATCAGCAGGGCTTCAACCAGCTCCAGATGGGCTACGCGGATGCGATGGCGTTTGCGCTGTCTATTATTATATTAGTGTTTTCGCTCATTAATATGAGACTAAACAAAGAGGAATCCGTGATTTAGGAGGGATGGCAAATGAAGCTACAAACCTATTGGCAAACGACAATCTTGTATATCATTTCCATCGCCGTCTGCATCGTCATGGTCGTCCCGTTTGTATGGAGTCTTATCACTTCCATCCGTCCGGATGAAGAGATTTTCATGCTGCCGATTCAATGGATTCCTTCCAGCATAACGATGGAGCATTATCGCAAGGCATTTGAGCTCGTTCCATTCGGTCTATATTTCTGGAATTCATTTTACCTTGCGTTCATGGGCGTGCTCTTCAACTTGCTTTTCGGCTCTTTAAGCGGCTATGCCTTCGCTAAGCTTCATTTCCGCGGAAGAGATGCGATTTTCAAAATTCTGCTTGCTGCCATGATGATCCCTGGTGTTGTGACGATGATCCCGCAATTTTTCGTGCTGAAGCACATTCCTTTCATAGGTGGAAATGATTGGCTGGGCGTTGGCGGCAATGGCTTGCTCAATACATTTTGGGCGATTATTTTGCCAGGAGCATCGGGATCCTTTGCGGTATTTTTTATGAGGCAATTTTTCGTATCTTTACCTAGTGATTTGCAAGAAGTATCTCGAATTGAAGGCAGCGGGGAGCTTCGTATCTTTTGGAACATCTATATTCCGCTCGCGAAGCCGGCTTTGGCTACACTCGGCATATTCACCTTTCAAGCAGGCTGGAACAGCTTTCTCGGCCCACTCATTATGCTTAACGACCCTGCCAAGAAAACGATTCAGCTAGGCTTAGCTGCCTTTACTTATAACAAACAGGTCGACTTCGGCCCGTTGATGGCAGGTGCTTTAATTGCGGTAGTGCCGATACTGATCTTGTTCTTGCTGCTGCAGAAGTATTTTGTGCAAGGAATCGCTTTTACAGGAACGAAAGGATAGTACGCAGGTCGGACAGATAGGTGAAGCGAATTGACAATTCGATTAAAAATGATCATAGCCCTGATGATTGTTGGGATAGGCATTATCGTGGCTGCTAGCTGGGGAGTGGAGACAATGGACAAAAACAATAAGATGACCGATGTGCAAGTGAGCACAAAGAGAGAAACCTGGGAGCAGCGTGCGGATCTAGCGCAAGCCGGGCTGCTGAAGCAATATTGGAACGGAAAGCTGAACTTATTCGATAATTTGTCGCCTTGCAATGATCTATGCAATGAGAAATTCCATTACTGGTGGCAAGCGCATGGTGTAGATACGCTGGTGGACGCTTATGCAAGAACCGGCGATACGGCATATAAAGGCTACCTGGCGAACATGTATCAGGGGATTTTGGACCGCAATGGCGGCGTATGGCCGAATGATTTTTACGATGATATGGAATGGTTGGCTCTAGCTTGGCTCCGTGCGTATAACGCTACAGGCGATGAGAAATATAAGGAAGCCGCACTTGAGCTTTGGGAAGATATTAAGACGGGATGGAACGAAGAGCAAGGCGGAGGCATTGCATGGCGCAGGCCGCAGCTTGATTATAAGAATACGCCGGCGAATGCGCCAGCTGTCATTCTAGCTGCTAGATTGTATAAGCAGTTCGGCAAGTTGGAGGATCTAGCTTGGGCGAAAAAGATTTACGATTGGCAGAAGGTAAGTCTCGTTGATCCGGATACGGGCTTCGTCTGGGATGGGAAAAACCGCGAAGGGGACGGCAAGATTGATAAGAGCTGGGAATTCTCCTATTGCCAAGGTGTTTATATCGGAGCAGGAGTTGCGCTGTTTCAGGCGACTGGGGACAAAAGCTATCTTGCGGATGCGGCTCGGACTGCGCAAGCATCGAAGCTCAGACTGACAAGTCCGGCAACAGGCATGCTGCCTAGTGAAAGCAATGGCGACGGCGGATTATTCAAAGGCATATACGTTCGTTATTTGACGGAGCTCGTTCTTGCTGACCCAGGTCAGAAGGAGTCGCTTGAGCTTCTTGTAACGAATGCAGACAGCCTCTGGAAATACGGGAGAGATGAGCAGCGCGTCATGTTCAGTAAATCATGGGCGGCAACACCTGAGCCTGCAGAGGATTTGAGCGTAAATCTAAGCGGCGTTATGCTCCTTGAGCGTATGGCCGCGTTGGAGAAGCAAGGATTGCTGAAACAGAATTAAGGCATTGAGAAGAGGGGCAGCCGAAAATCTGCCCCTTTATTAATAACACAGAGGAGTCGAAGGATAGATGCGGAAAGGAGGTGAAATTTACAGTTTTGAAAGCGCATTCACAACAACTAATTTTATGTGAGAAAAGGAGTTGTTTTATGTGATCGTGCAAAGAAGATCAGTTGTCAAATGGTTAAGTGTGAGTTCAGTAATGGCCCTTTTCCTATCCGTTTGGGGAGGTGCGAATCGTGCATCTGCTTTCACAGCGTCGAATGCTGACACCGCGATGAATTCATTAGTAAACGTATTCTACGATGCTAACGCTAAATACTTCTACACGAACAGCGATCATCTCATACATGCTGCACATGCTTTTGGACCGAATGGAGGACTGTACACTGATTTCTGGTGGGAGGCTCAGATGTGGGAGACGGTCATGGATGCTTATCAGCGGACGGGAAGCAGCACTTACCGCACAATGATCGATGATATTTACACCGGATTCAATGCAAAATATACGAATATGATTGATAACCAATTCAATGATGATCTTGGCTGGTGGGCGCTTGCTTGTCTGCGTGCATACGAAATTACCGGTACGCAAGAATATTTGAACCGCGGGTCCTTCCTTTTCGATCAAGTCTATGCCTACTGGGATACGACTTATTACGGAGGAGGAATCTGGTGGAGAAAGGATGCAACGGACCCGGCAACCAGCAGTAATGCTCAGAAAAATATGGCTTCCAATGCTCCTATGGTAATGACGGCTATTAAACTAAAAAATGCCTATAATAACAGCACTTATCTTACGAAAGCCCAGCAAATGTACACTTGGATTAAAACGAAGCTGGTCAGTGGAAACAAAGTAAATGATCACATGGAAGGCACTGGAGCGGGTATCGTCAAGGATTGGGATTTCACCTACAACTACGGAACTTTTCTTGGAGCGGCGACCGCTTTATATGGGGCTACTGGTACGAGCAGCTACCTAACGGATGCGAATAATGCAGCTGGATATGTGATAGACAAAATGACTTCGGCTACTACCTTGATGTACGAAGAAGAGAATGATGCTCCTGGATTTAAAATGATCTTTGCCCGCAATCTGAATCAGCTTCGCGTACAAGCAGGCCAATCGCAATATCTAAACTTTTTGCAGCAAAATGCCACACAAGCATGGAATCATAAAAGAACTTCGGATGGCATTATCGGAAGTGATTGGACGGCTCCAACTGGTTCCGCCTATATCCAAAGCCTAACTGCGGCTGCGGGTGCATCTATTCTTCAATTCGTTTCTCCGGATAATTATACGGGCAATATAGCGGGGAACGGTCTTTATGAAGCGGAAAATGCCCGGCGCACCTTAGCCAGCGGTGTTGGCATGATCAACGAAAGCACACAGACCGGCTTTAATGGCCGGGGCTATGTCGCAGGCTGGAATACGAATGGAACATCGCTTGATTTCTATGTGAATCAGAATAATGCGGGAACGAAGACGATTACATTCCGATATGCAGCGGCCGCCGGCAATGCAAGCCGATACGTCAAAGTAAATGGTGTAGACGTGGCTGCTAATTTGAACTTTTCGGGAACTTCCGGCTGGAGCAGTTGGAATACTGTTTCTATGACCATATCCCTTCAAGCAGGATCTAATACAATACAACTTGGTTATGACACCTCGAAAGGAAACAATAACTGGCTGAATGTAGACCAACTTTATGGCTTGTAAGCCCAATTTATTTCCAAAATGGAGGTTTTTTATGAGAAAATCGACTCGGAAAAAAATTCATTTTATCGTGCAAATCCTACTCGCTTTCCTGCTTGCTATGCCCATTGTGCTGTTTGGCAGCATCGCTCCGCAAACAGCATCTGCCTTAAATAATGGCTTATCGCCAACTCCGCCAATGGGTTGGAATAGTTGGAACTTCTATGCTTGTAACGTGGATGAAGTGAAAATTAAGCAAGCGGCCGATACGATGGTAAGCAGCGGTATGCAGGCAGCCGGATACAAGTACATTGTGATCGATGATTGCTGGCAGACAGGCCGGACCAGCGACGGTACCATAATTGCCGATCCGGTCAAATTCCCAAGCGGTATGGCATCACTTGCGAGCTATGTGCATAGCAAAGGCTTAAAATTCGGGCTCTACACGGATGCCGGGTTCACTACTTGTGCTGGAAAACCGGGGATGTATTCACATGAGGTACAGGATGCGAATACGTTTGCTTCCTGGGGTGTTGATTACGTCAAGATCGACTGGTGCGATAATGGAGGCATGGATCCGCAAACCAGGTATACGATCATTCGGGACGCTCTCGCTAACTCGGGAAGGCCCATCCTATTCAGCATTTGCAATTGGGGCATCAACAAACCATGGGTGTGGGGTGCGGCCACGGGCAATATGTGGAGGACAACGGACGATATCTTCGACTACTGGGACCGAGTAACTTGGATCATTGATCAGAACGCTCCGCTTGCCAATTTTGCGGGGCCTACCAAAGGCTGGAATGACGCAGATATGCTCATGGTTGGTAATTATGGAACTGGCGCCGTCTTCGGCGGAGGCATGACGGATACGGAATACCGTTCGCATTTCTCGATGTGGACGATTATGGCTTCGCCATTAATTGCTGGAAATAATTTGAGTACGATGAGCCAATTTACCAAAGATACACTGATGAATTCTGAAGTAATTGCTGTAAATCAGGATGCGCTTGGCAGCCAAGGCATTTTAGTAAGCGATCTCGGAGGATTGCAGGTGTACTCCAAAAAACTGCAGACTACTGGAACGCGTGCGGTAGTGTTGTTTAATCGTACAGGTGCGGCTGCGAACATGACGATCAATTTTTCGAGCATCGGCCTCAGTGCTACCGCTAGTATCAGGGATTTATGGTCCAAGACCGAGAAGGGGTCGTTCACCAACAGCTACACAGTGAATGTACCTTCACATGGGACGGTTATGGTGAAATTGACGGGATCAGAAACAACGAGCGGTTCCTTTATCTCAGGTAAAACGTACCGAATCGTACCCAAATCGACGGGCTTATCCGTTGCCGTTGAAGCAGCTTCCTTAAACAATGGAGCGAAAATATTTCAATGGGATTACGGCACTGCGCAAAATGACCAATGGGTGATTACATCAACAACGGCAGGCTTTAATAAAATTATCAATGTGAAGAGCGGTAAGTCAATGGCTGTCAGAAACGCCTCCTTGATGGACGGAGAAGACGTGATCCAATGGGATTTCGGCTCGACCCTCAATGATCAGTGGGAAATTTCGGGCGTAGGCGGCGGTTATTTTAAAATTATTAACAGGCTATCCGGCAAGGCATTGAATGTAGCCGATAACTCGCTCATCGCTGGCGGTAAAATGATTCAATGGCCGTATTCCGCCGCGGATAATATGACGTTCCAGTTAATTCCGTTGAACTAACCCAGTATTTTTCTAACATGCCCCAAAAATACCCCGAAAAAGGTCAAAGAACCTTCCCGATAATGGGAAGGTTCTTTTTAGTATTAATGAACTCTATTATAGCTAAAATAAGCTCCAATCAAATTCCTGCGACAGCGTGCCCAAAAGGTGAACGCCAGCAGTGCTGTTGCCTTTGCGGTTCAACGCCGGTCCGACCAAGCCGATACCGTACTGTCCCGGCACCATCGTCAAAATGCTGCCGGACACACCGCTTTTGGCGGGCAGCCCAACGTTCATGGCGAATTCCCCAGAGGCGTTGTACATCCCGCAGGTAAACATGAACGTCTTAGCGATCTGCACGAATCGCCGTGGTATAAGGCGTTGATTACGAATTGGATCTACGCCATTATGCGCAAGAACGAGGGCCAATCTAGCCAAATCGGTACAGTTCACCTCGACAGAACAATGGCTGAAATAGACGTGGAGAACGTCGTCAACCTCGCTATCCAGCACACCGTTGTCTTTCAGGAAGTAAGCTAACGAACGATTCCGGTGTGCGGTATCCGACTCAGATTGAAACACACTTTGATTAATTTTAAGTGAAGGATTATTAGCGATGTCTCGGAAAAAATGGAGAATTCGCTCGACTTGCTCCCTAGGACCACTACCTGCAATCAAGGATGAAATCGCAATAGCCCCTGCATTGATAAGCGGGTTAAACGGGATGCCGGGCTCGACGAGTTCGAGCTTCAGCATCGAGTTGAAATCGTCTCCGGTAGGCTCCATGCCCACCTTGGAGAAAACAACCTCTTCCCCGTTATCCATCAATGCCAAAATTAACGTAAATACTTTCGAAATACTTTGCAAAGTAAAACGGAAATCAGATTCGCCGGCTACAGCGATATTCCCATCGGCATCCATAATACAGATACCTAGAACATCCGCTGGTGCGTTAGCAAGTTCAGGAATGTAGGAAGCAACCTGTCCGTCTGATGTATGTGCCTTGCTCTCCGTAACCCACTGAGGCAAGTGCTCCTTGAGCTGCTTCCATGTTTCTGCGTGTTGTGTATGACTCATTCCGAAGTCAATTCCTTCCTCATCACTTAAGCTTTCCAAGCCTGCGGGTGGTTATCGCTGATAAGCTCCGTTGCGCTTGCATTGGCAATAACCTGTTCAGGGTTTTTACAACCTGGAATGACCGTTGTAACAGCATCATGCTTCAAACACCAAGCTAATGCCCATTTGGCCATGTCCATTCCTTCAGGAACCTCTTCCTTTTGCATGCGCTGCACGTCCTCAAGCTTCTGCTTCACACTCTCGGCATCATGACGATGGCGAACGTCTGTGTTGCTGAACACCGCGCCAGGCTTATACTTACCGCTTAAATAGCCGCTAGCCAAAGGGACACGTGCCAGAACGCCAAGATCTTGATTCACACAGGAAGGGAAAACAAGCTCTTCGGGAGCTCGATCCAAGCGATTGTACACGACTTGAATGGCTTTGGAATTGACCTTGCTGGAGGCTTCTGTTTGATGAATATTTGCATTGCTGCCAATGGAAGTTCCCAGATGGCGGATTTTCCCAGATTGAACTTGTTTGTCCAAAGTCGTCCAAAGATCATCATTATCAAATAAATGATCAGGTCCGGAATGGAATTGATATAAGTCAATGTAGTCCGTTTGCAAAGCTTTCAGAGAATCGTCCAGTTGTTTGACGACGTCTTCCGAACTGAAATCATCTGTTCGGGTGAACAGATCGTGGAAATGGTGGCCAAATTTCGTAGCCACGATCCAATTCTCGCGATTGCGGCGGGATAAGTAATTACCGATTAGAGATTCCGATAAATGGTCACCATAGCATTCTGCTGTATCGATCAGATTTATACCCAGTTCAGCTGCTTGATCGAGAATAGCATCTGCTTCAGCTTGCGTGTAGGTAAGTCCCCATTCTCCGCCGAACTGCCAAGTCCCAACACCTACGATGGACACTTTCAAATCCGTTTTACCAAGTCTGCGATATTTCATGGCGAGCACTCTCCTTTTTAAGGTATCCAAGTTTATTAAACGCTATAGCTTGCTCCGTGTCAAAAAGAAAAAGCTCTTTCCTCTCATGAAGAGAAAAGAGCCTTTTGTATTAAGCGAGTCCTGGTGAGAGTTCATTTTCTTTGTTCTCATCAGTTTTCTTAGATTTACGGTCAGAAACTTTAATATTTCCGATAAACAGTGTCAGAATAGCCCCAAGTAAAACGAACACTAAGCCTACAATAAACACTTGGTGAAGCGATGTAACCAAGGCATTTTTTAGAATTGGCAGCATATGATCCACGAATTCTTTTGGCATTTTAGCCAGGGTCTCAGGACTTAGCAGTGAAGAATATAAAGCTTGTGGATTGGTATGGATCATATCCGTCATTTGTGTAGCGAGCCCGCCTGCTTCCGCGGGAAGCTGATTGACAACAGGAGTTAAGTCTTGTTCCAACAATACAGTTGACTTGTGATTCATAATGGCTCCGAGAATCGTCATACCGAATGTACCGCCAATTTGACGGAAGAATTGACTGGAAGACGTAACGACACCAAGCTCAGATTTCGGGAAGCTCTCTTGTAAAGCAAGTGTTAGGATTGGCATAACTAGCCCCATACCGAGACCAAGAATAAGCATGTAGCTTGAAGCGATCAACTTCGTGGTGTTTATGCCCATAGTACTAAGGAAATAAAAGCCGATAGCCATAATAATCATTCCACCAAGCATTTGCTTTCGAACGCCGATTTTTTGAATGAATTGACCGGAAACAACGCTGGCTGCAATCATTGTAATCATGAGCGGCGTCATCACTGTACCCGATGCTGAAGCACTGATACCGACGATGCCTTGCATGAAGAGAGGAACGAACATAATAGCTCCGAACATCCCGACAGCCATTAGGAAGCCTACACCGTTAATTGTTGTAAATGTTCTATTTTTAAATAACCGAACAGGAAGGATCGGCTCTTCGGCTTTACTTTCAATAATAACGAAGGAAACCAACGATATAATAGCTAATGCAAAAAGTCCAATGATTTGCCAAGACAACCAAGCGAAATCTTTACCGCCAAATGTTAAAGCGAGCAGTAAGCTGACAACCCCGACAATCATGGTGACAATTCCCGGAATATCGAATTTTACTTTTCCTGTTGCTTTATGCTTTGGTAAGGCAATTGCAATTAAGACAACAGCAAGGATACCGACTGGAAGGTTGATGTAGAATACCCAGCGCCAGTCCAATGCGTCAACGATCCAACCACCGATTTGGGGGCCAATAACCGATGATAAACCGAAGATCGCACCGAATACGCCCTGCCATTTGGCACGTTGTTTTCCGGTAAATAAGTCCCCGATAATAATCATCGCCATGGGCATCATAATACCGCCGCCAAGACCTTGCAAACCGCGGAACAGAATCAGTTCCGTCATGTTCTGAGACATCCCGCATAAGGCGGAAGCCGCGATAAAGATGACTAAACCTGTTACATAGATGACACGACGACCAATTAAATCGGCAAGTTTACCTGCAATTGGAACGACAACCGTTGATGTCAACATGTAAGCAGTAGTCAACCATGCCATGAGGCCAAGACCGCCGAATTCACCGACGATACGCGGCATTGCTGTTCCGACAATCGTACCGTCCAAAGCGCCAAATAGCATAGCAATGATAAGACCGGTAAGCAGGAGACCTCGATTTTTGAGTTCGGGTCCTTCTGCTTCTATGGAATTCTCTGAAGCTGTTTTTTGTATGTTTTCCACTTGTACCACTCCTTGAATATGATGAAATTAATAATAATTAGTTAACTTTTCAAAGGCACTCACAAGAATACGCATTTCGTCCGGAGGAAGCTGTGACAGTCCACGAGCAATGACTTCTTTCTGGACATCTTCTGCTTGTTTGAGTATAGCCTTTCCGGTTTCGGTTATTTCAACTAGCACAATCCGTCGATCTGTCTCATGGTGTTTACGTATAACATGCCCACTTTGGACAAGTCGATCAATCATAACGGTGATCGCACTCGGTTTAACGCCTAGTTTATCAGCGAGATGAGTTTGTTTCGGAGCGCCTTCTTTAGAAATCATGAATAACATGAATATTTGTGGCTTCGTTAACTCCGAATTTAACTGGCTAAGTACGGTGTGACTAATTTTCCGATGTGCTGTTTCAAATGTTGTGCGAAACCGATTCGTATAAGCAAGCAGTTCATCTTCCATTTCAAAAACCTCCTTACCACTTTATTAAAGTATCAAATCATTAAACAATAAAATGTTTAAATTAATTAATGTTTAAATTGTTTAAATAAAATATACGCCGATGATGATTCGAAGTCAACAGGTAAATTCAGTACCCAGGCTAGTTAACTTGCATATCCGGCATATCTTGCATATAATAATTGATACATATACGTGAAAATGCTTTGACGGAGAAGAGTACGCAGTGCTTCTTGACAGGGAGGGAAAGCCGATGATTGAGAGCTATCCCCGAGAATCAGGCTGCTGAAGTTCGCTCCCGAGCAGTCCTTTGAACAGAGGCTTTATCAATAGCTTCTAAATAGAGGGAACCGGACACAACGTCCGTTATCTGAAATGAAGTGAGAATCGTTTATTTGGCTTTTTAGCCGGTGAGCGAATCTAATTAGGGTGGTACCACGGCTTTTCGTCCCTTGTAAGGGAGCGGAAAGTCTTTTTTGTGTTTTCATTTAGGGTGATTAAGGGGCCTAATTCAGGAGGGATTTCGATGAAAGAGCGGTTAGAAGCTTTGAAGCAGGAAGCGCTGCAAGAGCTAAGCGGCGTACAAAGTCAGCAGGAGCTAAATGATCTACGTATTAAGTATTTGGGTAAAAAAGGGCCACTAACTGAGGTACTGCGCGGTATGGGTGCATTAAGTGCAGAGGAAAGACCGGTTATCGGCCAAGTAGCGAACGACGTTCGTGCAGCGATTGAAACCGTTATTGAAGAGAAGCAAGCAGCATACCAACAGCAAGAAACCGAGAACAGATTGCGTGCAGAAATGATTGACGTAACCCTGCCGGGACGTCCATCACAGCAAGGTGCCGTGCATCCTTTAAGCAAAGTTATTCAAGAAATTGAAGATATTTTCATTGGTATGGGGTACACCGTAGCGGAAGGCCCAGAGGTAGAGCAGGACTACTACAATTTTGAGGCGCTTAATCTGCCGAAGGATCACCCAGCTCGCGATATGCAGGACTCATTCTATATCACGGATGAAATTCTCATGCGTACACAAACCTCCCCAGTTCAAGTTAGAACAATGGAGAAACGTAAAGGGGAAGTTCCGATCAAAATCATTTGTCCGGGCAAAGTATATCGCCGAGATGACGATGATGCGACACATTCCCATATGTTTACTCAAATCGAAGGTCTGGTCATCGACCGTAACGTACGGATGAGTGATCTGAAAGGAACCTTGCTTCAATTCGTTCAAGAAATGTACGGCAAAGAGACGAGAATTCGCTTGCGCCCAAGCTTCTTTCCATTCACAGAGCCAAGCGTTGAAGTTGATGTGAGCTGTGCGATGTGTGGCGGCGTTGGCTGCCGTACTTGTAAACAAACGGGCTGGTTAGAAATCCTCGGAGCGGGCATGGTACATCCACGCGTTCTGGAGATGGGTGGATATGACCCGAAGGAATACACAGGATTTGCATTTGGAATGGGCGTTGAGCGCATTGCGATGCTGAAATACGGCATTGAAGATATTCGTCATTTCTACACGAACGATTTGCGGTTCTTAAAGCAATTCTTACACTTGTAAGCATCAGGAAAAGGAGGGGTTAAGCATGAAGGTTTCTTATCAATGGTTATCGGAATATGTAGACGTATCAGGCTTCACAGCCGAGGAATTAGCAGAAAAACTGACCCGAAGCGGCATCGAAGTGGATATCGTGGAAGATCGCAATAAGGGTGTAACGAACGTCGTCGTTGGATTTGTAAAATCACGCGAAAAACACCCAGACGCAGATAAATTAAGCGTGTGTATCATTGATGCCGGACAAGGCGAAGACTTGCAAATCGTTTGCGGGGCTAAAAATATTGATGCCGGACAAAAGGTGCCTGTCGCTATGATCGGTGCCGTGCTTCCTGGCGGATTGCAAATCAAACGCGCTAAGCTGCGCGGCGTAGAGTCACAAGGCATGATTTGTTCAGCCAAAGAACTTGGTCTGAACGATAAGCTGCTGCCGAAGGAAATTCAAGAAGGTATCCTAGTTTTGCCTGAAGAAACCGAAATTGGCAGCTCAATTCTGGATGTCCTTGCTATTAACGACAAGGTGTTAGAGCTTGACTTGACACCAAACCGCTCCGATTGCTTGAGCATGCTCGGAGCAGCTTATGAGATCGCGGCGATCCTCGGACGCGATGTCAAACTTCCTGATGCGGAAACAGCGCTTCAAGGGACTGGAACAGCCGCAGTAAAAGCTGCTGATCGCATCAGTGTGAAGATCACAGCGACGGAGCAATGCACGCATTACGCGGCTCGCCTTATCGAAGGCGTACGCGTCGGCACTTCTCCGCTGTGGATGCAGAACCGCTTGATGGCGGCTGGTATCCGCCCGATCAACAACATCGTTGACATCACAAATTTTGTGATGCTCGAATACGGCCAACCGCTCCACGCTTTCGATGCCGAGCAGTTGAACAATGGCCACATCGATGTACGCCTCGCTGAGGCCGGCGAGAAGCTCGTTACGCTCGACGATGTGGAGCGTACGCTAGAGCCGCACATGCTGCTCATCACGGACGGCACAAAGCCTGTAGGGATTGCAGGTGTTATGGGTGGCGCTAACTCAGAAGTGACAGAAAGCACCACACGGATACTGCTTGAATCCGCCAAGTTCACAGGCAGCTCTGTACGCCGAACGTCGCGCCAGCTAGGGCTCCGCTCTGAAGCGAGTCTTCGCTTCGAGAAAGAAGTGAACCCGGAAGCGGTACTTCCGGCATTAAACCGTGCTGCTGCGTTAATGGCTCAGTACGCAGGAGGTCAAGTCGCTGACGGCATCGCCCAAGCCGTAGCAGGCACACACAAGCCAGTCAGCATCGAGCTTGCAGCTGACCGTGTAAACAATTATCTCGGCACTGAACTTTCCTTGGCCGAGATGGGTCAAATCATAGAGCGCCTGCACTTCACCTTTGAGCAGGCAGGAGAAGGCAAGCTGCTCGTGCATGTGCCGAGCCGCCGCGGAGACATCACACGGGATGTCGATTTGATCGAAGAAGTAGCTCGCCTATTCGGCTACGACAACATCTCGACAACCTTAATGACCGGCGTGACGACGCCCGGCTCCTTGACCAAAGAGCAGTCGATCCGCCGCATCATTCGGAATCTCCTGACTCAAAGCGGACTGCATGAAGTCATCACCTATTCCTTCACGCAGCCGGATCAGACCGTTTCGCTGCCGGGTCTATATCCAGCAGCTAAACCAATCTCACTCGCTATGCCAATGAGCGAGGATCGCAGCCAACTGCGTACTAGCTTGCTTCCGCATCTGCTAGACGTTGTTAGCTACAATCGTAACCGCACGATGGATGATGTGGCTATTTTCGAAATCGGCAAAGTATTCATCACGGATGAGACTACACTTACAGCTTTGCCGCAAGAGAAGCTTCTTCTCTCCATTGTACTGACAGGCAAACGCCGTCAAGCACATTGGGCTCAGAAGTCAGAAACTATCGACTTTTATGATATCAAAGGTGTTTTTGACCGTCTTGTAAACTACCTAGGCGTTAAAGGGCTCACCTATAAATCAGCATCACCAGATGGTTTCCATCCGGGCCGAACAGCGGAGCTTCTCTTAAACACAGCTGAGGGTCAGCAAGTCATAGGTCGAATCGGTCAACTGCATCCTACCGTTCAACAACAGCGTGATCTTGACGACACTTACGTACTAGAGGTTGAACTTTCCCCAATCTTGGAAGCTGCTGGAGATGCAATTGTATATAAATTGCTGCCGCGTTATCCGTCCATTGGGCGTGATCTTGCTGTAGTAGTGAACCCTAGTGTACCTGTAGGTCTTATGGAGCAAACCATCACCGAAGTTGCCGGAGACTTGTTAGAATCTATTCAAGTATTTGATATCTATACCGGAGAGCGTTTAGGTGCAAATCGCAAGAGCGTAGCCATTGCCTTAGTATACCGTCACGCAGAAAGAACACTGTTGGATGAAGAAGTAACAGAGCTCCATGCCAAAGTTGTGCAAAGCCTTGAACAACAATATGAGGCAGAGTTAAGAAAATAGTCTAACTTTCATTTAAGTTGCAGGAAAACAGGCTGGTCTTATCGAAATTACACTCGATAGGGCCAGCCTTTCATCTAAGGGAGGATATAAAAAAGTGAACGCTGAAGATAAAACGAGGATTACCGTTGATATATATGGACACCAATACAAATTAAAAGCAAGCACCAGCACCAATTATATGAAGCGAGTAGCTGAATACGTAAATGAACAAATGTTTCGTATTGCCAAGGGCTATCCGCGGCTAGATTCACAGAGAATCGCTGTTCTGGCTGCGGTGAACATGGCTGATGAGTGCTTCCGTATGAATGAAATTATGGAAGAACTGACCAAAGCTCAAAAGAACCAAGAAGCAACAAAAGCTGCCTATGACAAATTAATTGTTAACTTTAACGAAATGAAACTAGAATACGAGCAACAACAAACATACATAAGTGAGCAAAATGCTAAACTAGTACAAGGTAACCAAACGCAAGAGCAAATGAAACAAGAAGTTCAGAAAGCAATACAAGAACAAGAGCAATTGAGGCAACAATTACAACAAGCTAAACAACATCAAGAACAAGTTAAACAACAACATCAAGAGCAAGCTAAACAACAACAAGAACAAGCCAAACAGCAGCAAGAGCAAATCAAACAACAACTAGAACAAGTCAAACAACAGCTCGAGCAGGAAAAACGTCAACAAAAACAAGTAAGACAACAGCTAGAGCAAGAAAAACAACAACACCAACAAACAAAGCAACAATTGGAGCAGGAGAAACAACAAAAGGCGCATCAGCTGCAAAAGCTGAACGAACAGCACAGAGTCGAAAAACAGTCACTCTCAGAAATCCACCAACAAGACAGAGAAATGTTAAATCAGCAATATCAACAAGAAAAAGAAGCACTAATGCAGCAGCATCTGCAAGAAAAAGAAATCATAAACATGCAACATCAAGAAGAGATCTTTAAGCTTTCGAATCACTACCAGTTGGAAAAGGAAACACTCGTAAATCAACATAAAGAGGAACTAGAAAACATCACAATCCATCATCAAACGGAAATTGAAACTATCACAAACAAACATCAAGAGAGAATTGATACTATTAGGAACCAACTTCAAGAAAAACTAAGTACAATTTCAAATCAACATAAAGAGAAAATAGATAATATTACAATTCAACATCAAGTGGAAATAGAAACACTCACAACTGCGCACCAAAAGGAGATAGATACACTCACAACCTCGCACCAAGAAGAAATAGAAACACTCACCGCCCTATACCAGGACGAGGCAGAGGCTAAGATACTGAGTTATGAGCAAGATAAAGGCAATCTAGTTGGGGAATTTCAAGAACGACAAACAAACATTATTCAACAGCTTGAAGACCAAAAATCAACAATTATTACACAATATCAAGCTCAAATTGATGCTTTACTAGAGCATCAGCAATTAGAACGAAGTGCACTTGCTCAACATTTTGAAGAAGAAAAAGAACGGATCTTAGCCCAAGCACGCAGAGAAAAAGAAGAATTAATGCATCAAAGCTTGAACGACGAGGCTCAGCAAAAAGAGCTTCAAAACATCAAAGAAGAGTATAAAGAGCTGCGCGAGGAATATGCTAAACTGCAGAATGAATACAATGAGTGGATCGAGCTTGTAGAAACAGATAGTCCTGGCAGGTAATCCATAGTGACAATGAATACATTAGATTATGTCATGTTGTCAATAGTAGCTTTGGGTCTGCTGCTTGGTTACTTTAGAGGATTTATTGCCCAGATTGTCTCACTCTCAGGTTTTGTTCTCGCCTACCTCGTTGCATTTTATTTTTACAGGGATTTCGCTCCGCTGCTTCGAAACGCAGTTTCACTGCCTACCTATCAAAATTACCAAAAATACGAATTTATTGTAAAAGGCCTTAATCTGGATACCTATATCCTGAACGCTTTAGCCTTTGCTATATTGTTTTTTGGTGTAAAATTCGCACTAGTCATCGTAGGCAGAGCACTTAATATACTAGCAAAAACCCCAGGCCTAAACTTCATCAACCGTTGGAGCGGCGCATTGTTGGGCTTAGCAGAAGCACTTTTGATCATCATCATAGCCGTCAATGTTATCACCATCATGCCCTCAGATGAACTTCAAAAGCTGCTCTCAAGCTCAACCATAGCTCCATATTTAATTAACGAATTACCCAATATAGCAGGTAAACTCCAAGAACTCTGGAAGCAAGGAATCCCCTTATAGAAGCTGCCTTCTATCTAATATAGAAAGGGCAGCTTTTATCAGTAATACCACGTTGATCCAGAGCGAGTACTTCCGGACTCACATCCACTAAACATATGAGTTCTGTAGTATCTACAAAGTCGCGAAATATCACAAATCCATAACGCGGCTGCAGCTACGTCCACAACTATCTCCAGAAGCACTTAAACAACGATAACTAAACGACGGCCACGGTCAAAGGTACAAATACATCCATAACTATAACCAAACGACCGCCGCAGCCACAATTACAATCACATCAACTACGATAACCAAACGACTACCACAGCCACATCCCAAACTGAACCCGAACCCGAACCCGAATCCGAACCCGAACCCGAACCCAAAACAAAAACCATACTCATCAGCCTCAACCACAGCCACGGCCACAGCACAGCCAAGCACCAGCACCAGCCACACCCACACCCACACCCACACGCACCATAACCTATTTCAGTAGCTTTGAAGTCATTACTTAAGTAATTGAGGCTGGGAAGGTCGAATAAAACTACTAATCACATATAATATCAAGTCCAGTAACCTTCGCGACTGGGCAAGAATGATTATTCTTATAATTCCGAAAATACCTTCACTCGAAAAGATATCATCTAAAATTTAGTTTTCTGTAGTATCTACAATCATCAAAAAACTTCAACTAAGCCTAAAAAAACACATTCTATGTCCCTGACTGAGACGACATCTGTTCAAATTCTTACAAAGGCTTAAAATTAAAACTAACAAATTATTTATTAATCGAACTCAAATTGAAATTTCATTGTAGATACTACAGAAATTGAATATTCATCATATTAATCTTAGAAAAATAATTTTCTTTACATGCAAACAGATGTTCTATATAATACAAATATAGGAAATTATTTGGGTCGCATTATACTTGAGAGGAGTCAATTCATGGATGCATATTTATTTGAATCGTTGGATGACACTTTTAAGACGGAGGAAGATTGTGTAAGATTTTTGGCGAAAAGACGGTGGGCGGGTGGGTTTTGTTGCCCGAGTTGTGATTATCATTTATTTTATATAGTGAAGACTCGCAATTTATTGGAGTGTAAAGAATGCCGTACGCAAATTTCATTAACAGCTGGAACGGTTATGCATAAATCTAAGCTTCCCTTGATGATTTGGTTCAAAGCTATTCGAACATTGATCCAGGATAGCCAAACTTATTCGATTTCAGCTTTTGCGAGCTTGCTTGGAGTGAATTATCGAACTGCTAAATTGATGCTGGAGAAGCTACAACTAGCTTTATATAAGCAATATTCACGTATGGGCTCAGGTGCGCGCAAGATGAATGAACAAAGAGTAAAATCCAATCCAAATAAAAGAAAGCATACAACTATTACCTCTCGAAAGATCAACACTAACTTCTGTAAGTATTTATTCACAAATTCAAAGAACATAAAGTATGTAGAGGATGTTTTGTTTAGAAAATGGATGGATGCTTTCTTATCCGTTTTTTTGTTTCCTGTCTATTTAAGGTATTGTCAAGTGCTTTGATGTAACGTTAAAGTCACTTATGAATGCACATGACCCCAACCTAGTGGCTAGGGCAGCCAAGGAAGCCAGGGATACATGAATGGACAGGCTTTAACAAATCCAACATTCATTTTTTTGAGCTGATGGCTGCTTTACAGGTAAGATCTACCAGCCCTATTTAATCATCAATTGTTGTTGATTAATGATAAGTGATTGGAAGTTTGAAGAAAAAATGTTATACCTTGTGCAAATAAAAAAGACTTACCGCCTATTACCGCGATAAGGTCTTATGAATTGACTGAATTAAACTATTCAACAATCAATGTAGTTTTCATATTAGCGTGACCACTGCCACACATGATGGAACAGTTAATTGGGAAAGAACCCGCTTTATCTGGCGTAAAGGTAACTGTTTTATTGCTGTTATCGAGGTTAACTTTGAATTCTTTAATGGATGCACCATGAACGCCTTGCGTATTATCAAGCGTAATTGTAACGGGCTCTCCTTTTTTGACGCGATATTCGGATTGGTCAAATTTGAAGTTAGAGGCTTTCAATAATACTTGCTGGCCTGCTGCTGCAGTAGCGGCGGGAGATGAGGATTGTGTTGATTTTGTATCTTTGTTTCCACAAGCGGCTATCGCAAAGATTAAGACTATTCCCATAAAAAGAACGAGTAATTTCTTCAATGTATACCCCTCCGAAATTGTATTGATTCCCCTCATCATTGTACACGACCTCTTCCAAAAAAACAGTGACAAACTCGTGAAAGTGATTTTTAACATAGAAAAGATCGGTCCGGCGAGTGAATACGCGGCAGACCGATCTTTTTTGGGCCTTAGCATGGATATCAGTTATCGAAACTGATAGGTTTTTATCGACGATCTTCTTTTCCTGAGATCCCTTGTTCAAAGGGGGTTTTCACAGGAATGAATAGGTCGATGATTCCGATGACCAAAGCAGCTAAAATGGCACCTATTATGCTCGTAGATACATTACTTACGACAAACTGGGCGGCCCAAATAACAAGCGCGCTCACCAGAAAGCCTACGATTCCCCTGCCAAAGGGAGTGATTTGTTTGCCGAAGATCCCTTCAATGATCCAAGCAGCAACAGCAATGACCAAAGCTAGAAAAAATGCGCTCCAGAAACCGCCGACTTTAAAACCTGGAACTAACCAGCTGACAAACATTAAAACCAAAGCAGAAACAATAAACCTTACCAGATGTCCGAGAAGATGCATCTCGTGAACCTCCTTCTTTTTGTGATGAGAACAAGTTCTCATGACAAGAAGTGATTTTTTGCAAACAATGCCTCGTGTGTTCAAGTCTTGCATTCCTTTTGGCAGGAAGATAGGTGCACAGCTTAGTGTGTCCAAATCCAGTGAATATTATGGTAGGCAGCATCTTCCATATAACGATTGTCTCCGTAGCTAATCAAGCTTGTTTTGGTTTATAATATAGGGTAGAGAAAAGAGGTTGGGATCGTTGAATAAGAAAATAATTAAAACATTAGATTATCAGAAGATTTTACATAAACTAGCTCATCATGCGTCAACTTCGCTTGGTAAGGATGCCGTGGAAAAGCTTGAACCTAAGGGTGATTTTGAACTTGTCAAGCTTCGGCTGCAAGCAACCGATGAGGCTGTTAATGTAGAGCGATTAAAGGGGAATGCCCCTTTCGGTGGAATTCGAGATATTAGATCTTCATTGCACCGAGTTAGAATTGGCGGAATGTTAAACCCAGCGGAGCTGCTTGATATTTCGACGACAATGTTCGGTACACGCAGGTTAAAGCGATTTGTTCTCGCGGTTCATGAAGAATATGCAATACCGATGCTCAAAGGGCAGGTTGAATTACTCACAGAAAATAAGCCATTAGAAGATAAGATTAACAGCTGTATCGATGAGAATGCTGTAGTTGTTGACGGTGCGAGCCCTGAACTGGGACGTGTGAGAAGTGAATTACGCACAGGTGAAGGAAGAGTCCGAGAGAGGTTAGAGCAGATGCTTCGCAACTCATCTGTTCAGAAAATGTTACAGGACGTATTGATCACTATTCGTAACGACCGTTTTGTAATCCCGGTTAAATCGGAGTACCGATCCAGCTTTGGCGGGATGATTCATGATCAGTCAGCATCGGGAGCGACGCTATATATTGAGCCCGATGCTATTGTTCAATTAAATAACAAAATTCGTGAATTAAAGTTTAAGGAAGAAGTTGAAATTGAAAAAATTTTAAGAGCACTCTCAGAGCTTGTTGCTGAACAAGTGGATTTGCTTGTGCTTGATGTGGATCAATTGGCTGAGCTTGATTTTACGTTTGCTAAAGCTGGTCTGGCTAGGGAACTGAAAGCCACAATGCCTAGATTAAATGATCGAGGCTTCATTAAGATAAAGCGAGGCCGGCATCCGCTTATCGCGGCTGATTCGGTAGTGCCGCTTGATTTGGAGTTGGGCAATGATTTCTCGCAAATCATTGTGACAGGGCCTAATACAGGTGGTAAAACAGTCTCCCTCAAAACAGTGGGACTCCTTAGCCTAATGGCAATGTCAGGCTTGTTTGTTCCAGCAGAAGAAGGCAGTCAGTTATGTGTATTCGATGCGATTTATGCGGATATTGGTGATGAGCAGAGCATCGAGCAGAATTTAAGTACTTTTTCGAGTCATATGACGAATATCATAAGCATTTTAAGAGATATGACACCAAAGAGCTTGGTTTTGCTGGATGAGCTTGGAGCAGGTACCGATCCTGCTGAAGGTTCGGCTTTAGCGATCTCCATTTTGGATTATATTCATCAAATCGGCTGCCGAATTATTGCAACGACGCACTATTCGGAGTTAAAGGCTTATGCCTATCAAAAGCAAGGCACCATTAATGCAAGCATGGAATTTGATATACAAACGCTAAGTCCAACTTACCGCTTGCTTGTAGGTGTTCCTGGTCGAAGTAATGCGTTTGCGATTGCAGAGCGCCTAGGCTTATCGAAGCGCATTATTGAGCACGCACGTACGCAGGTGGGCGAGGAGGATAAGCGCGTCGAGTCAATGATCGCGTCGCTTGAGGAGAACCGCCTGATAGCGGAAGCTGAGCGCCAAAGCGCTGAGAGGATGCGACGTGAGGCGGAAGAGATGCGCCTAACGTTAGAAGCTCAGCAGGCCAAGTTCGATGAGCAGCGCGATAAGCTGCTCGAGAAGGCCGAGCGCGACGCGCGTGAGGCTGTTGCCAAGGCGCGCCGCGAGGCGGATGAAATCATCGCCGATCTGCGGCGCATGGCGCAGGAGGAAGCCGGTGGGGTCAAGGATCACCGGCTGGTAGAAGCGAAGCGCCGCCTCGATCAGGCGGCGCCGGAACTGCGCGAGAAGCAGGTTCGCGCGGCGAAGAAGCGGCCTGAGAGAATCGAGGCCGGGGATGAAGTGCGTGTCGTGACCCTGGGTCAGAAGGGTCACGTCGTAGAGGTTGTTAGCGCCACAGAAGCAACGGTGCAGTTGGGGATTATGAAAATGAAGGTCGAGTTGTCGAATCTCGAGAAGATTGGCAGCACGGCTCAGAAAAAGCCAGCTCATCAGGTGGCTACAACCGTCAAACGAACAAGAGATGATAACATCCGGATGGAACTGGATATGCGCGGTCTCAACATGGAGGATGCCTTGATCGAGGCAGATCGATTCCTGGATGAATCTTTCTTGGGCAATTTAGGTCAAGTGTACTTGATTCATGGCAAAGGAACAGGTGTGCTGCGTACTGGAATGCAGGAATACTTGCGCCGTCATAAGCATGTGAAGAGCTACCGTATGGGGAATTACAATGAAGGCGGAGCAGGAGTTACAATCGTCGAATTGAAATAACTTTTAATTTTTTTCATCTTTTTGAAACTCATTCTTTGGGACTGCGTATGTAATATGTGTAAGCACCGGTGATTAAAAAAGAATTCGCATTACCCAAATATTAAATATACGTTTATAAACCTTAGGAGGAATTCAGAAATGGGAATTTTTAAAAGACTTCGTGATATGACAATGGCTTCAGTCAATGACTTGTTGGACAAAGCAGAAGATCCGGTTAAAATGTTAAATCAGTTTCTGCGTGACATGGAAGAAGACATCTTAGAGGCTGAGACTGCGGTAGCTAAGCAGATCGCAATTGAGAAGAAATTCAAGCTTCAAGTCGAAGAATCCGAAGAGATGGTAACGAAGCGTACAGAGCAGGCTATGAAAGCCCTCGAGTCTGGCAACGAAGACCTGGCTCGCCGCGCGCTGGAAGACAAGAAAGAGCACCAAGGACGTTACGATGAATTGAAACGCCAATATGATCTTGCGAAAACGAATGCTGATCAACTTCGCAGCCAATTGACGGAAATGAAAGACGAGTTCAACAAAATGAAGAACAAGAAGGATTTGTTGATTGCTCGTGCTGAAACAGCAAAAGCTCAAAAACAAATCAATCAAGCGATGTCTGGTTTTGGTACGGACAATGCAGCTAAAGGTTTTGACCGGATGAGTGAGAAAGTGCTTCAAATGGAAGCTGAAGCGCAAGCAAGTGGCGAAATCCGCGCTAAAAACCGCAGCTTAGATGATGAGCTTGACGGACTTGGCGGAAGCAGCAGCGGAATAGATGACGAATTGGCAGCTATGAAAGCAAAGCTTGCTGAAAAAAAACAATCCTAATGCTATACTAATAGTACCTGCGAGAGACTGAGTCAAACTCAGTCTCTTCTATCTTTCGTGAAGGAAGGCAGGAGACGATATGAACGAAGAGGTGGATGTATTGCTAAGTAACCCATATTTATCGACGCTTGCCTTTTTTGCAGTTGCTGTAATCGCGCTTGTTGTATTTCTAACGATTTTTGAAATGGTCACCAAATATGATGATTGGGCTGAGATCAAAAAAGGCAACTTATCTGTAGCGATGGCTACAGGCGGGAAGATTTTTGGGATTTGCAATCTGTTCCGGTTCGCTATCCTAAACAACGATACGATGATTCATTCCCTTATTTGGGCAGGGTACGGATTCTTGCTATTGCTGGTTGCCTACTTCATTTTTGAATTCTTGACGCCTTATTTCAAGATCGATGAAGAAATCAAAAAAGACAATCGCGCTGTAGGTTTCTTGTCTTTGACACTGTCTGTCTCCCTTTCCTACGTGGTCGGAGCTTGTGTAACTTAGAATCATACATAATCTTGGAGGCTTGAACAATGAAATACCTGTGGGGCACTTTGTTTGCCATTGCATTTGTATTTATGGCGGCAGGGGTTTATTATTTATTGAAATA
Organism: Paenibacillus alginolyticus DSM 5050 = NBRC 15375; assembly: GCF_000422905.1. Classification (GTDB taxonomy): domain Bacteria; phylum Bacillota; class Bacilli; order Paenibacillales; family NBRC-103111; genus Paenibacillus_E; species Paenibacillus_E alginolyticus. The sequence continues at coordinate 50,618 of NZ_AUGY01000013.1, forward strand.
TGCATGAATGCATTAGGTTGGAGGATTATGTAATGAGTGCCAATGATGAAATAGTTTGTCCATGGTGCCAAACGGAGATCGTTTGGGATCCGGAAATTGGACCAGAGGACGAATGTCCACACTGCTTTAACGAACTGAATGATTATAGGACTATTGATTTAAAGGTGAAACAAACGGGTCAACCGCTCCGCTTTGATGAACAAGAATATGCCGATTCGGATGAAGATTTGTCATTAGCTTGGGATGATTCGGATGAACCTCTCGATAAATACGGAGAAAAAGTTCAGCATATTACGGATGAACAAGAAGAGGCGCCTGAGTGTTCAAGCTGTCATGAACTAATGTTATTTGCTGGTACTGAGGTCACGAGTGGCACTTCTTTCACGCCAGTTATTCCCAAAACGTTAGGAAGTGCTTTCCTAACAGGTCCCTTTACTTCAAATGTTTTTGTATGCCCGTCTTGCTTCAAGGTAGAGAAAATCTTGTCTGATACCGATCGACTGCTTATGGTTGAACGTATTAAATCGGAGTAATAATGGAACCGAGTCCTTGATGGATTCGGTTTTTTATATGTCCAGCCTCATATTTTCACTCGATTGGGGAAGCTTAACAAGAGCTATTTCGATCTATGGGGAAAGGTGAGGAGGAATATGCAAAAGGATAAGAGTAAGCAATTTGTTCAACCAAGCAGAGCAATAGATGGCACAAGAAGCAATTATTTTGAAGAACGTGGAAGTGGAGCCGTCGAAGCTAAAGGTTCACAGAAGAAAGGCCGGCTAGATGCGCAAGCGATTCTTTTGCTCATCGTTCACACGCTATTTGGCAGTGCAAATGCCTTGTCCGGAACTTTCGTTGGTGTGTATTTGTGGAAGGCTAAAAATGACTTCGCTTTAATTGGTTGGTTTACGTTGACGACTCATTTGACAATGGCGATTACCTTCTGGTTAGCAGGGAAATGGGTGAAGGAACACAATAAAATGAACTGCTTACGGATCGGTGTTGCGGTTTCCGCGGGTTTTTATATGCTGGTATTGTGGCTTGGAGCAAGCAGCTTTCACTATTTTGTTTGGTTAGGTATGGTCCAGGGAATTTCAGCTGGCTTCTTCTGGGTTGCTTTTAATGTTGTTTATTTTGAAGTGACGGACCCCGATAATCGAGATCGGTTCAATGGCTGGGTTGGGCTATTGGGTTCCGGCGCAGGCATTATCGCACCATGGATCTCCGGTTTACTAATTGTGAGTTTGGGAGATGTTGCTGGATATCGGTTAATTTTTTCAATCTCATTGGGTATCTTTGTGCTAGGTGTGATTATCAGCTTCTTTTTGAAAAAAAGGAAATTACAAGGCAGCTACGAATGGTTGTTTCCTTTTCGTTGTTTAAGGCAAACTGAAACACCCTGGAAGCGCGTTTGCTTAGCCTTGGTATTTCAAGGAGTTCGAGAAGGGGTCTTTGGCTTCATGATTGCCCTCCTCGTCTACATAGCCACATCAAGTGAAGCGAGCTTAGGTAAGTTTGTACTGATTACTTCTGCGGTATCTCTAGTGAGTTTCTGGGCGGCGGGACGATTTATTAAACCGCGTTTTCGTAAGATCAGTATGCTGATTGGCGCTGCTATGATCGTGGTCGTTATTATTCCTTTTTTCTGGAAAATGGGGTACAGCACTTTACTTATTTTCGGCATAGGAGCTTCGCTCTTTTTTCCGATGTATTCGGTGCCTATGGTGTCGGCTGTATTCGATCTAATTGGTTCAAATGAAGCCAGTGCTAAGCAGCGGGAGGAGTATGTTGTTCTTCGTGAGCTTTCACTCAATGTGGGGCGTGTGTGCGGTGTGCTCTTATTCATTTGTGTCATTTCGTGGAGTACGGCGCCACTTGTAATAAACGTACTGTTATTAATCATTGGCAGCTCATCGCTGGTCAGCTGGTACTTTATGAAGAAGCAGTTAACTGTAATTAGAACTTGACATTTTTCGTGCTTCCCGTTAAAGATGTGGGTATAGATTGTTTCATTGGGAAGAGGAGGGGGAAACCCTTGACACATAAAAAAATGGTGAATAGCATCACAGAGCTGATTGGTGATACACCGGCTGTAAGGATTAACCGATTGGTAGGTCCAAATGATGCGGAGCTCTACGTAAAGCTTGAATACTTCAATCCAAGCGGCAGTGTAAAGGACCGGGCTGCGTTTAATTTAATCGAACAAGCGGAGAAAGATGGGCTGCTTAGTCCAGGTGCTACGATTATCGAGCCGACTAGCGGTAATACTGGCATTGGACTTGCTATGAATGCGGCTGCCAGAGGCTACAAAGCCATTCTAATCATGCCGGACAACATGACCAAAGAACGGATTAATCTGCTCAAGGCCTATGGCGCAGAGGTCGTTCTCACTCCCGCCGTGCTGCGGATGCCTGGAGCGATCGAGAAAGCGAAGGAGCTGAGGGATCAGATACCAGGCAGCTATATCCCACAGCAGTTCGAGAATCCGGCGAATCCGAACATTCATCGGACGACAACAGCTCCTGAAATTCTGGAGCAAATGGACGGGCGTCTGGATGCATTCGTAGCAACCTCAGGTACGGGTGGAACGATCACCGGAACCGGTGAGGTGCTGAGGGAGAAGCTGCCGGATATTCAGATTTATGTGGTTGAGCCGAAGGGCTCACCGGTTCTGTCTGGCGGAAGCCCGGGTCCGCACAAACTCGTCGGTACGAGTCCAGGCTTCGTACCCGCTATTCTGAACACAAGCATTTACGATCAGATCGTGCAGGTGACGGATGAAGATGCGATCCGCACCATGAAAGATCTGGCCAGTAAGGAAGGCATTCTTGTAGGACCTTCAGCTGGAGCCTCGGTGTGGACAGGTTTGCAGGTTGCCAGTAAATTAGGAGCGGGCAAAAGAGTGCTCTGTATTGCTCCGGATACGGGCGAAAGATATCTGAGTATGGACATTTTTGATTAAATTCATGAATAGGCTTTGTAAATATATAGCGGCTCACCGGATCTAAAAGATCCGGACGGGCCGTTCTTCATTATTTTTTAACATAAGAGTTGATAAAAGAATATTGAATAAAAATTCATAATTGAGTATAATTATAAGTATAAGAAAGTTGGAAGCGAAAGGTGGAAATGCTGTGAAATTAGCTTATATTAATGCACTTCCTGAAAAAGATCAATTCCAGGAGTTTATACAGACATATACAGAAGAATGCATAACATTAGGAGCTCAAGCGATTGTGAATTGGAACGATTTCCAATCTGAGCACGTTATCTCGGTTTATGATGAGAATAAACTTGTCGGAATCGGTTGTATGGCGGGAGAATGTCATGTCCATGTGCGTCCTACGTATGAGCATCGTGAAATTGAATCTATGGTGAACAAATTGCTGCAAGCGGAATCTAAGCTTAGTTTGGTTCACGGACAATGATTATAGGCAGGCAGAGGCTACTCGGAGTTTCCGGTGGCCTTTTTCTTATTTATGAGGTGGAAATTTCGGTTATACAAAAATATTCCGCTCTAAAACAAGCTCAGTAATTGAATTAGGACGGCAATTCATTGTAAGATTAAAGGATGAACGAATCAGATTTCAGAAAGGTAGGTTTAACCATGGATGCTTTGAAGCTAAAAATTCTCGAAATACTGAAGGAAGATGCCCGCAGGAGTGCGGACTTGATCGCCACTATGCTAGGAACGGCGGAGGCCGAGGTGGCGCGAGCGATAAGCGAGATGGAAGCGGATAAGGTCATCGTCAAATACGCGACAGTAGTTAACTGGAGCAAAGTGGATGACGAAAAGGTTACCGCCCTGATTGAAGTGCAAATTACGCCGGAACGCGGACACGGGTTTGATGCTATCGCGGAACGGATCTATTTATATCCAGAAGTCAAATCGGTTTATCTCATGTCTGGCGCCTATGATTTACTTGTGGAAATTGAGGGCAGTTCCCTCAAACAAGTCGCTTCTTTCGTGTCTAACAAGCTTTCACCGATCGATCGCGTACTTTCAACAAAGACGAATTTTATATTAAAAAAATACAAACAAGACGGCATTATATTCGAGGATCAGGAAGACGATCACCGAATGCTCGTTTCGCCGTAAAGAAGAGGGAACGCCATGATCAAAGATGAGATAACGATCCAGCAGAACAAAGTCAAATCGATGCAGGACTACCTCGCTCCTGCCGTACGTGAAATGAAGCCTTCAGGTATTCGGAAGTTTTTTGATTTGGTGAGCAACAGCAAGGAAGATATTATTTCTCTTGGTGTAGGGGAACCGGATTTCTCAACACCTTGGCATGTCCGTGAAGCGGCTGTGCATTCCTTGGAACGCGGTAGAACGAAATACACGCCAAATTCAGGTATTCCTGAGCTTCGTGAAGCGATTGCCGATTACCTTCATACGTCCTTTAAAGTGAAATATGAGCCATCGAATGAAGTCCTTGTAACGGTTGGCGGCAGTGAAGCGATTGACTTAGCTCTCCGAGCTTTAATAACGCCTGGCGACGAGATTCTTATACCTGAGCCTTGTTATATTTCGTATTCTCCAATTACGAGTATAAGCGGCGGCGTAGCTGTTGGGATCGAGACCTTCGCGAAGGACCAGTTTAAGCTGACAGAGAAAGCTCTTCGCGATGCGATTACACCACGCTCCAAAATATTAATTCTCTGCTATCCTAGCAATCCAACAGGCGGCATTATGACCTATGAGGATTGGCTGCCGATTGCCAAAGTCATTGAAGAGAACGATCTTATTGTTATTTCCGATGAAATATATGCAGAGTTGACTTATGGTCAGAAGCACGTGAGCTTCGCGGCTATTCCTGGCATGAAAGATCGGACAATTTTGGTTAGCGGGTTCTCCAAAGCTTTTGCCATGACAGGCTGGCGGATGGGATATGCTTGCGGTCACCATGAGCTTATTTCGGCGATGACCAAAATTCATCAATACACGGTGATGTGCGCACCGGTGATGGGTCAAGTTGCTGCTCACGAGGCGTTGACGAACGGCTTGGAAGAGAAAGATCGGATGATCGAGTCTTATAACCAACGCAGACGTTTGATTGTAAAAGGGTTCCGAGATATTGGTCTCGAATGCCATGAGCCGCAAGGTGCTTTCTATGCATTTCCAAGTATTGTCGCAACAGGATTAACCTCAGAAGAGTTTGCGCAGCGGTTATTATTTGAGTCAAAGGTTGCTGCCGTGCCTGGAGATGTGTTTGGTTTAGGCGGAGAAGGCTTCCTTCGCTGTTCATATGCCTATAGTGTTTCTCAACTAAATGAAGCATTAGAGAGAATTGGTAATTTTATGAGAAAATTGTAATCTATAACGTAAATAAATATGTTCATTATTGATGAAAACTGGTATTCTTGTAGTAAGGAGGGATGAGCATGGCTTTTATGGAATATCAACTATCAACCTATCAAAAACATTTTCAAATTCGTGAACAGGATTTCGGACAACGTTGGTTGACCAAGCGTGCGAAGAAGCAAAACTCCCTTACCTTATTAGAAGAAGAGATTCATTCTCTGCGACGCAGGTTAGAACAGATGGTTTTTGACGGGGAAGAAATGACATCGGAATCCGTCGTTGAATTGAGTACAATCCTAGACCAAAAAATAAATGAATATATGCACAATGGGAAAAAAAGTCGGTGAAAACCGACTTTTCTCACGACTATCGATGGATTCAGATAACAAACGGAGGTACGCTCACAACATGAAAGTGAAATGGCTGTTGGTTATGATGATGGGTCTTATGGTGATGCTTACGGGTTGCGGCGGGCCGAAGCCGGATGTATCGATATTTATTATGGGCGCTAATGGTTTTCCAAGTGAAGCGGGGGACAAGCTGGAGAGTTCATTGAAATCCAAGGTTGGCGAGGTTCCTACAGTCAAAGTCAATACATCCCCTATATTTTCGTTGGAAAAAATGATTGTGGAACTGGCAGCAGGAGGCAACGGCATCTTCATTCTTGCTGAAGATCAATTCAAATCACTAAGTAATCAAGCGGGTTTCGTTTCTTTGGATGATACGATCAAACCAGAAGATTATCCGGATGGCGTTATTCAAATAGCGGAAGAGGGCAAGCCTGCTGAAAAACATCTTTATGGTATTCCGCTTGCAGGAAACAAATGGATGAAAGAGCAAGGTTTTGAAGGGAAAGGCTTGGTAGCTTTTATTCCTCAAAATGCTCCGAAGATGAATGAGTCGAAGCAAGTGCTCAAAATAATTGCACAAAAGTAACAAGAAGTCTATAATCGACAAATAGATTGATAGTAAAATATGCAGCCACAGGTGCTGGTAAGCTCATAGAGATTGCCACTTAAAAGGGAAGCCGGTTAAAGTCCGGCGCGGTCCCGCCACTGTAATCCAGGCATGAATTGCCGGGAGAGTCAGGATACCTGCCTATGGTGCCGTTTACGACATCCTTCGAGGAAAAGGATCGCGTTAAATCAGGAAGCAACCGTAAGGGTTGCTGAGCGCCGCGATTTATCGTCCCCTTTGTTCCTTTGAGAACAAAGGGGCTTTTTTGTTAGTTGATAAGAAAGTATAAGTTTTATACTTTTGCTCCACATCAACCTTGACAAACGCGCTCGTCTCTGAGAGACGGCGCAGCCGTTTATCCTTGGGGTCAATCGAAATAAATTGTTCAGAGAGAGGGTTTACCAGATGAAAAGGAATTCAGTAAAAAATGCATTTATTCTTACAGTAGCGCTAGCAACAGCAATGAGTCTCGCAGCTTGCGGTAAAAAGGAAACGGAAATCTCTAATCCGTCCAAGCTTGGCGGGGAGGGGACGAAAGCCCCTGCTGCAACGGCGGCACCAACAACAGCAGCAGCCAAGAAGACGGTTTATCCTTTGAAAATAAAGGATGCTACGGGCAAGGAGTTTACATTTGATAAAGCGCCTGAACGTATTGCTTCTGTGTCCCCGGCTGAGACTGAAGCCCTTTTTGCAATTGGACTTGAAGCTAATATTGTTGGTGTATCTGATTATGATGATTATCCAGAAGCCGCGAAAACGAAGCCAAAGCTTGGCAGCATAACGAAGCCTAACCAAGAAGCGGTTATCGCAGCAAACGCTAATGTCGTTTTTACGGGGGTTTCGATGAATCCCGATACGGTAGAAAAGCTGCGAGCTTTGAATATCAACTTGTTTAAAGTGGAGCCTAAAACAGTGGATGATGCCATTGCGAATATTCAAACGTACGGAATAATTACGGATCATCAGGAGCAAGCGGAAAAAGTGGTTGCTAAAATGAAAGCGGACCGTCAAAAGGTTGTTAATGCAGTGAAAGACGTGAAGCAAGAGAACAAGAAAAAGGTATACATTGAATTTGCCCCGGGATGGACAGTGGGCAGTGGCGAGTTTATGGATGAATTGATCAAGATTTCTGGCGGTGTTAACGTTGCAGGGGACAAAAATGGCTGGTATCAAATCAGTGAAGAGAAAATCATTCAACAAAACCCAAGTGTAATTCTGTTCGCTAATGGGGTTGTCGATAGTAAAAGTAAGAAACCACTAGATGAAATTATCCGTACAAGAAGCGGTTGGGATGCCATTGATGCCGTGAAGAACAAGCAGGTGGTTGGCCTCGACCAAAACATGCTTAGCCGTCCAGGCCCAAGATTGACCGACGGGTTGCTTGAAATGGCGAAAGGCATTTATCCTGAACTGGTGAAATAAAATGAAAAGAAAATTAATGCTATGGGGAGGAGTAGGGGTTATACTCCTTCTTCTTTCTATTGTGGCGAGCTTGTCGCTGGGTACCGCAAATCTCCCGGTTCTGCAAATTGCAAGTATTCTCGCCAAGCATATCCCTTGGCTGGGAGATCACATCCATGCAACCTGGCCGCAGTCTTCAGAACAAATCATCAATAAAGTGCGATTTCCCCGTGTATTATTAGGGATTCTTGTAGGGGCTTCACTTTCAATCGCAGGGGCAGCCTTTCAAGGTGTGCTGCGCAATCCACTTGCGGATCCTTATGCACTCGGTGTGTCCTCGGGGGCTTCTGTAGGAGCCGCATTTTTAATCTATTTCGGACTGCAAGTAGCGTGGTTTGGGCAATGGTCGATTCCAATTGTTGCCTTCGTAACAGGACTTATTTCTTTATTTCTGGTTCTTAAGCTTGCGCAGATCGAAGGGAAGCTGAAGATGGAGACGCTTATTTTATCAGGCGTGGTCATGCAGGCATTTCTAGGGGCAATCGTATCCTTCATGGTGTCAATTTCCAAACAAGTCATTAATGAAATCATTTTCTGGCTAATGGGCAGCTTGGCTATGCGAGGTTGGTCGTATACGTATATCATTTCCCCCTATTTAATAATCGGTTTTATCGTGCTGCTTAGCTATGCAAGGTCGTTAAATTTACTGTCTTTGGGCGAGCGGCAGGCGTCACATCTTGGTGTGAATGTAGAGCGTACGAAGCTGATTGTGCTTATTGTGGCCACTTTCCTTACTGCTGCTGCGGTATCGGTTGCTGGTGTAATCGGCTTTGTAGGGCTCATCGTGCCGCATTTAGTGCGACTTTTGGTAGGTCCGGATTATCGGTTGATTATTCCATTGTCCGCAATTGGAGGAGGCATTTATGTCCTCTGGGCAGATACACTTGCTCGTACCCTGCTGAGTCCAACTGAAATACCACTTGGGGTCATTACAGCATTTCTGGGCGCGCCATTTTTTGCTTATTTGCTCCATAAGGATAAGAAAACGTTAAGAGGTTGATCGAGATGATTAAAGTGGAGAACCTTTCCCAGAGCTTTAGGGAACAGCAAGTGCTGGAGGGCATCAGCTTTGAGATCAAGCAGGGTGAATTTTTTGGCATAATTGGGCCAAACGGCAGCGGTAAGTCGACGCTGCTCCGTCTATTATCAGGGATTGATCCTGTTAAAACCGGACGTGTTGACCTGGGTGGCCGTTTAGTATCCTCCTATTCGCGAAAAGAACTGGCTAAATGGCTTGCTGTTCTCCAGCAGGATGCGCTGCCTCCAGTTGGCTTTACGGTCCGTGAAGTGGTGGAAATGGGCCGATATCCTTTTCAGAATTGGCTTGGTGAGGAGCCGGCTGATGCCGAAGGTTTAATTGATGGGATTGTCCGGAAGCTGCACTTGGAACCGCTGATAGATCGAACAATCGAGCGTCTTAGCGGCGGTGAACGGCAGCGTGTTTCTCTTGCTAAAGTGATGGCGCAGCAGCCGCGGCTGCTTATGTTGGATGAACCAACAACGTTCTTGGATATCGGATATCAAGTACAGATGATGGATTATATCAAGGAATGGCAGCGAGAATCCGAGTTGACGGTTGTAGCTGTCCTGCATGACTTGAATTTGGCTGCGCAGTACTGCACGCGATTAATGGTTGTACATAATGGCAAGCTTGCAGCGATAGGAACACCTGATGAAATCATTACTAGCGGATTAATCAGCGAAGTGTATGGAACAGAACCGATTGTCCTGCAGCACCCCGTTAACGATGCGCCGCAAATTTTATTACAGCCCGGAAAATAGTTGAGCTATCGGAGGACACAATCATGAATAAGATGCAAAAGATTATAGATAGCATTAAGCCTGTTCATCAAGAGGTGGTGAACCAAGCGAATGAGCATTTGAATCAGTTGACTAAACCGCAGGGAAGCCTCGGTAAACTGGAAGATATTGCGCGTCAAGTTGCTGGAATTACGGGCGAAGTGATGCCGATTTTTGAGAAAAAAGCGGTCATCGTAATGGCTGGAGATCACGGTGTATGTGAAGAAGGGATTAGTGCATACCCGGCGGAAGTAACGCCTCAAATGGTGCTTAATTTCCTTTATGGCGGGGCTGCTGTCAATGTTCTTGCCAGACATGCCGGCGCTGAAGTCGTCTGTGTCGATATGGGGGTTAATGCTGATCTGGAGCACCCTAATCTCCTTTCTCGCAAAGTAAGAAAAGGGACGCGTAATATGGCGCGTGAAGCGGCATTAACGCTGGATGAGACTGTGCAGGCGATACAAGCTGGCGTAGAAGTTGTAGACGAGTTGGTGGAAAAGGGCTATCGACTCTTCGCTATGGGAGAGATGGGGATCGGTAATACAACGGCTAGCGCGGCGATTTTGTGCGCTTTGACGGGCTTGGATGCCAGCATTGCTGTTGGCCGAGGAACGGGCATTGATGATGGCAAATGGCTGCATAAAGTGTCCGTTGTGAATAAGGCGCTGGATGTGAATGGGCTTCGTGTGGATGAGGTGAACAGATCAAGCGCAGAGTATGCGTTCGATGTGTTGATGAAGGTCGGCGGACTGGAGATCGCCGGACTTGTTGGTGTGATTCTCGGCGCAGCGAAGAATCGCTGCCCGGTGGTCGTCGACGGCTTCATCTCGTCGGCAGCTGCCCTTGTGGCGAGCCGATTAGCACCGCTAAGCGCGTCCTACATGCTCGCGTCGCACTTATCGCAGGAGCAGGGACATGCGAAGCTGCTCGAAGCGGTTGGCCTCGCAGCGATACTGCAAATGGATATGCGCCTGGGCGAAGGAACAGGCGCGGTGCTTGCCTTTAACTTGATCGATGCCGCAGGCAAGATCATGAAGGAAATGGCGACATTCGAGAGCGCAGGCGTGTCGCGGGGTTAGAGGCTTGGCTGCAGCGATGATTCGTTAGCTTACGCAGTAAGTGGAGAGAGGGAGGCGAAGGCGCCATGGCGGTTTTGGTTACGGGCGGCGCGCGCAGCGGCAAGAGTTCTTTCGCGGAGAAGCTCGCCATGCATGGCAGCGAGCGTGGGATTTATATCGCGACTTCCCACATCTACGATGAGGAAATGAAGGAGCGGGTTGAGCTGCATCAGCAGATGAGGCTTGCCTCGGGGTATCCCTGGGATACCCGGGAGGAGCCTTTCCAACTGCGGGAGCTGCTGCTCCACCTGCAGGAGAGCGGGGAGGATGCCGTGGTCTTGGTTGACTGTTTGACTCTTTGGCTGTCCAACTGGTTGCTCCAACATGAGGGGGAAGTAGATGCTTCTGCTCGGGTAATGAAACGTATAGACGAGCTTGTAGAAGCCGTGTCCTCCTACCGTGGACACCTCATCTTGGTTACGAATGAAGTAGGTGATGGCATTGTGCCGGAATATCCGCTTGGCCGCAGTTTTCGCGACTTGGCAGGACGAATGAATCAACGTTTAGCTGGGGTATGTGAGCAGGTATTCCTTGTCACGGTTGGCATACCCATGGAGCTCAAAAGCAGAGCTTATCGACTGGAAGAATCGACTGGAATAAATACTGGAATAAATAAGTCTTTAAGCATAGAACGGTGATCAATATGTGGATATATTCTTGGCAGGAAATCGTTAGTATGACGGCTGCTGCCATTGCGCTGGATTGGCTGATTGGTGATCCGAAGTGGCCTACACACCCGGTTATTCTCATTGGACGCTTCATTCGCTGGGTAGAAGGCAAGTTACATAAAGGAAAAGAGACATCAGTTATCTCATCTGGATGGGTACGAACGAAGGGTGTCATGCTTACTGTTTCTACTGTAGTGCTGAGCTTTTGCGTGATGCTGCTGCTTATTCTTGCTGCTCGCTCGATCCATGAGTGGCTCGGCTACTTGGTCTCTACATGGTTCATTTCCACAACGATAGCTATAAAAGGATTAAAGGATGCCGCATATCTAGTTTATAATCCGCTGCGTGCAGGTAATCTCGCAGATGCTCGCAAGTACACGGGCTACATCGTAGGCCGCGATACGGATGAGCTCGGCGAGGAAGAACTGACGCGCGCGGTTGTGGAGACCGTGGCAGAGAACATCGTCGACGCGGTCATCGCGCCTTTGTTCTATGCGCTGATCGGCGGAGCACCGCTCGCGATGATGTACCGGGCATCGAATACGCTGGATTCGATGGTCGGCTACCGAAATGACAGATACCGTCATTTCGGTTGGGCGTCGGCCCGCTGGGACGACGTTATGAACTGGATCCCGGCTCGGCTGACCGGCCTCCTGTTGATCCTCGTCGCCCTGCTGCAGCCGGGCCTCTCGGCGAAGCGCGCAGCGGCAGCGATTCGCCGCTTCGCGCATCTGCACCCCAGCCCGAATAGCGGAATTCCGGAGTCGGCGGTAGCCGGGGCACTCGGAATTGAGCTGGGCGGGCTGAACGTCTATGGCGGCGCTGCGAGTGAGCGCGCTCGCCTCGGCTGGCCACTGCGTCAGCGGACGCAGCAGGATATTGTCTACGCCGTAAGGATGCTTTACGGCGTCAGCTTTGTAGTGATGGGAGGATTGCTGTGCATACTACTCGTACTGTTTTACTAGACTGGCTGCGTGCTTGCATAGCAGCCTTTCAGTTTTTAACTCGTTTGCCTATTCCTGTGCAAATTGACTATACGAACCGAGTATTCCAAAGAAGCGTGATATTTTATCCGCTAGCAGGATTCGTCATCGGTCTTCTTTTACTCCTAGCAGGTGAGGGGGTTAGCCTCGTCCTGCCTGCGATGCCCGCAGCCGTTCTGCTGCTTGGGTTCTGGATCGTCTTAACAGGGGGCCTGCATTTAGACGGGCTAATGGATACCGCTGATGGTATTCTTAGCCACAGACCCCGCGAGCAAATGCTAGAAATCATGAAAGACAGTCGCGTTGGCGCCATGGGTGTCATCGTTTGTGTTATCCAACTGCTCCTCAAGTTTTCGCTTCTATACACCTTGCTAGATACTGGTGGGATGGGCGGCGTATGCTTCTTACTTGCGGTCGTGCCCATCTGGAGCCGCTGGTTTATGGTTGCAGCTATTCATGGTTGGCCCTATGCCCGGCGAGACTCGGGATTAGGTAGTTTTTTTCGCGGAGTTACCAAATGGCATGTGACTTTGTCTAGCCTAGTAGCTCTCTTTACTACTACGCTTTTTATTACAATATTTTCCGTATGGCAAGCTGACTCTGGCGTTACATTGATCTCCTTCACCAATGGTTTAGCTATCATTTTTAGCTTTGCTATAGGCACAATTCTAATAGGTTGGATTTTGGCCACGTATATAAGTCGTAAATTGGGCGGTTTAACTGGAGATACATACGGTGCATTGAACGAGCTTATCGAAACTCTACTTTTATTGGGTGTTACCATCTTCTCAGCTTCCCACATGTAGGTTTGCAAATCCCGAACAATGATCATCCATCCAGATTATACCTCAGAGAAAGGAGTGAATATCATGCTAGAACGCTATGGGCATGGTGGCGATCTCTGGACGGCAGAAGAAGCCTTTGGCCGTCCGAAGGAGCAATTCTTGGATTTCAGCTCGAATATGAATCCGTTAGGCCCTCCTTCGATTGTGCAGCATATTCTCAGAGACGGGTGGCGCGATATGGTGAAATATCCAGACCCCGCCGTGCGTGAGCTGAGAAACAAGCTTTCGTTGAAATATGATATCGAGGTGGATAGTATTCTGGTTGGCAACGGGGCTGCGGAGCTGATCGATCTTACTGCGCGAGTGTTAAAGCCCTCTGTTACCGGAATAGCGAGGCCTTCTTTTAGTGAATATGAGGAAGCGGTTCATAAATCAGGTGGCGGTATTTACAACATCCCTCTATCATCAATACACAATTTTGAATTGCAGAAACAAGATATCGAAGCCGCCAATTCGGCCGTGGACTTGTTCTTTCTAGGTCATCCGAATAATCCAACAGGGAAGCTGGTTCCTCGTCAGGTGTTGGACATGCTTATGCAGAGTAACCGTAGATTGGTGCTTGATGAGGCTTTCATGGATTTTGTACCGAATGAGCAGGAACACTCTTTCCTCAAACTCGCTTCCACAAGTCAGCAGCTTGTCGTCATCCGTTCGATGACGAAATTTTATTCCATCCCGGGTATACGTTTAGGCTTTATGGTGGCTCACCCCGATAGGATTCGGCACATCCAACAACTTCAGGTGCAGTGGAGCGTAAACTATTTAGCTCAGCGCATCGGAACTGCCGTGCTTGATGATTTGGATTTTGAGCAGTCCAGCCGGCAGTGGCTGGAGGAAGAGAAGCCTTGGCTCACTCAGCAGCTCGAGCAATTAGGTCTTGAAGTCGTTCCTAGTGATGTGAATTTCTTGCTTTTTTCATTTCCTGAGTGGATGGGTATCGATGTGAAGATGGCCCAGAAGCATTTGGGTCAGCAGGGGTTATTGATCCGAGATGCTTCCCTTTTTGAAGGTCTCCATAAACGCTATTGCCGAGTTGCGATACGACTTCGCGAAGACAACGAACGGTTAATAGCTGGTTTACATCACATGATGGCCGAATTCATGCAGAACCGGGGGCAAGCTGATGACGAATAAGACTGTGCAAGCTGCAACACTGATGGTTCAGGGCACAGCTTCCGACGTGGGTAAAAGCATTCTAACGGCCGCATTGTGCCGCATTCTCGTTCAAGACGGCTGGCAAACGGCGCCATTTAAGTCGCAAAATATGTCCCTTAATTCGTATGTTACTTTTGATGGCAAAGAGATTGGCCGAGCGCAAGGGGTGCAGGCGGATGCCTGTCGTATTTTAGCTTCAACAGATATGAATCCGATCCTGCTTAAGCCGAAGCAAGACATGGTTGCTCAGGTTGTTGTTCACGGGAAGCCATACTCGGATCTAGATGCCAGGACGTATAGAGAGTCCTATTTGCCGCAGGCTGAAGTCATTGTGAAGGAAGCTTTAACCCGTTTACGCAGTCAATATGACGTAGTGGTGCTGGAGGGGGCAGGAAGCCCTGCTGAGGTTAATTTGAAGGACCGTGATATTGTAAATATGCGGCTAGCGGGTTGGGCGGATGCTCCTGTACTTCTTGTTGCTGATATTGATCGTGGAGGCGTATTTGCCTCAATTGTAGGGACACTGGAGATCTTGACGCCGGAGGAAAGAGACCGGGTTAAAGGCTTTATTATTAATAAGTTTCGTGGAGATGTTAGTCTGTTGAAACCGGGCTTAGATTGGCTAGAAGAGAAGACGGGTAAACCTGTTCTTGGGGTCATTCCTTATCTGCCGCAGTTAGGCATTGAGGATGAGGACTCAGCTTCACTAGATTCCAAGCGCATGCAGAACAAACGGAATGAGAGTCCTCAAGGGAAACAGGCTGATCAGCTGGATATCGCGGTTATTCGCTTGCCACGCCTCTCTAATTTTACGGATTTTGATCCTCTGCAAGAAGAGAAAGATGTCCATTTCCGCTATATTACACACCTTTCCGAGTGGGGAGAGCCGGACGTCGTATTGCTGCCGGGCAGCAAGAATACGATGGATGATTTACGATATTTGAACGAATCCGGTCTGGCAGAACGAGTAAAGGCTTTTGCGCAAATAGAGAATGGTTGGGTCGCCGGTATTTGTGCAGGCTATCAGATGCTAGGCGCTAAGCTGCTGGATCCAAACGGCTACGAATCCGATCATCCTGAGCTGGAGGGGCTAGGGCTTTTACCAACGGAGACGGTATTTACTTCCGATAAACGGACCGTTCAAGTTCAGGGGAGCAGTACACTTTTTGCTGAAAATAGTGCTGAGATTGTCATCGATGGCTACGAAATTCACATGGGACGGACGCGTTATTTGCAAGAACTGGTGACGCCTTTCCAGATCAAGGCTCTTACCAGCCTCGATAAGGATAGCCCTGACAACGTTCTGCACGGAGACGGGGCAGCTGCGGATCATGGGCGTGTTTGGGGGACGTATTTACATGGAATATTGCATAATGATGACTTCCGCAGAGCCTGGTTAAATCGTATTCGCAAGCATAAAGGATTATCCCTCATCGAGGGCGGACTTCGTTTTAAAGAACGTCGAGAGGCTGCTTTCGATAGATTGGCTGACCACGTTAGATGTCACTTGGATATGAATCGTGTTTATGAGATGATGGAGTTATCAAAGCCTTGGAAAAGGGAGGATGTTTGAAAATGAAAATTTATACTCGAACTGGTGATGCGGGGCAGACAGGCGTAATCGGTGGCCGTGTGGATAAAGACGATGTTCGTGTTGAAGCTTATGGCACAACAGATGAACTGAATTGTTATGTGGGTCAGGCGATGAGCTTTATGGATCCAGAGAAATATCCTGATTTACTCCCGGATTTGCTGCAGGTGCAGCATGAACTGTTTGATTGCGGCTCAGATCTTGCTCTCTTGAAGCAGGAGCTGCGTCCTTATAAAGTAACAGCCGAAATGGTCGATATGCTGGAGACTTGGATTGATAAATACGATGCTGAAACTCCGGATATTACACGATTCATTTTGCCGGGCGGCGGAACCGTTTCATCCACACTTCATGTTTGCCGTACCGTTTGCCGTAGAGCTGAACGCCGGGTGGTAACGCTTGCTAGAACACAGGAAATTAATCCGGAAGTCCGAAGATACTTGAACCGACTGTCCGATTTATTCTTCACCATTGCCCGCACTGCGAATCACCGTGAAGGAATTACGGATGTGGAATATGTACGAAGCGCTGAGGTGTTTAGACGTAAATCATGAGTTATTATGAACCGTTAGTATACATCGTACCTCCAGAGGAAGAGGGCTTCATTCTCAAGACGGTGCTGCAAAAAAGATTGATGGTCTCACGCAAATTGCTATCCCGTATTAAGCTGACCGAGCAGGGCATAACGGTGAATGGGGTTAGACAATACATCAACATTAAGGTGAAGGCTGGCGATCGTGTAGAAATTCGTATGGAAGAAGAGCAATCCGAGGATATCTTGCCGCAAGATCTTCCACTGCAAATTCTGCATGAAGATGAGCATCTGTTGATATTAGCCAAAGATGCGGGTATCATCGTACACCCAACGCATGGGCATTATTTGAACACAATCGCCAATGGCGTTGTGTATCATTGGCAGCAAGCGGGCATTACGTGCCGTTTCCGCCCAGTGCATAGGCTAGACCAAGAAACCTCAGGTGTATTGGCAATCGCAAAGACGCCCTATGTGCACCAGCAAATATCGGAGCAGATGATTCAGCATCAGGTGAAAAAAGAATACCTAGCCTTTGTGTGGGGCGTCGTCACAGCGCAAAGCGGAACGATCAATGAACCTATTGATCGCGATTCTGAACAGCCGCATATTCGCATCGTTACCGCTGACGGGTATTCGGCCGTAACTCATTATGAGGTCGTGGAACAATTCGCGCATGCCGCTTTAGTTCGGATATGGCTTGAAACCGGTCGAACACATCAAATCCGTGTTCATATGCGGCATTTGGGTCATCCGCTGCTTGGAGATAAGATGTACACACTGCCTGAGTTTGAGCATAGTTTATCAGCTGCAGAGGCTAGTGAACGACTGGGTCGTCAGGCACTTCACGCGTATAAACTGGGCTTTGTGCATCCAGGAACAAGGGAATGGACGGAGTTTCATGCTCCTCTGCCTGCGGATTTAACTGTTTTGCAATCATGGCTGCAGGAAAGTAAGTAATTAAACAGAAACCATCCCTTTTTAGGATGGTTTTACTTTGTTATAACTTGACTTTCCGTATCAATTAGCTCAGAATTTTAAGTAGTTCGTTTCATTTCAACTTAGACTTAAAGGAGCTTTAAACATCATGGGAGTAAAAATATTTTGTTATGATAAATGCGGGACATGCCGTAGTGCCATAAAGTGGCTGAAAAATCATCATGTAGATATTACAGAAAGTGTCCCTTTATTCGAAACGCCGCCTTCTGCCAAGGAATTGGCTAAGCTGCTTGGTGATAGCGGTCTGGAAATAAAAAAGTTTTTTAATACTTCCGGAGACGTATATAAAGAGATGAGTCTGAAAGACAAGCTTTCCAGCATGTCGCAAGAGCAAATGCTCGAATTGCTCGCCTCAAACGGCAGGTTGATTAAGCGTCCGATCGTAACCGATGGCCATAAAGTAACTGTTGGTTTCAAGGAAGCAGAGTATGATGAAGTATGGGCGAAGGGGTGATCATAGGTTGGAAGAGAAGAAGAAACCAGCAGGTAAAAAGTCACCGCTAGCCATTGGAGGTTTCATAGCCGTTCTATTATCACAAGGAAAGCTGCTCTTAGGCTTACTAAAGCTTGGTAAGGTTGGCGGAGCCATCATTTCGATGTTCATAACAATTTGGGCCTATGCCTATCTGGCTCCGCTGCCCTTTGCAATTGGCATTGTTCTGATGATTCTCATTCATGAGCTCGGTCATGTTTTCGCTGCCAAGATAAAGGGGCTTCCCGTGTCAGCTCCCGTATTTATTCCTTTTCTTGGAGCACTGATAACAATGAAAAAGAATCCTTCCGATGCTGCAACAGAAGCGTTTATTGGCATAGGTGGTCCTATTCTGGGGACTGTTGGTGGCGTTGCCGCTTTTGGTTTGGGTGTATATATCAATTCTCCTGTCATTGTCTCGGTTGCCTACGCTGCATTCTATTTAAATTTAATTAATTTACTCCCCATTCATCCACTAGATGGAGGGCGAATTTCTACAGCAGTAACTCGTTGGCTATGGATTCTGGGTTTAATCGGCGGTCTGGTATTTATTTACTATATAAATAGCCGTGTAAGTCAACTTATTTTCTTTGTAATATGGGCCATGTTTGCTTGGGACTTGTATAAAAAATTCGTGAAATACAGAAATCGAGAAGAGATTCTTTCGGTTTCGACTCGGTTCGATTTTAGGGCTGATCATCTACTTCAACAGGGATATATCATTCCAGGTGAAAATCATACACGAGATCTTGAATATACAACTTATTCGGATTTACAGGGCCCTGGGGAGAGTAGACAAACTATTGTGTTGTATTGGCAGGGGATCGGATTCGAGGGGCATGCGTTATTGCCTCAGCAATCCATTATTAAAAGAGTTCAATTAACCAAAGTGGAACGTATGCAGAAAGAGACGGGGTTTTATTTAGGGTTGCAAGTAAAAGTGGATTATACACCTCTAGGGATACAGGAGCTTTATTATGAAGTCCCTGCGAAAACCCGTTGGAAATTCGGAATCGCATATCTTGCCCTCGTATTGTTTTTGCTTTATATGATTAGACTTGTTCATCAAGTTGGAATTATCGACTGATGATTTACACTCGCCCTATTAATTAATGATATGAAGTGAATTCATTATAAAGAGGATATGAACCATGAAAATTACAGGATCAAAGCGACTTAGTCAACTAGGATCGGCTATTTTTTCAGAAGTAGCAGATTGGAAGAGAGAGGTTATGAACCAAGGGGTAGACGTCATAGATTTAGGTATAGGAAGTCCTGATCTACCTCCTTCTGATCGAATTATTGAAGCGATAACAGAGGCCGTTCGCAACCCTGCGCATTACGGTTATCCTACATCAGAAGGAAGTTTAGCGTTTCGAGAAGCGGTTGCCCGATGGTACCGCTATCGATTCGGTGTGGAGCTGAGTCCCGAAAGTGAAATATTGACTCTGATGGGCTCACAAGATGGTCTTGCTCACTTAGCGCTTTCACTCTGTGATCCTGGGGACATGGCCATTGTCCCTGATCCAGGTTACCCCATATATTCGGCAAGTCTCGTGCTGGCGGGAGTCGAACCTTACTTGTTGCCGCTGCGCGCAGAACACAACTTTTTACCCCAATTAGAGGACATTCCAGTAGACGTGGCTGCTAAGGCTAAATTCATCCTGTTTAACTATCCAAGCAATCCATTGTCTGCTGTTGCAGATCGCGCTTTCTTTGAGCATTTGATTACCTATGCCAAGAAGCACGACTTGCTTGTCGTACACGATCTTGCCTACTCCGAAATGGCTTTTGACGGTTACCGGCCAATAAGCATTTTGGAGATAGAAGGCGCTAAGGAGGTTGCTGTCGAGTTTCATTCACTGTCAAAAAGTTTTAATATGGCAGGTTGTCGAATCGCTTTCTTAACCGGAAATGCAAGCGCAGTGAATGCTCTAAAAACGCTGAAATCCAATATCGATTACGGTGTATTCAGTGCCATTCAAGCGGCTGGAATTGCAGCATTAGAGGAAGACATGGAGCATAATCACTCCGTTGCCTATGTGTATGAAAGAAGACGAAATGTGTTTATCTCGGCACTAGCGGAAGCGGGTTGGATCATACCACCACCCAAGGCAACTATGTTTATCTGGGCTCCAATTCCGAAAGGATGGACATCTCGACAAATTTCCCGGGAAATGTTATATCATGCTGGTGTTGTCGTTATTCCTGGAGACGCTTTCGGGGCCGAGGGAGAAGGCTTTGTGCGAATTGCATTGGTACAAGAAGAGGGTCGATTACTTGAGGCGGCAAAGCGAATAGGAGATTGGCTTCGCACGTTAGAATGAAAATTAGAGATATTGGTAAAAATAGGAGAATGAGAGACATATAGATGTTTACGTAATGAAATAAAACTTATTTGTTGAAAGGGGTAAGCATATGGATGCCATTTCCTCATTATCGGAGCTTTTAGCTGACCAGAAGCCTTCATCGTTCGTAGAAATTCCCGGAATTCTGGGGCAAACATTTGGGCAAGCGACAATTGCAGCTACACTGCCTATGAGCAAACTATTTTCAATCTATGAAGTTGATTTAGAAGTTCAACGTGCGATTATTCCGCGTAATCTTTCTAAACTAATTGATTACGTTAATTTGTATTTAGAAGATCGCCAACCTATTTATTTCCCGGGAATCATTTTCTCGGCAAGAGGTGCAGGTCACTATGACGAAGATCAACAAGCGCTTCGTTTGCAGCCTATTGAGAAATTGTATGTCGTGGATGGTCAGCATCGGTTGGCCGCTTTCCAGCGCATAATGGAGACGTTACAAAGTCAAATGGCTCGTGCCAAGGATCGTCGTGAGTACGACAAGATGGAAGAGATCACGGAGAAGCTTCGCCGTTTGTACGCGTTCCCTATCTCAACCATGACTTATTTGGACATTAATGCTCGTCAAGAACGTCAATTGTTCTCCGACATTAATAAACTTCCGCGCAAGCTAGGCGGCAACCTGGCGGTACTTCGCGATCAGCGCAGATTCTATCACGTTGCTGCGTCGGAGCTTGCAGCCAAAGCGCCAGCTATGCAGAAGCTGACCGTAGATATGTTCTCTGAACGCGGCAAGTCCCCTGAGTATTTGTTCTCCTACCACTTGCTGATCGAAATATTGATTGCTTTGTTTGAAGGCAGAATGAAATCAGCAGCGCGCAATAACGGCTATCAATATGAGGATAAAGAGCTGCAAGATCTGGTATCCTTGGCAGGAACCTATTTCAATGGCTTGTTGAATTACTTGCCCGAACCAGCTAAGGGTGAAATCGTATGGTCGGAGAATATCCAAATTGCACTAGCCATGTTTGTGCATGAAGAAGCTACGAAACCAGGTAAATTTAATCGCTATGCACTTGAGCACGTGTTGAAAATACTTCCGCATGTGAATTGGAACAACATTTATGCGGGTGAAGAGAAGGATCGGTTGCCGAGACGGACTCGCATTATGAAAGCCTACAACCATATCAAAAACTTTTATCAAGATCAGAATGCATTTCTCATCAGCGATGCCGATTCTTATAATTCCAAGGAGGACGTGAGCTAATGGAAGGATTACGCCTTAAGATGACCATTCATCCTTTTTGTGATAAGTTCGGACTTTCAACCGTAGCTTTACGCGTTCAGGATCTGTTGAATTATACGATGATTGACCCTATGGTGCAGCGTAAGCTGAGCAACATGCAAAGACGCAAAATCTCCACCTATTTGCAAGAGCGGGAGCTCGATCATGTGTTCTTCGGACCGGTTACGCTGTCATTGCGTGAAGTGAATCAGCTGTCCAAGGGCGAGAAGGAATTCCTTCTGAAGCATGGATCTAAGCTGTCTATTTTGGATGGTCAGCATCGTATCTTAGCGCTTGGCTATGTGAATGATCAGATGCAAAAGGAAGTTAGACGTTATGAGAAAAAATTAGTGGTGCTAAAGATCAAACAACGGAAGTTCCCGGAGGATGCTGAAATTAAGCAAGAGGTTGAGGAAACAGAAGGTACCATTAATCAGCTTGAGGGAAGACGTCTAGATTTGATGGAAACACAGCTTGCCGTACAAATCTATATTGGCTTAACAGAGGAAGAAGAGCAGCAGTTGTTCGGCGACATTAACTCTAAAGTTCAGCTGGTGAGTAAAGAGCTTGGTCACTCCTTCGATTCCATTGACCCGTTAAATCTGGTTATTCAACAAGTTGTCGATCATAATGTGTATCTCAAAGCAGCCGGTGTTGAGCGTCGCAACAACTTGACTTCGTTCAATAGGAACTTTACTTGCTTCAGCTGGTTATATGCAACGGCGACGATGCTCTTTTCAGGCAGAATGCAGCCATCTTATGAGCTTCAGCGTAAAATTCGCCACGATCCATCGACGTATGTAGAAATTTTGCACCAATTTTTTAATACGATCCTGCCGATGATGCCAGAGCAACCAGGCTTGGCGCAGTATACATCTGCCAATCGTGTGATTCAAGAAAGTATCGCACTGTATGCTAATCGCTTCTTATTCCCGAACGGGGAGTATAACGAGGAATGGACGAATGCCTTGCAGATTCTGGATGGCTTCGATTGGTCGCATGACAATGAGGAATTGATTTACGTATTTGGCGCGTTGGATAACGGTAAGATCAATCTCATCCACGAGAAATCGCTGAAAAAGCATGTAAAGCTTGTTCAATTCTTCCTTGAGGGCACGGATAGTGGAAGTGCGGCTGAAGATGATGTAGCTTCGTCTGCTTCATAAAAACACAGGCAAAAAGACAAATGAGAGATTGATCTCATTTGTCTTTTTTTTGTTTAGTAGATAAGAAAGTATAAGTTTTATACTTTTGCTTCGCATCTACCTTGACAAACGTGCTCGTCCCAGAAGGACGACGGAGTCGTTTATCCTTGAGGGGCGCGGGGGAGAATGAATGCAAATGTGACTGACTTTTTCCCTGCTTGTTTGCCTGGGAGTTGTACGGCGTACAACAATTTCCTTAATATTTTCCCATAAATAGAAGATGTTGTATTTTGTACAAGAATTAAACCATTTTTCATCCAAATCGGCTCATTTTTGTGGGGATTATTGTATTTACTGCAACATTCTCCCCGGACAGAGCTGACTAGCTTGAATAGTGTTGTACAAAACACAACATTGCTTGTTGCCACAAGGTGGTCAGAATCCAAGGGTTCCCGCGTGAAACTGTTCACCTAAAAAGGGAAGAAGGCTGTTCCTGATTATCCAAACTTTGTCATAAATATTTATTAATATGTGCATGCTATACGTATTCTCGAAAAAACAAAGGAGACAACATGCAAACTCAACAAGAACAACAACAAAACGCCATTATGCAAGTACCACCTCAGGTAATTACTACCAAGGACTCTCAGTATCTAAAGGACCAATTATCGTGGGAGCTCTTAGCCATGAAAAAATGCCGCCATTTTGCACAGGAATGCTCGGATTCTGAAATTAGACAATTGATTGATAAGGCCGGTCAAATGCATCAAAAACATTACATGCTCTTATTGAAACACCTGCAAAACAATAATACAGAGGAAATGAAAAAAGTTCCTCAAACACAACAATGAAGGAGGATCGTATATGAATCAGAATCCACAAGTCATCAAGAATCCTAAACCTGCCAATGAGCCGCAAGTCAAAGGTCCCGAATTGAATGACCGTGACCGGGTAAACGATATCTTGGCGACGGAAAAATACTTAACGGACAGCTTTAACGTATCTGCCAGAGAAGCAAGTCACACTTCTCTACACCAGGATATTATGACGATTTTGAACGAGACACATCAATGTCAATATGAACTATTTGAAATGATGTTTAGAAAAGGGCACTACAAATTAGAGGCCGAAGAACAAACGAAACTGGATCAAGCCTTTCAACAGTTTTCTAATTATTCAACGCAATTCCCATATCAAGGCACAACCATTCAGTAGTGGTTGCTTGCGGCAGGAATTGATGCTCTCATCGTGAATACAAAAAGACACCATTTTTGGTGTCTTTTTGTGTTCATTGGAAATGTGCTGCTCCGCGCGCAGCACGGCGAAGCCATAAGGCATAAGCTTCACCTGGAGCTTCCCGCCGACCGGCGCCGCCACGCTTGCGCCACCGTGCGCATCGCACCAGCTGCGCTCGCCGCCCATCCAGACGCTCAGCAAGATTGTCTGCGTCGAGTTTTCTTCGTCAGCCCCACTTGTAATGTCATTGCTAACGAACCGTATTGTACTTATACATGAGAATACACCTTCTCGATTGATTTAACGAACACCAGTGACGTTATGGAGTAGAGTATAGGCTGAATGCTAATCTTTTGCTTAAAATAACGCATCTTGAATTCGTAGCAACTTCAGATCTATGCTTTTTGATCAAATAAGAATTTTTAAGTTCGTAAGGCGTAAGAACGATAAAGTTGCCTACCGCTGGCTACAAACAGAAGTTGGTGCTCAACTAACTTGTGAAGAATCCGCCTCGCATGCTGGTCTGTAATTTGTAAATGGGAGGACAACTCTGATGGCGTAAATGGACGAGGTATCCGTCTCGCGTAACGGATCGTTTCAGCTTCAAGCCAGGTCAAATTTTTAGGCACATCCATCGCAATGAACTTCCCACTAAAGGAAAGAACAAACTGCTGGCAACGTTTGGGTTCATCCGTAATGGAAAGATAGGCAATCGGCATAAAGATCCAATCGTCAAGTGCTAATCAACAATGCCGCCAACATAAGTCGTTAACGCGCTCTAGCACAAGCCGCGTATTGCCCGGCTTGGCGTGTAAGAAGCGCAATGCGCCTGTGCTCAGCGCTTCATTGCTTTTCCGAAGCTGGACCAGATGATCAAAATGCTGCACATATGGTTTCAGTCTTCCCATTTTTGACCATACTGCATAATGTAGCTACTCAACTAGCAGGAGGGTATCCCAGACCATGTTGGCCGTTCATCAACGTATGGCGGAGTTATGGACATTACGCAGAGCGCGAGAGTTAACACGAGCAGAGCAAGATGAATTACTGCTGTGTATGGAAGCTAACGCGACATATGTATGGAACCGTTTGAAACTGGAAAATTTATCGCTCTGTGCTTCGCTAACCGGAGACTATGATTGGCTGCATGAAATTTGCGAGCGCATCGAAAAGCTTGAACCCAAGCACTGACCTATCCGGTCGGTGCTTTTTTCCTTTTCTGCAAGAGAGTGGACAGGTATAATGGTAGTAGTCTAAATCTAAGGAGCTGTGACATGGTAAGCTGGTTCAAGCAATTGTGGGGGGCTCCCCATAAATTCTTTCTTCTGGGTTTACTGCTATTAACCGCGTTATTACTAAGATTATATCTAGCACCTCTTTGGAAGGGCTATGATACTGACGTACGAACGTTCCTAGCGTGGTCGGATCGCGCATATACGGTAGGCTTATCCGGATTGTACACGAACGCCAAAGATTACTTTCTCGATTATCCTCCTGGGTATATGTATGTCCTATACCTCGTTGGTTTACTGCACCACAAACTGTCAATTCCCTGGGAAAGTGCAGGGTCACTGGTCATTCTGAAGCTTCCTGCCATTCTGGCTGATATAGTCACAGCATACCTCTTATTTCAGCTAGCGATTAGCCGCCAGGGCGGGGCACGGACGTGGATACAAGCTATTCTAATTGCTGCTTTGTTTGCCTTCAATCCAGCGATTTGGTCGAACTCCGCGATATGGGGACAGGTTGACTCTTTCTTTATGTTATTTATTCTTGCAACTTTGTTGCTGCAACAGCGGGGGAAGCTCCCACAAGCCGCGATTTTTATAGCGTTGGCCCTTCTTCTTAAGCCGCAAGCCCTTCTTTTCGGTATTTTTCTACTTATCGACGTTATACGAAAGCGGAGCATGATGGTATTGTTGTTGAGTGTTCTTAGCGGAGCTGCAACGATGGCCGTGATTTCACTCCCTTTTGCCGTTGGCAGAGGGTATGGCTGGTTGATCGGACTATACTCAGGCACCTTAGCTTCCTATCCATACGCCTCCCTGAACGCATTCAATCTGATGGCCCTCTTGGGCGGCAATTTTATCGATATGAATAGCAAGTTCCTGCACATCTCTTATCAATGGATTGGATGGGTGCTTATGGCGCTCTCCATCGTTTATGTTTGCTATTTATATATTCGCAGCAAAGATCAGCGTGGCGCCTTACTCTATGTGGCTTTCTTATTTATCACGGCCGTATTCATATGTATGACCAAAATGCACGAGCGTTATTTGCACTACGGATTATTACTGGCGCTAACCAGCTTCATTTACATAAAGGATCGCCGGATTCTGTGGCTCTTTATTGGTTTTAGCATCACTCATTTTATTAATATGGCCGATGTGCTGTTGCGCAGTTTTCATCAGGATTATCACATTCCGAGATATGATCTTTTGATGTTGGTCGTATCGGCCATTAATGTTATGATGTTTGCCTATGCATGTTTATTGGGATGGAGGCTTTTCGTGGAATCACAACAAGAACAGAAGGTGGAGGAGCCAGTTCCGCTGCCAACCGAGCAAGAAATTGACGCAGAAATTCATACAGAGTCCGAACGGTGGAAGGCGATTTTCAAACCAAGTAGGGATGAGGTAGAAAGAAGCACAAAGGGACGTTTTTTCACCAAAAAGGATGCGCTTTATCTTGGCGCTTTAGTGTTGGTTTACACGATAATTGCTTTATTTCATCTAGGTGGGCATAAGGCTCCCACAACGTTCTGGAAGCCAACAAGCGCAGGAGAAACGGTCATTGCGGACCTTGGCAGCTCGCACAATATTACGAGAATTAACACCTTTGCAGGTGTAGGTGAAGGGGCATATTCGTTCTGGTTTTCACAAGATGGTAAACAGTGGCAGGATCAAATATCGGTAAAATCCGACCACACCAAGGTATTCACTTGGAACACAGTCGAGCCTAATAAAGATGCGCGTTACGTTAAAATGGTCATGGATGCACAGGAAGGAGCGGCGCTGCATCTTCATGAAATCGGTATTTTCGGAGATGGCAGCACGGCTATCTTGCCGATTGCTAAGCTATCTGAACAAGATGTAAACGCGGCTGATGAAGGAACGACAGCTAATTTGTTCGATGAACCTGCCACAGTACCGTATACGCCTACGTATATGAACGGATCGTATTTTGATGAGATCTACCACGCAAGAACCGCCTATGAGCATCTTCATCAAATAGAGCCGTATGAAAGCACGCATCCACCGCTTGGTAAAGTACTAATGTCGATTGGCATTTATGTGTTTGGCTTGAATCCGTTTGGCTGGAGAATCATCGGAACGCTGTTTGGTGTTGGCATGATTCCAATCATGTATGTGTTCGCTAAGCGAATGTTCGGCCGTTCAGAATATGCCTTTATCGCTGCTTTCCTGCTTACCTTTGATTTCATGCACTTTGCGCAGACGCGCATCGCGACGATAGATGTTTACGGCGTATTCTTCATCATGCTGATGTTCTATTTCATGTATCGTTACACAACGCTTAGCTTTTACAGGGAAAAGCTTTGGACCACGTTAATCCCTTTAGGGCTATCCGGTCTTTTCTTCGGCATTGGAGCTGCATCCAAGTGGATTGTTATCTATGGCGGTGCAGGGCTTGCTGTGCTGCTGCTCTTATCCTTATTAGAGCGGTTCGGCGAATACCGTTTCGCACGAAATTTGCTGCGAAAGGTGGAAATTGAGCCTCCACTTTCAGAACCGGAGCACACGCGTCTACAGCTTGTAGAGAAGCTTTTCGTACGAAACACGCTGCTTACTTTGCTGTGGTGCGTACTCACGTTTATCATCATTCCGCTAGGTGTTTATACGTTATCCTATATTCCGTTCATGATGGTTCCCGGTCCGGGGCACAATCTGAAGGATGTGGTCACCTATCAAGTGCACATGTACAAATATCATAAAGATTTGGTCGCAACGCATCCTTTCTCTTCCCCTTGGTGGGAGTGGCCGATGATGCTCCGTCCGATATGGTATTATCAAGCTAAGCTCATGCCGCAGGGCATGCTTTCGAGCATCGTCTCCTTCGGGAATCCGCTAGTATGGTGGCCGGGCTTCATTGCCGTTATCCTTTCGTTTTATGTGGCAGTTACACGTAAAGATAAGCGGCTGCGGATGCTGCTAATCGCTTACTGCTCGCAGTATTTACCGTGGATTTTAGTACCAAGGCTGACATTCATTTATCACTATTTCGCGATGGTTCCATTCCTTGTGCTGATCTTAACCTATTACATCAAAGAGTATTTAGAAGAAGGACCGCTACACAAGAAAAGATGGGTTTACGGATATTTAATTGCGGTATTCGTTTTGTTTGTACTTTTCTATCCGATTCTTTCGGGGATGATCATTCCATCTAAGTATTCCTTCTTTCTCCGGTGGCTGCCGGGTTGGAATTTCTTTTAAGCAAAAAGTATTGACGTTCATAAAAGGCAATGGTAATATAAACCCAAGTAAATTACTATGAATTAAAATAAGTCGACCCAACAACAGGAGACTCCCACTTTGTACATAGCAAAGGCAGCGGAGTCTTTTTTTCATCCAAACCCTAATGGAGAGTGAATCACATGGCTAAAGTTGTAATTATTTCAGGAAGTCCAACACCTACATCCCGTTTGCATGGCGTTATCGAAGTGGCAAAAAGTGAACTGTTGAAAGCGGGTTTGGAAGTGGAATGGATTAAGGTACGTGACATCCCGGCAGAGGATTTGTTATACGCCAAATTTGACAGTGAAGCTATTGTGAAAGCGAATGCGCATGTTGCTGAGGCAGATGCCGTATTCGTCGCTACGCCGGTCTATAAAGCCTCTTACACAGGTGTGTTAAAAGCTTTCCTCGACCTGCTCCCACAAAAGGGCCTCGATCACAAAGTTGTACTTCCGTTAGCCGTCGGAGGGACGATATCTCACTTGCTCGCGATAGATTACGCTTTAAAACCGGTGCTATCTGCATTAGGCGCGCAAAATATTCTGCAAGGTGTGTATGTACTCGATAAGCAAGTGACGTGGGGTGATCAAGGACAAGCCATACTGGACGATGACATTGCAGATCGACTGCAAGAATCCGTGACTGAATTCATTCAAGAAATTAAATGGCATACGAGCCGTTAAAAAACGAATAAATAATGGAAAACCGCTGCTGGTACCTTTTACTAGTAGTGGTTTTTTGTGTCCTGAACAACCGTTCCCATGCTATACTACTGGTAGAACTTATACGTTATGATTTATAGAATAGGAGCGATTATTTTGTCCGAAACATCATCTGAATCTGTGCTGCTGGTCGATGGCATGGCTTTATTATTTCGTGGTTATTACGCCACTTCTTCCGGTGGTTACATTATGAGAACAAGTGCCGGCACGCCGGTTAACGGGGTTTATGGTTTTCTCAAATATTTGCTAGATGCGATTCAGACGTTCAAGCCTACACATGTTGTTTGCTGCTGGGATATGGGAAGTAAGACGTTTCGTACGGAGAAATTTGATAGTTACAAAGCGAATCGCGGACCTGCTCCGGAAGAGCTGCTCCCTCAGTTTGATTTAGTGAAGGAAGTAACAGCTAGCTTCAACATTCCAAACGTAGGTGTAGTCGGATACGAGGCGGATGATTGCATAGGCACCTTGGCAAGTACATATAGTCCATCTACGAAAGTACAGATTCTCACAGGCGATCACGATATGCTTCAGCTTGTAAATGAGAATACGGAAGTTATTATTATGAAAAAAGGTCAATCCAACTATATGGTGTATACGCTGGAAACCTTGATGGAAGAGAAAAGTCTAACACCTGCTCAAATTATCGATCTGAAGGGTTTAACCGGAGATACGGCGGATAACTATCCAGGGGTAAAAGGAATTGGTGAGAAAACTGCGACCAAACTGCTCATGGAATATCAGGACATCGCCGGGATTTTGGAAAATTTAGCGGCACTGCCGAAAGGTGTTCGCGCCAAAATTGAGGCTGAGATCGACATGCTGCATTTATCACGTGATTTGGCTACGATTCGTTTGGATGCGCCTGTCGCTTGTGCGCTTGAGGAATGCGGATGGTCGATGGAGCGGGAGAAGGTCATTAGCAAGTTCGAGGAATTGGAATTCAAAGGTTTGATGAGATTAATTGGATAAATTCATAAAGAAGGGACAGGGCTATTATTGGCCCTGTCCCTTTATTTTTAACGTGCAGGTGAGAAATTGGCTACTTGTTTGAGGATGACTTCGATTTGTTCCAGTGTCTCGGGTCCAAGCTCAACATCAACAGCTTTCACATTCTCTTCGATCTGTTCAGGTCTAGTCGCACCGATGAGTGCAGAGCTTACGCCTGGCTGACGGAGTACCCAAGCTAGAGCAAGCTGTGCGAGAGAGATATTGAGCTGCTGAGCAACCTGCTCCAGGTCATGAACAACCTGAAGCACCTGATCATTCAGATAGCTGTTAATGAAGCTATTCACAGAATCATTAGCGGCACGACTCTCAGTCGGAATCGGCTGTCCCAGCTTGTATTTACCGGTTAAAATGCCTTGAGCAAGCGGCGAGAACACAACTTGACCCAGTCCTTTTTGCGCTGACACAGGCAATACTTCTCGCTCGATATAGCGCTCAAACATATTGTAAATCGGCTGATTAGAGATCAGCGGTCGCAGGCGCAGACGTTCGGCAATGCCAGCTGCTTCGGTAATTTGAGCACCGTTCCACTCACTGACAGCGGCGTACATAATTTTGCCTTGGGCAACTAAGTCGTCCAAAGCGCGAAGCGTCTCTTCCAGCGGTGTATGGATGTCATAGCGATGGCAGAAGTACAAATCGATGTACTCGACACCTAATCGTTTTAAGCTCGCATCACACTGTTCGAAGATGTGCTTGCGGGATAAACCTCGATCATTCGGACCCTCTCCCATCGGGAAGTAGACCTTTGACGAGAGCACATAGCTTGATCTCTCATAAGGCTTTAGCGCCGCCCCCATCGCTTTCTCGCCTTCACCACGATTGTAAGCATTGGCCGTATCGAAGAAATTAATACCACTTTCGAAAGCTTGCGCGATGCATGCATCTGCTGCCTTTTGTTCGGCTGCTGTTCCGTAAGTAAGCCAGCTCCCCAAGCTAATTTCACTCACTTTTAACCCACTGCGACCCACGTTCCTATACTTCATGAAATGTTATCATCCTCTCATTATGCTGCTTTGAAGTCATTATAAGAGTGGAGAGGATAGCTTGACAATGACGCACTATTAATTCACTTAGTTACTTCCACTTAAGTAACCGCCGATTGCCGATAGCGAAGAGGTGTCGTTTTGGTCATTTGACGGAAAACACGTCCGAACTGCACAAGTGACCCGAAGCCTACCTGCTCAGCGATCAAAATAACTTTAAGTTTCGTAGTTGTCAGCAGTCGCTGCGCTTCTTGCACACGAACGAGATTCACATATTCAATAAGCGAAAATCCGGTAATTTCCTTGAACATCCGGCTTAAATAGGCCGGGCTAATTTCGAATTGCTCAGCGAGTTCTTCCAGACGGAGAGGTTCAGGATAATGAGTATTAATAAATCTCACGATGGTAGAAATTTTTCGGTGCAGAGGGGAAACGTGTTCGGGTGATGTGACCGGATGTAAAAGAATGAAGCGTGCTGTGAACAGCAGCAGCTCAGTTAAATACTGCCGCAAGGCGAAAGTTTGTCCAAGCTGGGGCTCCTTCGCTTCATGAATTAATTTACCAAGTATGTCTTCAACCAAACGCCGAGTAGGCAGATCCAGCCGAAGAACGGGTGAAGCATGCGCGAAAGCATCAAGAAGAAATGGAGCATCCTCTTTGCTTTTTGCTACAAAGCTATCATCGAAATTAATCACAACACGTGCATGTCCTAAGTTGCCCGAGTCCGATGTCGCATGAAGCTCACGCCGATTTATAAGCACAAGGTCCCCCGGAAGAATGAGATACGAGCGATCACGAATGAAATACATACGCTCACCTTCGTACAAATAGTAAAGCTCGTACATGTCATGCATGTGTTGAGTCCTCTCGAACGAACCTGAACGATGAATATGTTGGATATAAAAGGGACCTTCTTCTTCATTGCCGAAGGTGACAGTTCGTGACATAGGTAGGACTCCTTAGGTTCTCTATGATTATTTGAAGTATAGCATGTTTATTGTGAAAAATATGAATAGTTTTTATGGAAAATAAGAAGAGATGATGAGAAAATTTTCGTACCTTGCGATATGATTAAGCTATGAGAAATGAGTAAACGCTTGCATAACAAGGGAGGATGTTCACAATGAAACAGCTTATCGAAGCTATAAAATCAGGAAATATATCTACATTTTCTTCACCGGATGTGAAAGTGTATGCATCATCGTACACGCTGGTAGGTAAAACTTCCCTTGTAATGGTGCGAACAGCAGAAGGAAAGAAGCTTATCGCTGCAGGTGAGGGCGAACTCTACGACCAGCTCATTGGGGATAACGTAGACGGCGGCAAAGTGGCTGCTTTATCACACGAAAATCGTCTGACGCTTAACCAATTTATTCCATATACAGCTCCACAGGCATTTGGTACACAAGTAGCTACAATGGGTTTAGGTGATCGACTTGGGATTGCGAGTCCTGGACATATTCAAACGATTCGGGGCAAGGACATACGCCCTGTCCTAGCACAGCAAAGTATTCGTGAGCTCGCGCTAACAGGTCGAACTTATGAGGATGTTTTGGATGCGGCTGCTTATGCTGTATTCCAAGAGGGCTATAAGGATGGGTATGGCGCGGACGGCGACCATTTGAAGAAAGAAGAGGACATCGAGTACGCGCTGCGTCTTGGTTTTACGATGTTAACACTGGATTGCTCGGAAAATATCGACAATACCATTGAATCTATGTCGGAAGCAGAAATCGCTGCAAAATATGAACAGCTGCCAGTTAGTTTGCGCAATCATTATGAAAAGCGTTATCTTGAGACACCAGCTAATGTTCCCGGAGCAACGTTAGCGTACACGTCACAGGCGCTTAAGAAAGATGTGCTAATCTACGACGCAGCAATCAATTTCATGGAAGCCATCTTCCGTAAGTATATCGCGCCGCTTGATCGCGCTGTCGATTTTGAAATCTCTATCGATGAAACGGCTACGCCGACATCGCCTGAAGCGCACTATTTGGTAGCTAACGAGCTTCGTGACCGAGGGGTTACGATTTTCAGCATGGCGCCGCGCTTCTGCGGGGAATTCCAGAAAGGCATTGACTATATTGGCGATATCGCTCAGTTTGAGCGTGAGTTAGCAAGCCATGCCGCGATTGCCGTACATTTCGAATACAAGCTGAGTATTCATTCCGGCAGCGATAAGTTCAGCGTATTCCCACTTATAGGGAAGTACACGAACGGCCTGTTCCATATCAAAACAGCAGGAACGAACTGGCTCGAAGCGGTACGTGTCGTAGCGAAGGTTAATCCTTCCCTGTACCGCCGCATGCATCAGTATGCGCTTGAGCATTTTGCAGAAGCAACTGCTTATTACCATGTTACGACAGACATCGGGGCTATCGCTCCACTTGCTGAGTTGACGGATGCGGGTTTGCCGGATTATATGGAAGAAAACAATGCTCGCCAACTGCTGCACATCACTTATGGCTTGCTCCTCCAAGCGAAGAATGCTGATGGCAGCAAGCAATTTGCGGACGAATTCTTCCAGACGCTAGCTGAGCAAGAAGAGACCTTCGCAGAAGGTCTTCGCTTTCATATTGGCAGACATTTAGAATTGTTGGGTAAATAGAGGGAATAAGCAGATTTTCCAATATATGGATGAAATTTTAACCCTGTCCCGGCCGGGCAGGAAGTTTCGGTTGCTGTGGACCCTGCCAATGCTTCGTTGGAGGTAAATCCCCGATGACTCATTTGCATTTCAGCACTCCCCCTTTTTTCAAGTAAAATATGTGAGATTGTTGTAGTAAAGAAATACAACAATAGCTCCCTCTAAAAGGGTAGAAGGTAAGAGATGTTGTACGCCATACAACAATTTCTATTAAATCGAGTGAAATAACCCCTATTTAGGCAAAAATGTTGCTTTTTCTACAACAATGGTAAGCTTTACTCACTAAAGTGAAGAAAATAGTTGTACGTTTTGCAACTTGATGGGTTCTATTCACATCTAAAAACAAAAAACGAGCCAAACGTTTGTCGTATCAAACGTTTGGCTCGCTTATTTTTATAAGAGCTTACTCTTCATTTGTAGGCTCATTTCGATAATCGTCTTCACCTGGATAGTCCCGCTTAATGCCTTCATGCAGCTCGCGATTTTCGTAAGAAAATGGATTCGACGGACGTTGATCCTTACGCCAGGGTGAGCTCTTTCCCAGCGATTCTGTATTTAGGCTAGTGCCATAAGGACCCTCTGGGAATTCCTCTGGAATTAAGTCATTGCGCTGCGACTCAACCGTCTCCAGATCAGTAAAGTCATCGCGGTATTCAGGGATGAAGCCTTTTGCTTCTGATTTCTTAGCTAGTTGGGGGGATTCGTCAATCATGGATAAAGCCTCCTTATGTTGCTATGCTTTTTCCAGTTTCCCCTTTAGACAGCTTAAATATCCGTGAAATGAATGGAACCAATAATTTGCGACAAGAATTCATTAAGTTCTTGCGCTTGTTCCTCATTCAGTTTATACACATGTTCCAAATACCCTTCTTCAGCCAGATCATCTGGACCAATAACAGCGCTGCGTCCGGATTGCAAATCAATAACAAGCTTCTTGCCGAAATAACGGGATGTAGTCATAATTGCTAGATCAAATCGGTGCAATGCGTTGCCAACGAAACAAACAAAACGCGTTGTTGTTTCTTCCTGATGGTCGTATAAAAAGTCATAATCAGACATGAGGGCCCTCCATTCGCTTTCTAGTATGTACCCCATTATAACCGAAAAAAGCTCGGCAACAAAACATATCTTGCGCCCATCTGACAAACATGGTATGATTTGGATATTAGAAAAAGGGAAGCACCTTTTCAGCTAACAGCTGAAGGGGTGCTTTTTCGTTTTTCTGAACCTATTTTTAGTTACCGTTTGGAGGAGAAAGCATGAACATTGTATTTATGAACACATTGGAGAAAGAAGCGGGGGATCATCGTGTTACATCGGCCCAAGTGTCGATTGGGGAAGAACAAGGCATTTGGAATGTCTATTGGAATGAGCCTGATAGCGCTGGCAAAATTCAGCAAGATCAGTGGTATCAAGGGGTGAGCTGGGATGAGATGCTGAGTGCTTTCCGTCAGGGGCTGCGGGATAAAGTCCGTTCCGGTTATCGTCCGCTTGTTAGTACGGATTTGGAATCAGCGCAAGGACTGTCTGGCAAAGCTAGAATGACACAGATGCTGACCTACTACTGCGAAGAAAATCCAAGTGAGGAAGTGTACGAAACGCTCCGCGCTTGGCGGCGCGAACAAGCTGCCCGCGAGGGGAAAGCGCCGTATATTCTCGCTACGAATCGTGTCCTTCGCATGATCTCCGTCTTCCTGCCTCAGAGTAAGGAAGAGCTGCAGCAAATTCCTGGCTTCGGCGAGCAGAAGACGACCATGTACGCAGCAGATGTGCTCAATCTCACTGCTGAGTATACACGTTCGAATGGCTTTCCGTTAGATTGGGTAGCTAAAAGCGTAGACACAGTGAAGTTTGAGGCTTGGCTCCATGCACAGAAGGAGCAAAAGCTGCGTACAGAGCTTGACCGTGAAGTTAGCAAGCGCAAACTTCTTGAGGTTGTGGCCGGCGGAGGAAGCTTGGCGGATCTGCAAGCCGTTCTAACTATGCCGCGCAGGGAACTGCTGCTTTGGGTGGAGGATTTGGAGCGTGAGGGATACGATATGGATCCGCTTGTAGAGGCGGAGCTAGCTTCGATCCCGGAAGAAGAACAAATCAAAGCCTGGAACGCCTTCGAATCAGAAGGTGATCGCTACCTGAAGCCAGTGCTGCAGCGCATCATCGGCGCGGAGGAGCTCAAAGGCAAAGAACTCGACCGCGCCTATGAGTGGCTGCGCTTGCTTCGTTTGCGCTTCCGCAGGGAGAAGGAAAGGTTTGCTTCTCAAGCAGCGAGCTAGTTGGTGTTGACTTTGGTTAGGATTATATGATTAAATGGTCATTAATCTAAATATCAAGGAAAGCGATGACGAACATGGGCTATGCCCAAAGTAGGAGAAATGCCGCTGCTGCAGAGAGTCGGTGTAGGGTGCAAACCGATGCAAGTATGGCTCCGAATTACAGTTCTGAGTTGGTTAAGGGAACATGCTCGTTAGAGCATCAGTAGCTTTTACCCGGCATTCATTTGTCGTTATGAAACTAAGTGAAAGAGAAATTTGCGAATGAGAGCGCGAATTCTTCTCTTTAATTAGGGTGGTACCGCGAGACAACCTTCTCGTCCCTTTGTGGACGCGCAGGTTGTCTTTTTTGTTTTATCATGATGAGGAGGGATTAAACAATGTTGACATGGGATCAGCTTACCGAAATACAGCAGCAGGAAGTGGAACGACAATTGCTTGTTGTTGGGCGAGGCGCTGCCGAAATCGTGCCTGAGGAAGCACTTAAGCAAAAGATCATGCACGCCGTGGCTACAGGAAAGCCGTTAAAAGTGAAGCTTGGCTTAGATCCATCTGCGCCCGATATTCACATTGGACACACCGTCGTTTTGCAGAAGCTGCGTCAATTTCAAGATTTGGGACATGAGGTTCAACTCATTATTGGTGATTTCACAGGACGCATCGGGGATCCAACCGGAAAGTCAGAGACTCGCAAACAGCTGTCAGAGGACGATGTTAAGCACAATGCACAAACGTATCAGACGCAATTATCCAAAATATTAGATTTATCCAAGACCACCTTTTACTACAACTCATCTTGGCTTGGAGTGCTTAAATTCGATGATGTGCTGAGGCTGGCAGGTAAAGTAACTGTTGCCCGAATGCTGGAGCGGGACGATTTTGCCAAAAGATACGCGGCTAATCAGCCGATTCATGTTCATGAGTTTTTCTACCCGTTAATGCAGGGCTATGACTCGGTTTCTCTAGAAAGTGACATTGAGCTAGGCGGAACGGATCAAACCTTCAATATTTTGATGGGCCGAACGCTCCAAAGTGCTTATGAGATTAAAGATGGACAAGTGGCGATTCTAATGCCGCTGCTCGAAGGCTTGGACGGTGTTCAAAAAATGAGCAAAAGCTTGCGAAATTACATTGGCATCGATGAGCTTCCTAACGAAATTTTCGGCAAAACGATGTCGATTCCGGATGCGCTCATGACCAAGTACTACGAATTAACAACATCCATCTCGAATGATTCTCTGGATGATCTCAAACGAGGGTTAGAAACAGGTACCATCCATCCGAGAGATGCCAAGATGAAGCTGGCTAAGGAATATGTGCAAATGTATCATGGTGCGCAGGCGGCAGAAGAAGCAGAGCAGCATTTCATTACCGTGTTCCAAAAGCGAGCTTTGCCCGAAGACATTGAAGAAATGACTCTAAGCATCAGCCAGTTGGAAGATGGCCAAATCTCCATCATTAAGCTTCTCGTCTTATTAGAACTCCAAGCTTCCAACGGGGAAGCAAGACGCAGTGTGGATCAAGGGGCAGTGAAGATCAATGAACAGAAGATTATGCAAATTCATGAACAAATAACCCCAAAGGATGGGGATATTATTCAAGTGGGGAAACGGAAGTTTGTTAAATTGAAGCTGATTTAAATCAGCAAAAAGGGCCCCTTGATAGGGGCATTCTGCTCCAAGAAGCCCTCACTCTTTCCACGTTCAAAATGGATCTACAGCCACTCTTTTTTACGAAATAAGACATACATGCCTATGCCCAATGCGGCCATGAACGCCAATACAATTTCATCGCCATGAGGGACACGAAGCCCGAGAATGTTATCGAAATTCATTCCGAATACGCCTGTTATGAATGTCAATGGCATGAAGATGGTCGTGAGTGCGGTAAAAACGCGCATGATCTCATTCGCTCGGTTAGCGACGCTAGACTGATAGGCTTCTCGTAAGTTGCCCATGAGATCGCGCAGCGTATCGAAGGTATCCACGATCTTTACGGCATTTTCATAAATGTCTCCGAAATATTTTTGCAGCTGATGGTCAATCAGTCTAAGCTCTTTCTTGCCAAGTGTTCCAATGACATCGCGCTGAGGAACAAGCACTTTTTTGAGCCATAGAATCTCTGAACGAAGCCCGATAATTTCATTCAAATGTGACTTTTTGGTTGCCACCAGGATATCTTCTTCCAGCTTTTCAATCTTGGCCTCGATACGGTCGCCGACCGCCACATAATTATCGACGACAAGATCGACCAGATGGTATAGGAAACGATCGGCGCTATTTACTTCCTCTTCCCAAAGGAAAGGTTTCAAAGCCCGAAGTTCATTAATTTTTTGCCTAGTAACCGTAATAATGACATGTTTGCTTAGAAATAGATTAAGTGCGCGAAGAAAAATTTCCTCATCATCAAATCGAATACTATTAATAACGATAAAATAATGGGAATCGTAGAACTCAATTTTGGGACGTTGTTCTTCTTCGCTTAAGCAATCCTCCACGGCCAAATCATGAAGATGGAACAAAGGTTGAAGGATCTCTAAGTCTTCTACCCCTGCATCAATCCAATAAAAGCCTCTTTCTGGAGGTGTAAGGGCGACAGTCACGTCATCAACCAACGTAAAAATGCCATTCTGAACCCACCGTGTTTTCATCTGATCCACCCCTTTGAATGGAATCAGTCGGTTAGTTCATCATTTTAGAGCAAGGCTCCGAATGAAGGAATAACCGACTGCATTCCTACACTATTAAATTGTTTAAGATCCTTGCAGGTTCTACTCCTCGGTTCTCCGTCCAAACGTATGCCCTCCTTTTTCGTCCGTGTCGAATACTTGTCTAGTATAACCCTTCATATATCACGTTTCAAGCTATAAAAGTTTGCAGAAACTGGGGAAATTGTCGTTTAGATAACGTATGGAAATAACGCTCAGTCGGTGCCAAAAAAATAGCCACCATGATTACATGGCGGCTTTCAAAATTTTGTTTTTAATTTCTTTGTAAATTTCAATTAATTCAGGATCACCGCGCTGCAGCAGTTCTTCTTCACTGTTAGCACCATAGATACGGCATAACAGGGCAGCAGCATCCTCTGCTTGTTGAATCGTTGGTTTTGTGGTTTCAATCAGGGTGAAAAAGCGATTTAATGAAGCAAAAGCGGAGAAACTATCGATCGTTTGGGTTGACATAAATGACCTCTTTTCATGAAAATTGATTATTTATCCATAGAGTGTTGTTATATATATGAACGTTTTAATATCATATAACCCGTTTTTAATCGTGCTTAAACATATTCGTTTGATACATTTTGTATCAATTTTATCATAAGGGGACAAACTGTTGCAATTTCTTTGCCCGAATTTCTTTTGAGAAGCGTTTCATGCCTTGACTTTGGGTGAATTTATAGTATGATAATTTTAATCGCATACGTTACATTTTCTTATCAAGAGTAGGTGGAGGGACTAGCCCTATGACACCCGGCAACCGACAAACCTTTGCAAGCAAAGGGGAGCACGGTGCTAATTCTTGCGGAAACGCTGATTACAGCGAATCTGGGAGATAAGAGAAGGACATTGACTTTGATTTTCCATGGCCTTTCTCTGATTCCAGAGAAGGTCATTTTTGCATTTATTTTCCAAATTAAACATATGAAGAGGAGTGAACAGGATGCCGATCAAGATTCCTGACAACCTGCCTGCCAAAGAAATTTTAAACCAAGAGAATATCTTCACCATGGACGAATCTGTCGCGTATCACCAGGATATACGTCCACTTCGGATTGCTTTATTGAATTTGATGCCAACCAAAGAAACGACGGAGACGCAGCTGCTGCGCTTAATCGGGAATACGCCCTTGCAGGTGGAATTCGTGCTTCTGCATCCTAAAACTCATACTTCTAAGAACACTTCCGTCGAGCATTTGGAAATGTTTTATAAAACATTTGACGATATTAAAGATGAAAAGCTGGATGGCATGATTATCACGGGTGCTCCTGTGGAACAGATGGAATTTGAAGATGTGAATTACTGGGAGGAATTGACGCAAATCCTGAATTGGAGTAAGAACAACGTCACTTCTACCTTGCATATTTGCTGGGCAGCACAAGCAGGCTTATATCATCATTTTGGTGTGCGAAAGTTTGCGCTCGATAACAAGATGTTCGGCGTATTTCCTCATACCGTTCAGGTACCGAATACTAAGCTGCTGCGCGGCTTTGATGAAGTATTTTATGTACCGCAATCTCGTCATACGGATATTCGTCGTGAAGACATTGAACAATGTCCAGATTTGGAGATTTTATCGGAATCTGAAGAATCCGGTGTTTATATCGCCGCAACGCGAGATGGGAAGCATATTTTCGTAACAGGACATTCCGAATATGATGCTTGTTCATTGAAATGGGAGTACGATCGGGATGTGAGTAAAGGGCTTTCAATTGATATCCCCAAAAATTATTACCCGAATAACGACCCGAGTAGACAGCCTTATAATACTTGGAGAGCGCATGCGAATCTCCTGTTCTCTAATTGGTTGAATTACTATGTCTATCAAGAAACACCATTTGAATTGAACGCTAATATCAACGAAAGCTTGGCAAGCTCGCAATTGTAATCAGAACCCATACCCTGA
The DNA here is from genome assembly GCF_000422905.1 of Paenibacillus alginolyticus DSM 5050 = NBRC 15375. Lineage (GTDB taxonomy): Bacteria > Bacillota > Bacilli > Paenibacillales > NBRC-103111 > Paenibacillus_E > Paenibacillus_E alginolyticus. The sequence goes on from NZ_AUGY01000013.1 coordinate 91,203, forward strand.
GGAGGAACTCCCTTTGTTGAAAATCGAAAGTCGTCTCGCCCAAATTGGCTCTATTCAAGAACCCGTTACTGGAGCTGTCAGCTTCCCAGTCTACCAAGCTACTGCGTTCCGTCATCCGAAGCTTGGGCAAAGTACAGGATTCGACTATGCACGCACCAAAAGCCCGACTCGCAAGGTGCTCGAGGATGCTATTGCTCAGTTGGAGTCAGGAGATGCGGGCTTTGCTTGTTCCTCAGGAATGGCTGCGCTGCAAACTATTTTCGCTTATTTCAGCCAAGGAGATCATTTGATTGTTTCCTTGGATTTATATGGCGGTACGTACCGTCTGCTTGAGAAAATCATGTCGCGCTTTGGTGTGACCGCTACTTATGTAGACACGAATGATTTAGACGGATTGGAAGCGGCTTATCGGCCGAATACCAAAGGGCTTGTCATTGAGACACCAACGAATCCGCTGATGATGATTACAGACCTTGAGCTTGTGTGTACATGGGCTCGTAAGAAAGGCATCGTATCGATTGTCGATAACACGTTGTTAACGCCGTATCTTCAACGCCCTATTGAGCTTGGTGCTGATATCGTCATTCATAGCGCGACCAAGTACCTCGGCGGTCATAATGACGTGCTTGCTGGTCTTATCGTGACCAAGGGCAAAGAGCTCTCGGAGCAGATGGCATTCCTGCACAACTCCATTGGTGCTGTGCTTGGACCGCAAGACAGCTGGCTCCTTATGAGGGGAATGAAGACGCTCGCACTTCGCATGGAGCGTCATGAACAGAATGCAACGGCCATTGCGAAGTTCTTATTGGAACACCCGCTGATCGGTGAAGTTTACTACCCCGCGCTTGAAACGCACCCTGGTTATGCGATTCAAAATAAGCAGTCGAGCGGGAACACGGGTATTTTCTCCTTTAAAGTAACGGATGCAAGACTGATTGAACCGATTCTTCATCACATAGAGCTTATTGCTTTCGCAGAAAGCTTAGGAGGGGTTGAATCGCTAATGACCTATCCGGCTGTACAAACCCACGCGGACATTCCACTCGAAATTCGTCAGCAGATCGGTGTAGATGACCGTCTTTTACGCTTCTCTGTTGGCATCGAGCATATTGATGATCTGATTGCGGATCTATCGAACGCCCTCAACAAGGCGCAGGCCGAATTGGAAGGAGATTCGTTATCATGAGCCACCCACAAGATGATAAACGTAAGCCGCATGGCAAATTCGCAACGAAGCTCATTCATTTCGGTGGTGAGATTGATGAAGCGACAGGGGCATCCAGTGTGCCTCTGTATCAAGCTTCGACTTTTCATCAAGCGGACTTAGAGGTCTCACCCGAATATGACTATACGCGTTCAGGTAATCCAACGCGCCAAGCTTTGGAAGACTACATTGCATTACTCGAAGGCGGTACGCGCGGCTTTGCTTTTGCCTCGGGTATGGCAGCTATTTCATCAGCCTTCATGCTGTTATCGCAGGGTGATCATGTTATTTGTACCGAAGATGTTTATGGTGGTACGTATCGCCTGCTGACAACGATTATGAATCGTATGGGCGTTGAGTCGACATTCGTCGATATGACCGATATCGCCCAAGTACGCGCAGCACTGCGATCTAACACAAGAGCCGTATTTATCGAGACACCTTCGAATCCGACACTCCGAATTACAGACATCGCCGAAGTTGCTGCTTTTGCTAAAGAGCACGATTTGCTTACGATGCTGGATAATACGTTCATGACACCTTACCATCAGCGTCCAATCGAGCTGGGTATAGATATTGTACTGCATAGTGCAACGAAGTTCCTCGGCGGACACAGTGACGTTCTTGCTGGGCTGGCTGTGGTCGCAAACGACAGTCTAGGTCGCAGAATGAAACAAATCCAAAATGGCATGGGGAACGTACTAGGCATTCAAGATTCTTGGCTATTGATCCGTGGTATGAAAACCTTGCGAGCTCGTATGGAAATGTCCGAAATTAGCGCCCGTAGATTGGCGCAGTGGCTTTCAGAGCAACCTGATATTGATGTTGTTTACTACCCGGGACTTCCGAACCACCCTCGTAGAGACGTACATGAAAAGCAGTCTTTAGGCTATGGAGCCGTTGTTTCGTTCGATGTTGGTTCCGGCGAGAAAGCGAAAAAGCTATTAAGCAAAGTACGTATTCCACTCGTTGCGGTAAGCTTGGGCGCGGTGGAGAGTATCCTGTCCTATCCGGCTATGATGTCGCATGCCTCAATGCCGAAGGAAGTTCGCTTGCTGCGCGGCATTACGGATGGTCTCGTGCGATATTCGGTAGGTCTTGAAGATATCGAAGACATTATTGAAGATTTGGAACAAGCCCTTCGCGGTTAGACCTCCATGAATTCGAAAATTAGTCATATTTGAAATGGAATACGCCTTGGTAAAAGCAGCATATTGCTGCTTTTTTGGTATGAATATGGTACGATGAGTGGATACAAGCCTTCAGAAAGTAAAGGAGTGAGTAGCTTTGAAACCGATTGATCGTATTTTAAATAAAGCACAGTCAGGCGGACGAATTGATATAGAAGAATGTATTACGCTTTTCGAGTCCGATCAAATAGAGAAGATTGGCGACACCGCCAATCAGATTATGAAGAAATGGCATCCTGATCCCATAACGACATTCGTCATTGGACGGAATATTAACTATACGAATATTTGTGACGTTTATTGCAGATTTTGTGCGTTTTACCGTCCACCCGGTTCATCAGAAGGTTACGTATTGCCGGATGAAACCATTTTCCAGAAGATCCAAGAAACTCTGGATGTAGATGGGACCGAAATCCTTATGCAGGGCGGCACGAATCCGAATCTTCCATTCAGCTATTACACGAATATCCTTCGAGAGATTAAGAAGCGTTTTGACATTACGATGCATTCTTTCTCGCCAGCAGAAATTATGAAAATGAAAGATATTTCAGACGGTTTATCTTTAGAGGAAGTCGTTCGTCAATTGCACGAAGCGGGACTTGATTCCTTGCCAGGCGGCGGCGCTGAAATTCTGGATGATCGCACTAGACGCAAAATTAGTAAGCTAAAAGGTTCATGGCGCGATTGGATGGACGTTATGCAAACCGCTCACAAAATTGGTATGCATACAACGGGGACCATGGTTATCGGTTTTGGCGAATCCATGGAAGAACGCGCGCTTCATATGCTGCGTATCCGTGATGCGCAAGATGATGTTCTGTTCCAGAAGCTCAATACACCAGGCTTCCTAGCTTTTATTCCGTGGACATTCCAACCGGATAATACAAACATGAAGGCAGAGAAAGTCACGCCTGAGGAGTATTTGAAGACGCTGGCCATTAGCCGAATTATGTTGGATAACATTCCTAACTTCCAATCATCGTGGGTGACGATGGGACCTGAAGTTGGCAAGCAAACGCTCAGCTACGGCTGCAACGACTTTGGAAGTACGATGATTGAGGAGAACGTGGTTTCCGCGGCGGGTACAACGCATAAGGTCAACGTTAACTCCACGCTGCGAATTATCCGCGAAGCAGGTAAAATTCCAGCACAACGGAATACGAAATACCAAACATTGCGGGTATTTGATGACGAGTCGCTCGTTATTGATAAGGATTTCGTAATGCAAAACTAACGAATATAAGTTAGAGAGCAGCTGCGGCTGCTCTCTTTTTTATTTCAAATTTTAATTGAACAAGTTATGAAAAATTAATGTTATTTTCATGTTTTTTTCTGAAAAAGGAGTACAATTGAAGTAATTCACAATTTAGACAAAAACGATAGGAAGTGATTCTTGTGAAACTATTCAAAAATTTTCTTCAAGGATTTTTTTATGCTTTTGTCTCCATTGGTGCACTTCCGTTCTTACTTATCAAAAGTATTTTTGAATCATACTTAGGATAATACCTACAAAAAAGCCTCCAACTTGGAGGCTTTTTCTTTTACGACTAGATGTTTCAGCATGGAATGTGATGTGGTTATATAGATCCTTTAGAGCATCCATTTTGGACAATTGTCCATAATAATATTTTTGATCATCAACTCTTGTTTAAGTTCGGTGGTTTCCCGAGATTGGCATATATGAACGAAAGAATTGACAAAAAATTAATGAATGGAAATGGCAAATTGTTCGTTGTATATCTGATTCCTATCGACCATATACTCTTAGGAGGAGGATGATTGATGAAAGGAGTTAGCCTATGGAACTGTTTGCGATTGTTGTAATGAATGCCGATGAGGCCTATGTACGTTCGCTAAGCGCTCAGATAGAACGTGAGCTGCAGCTTTTACATATCGCTGAAAGTGGAGTAACAGCCCCTTTTGATTTACACGATACACATGCTTACATTCGAGTAGAAGTGAGGATGAAGGATAGAGAAATATCTTCCATTCACAAGGAAGTAAGGGAGGGACTAGCTAGCGTTTTGGCTGATCATATCATCGCAGAGAAAGAGTTGCCTATTTTGCGTGAGTTGATCGTTAAAGAATTTAAATATGATGCCATAGACGATTTGGAAGCAATTGAAGGGTATTGTAAGCAATCCATGTGTGCGGAGACGGTCATTGATGAATTGCCTATTTTGAATGGCAGCTCAGCAAAACTTCGCCGCAAACAAATGTTAACGGAGCAGCTCGTGCAGTCTCTGGAGGAAACCCCTCGGCTAAGCTTGGATGGCTTTCTTACATTCCGTTTACAGGATTACACTGAGGAGCTGCGAGAGATAGCTGAGTATGCCATTGATGAATTTATGATGGATCGCCAGTATCAGGAATTTATTTCTCTACTGCAGTACTTTGTTTATATTCAGGAAGCCAAAATACCCGTTGCTCATCTAATACATAAAGGCGGGCATGAGTTTGTCATCCTGAATGATCAGCTTGAACTCATAGACGCAAATGAATTCGATACAACCTTTAAGCTAGAAGTGCTTGAGAAAGATATTAATTTCGAGGATATGATTGTTAGCACACTCATTACGGTATCTCCGGCAAATATCTACATCCATACACGAGATCCCGAATTAACGATCATCAAGACGATTAGACAAATATTTGAAGATCGAACAACGGTCTGCTCCTATTGCCGGACTTGTGACATCTTCTTGGGTGAAGCCAAGAAACAAGATCAACTGTCCCCTTGACCTTAAGTGAAGAGGCAATTATAATAGTGATCGAAGGCGTTAATATCAAAGACATGAACTTTCTGCAAGAACTGCTCAGAGAGAGGAGACTAGGCTGCAATCTCCTTCAGCTATTCAGAAAAGTTTACCCCTTTGTAGCCGTATTGTGGAATTCGACCTGATTTGCAGGATCGTTAGTATACAATACCGGAATCATTCCCGTTACCGAATGCTGATGAGGATTCGCCTTACCCGTGTGGGTATGCAGCGAATCGAACTAGGGTGGAACCACGAGCTGAGCGCACTCGTCCCTTTTGGGATGCAGTGTGCTTTTTTGCGTTCAAAATTACCTATAGGAGGAACAAACATGGTTGTACAAGTGAAATTACCAGATGGCGCAGTGAGAGAGTACGCAGTTGGAACGACCATTGAACAAGTGGCGGAATCCATTTCATCCGGACTGAAGAAAAATGCGATTGGCGGCAAAGTTAACGGGAAATCCGTGGATCTGTCGTTCTCATTGGAAAATGATGCAGACGTAGAAATTCTAACACTCGATAGTGAAGCGGGATTAGAGATGTATCGTCACAGCACAGCGCATTTGATGGCTCAGGCGATTAAACGTATTTATGGTGAAAAAGCGGTTAAATTAGGGATTGGACCTGTCATTGAAGACGGATTTTACTATGATATCGATTTGGAAACACCGCTTAATCCCGAAGATTTGGTGAAAATCGAGAAGGAAATGGAGCGTATTTCTGGTGAGAACCTGGCGATTACTCGCCGCGTTGTTTCCCGTGAGGAAGCGATTCGCATTTTCACTGAAATGGAAGATCCGTTTAAGCTGGAATTGATTCGTGATCTGCCGGAAGACTCGGTACTTACGATCTATGACCAAGGTGAATTCTTTGATTTATGCCGCGGACCGCATCTGCCATCAACTGGCCGAATCAAAGCGTTCAAATTATTGAGCGTTGCTGGCGCTTACTGGCGTGGAGATGCGAAGAACAAAATGCTGCAACGTATTTACGGCACTGCTTTCCCTAAGAAAGCGCAGCTGGATGAGCATTTGCATCTTTTGGAAGAGGCGAAGAAACGTGATCATCGTAAGCTGGGCAGAGAGCTTAAAATGTTTGCTTTTTCACGTGAGGTTGGGCAAGGGTTACCGCTTTGGCTGCCAAACGGCGCTAAATTGAGACGTACAATGGAACGTTATATTGTCGACCTGGAAGAGCGTTTGGGTTACCAACACGTTTACACACCAGTTCTCGCTAATGTTGAATTGTACAAAACATCCGGCCACTGGGATCATTACAGCGAGGATATGTTCCCGAAAATGGTGATGGACAACGAGGAGCTTGTCCTACGTCCAATGAACTGTCCACATCACATGATGGTTTATAAAAGCGATATGCGCAGCTACCGTGATTTGCCGATTCGGATTGCTGAGCTTGGCACTATGCACCGTTATGAAATGTCAGGAGCTTTAACAGGTCTGCACCGTGTTCGTGCAATGACACTGAATGACGCTCATATTTTCTGTCGTTTGGATCAAATTAAAGAAGAGTTCTCCCGCGTTGTGAACTTGATTCGTCAGGTTTATGCGGATTTCGGAATTACAGAGTACCGTTTCCGTCTTTCCTATCGGGATCCTAAGGATACAGAAAAGTATTTCCAAGATGATCAAATGTGGGAAACTTCCCAACGCATGCTGCGTGAGGTTGTTGAAGAGCTAGGACTTGATTTCTACGAGGCTGAAGGTGAAGCGGCCTTCTACGGTCCTAAACTAGACGTTCAAATCAAAACAGCGCTCAAGAAAGAAGAAACACTTTCAACAGCGCAAATTGATTTCTTGCTCCCAGAACGCTTCCAGCTTGAATACACAGGTGAAGATGGTCAGAAACATCGTCCAGTCGTTATTCACAGAGGGATTATCAGTACTATGGAGCGTATGACAGCCTTCTTACTTGAGAATTTCGCTGGTGCGCTGCCAACTTGGTTAATGCCTATCCAAGCCAAAGTCATTCCGGTATCTCCGGCATTCGAAGAATTCTCGAATCTCGTGACTGAGCGTCTACGCGAAGCCGGTATTCGTGTTGAAGCAGATAATCGTAATGAGAAGCTGGGTTATAAGATTAGAGAAGCGCAGCTGGAGAAGATTCCTTACATGCTAGTCGTCGGTGAAAACGAAGTGAAGAGCGAAAGCTTATCGATTCGAAAACGTGGTCAAGGGGATCTAGGAACCCATCCGATTGATCAAGTGATTGGCATGATTAACGAGGAAATTAGCAAGAAACTTTAAGAGTTCAATCCTATAAATGAAGCAGAGAAGATAATCTTCTCTGCTTTTTTGTTTTCAAATTCAGTTAATTGGGTATGTATAGGGGAGCGTGATTAGGACACCTTAAACAGTGAGTCTGCATCCGGAGGTTTAAAGGTGGTAGGTATTGGACAACCTGCAATAGTAGGGGAGGTATTAAATAATAGTAATGTTAACCAATTTTTTGACTCAGTCTAAATGGTTTAGTGCGTCGATCATCGTTGTTCTGATGGCACTTTTCGGACAAGAGACGACGGGCAAAAGCGACCAAAGCTACACGACGGCAAACTCCGTCACCCATATACAAGATCAGCAGCAAAAGGTTATTCCGGCCAAAACGGCACCTGTTACACTGCCGGTTGCGCAAGAAAACCTGCAACAAATCAATTATCGTTATGTTCCGAAGTTAGACTCAGATTTGTCCAAGCTCAAGGCAGTCGAAGTGACAGCCACCGGTTATTTTGCAGGTAAGGAATCAACAGGGAAAAATCCGGATCATCCTGAGTATGGGATCACGTATTCAGGTATTAGAGTAAAGCGGGATGATAAATCCTTATCAACGATCGCAGCAGACACGAACGTTTTTCCGCTTGGAACTGTCTTGTTTATTCCCGGCTATGGCTATGGTGTTGTGGCAGATACAGGCAGCGCCATTAAAGGTAAGAAAATTGATCTGTATTTCGACACAAAGGATCAGGTTTATAAAGAATGGGGTAAGAAGACGGTTAAAGTATTTATCGTCAAAGAAGGGCATGGGAAAGTGACCGAACTCATCTGGAATCAACTAAAGGATGAGATCATCGCACCTACCAAAGCACTATGACGAGAATTAGCTCTTCACAAAGCCGAACATTTCCATCATAAATTCTCCTGTTTGGGAAATCCTATACTTACAGGAGGTGATTGAACATGGCTAAGAACAAGAACAACAAGAATAAAAATTTGAGCTCGAATGTAGCTCAAGACGTAGAATTTGCTGCGGAAACATCAGTAGCAAACAAACAGCAACAAACGAATACACAAAACCAAAATAAATAATGCAATATCAATAAGCTAAAAAATGATAGAAGAACAGAGATCTGAAAAGGTCTCTGTTTTTTTATTTCTTTTCAACATCTCCTCTTTTCGTTATAATGTAACAAAAACTAACATTTAGGTTCCTTTTGGGAGGAGTTCCAATTGCTTATGCGCGCAGAAATGAAACACAAAGATTGGTTGAATGCTCTTATTCTCATTGGTATTACGGTAAGTGTACTCGCGTTAATGACTTCTTCTCGATGGTTTACGGCTGCAAGTTTGGCTGTTTTTTTGTTTATAGGTATTCTTGTTTGGCTTCGCACAGGATCAACAATGTCATCAAATAGCCAAGATAATAAGGACCACCACGAACAATTCCGAACGTTTATACAAGAATCTCAGGTTGTTGCGGACAGATTGGCAGCTGCAGTTGAGGAAGTCAATCGCTCGATCGGACATTTGCTGCACATAGCTGATGCTTCAATCCAAGGAGAAGAGGATCTGAAGATTCGAAGTAATCATGCTGTCGGACAGCTGCAGGAAGCATTCGCTGCGATTCAGCAGGTAGCGGCTGCTGCAGACCAAATTCTAGACTCATCCTTACATATGCATCAAGAGAGTGAACAAACCAAAGATACAGTGGTTGATGTATGCCGGTCACTGAATGCCACGGATGAAGTCATGAATGATCTACATATGAATAATGATACTATGCAGAAGAAGATTCAGGATTTGACAGGACATACTTCAAAGATTGAAGAAATCAATACCTTCATTGCTGAAGTAGTTTCTCAAACCTCGCTGCTCGCGCTTAATGCTTCCATTGAAGCGGCCAGGGCGGGTGAGCATGGACGAGGCTTTTCAGTGGTCGCTCAGGAAATAAAGAAGCTTGCTACACAAAGTCATGAAGCGGTTACGAAATCCTCCGAATTATTGGCATCCATCGAGAGCGGTGTTTCCCAAGTTGTGACAGCGGTTGCTGAAGAAAAAGCATCTGTCGCTCATGGAATCGCTGAGATGAAAATAATTAAAGACAAGATCGATACCATCTTCGGGTTGATTATAAATGTCAATAATCTTGTATCGAGTACAACGAGCTCTACCCAGCATCAGTCCTCACTTGTTTCAGGCACAAGAACATCGCTCGCCCAAGTGGTTGATTTGATGAATGAGACGATGTCTAGTGTGGAGATTACCTTGGGTCAAATGAAAAAGCAGCGCGATGAAGTATCGATGCTGCAGCTTATCAACCAAAATCTTGATCGTTCCTCTAAGGAACTGATACAAGCGATTCAAGCCGTAGGGATGCAAAATAAAGAAGGTACGATTCATGTAAATATCCAAGAAATGAAGCAACTACTTAGCTCACTTGTGCTAATACCTGACATAACTTCATTGCTTGATGTTAAGCATGCTTCCCATTTAGGCACTGTCTTACAGAAAACGGCCGGAATTGAAGCAATTTGGTCTAACCGCGCAGATGGAACCTTCATTTATTCAATGCCTGAGGCAGGTCTTGTTAATGCAAAGGGCAGAGAGTGGTGGAAGCGTGCCATGGGGGGAGAACTCTTCGTTTCTCCGGAATACGTGTCAGCTATTACGAAAAAACCATGTATCACGATGTCAAAAGCGATAATAGATGACATGGGAGTACCTGTTGGGGTCGTAGGAATTGATTTAATATTGAAATAAAGGTTCTCAAATCGTTTGTTTTGGTGTAAAATAAGATAACTGTTATAAATCTTGACACGGGGAGATAGGTGAGTGATCATGCTGAATGCTTTGCGAGTGGACGGAAAACCTCAAAGAACGCCAAGGAAAGCTGCAGAGGTATTTCCTTTCTTGGAAGCTTACATTGTCCGCAAGGAACAGCAGGTCCTGGATATTGAACAGGTAGTGGAGCGCTACGAGATCAAAAGAATGAAAGAAGAGCGCGCTTATCAGACGATGTCATCATTTCGCCGCATGTTTTCTGGTAAGAAACCTGACCATCATCTTGCTGTCGAGTATATCCACTATGTGAAGAAGCCCATGGAGCAGGTTAGGAAGCTTCGAGCTGAAATTGCCCATGCGAGACAAATTATGAATGAATCCAAACCAGGCGATGTGATCTCCGTACCGGATGAGATTGAAGAGCTGCTTTCTTAATACAAACAAGGATAAACGACTCCGTCGTCCTTAAGGGACGAGCGCGTTTGTCAAGGTAGATGCGAAGCAAAAGTATAAAACTTATACTTTCTTATCTACTAATAAAAAACCTTCCATTAGGAAGGTTTTTTGTTTATTGGCCTTTCTTTAGATGTTCTAAGTCCAGGAATCCATCCTCTTGGCTATAGGCTGGAACACCGTGGATACCGACGTCTAATCCAACCAATTCTTCATCTCTACTAACTCGCAGTGGAACAATAAGTTGAATTAGCTTCATACAACCCCATGTTATGACGAATCCCCATATACAAATGGTAACAAGCCCTAAGGCTTGAACACCTAGAAGGCTGAAGCCCCCTCCATAGAATAATCCGGCAGTGCCTTCCCGAATTGCGTCAGGCTGAGCAAATAAACCTACAGCGAGAGTCCCGATGCTGCCGCTAATACCATGAACGGGAAAAGCGCCGACTGGATCATCGATCCGTCTAGCTTCAAGCATTTCTGTTGCATAAACCATGGCGATCCCGCATACGGCTCCGATGAAAATGGCTGCAGCGTCACTAACGAATGCACAGCCTGCGGTAATGCCAACGAGCCCAGCAAGGGCGCCGTTGATAACCATGGGAGGATCGGCTTTGCGGTAGCGCATCATGGTGAATAGAATGCAAGTTGCGCTGCCCGCTGCTGCTGCGAGCATGGTGGTTACTGCAATGTGGCCGATCGAAGTATTGGTGGCACTTAGCGTGCTTCCTGAGTTAAAGCCAAACCAACCGAACCAAAGAATAAATGCGCCTACCGAGGCAAGCGGCAAATTAGACGGTGGTACAATATTAGCCGTGCCGTTAGCGGAAAATTTGCCAATCCGTGGACCAATGATCATCGCTGCGGCAAGAGCAGAGAAGCCGCCAAGTGCGTGAATGACAGCAGAACCTGCGAAATCAACCATGCCTAATTTGCCAAGCCATCCATTAACGGCCCAAATCCAGTGGCCAGCAATCGGATAAATTAAACCAGTCATTGCGATGGTGTACAGAATGTAAGCACGAAAATTGATGCGTTCGGCTACAGCCCCAGAAACGATCGAGATCACAGCGATAACAAAGGCGCACTGGAATAGCCAATAAGTCTCATGTGAGATATTTAAAACGATATGTGTTAAATCTCCTCCCATGAAGAAGCCGGTAGTTCCAAATAGTCCAGAAACATCTTTCCCATACATAAGGGCGAAACCGAATAAGTAAAAAATAAGTGCTCCAAAAGAGATATCAACAAACACTTTCATAATGATACTTACGGCATTTTTTTGTCTGACGAAACCTGCCTCCAATAAAGCGAAGCCGCCTTCCATTAATAGAATCATGGCAGCTGTCAGAACCACCCATATGGTATCTAGGCCGCTAGAAAGCTGTTGGATTGCATCCATAAACTGATCTCTCCTTACGTTTGAGGAATTCTTTGCACCAATTATACGGTTCTGATGATAAACATGTCAACGATATACGTAAGAATACATAACATCTGGTGGTTATTGTTCGTTTTTAAAATAATTGATGTCAGTTATTCATCTAATTCTACGAAAACTCAGTCTCTAGACCGAGGAAACCATCAATCTTTCGTCTCTTTTCATTCATGGCTGTATCTTATAAACTAGAGGTATCTTAACGACGTTGTACACAAATGGAGGAAGAAGCATGAATCCGCATATGTTTCAAAGAATAATCTGGGGGCTTGTCCTCGTAACGGCAGGTGTCCTTTATTTACTTAACCAATTAGGGTTTATTGATATTGATCTTGCTTATATGTTTTCCACTTACTGGCCTGTAATTCTTATTTTCTACGGTCTCGTTGGTTTTGTTTGGCAGCGTAAGTATCATTGGGGGGGCTCGATTTGGAGTTTGCTCGTTTGCTGTATTGGAACGATCTTTCTCCTGAAGAATTTAAAGCTGACCGATCGATCGCTTGGAGAGATGTTTCAGATTTTGGGACCTATTGCCTTAATTCTATTTGGTTTGAATGTGATTTTTAAGCCTAGCAAGAAAGAGTCACCGGATTGGCCTTCTATTAAAGAAGCGAAAGAGCAAGCAAAGCAGGCAAGACGTGAAGCTAGAAGATTGCAGCATGAAAAATACAGAAATCCATGGGATCAACCCAAGTGGAGTGATGGAGCGCCATCGCCTACAAAGGATACGGAGCATAATAATAAATCTACTTTTAATGAAGCAAAGCATGAACTCAGTGACGAGGAGAAAGCCGTACTCAAGGATATTCATGGCGAGTTTCATGATAAACATTTGTGGGATGTGCCTGAAGCACCGGGGGTACCCGATCTAAGTAAGCCACCTCAGCCACCGGGACAACCGCAAACGCATGCTTTTAACCATCATGGGCATAAGTACGATGATTTCGTACGTAACTTCGACTCTGGTGATGTACTTCATCGGCATGGATTTATCGGAGATGTGCATCTGGGACAAGAAGCTTGGGAACTAAAGCCGATTCAGATCTCACATTTCATTGGTGATTCCGTCATAGATCTTACTCGTGCAGCCATTCCCTTGGGAGAAACAACGATTCATGTTACAGCATTTATTGGTGATGTGAAAATATTCATTCCTAATGATATTGATGTTGAAGTTCGCGTAATGGCAAGTTCTTTTATCGGAGATATGAAAGTGCTTGATCGGCGGGAGAGTGGGTTTCTGCGCAGCGTGAGAACTCAGACCTCGCAATATGAAGAGGCTGAACGAAAAATTATTGTAACTACGAGTATGTTTATTGGTGACATTACAATTAAAAAGATAGGGTAAGGATGGAGCATGTACAAATTGCGAATGTTCAATATGAAGTGGCAGCTGCTGAATTACTTTCTGATTTCGAGTTTGCTCACGGTATCTAGCATCTATATTGTGCTTGAATATTATAAGGATGAGCTTGTTTCATGGCAGTTCCGCATGTGGTTCCTCATAGCCATTCTCTTGGTCTGTCTAACGGTGGGTTATGTTGCGACCAAAAGATGGCAGCGCAAAGTTGATGAACTTCATGTAGCCATGCTCGAATTGTCCAAAGGGAATTTCTCCAGTCGGATTGAAATGGAACCCGTAGAACCATTCTTGTATTTGTATGATGCTTTTAATAACATGGCCTCTGCCGTTGAAGAGCGTATTCAGCTGCTGCAAAAATTGGGTGAGGCCGAGGCCATTCGGGATCAGGAGCTCACGGAAAATGCTGTGCTTGAGGAAAGACGCAGACTCGCGCGGGATTTGCACGATACCGTTAGTCAAGAACTGTTCGCCATTCATATGTCAGCATCCTCTTTACCCAAGATTCTGGAGAGAAATCCAGATGCTGCACCAGGCGTCATGAATCAGCTTATTCAAATGTCTCACCATGCCCAGAAGCAGATGCGCGGACTCATTTCGCAATTAAGGCCCATCGAACTGGGAGATATGAGCTTACAAGAAGCCCTGGAGAAATGGTTTCCGGAATATTGCCGAAACCATGAGCTGCAGGGCAAGCTTGATGTTTCACTGCATGAATCGATATCTGAAGCGATTGAACATCAATTTTTCCTCATTATACAAGAAGGGCTTGCGAACGTAGTTAAGCATGCTTCTGCCAAACAAGTTCGCCTAGCTATATATGAAAGAGAGCATCAGTATGTACTTCAGCTGCAGGATGACGGTCAAGGCTTCGAACGAAGAGACATTCCATCGGCTTCACATGGTTTATCGACAATGAGAGAGCGAGCTCAGAAGCTTGGCGGCGAAGTAGAGATAGACAGCAAATTAGGATCAGGAACACGAGTTAGAGTACGCATTCCGCGGTTTACGGGACAGTCGAGCTTGTTAATGAAGGAAAGAGAGGGAGAAACAAATGAGCAGTAACATTAAAGTGATGATCGTCGATGATCACGATATGGTACGGGTTGGGCTTCGAACCTACATCTCGTTGGAACCCGGATTGGAAGTTGTAGGGGAAGCAAGCAATGGCCAGGATGCGTTCGATAAGTTAAATCAGGAACTCTCTCATCTTTTGCCGGATGTTATTTTGATGGATCTGACCATGCCGGTGCTGGATGGAATAGGTGCCACCAAGTTGATATGCGGTAAATTTCCACAGATAAAAGTAATTATGCTGACCAGCTTCTTGGAGGAAGCGAAGGTTCTCGAAGCTGTCGAATCGGGTGCCATCAGTTATATGCTGAAGACGGTTTCATCCGACCAATTGATTCATGCGATTATGAGCGCTTACCGCGGTATGCCGGTTATGAATTCAGAAGTGTCCTTGGCACTTACAAGAGGGATCAGACAGCGTACTAGTGTGCCTGAGGAAGAAGGGTTGACTTCGCGAGAGAGAGAAGTATTGCTTTTGATTGCAGAGGGAAAGAGTAATAAGGACATTTCAGAAGAGCTTTTTATTAGTATCAAAACGGTCAAAACACACGTCAGCAACCTCCTAATGAAGTGTGAATTAGAGGATCGGACTCAGCTTGCTATCTACGCACACCGCAAAGGCTTGGTTTGACAATAAGGAACGAAACACACATAAAAACTAGATTTTGACACATTCTATGCGTAAGTAAAATAATATGAGCGCTTAAGGAGTGTCTGAATGAAAACTTTATCATCATCTTTGGAGCAGGTTCAAGAATCTTTCGACAGTGTTCGTGAGCACCTGCATGAATTCGATTTTGCTCTGGGCGGCAATTGGGATTACGATCATGGCTATTTCGACCACTACTTAGATGAAGAGCATCTAGTTTGGCTGCGTATACCTTTTCAAGTTATCACAGGAAGGATTGATGGCGATTCCGAATCAACGGATGCGATCGTCGAAATGGGAACTCCTTTCGTGCTGAAGCATGTGTATAATGAAGGACTTAGCCAGGATGCGGAAGCAGAAACCTTTGGTGCAATGATCGACCAATTCCAAACTCCGCTTGACCCTGATGCCAAAATCGAAGATAAATGGGTGAAAGAAGCAGCTGGGTTGCTCCACAAGGTGGAACAAGCTTGGATACAGTGAGTTAGCCCTTTTTTTACCTCCATTTTATTGTTTTTTAATATTCGTTTAAGGTTGTAGGTGCATGATAGAACTACAGAGAACAAGACATAACCCTTCAAGAACATGCACTTATAACTTTATTAATCAAATGGAGGTAAGAACTATGGAAGACAACAAGAAAGATTATAGCGACTTCTTTAAGTCGCAGAACAACAATAGCAATAACAACGATGGCGTAAATCGAAATGATTCTAATCATCAAGACCCGCAAGACCTGCAAGATCCACAAGATCCTAACAAAGCAAGACCGTCCTACTATTATTCGTATGGCCCTTACAAGTCGGCTTTTAACGAAGAAAACGAAGGACATTCGCTAACAACTTCTTCGTCGGGTACTGAAGGAACTTCCAGTGTTGAAGTTACTCCTCCTAAGAACTTGCGTCCTTTCAGTTTTGGACCGGAAGCAGGCGCTCCGCAAGGCTCGGGACCCTGGGATCCGAACGCAAAAAAGCGTTCATCTGTGAAAAGCATTTTCGCGGCTTTCATGGCAGGCGCCTTGGTCGTAGGCGCACTTATGTTCAGCGCTGATAAAATGAATTTGTTTACTGGCAATCAGCCTCTAGCTTCGGGCAGCTCCACAGCAGCTGCAACGAAGAGCGGAAGCAGTAACGGAGGCGAAGTGAAAAATGTTGGGCTTGATGTTGTTCGCCCGGGAAACATTTCAGCTATTGCACAGAATGCTGGACCTGCAATTGTTAAGGTTGAATCTCTTGTGAAGCCGAAGCAAACAAGCCGTGGCGGCAACTCCCTCTTTGATGATCCGTTCTTCCGTCAATTCTTTGGGGATAATGGCGGCGGCAACACAGCGCCTAAGAGTAATCAGAATAACTCTGGAAGCGGCGAACTGCAGCCAGCAGGTATGGGAACAGGGTTTATTTTCGAAAAAACCGGATATATTTTAACCAATGAGCACGTTGTTGACGGCGCTGATGAAATTCAAGTTACGGTTGAAGGTTATGATAAGCCATTTAAAGCTAAATTGTTAGGTAACAGCTACGATTTGGATTTGGCTGTTCTCAAAATCGAAGGCGATAAAGAGTTTCCAATCCTCCCACTTGGTAAAGCTGAAGATGTGAATGTTGGGGATTGGGTTGTTGCTATCGGTAATCCATACGGCTTCGACCACACGGTTACTGTAGGTGTGCTTAGTGCGAAGGAGCGTCCTATCAGCATTCCAGATGCGAAAGGAACTCGCGAGTATAAGCACTTACTGCAAACGGACGCATCCATTAACCCTGGTAACTCCGGCGGACCTTTACTGAACTTGAATGGTGAAGTTATTGGTATTAATACGGCGGTTAGTTCTCAAGCGCAAGGAATTGGTTTCGCCATTCCTACTAGCACCATTTCTTCGGTTCTTGAAAATCTTAAAAATAATGTTCAAATTCCTAAAGAACCCGTTCCTTACTTAGGTGTAGGTCTACAAGATATCGGTAAAGACTGGGTAAGTGAATTGAAGCTTTCGAACACAGATGGGGCATTAGTTGGCAGCGTTCAACGTAAAAGCCCTGCTTTCCAAGCGGGTCTGCGTCAATACGATGTCATTGTAGACATTAACGGAACCAAGGTGAAAAATTCGCAGGAATTGATTACTAAAGTTCAGGCATCGAAAGTTGGCGACAAGGTTACTTTGGGACTTATTCGAGACGGCAAGCGCATGGAAGTACCGATTACAGTTGGGGATAAAAATGCGTTAGCAGAGACGCCTGCCCAACAATAAAAGAGTTGAATAAAGGTTAGTTCGGAATAAAAGGAAGTGGAGTCCCGCGGCCGCAAGCTTGCAGGCTCCGCTTCTTTTTGCTTGGATAGCTGAATTTGTTACAATGGTTGATAGAAGGGTGGTTTCGTCGATGAGAGAGAACATAATGGTTATTGATGATGATGAGAAAATTACGTCTATGTTGAGAAGAGGTTTGGCCTTTGAAGGATATTCGGTCATCACTGCCGCCAACGGTTCGGATGGCCTCAAGCAAATGTTGACAGCGGAACCGCATCTGCTGATCTTGGACGTCATGATGCCGCATATTGATGGCTGGGAGGTCGTTCGTCGAGTGCGTGAAAGCGGCAGCGAGGTACCGATTCTTATGCTTACAGCCAAAGATGAAATCAGCGATCGCGTGAAAGGCTTGGATCTCGGTGCTGACGATTATTTGGTCAAGCCGTTCGCGCTTGAAGAGCTGCTGGCTAGAGTACGTGTACTTCTTAGAAGGAGAACGGAGCGTCCTGAGCAGCAGACGAATAGATTGAGTTATGAGGATACAATCTTGGATTTGGATACACGTGAGGTTTTTCGCGGCGAGAAACTGATTGAGTTAACAACCAAGGAGTTTGACTTACTTCACTTGTTCATGCAGAATCCAAAGCGTGTCCTTTCACGGGATATTATTATGGAAAAAATATGGGGCTACGATTATAGCGGTGAATCCAATGTTTTGGAGGTTTATATCGCGCTGCTGCGTCAAAAGACCGAAGAATATGGCCATAAACGATTGATTCAAACGGTGCGGGGGGCAGGTTACGTATTGAGAGGGGAATCTTAATATGTCACTTCGCTTGCGGCTAACGCTTTGGTATTCAGGTATTTTGGCTCTAACTATGCTGCTCTTCGGCATTGTTCTTTATTTTTTCTTGAATTATTTCCTATACGATCAAATTCGCCAAGATGTGAAAAGGGAAGCGAGCAATACCTCTTTGCGTATTCAAAAGAGCTTCGCCCTTTCACAGAAGGGACTCGTTGTTGATCTGGAACTGGAGAGTAGAGATTTCTACTCTACGAATACGTTTCTGCAATTATATAATATTGCACTCAAAAAATTTAATCGCTCGGCTAACTTACAATTCTATGATGTTACATTGCCTTTAGCGAAAAATACGATTGATAAATTAATGAATGAGGATGGTTTTTTCGAAAAGACCAAGGTACTGGGGCAAGACTTCCTCATCTACAATCAAGCGATCAGGTCTGATGACCAGAACCAACTCATCGGGGTTCTTCAAGCTGCTGTACCGATTGGCAGTTATGAAAAAACGTCCGTTACCCTCGGGTATACGCTGATGGTTTGGGCATTACTCACGATTATTGTGGCAGCTTCACTTGGCTGGTTCTTGGCGCGTAAGGCGCTCAAGCCGATAGAACGCGTCATTGACGCCGCGAATCAAATAGGAAGCAGCGATGATCTAGAGAAGCGTATTCAATATGACGGTCCACTTGATGAGATTGGACGCTTGACGGAGACGATTAATGGAATGCTCTCTCGGATTGAGATCACCTATCTGGAATTAGATGAAGCATACCGCGCTCAGCGCAGATTCGTATCGGACGCTTCTCATGAGCTGAGAACACCGCTTACAACAATTCGAGGAAATGTCGACTTGTTAGAAAAGATGTGGAAGCAAACTTCGGGGAGTACAGAGCTTGCTACGCCTGATCAAATGCAAATGTCACTCGAAGCTATGCATGATATCGCAGGTGAAGCACAGCGAATGAGCAGACTAGTCAATGATCTTCTGGCTCTGGCGAGAGCAGATGCCGGCGTTCTTATGGAAAAGAGGCCAGTTGAGATCATGCCGCTCGTTCAAGAAGTGGTAAGGCGGGCTCAATTGCTCGAGCATACCGCAGATTGGCAAGTGGGTGATCTAGATGCACTAGAACATGCGGTTGTGCAAGGGAACCGGGATTACTTGCAGCAGCTGTTGTTTATTTTCATCGAAAACGCGTTCAAGTATACCCCAGTTGGAACCGTAAGATTCGAGGCATCGAGAACCGATAGCTTTATAGGTATTCGGATTGCCGACACCGGGATAGGCATGGATAAAGAGGATGTTCCTCATATTTTCGATAGATTTTATCGCGCAGATTTATCCAGGGGACTGACGTCTGGAACTGGACTTGGATTATCGATCGCCAAATGGATTATAGATGAACACGGTGGGTCTATTGAAGTGACAACGCGCAAAGACGAAGGAAGCACCTTTATGATTTGGCTTCCAGCAAACTTTCCTCTCCCTGTATAATCAGCTATAATGAAAGAAAATAATGATTTCTTAGGCAGGTGGAAGAAATGGAAGTAGTCCGAATATCACCCAGAGGCTATTGCTATGGCGTTGTAGATGCTATGGCGCTTGCTATGCAAACTGCTAAAAACTTAAATCTTCCCAGACCTATTTATATATTAGGCATGATTGTTCATAATGCGCATGTTACTGATTTCTTCAAAGAAGAAGGTGTCATCACCTTAGATGGTGAGAACCGGCTTGAAATATTAGAACAAATCGAAACAGGGACGGTCATTTTCACAGCTCACGGGGTCTCTCCTGAAGTAAGACGCCGAGCTCGGGACAAGGGTTTAACTGTTGTGGATGCAACCTGCCCAGATGTGACGAAGACACACGATTTAATTCGAGAAAAAGTAGCCGACGGCTATGAAGTTATCTATATCGGGAAGAAAGCTCATCCTGAGCCTGAGGGCGCAGTAGGTGTAGCGCCTGACAAGGTGCATCTCATTGAAAAGCTTGAAGAGGCCGAACAACTAAATATTAAATCCGAACGTATTATTATTACTAACCAGACAACAATGAGCCAATGGGACATTAAGCATATTATGAATCGATTACTGGAACTATTCCCAAAAGCTGAGATCCATAATGAGATATGCCTAGCCACACAGGTTAGACAAGAAGCGGTAGCTGAACAAGCGAAGGAAGTTGATTTAGTTATCGTAGTTGGAGATCCAAAAAGTAATAATTCGAACCGCTTAGCGCAAGTTTCAGAGGAAATTGCAGGCGTTAGAGCGTATAGAATATCTGATATCACTGAGCTTAATAGCACGTGGTTAACCCATGTACGCAAGGTCGGTGTTACATCTGGTGCTTCGACACCAACACCGATAACCAAAGAGGTAATTTCCTATTTGGAGGCTTATGATTTAAAAGATGAAACCAGTTGGGATATTACGCGTACTATTAATATGAAGAAGCTCATTCCGGCTGTTAAATCCAAAGTGGCTAGTAGTGAGTGATCCTTATTTATTCCACAGGGCGGGATTGAGACCAGCATGCAAAGCACTCAGAAGGTGAAAATGATGAAAGTGAAAGCTCGCTACGATTGGAAAAGCATGAAGCGCTGGTTTAGATATAAATATTTACTTCTCTTACGTGCCAAAGGTGGTCCTTCTAAGGTAGCACGCGGCTTTTCAATTGGATTGTTTGTAGAGATGTTTACACTACCTACAGCCGGTTTTGCATTCGCTCTTATCTTTCCGTTGGTTTATTTATTAAGAGCTAATTTACCTGGAGCGTTAATTGGATTTGTGTTTGGAAAAGTGATTTATATTCCATTCTCGATTCTCAATAAGCAAGTGGGGGATTGGTTGGTACCGAAGCACTTTAAGATTTATCTGATCCATCATTTACCCCACATGCTTTCTAACATTATTAGAAGTGGTTTAGATTTGATTGTAGGCGGTATGGTGGTTGGGCTGATACTCGGAATTATTGCTTACTTCCCAATTATGCTCTTACTTAAATACCATGCGAATCGCCGCAAAGAAAAACGTAGAATCCGTAAAGATCAACTTGCGCCTTCGAATACAAATGAATAGCAAATAAATTAACGCTTGACGAAAACTCGTCAAGCGTTGTATATTTACTTTAGCGGTTAAAAGCGTAGAAGCGAACAAGCGTTGAAGTATTCAAGTGATTCAACCCATATAAATAAGGAGCGTGTTTAAGATGATCGCCATTACATCCAACAAAACGTCAGATGAGCGTATTCAGGAAATTGTACAATTTATAGAAAAGCAAGGTGTTCAAGCTCACGTCTCCAAAGGTGAGGATCGCACAGTAATCGGAATAATCGGCAAGGCCGATCCTAAATTAGCTGAACAGCTGCGTCAAATGTCAGGAGTGGAGCAAGTCGTGAAAATTTCAAAGTCGTATAAATTAGCAAGCCGTGACTTTCATCCGGCAGATACCGTTATCAAAATTAAAGGTGTTGAAATCGGTGGCGAGCAGCTTGTTGTTATGGGCGGCCCTTGTGCTGTAGAAACGCCAGAACAGATAGATGAGATCGCACGTTTAGTGAAAGCAGCGGGAGGTCAAGTTCTTCGCGGCGGCGCATTCAAGCCAAGAACAGGTCCTTATAGCTTCCAAGGTGTTGGCGTAGAGGGCTTGATCATGATGGCTGAAGCGGGTAAGAAGCATGGACTTCTTACTATTACAGAAGTTATGACTCCTGAGTATGTTGATGTATGTGCCCAATACGCGGATATTTTGCAAGTAGGCACACGTAATATGCAAAACTTTGATTTGCTTCGCAAGCTTGGGACTATTCAAACACCAGTACTGCTTAAGCGTGGTTTCAGCTCCACTTACGATGAATTCTTGAATGCTGCTGAATATATCCTTGCTGGCGGTAACCCGAATGTTATGCTCTGTGAACGCGGAATCCGAACATTCGAAACGTACACTCGGAATACACTAGATTTATCGGCTATTCCGGTTCTTAAGCAATTGAGCCATCTTCCGGTAATCTCAGATCCGAGTCATGGTACTGGCCGTAGAGAGCTTGTTGTTCCTATGACTAAGGCATCTGTAGCCGCAGGAGCAGATGGTTTGATCATCGAAATGCACACAGATCCAGACAATTCAATGACTGGGGACGGCGTTCAGTCCTTGTTCCCGGATCAATTCGCTAATTTACTTGTTGATCTTGAGAAGCTAGCTCCGCTGCTTGGTAAAAAGTTTGATACACATAAAGAAGTTATCTTGGCTTAACGGTAATAGTTCTAAGATGACTGGCTTCCTCGAATGAGGAAGCCAGTTTTCCTGTTTATGGATATAAGACGGACAAATATGTGAATTAGTGTGAGCATAGCTTACACATCTTTAAAAAATACCTGACATAAGTATTGACTGTGTAAGCTTAATCGCTATATAATATGTGCAAGATAACAACCAAAAGTTGAACATTAATCATGCAAAGTACGTTGAATGTACGGAAATGGGAGGGTTTTTAAATGTCAGTTCAAAACGTGTTGAACCTTATCAAGGAAAAAAACATCGAGTGGGTAGATTTTCGTTTCGTAGGTCTTTCCGGTAAAGCCCACCATATTTCTTTGCCTGCAACAGAAGTAGATGAAGAAACTTTCGTAAATGGGGTAGCTTTTGATGGTTCCTCCATCGCGGGATTCCGTGGTATTGAACAATCTGATATGGTTATGATGCCAGATCCAGAGACTGCTTACGTAGATCCTTTCACTGCTCACCCAACTTTGGTCATTATGAGCAACATTCATACGCCAGAAGGCGAACGTTATGATCGCGATCCACGCAGCATCGCTCAAAAAGCAGAAGAGTATTTGCAAACAACAGGTGTTGGTACAACTGCATTCTTCGCTCCTGAGTCCGAGTTCTTCATTTTTGACGATGTTCGTTATGAGAACGGCATGAACAAATCCTACTTCGAAGTTGACTCCGAAGAAGCAGGTTGGAATACAGGCCGCAAAGAAGAAGGCGGAAACCTAGCTTATAAGGTTCCAGTCAAAGGCGGTTACGTTCCTGTAGCTCCAGTTGACTCCCAACAAGACATTCGTTCCGAAATGTGTAATAAGCTTGCTGACGCAGGTCTTCGTATCGAACGTCACCACCATGAAGTGGCTACAGCTGGTCAAGCTGAAATTAACTTCCGTTTTGACACATTGACTAAAACAGCAGATAACCTGCTCAAATACAAATATATCGTTGCTAACACGGCTAGAGAATACGGTAAAGTAGCAACTTTCATGCCTAAACCACTGTTTGGTGATAATGGTAGCGGTATGCACGTTCACATGTCCATCTTCGATGGCAGCGAGCCTTTGTTCTATGAAAAAGGAGCATACGCAAACCTGAGTGAAATGGCAATCAACTATATCGGTGGTATTCTTTACCACGCACCTGCATTGATCGCATTGACAAACCCAAGTACGAACTCCTTCAAACGTCTGGTTCCTGGTTACGAAGCGCCGGTTAACCTTGTATTCTCCAAAGGTAACCGTTCCGCAGCAGTTCGTATTCCAATCGCAGCGGTGACACCTAAAGGTTGTCGTATCGAATTCCGTACACCGGATAGCACGGCTAACCCATACCTCGCTTTCGCAGCAATGCTGATGGCAGGTCTTGACGGTATCAAAAAGAAAATCGATCCGCGTGCTCTTGGATACGGTCCTTTCGATACAAACATCTATGAAATGTCCGATGCAGAGAAAGCTGAAATCCGCAGCGTTCCTGGTACATTAGATGAAGCTTTGGATGCTCTTGCAGCTGATTCCGACTTCTTGATCGAAGGCGGCGTATTCACACAAGATTTCATCGATAACTATATCGAATTGAAGCGTGGCGAAGCGAAAGCTGTAGCTATCCGTATTCACCCACACGAGTACAACCTTTACTTCGATTGCTAATTCTTTAGCACTTATAAATCAATAACATACGAGCTGCTTCTTCCATAGATTTCTATGGAGGAGGCAGTTTTTTCATTTTTTCGATACTAATACTCTTTTGATAATAATTATAATTAGCGGTGTATTTTGATGGGAGTTGAGGTATAATGAATGCATGAATCAGATCTGGAAGGAAGATTAATATGAAAATTACCATGATAGCAGGAAGTAATCAGAGATCAGCGACAAGCACAAGACTTGCTGAATATATCAAGCATCTTGCGACCCAAGAGGGCCACGAGGTGACGTTGATTGACTTGTATCTAACACCGGTCCCTTTCTATACACCAGATGATGCAAACGCGGGGCACGAAGCTCTAGAGAAATTAAAAGAAGCTATGCTTAAAGCAGAGGGGATCGTACTGGCAACACCGGAATATCATAGTGGAATTTCGGGTGTTTTGAAAAACGCGCTTGATCATTTGGGACAAGACCATTTCAGCAACAAGGTTGTCTTATCTGTAAGCTCAGCAGGCGGAGCAATTGCTGTCAGCTCTCTGACGCAGCTGCAGACGATTGTACGCAATCTGCATGGCATTAACTGCCCAGATTGGCTATCTATTGGAGGCGACCAGCGGAAGAGCTTCCATCCGGGTGTCACCTATCAAGATATCCATCCAGATGTCGATAAACGTGTTCGTCGTGTAGTTGGTTCATTCCTCGAATTGATCAAACAATTGGCAGTTAAACTGAAATAAAAGTTTCCGATAACAATACGCCATTAAATATATTATGAGTAACGCAAAGTGTAAACTACGCTTTGAGTTGCTCATTTTTTATGTTTAATAACAGGCTGTGATGATTTGGGATTCTCTTTACAGAGACGTCCCGATCTGCTAAGATAACCACAATTAATTGTCAACCTAAACAATGATTTTAAGTTGACAATTAAATATATGGATGGTGATCATTGTGACAACGGATTACGAGCGTCTTGCTGCAATCAACAAGTCGCATTTATGGCATCCTTTTACTCAGATGAAAGACTACAACAACGCAGATCCTCTCATTATCGAACGTGGTGAAGGTATCAGGCTTTATGACGCCCAGGGAAGAGCTTATTACGACGGTTTCTCGTCAGTTTGGCTTAACGTACATGGACACAACGTCCCGGAGTTAAATCGAGCGATTGCGGACCAGTTAGGGCGAGTCGCCCACTCCACCCTTCTAGGAATGGCCAATATACCGGCAATCGAACTTGCAGAGAAGCTGGTAGGGATCGCTCCGAAAGGGTTAAACAAAGTATTTTATTCGGATTCAGGAGCAACCGGTGTCGAGATTGCGATCAAAATGGCATTTCAATACTGGCACAACCGGGGAGCACGGGGAAAAACGACGTTTATTACGATGAATCAAGCGTACCACGGAGATACAATTGGCGCGGTTAGTGTCGGTGCAATACCGCTGTATCATGATGTGTTCCGTCCCATGCTGTTTCCATCGCACGTCATTCCATATCCTTACGCTTATCGCCATGAAGGCGGTGCCGCAGAAGCATTGGAAGGTACGCTAACCCTACTTCGTAAGTTGCTCGAGACGAGAGCAGATGAGATCGCGGCTCTTATTGTGGAGCCGATTGTGCAAGGAGCCAGCGGAATGATTGTTATGCCGCCGGGCTGCTTACGTGAGATGGCAGCACTCTGCCGCAAGTATGACGTACTGCTTATTGCCGACGAGGTCGCAACCGGCTTTGGTCGTACAGGCGCTATGTTCGCCTGCGATCTCGAAAGCGTATCACCTGATTTAATGGTGGTAGGGAAGGGGCTGACAGGTGGCTATTTGCCTGTGGCAGCGACACTTGCAACGGATGAGATCTACGAGGCGTTTTATGCGGATTACCATGAGCAGAAAACATTTTTTCACGGTCATTCCTACACGGGAAACCCACTTGGCTGTGCCGTTGCTTTGGCCAGTTTGAAGCTGTTTGAAGAGCGCAAGATCATTGAAGGAGTTAGAGCTAAGGCGTCCTTTGTCGAGAATAAGCTCGCAGCACTTAAGGAGCGACCGCATATTGGTGACATCCGGCAAAAGGGATTGATGATCGGAATCGAGCTCGTACGTGATAAAGGTTCTCGTGAGCCCTACGATTGGGTAGAACGAATCGGCGTTCGTACGAGCATGAGGGCCAGAGAGCTCGGGATGCTGACGAGGCCGCTAGGCAATGTGATTGTTTTCATCCCTCCGCTTGTCAGCACAGAAGCTGAGCTTGAATCGATGATAGATATTTTGGCTGAATCGATTGTAAACGTCACAGAAGGCAGCCGGGCTTTATGAACAAAATGGACATGGGACCGATAAACGGGTTATTTATAACAGGCACGGACACCGGCGTTGGGAAGACAATGGTGACGGCAGCCATCACCGCTGCGCTTCGCGCCGAAGGATTGAACGCAGGTGTATGGAAGCCGGTACAGTCCGGTGCTCTTCTTGGCAGCGGAGTTACCGATGCTGAACGGCTGCTGCAAAGCACGGGAATCCAGGAGACGCCAGAGGCGGTGGCGCCATTTACATTCGAAGCTCCGCTTACTCCGATGCTCGCCGCAAAGCGTGCTGGTGTGACCTTAACGCTGCAGGAGCTTATCGCCGCTGGTGAACCTCTCACTAAACGTTATGAAGCGCTGCTCATTGAAGGTGCTGGCGGTGTCGCAGTTCCGCTGACCGATGATGCTCTCGTAGTGGACTTGATTTCAGAGCTTCATATACCGGCTCTAATTGTAGCCCGTTCCAGCCTTGGCACGATTAACCACACGCTTTTGACGGCATCATTTCTGCGGCATCACGGAATCCCGATTGTAGGCGTCATAATGAACGACGGCGAATTAACGGAGCCGCATAATGATCCTAGTGCGGATTCGAATGCAGAACTTATCGAGCATTATAGCGGTCTTCGAGTGCTCGGCCGATTTCCCCATTTGCAAACCAATGCGAATTCAGAAACTTTGATACATACCTTACACAAAACGATACAACTCGCACCCATCAGACAGGCTCTGAATAATAAACGATAGCAAATGTTTACGAGAGAGCTTTCCTGGGAAAGCGTTAAGGAGGACGATAATGATGGAAATTATTGCTGCCGATATGGAATGGCAAGCGCTTGCCCAAAAAGCGTTGAGTGGGGAATGTTTAACATTAGATGAAGGGCTATCTGTACTAGAAGCCGACAATGATGAGGTACTGCCCTTGCTGCAGGCTGCATTTAAAGTGAGAAAACATTTTTATGGTAAAAAAGTGAAGCTGAATATGATCATTAACGCCAAAAGCGGCCTTTGTCCCGAGGACTGCGGCTATTGCTCACAATCCATTGTTTCGACGGCGCCAGTAAATAAATACACCTTGCTCGATAAAGACACGCTGCTTGCCGGCGCACGTGAAGCTATGGCACGCAAAGCTGGAACTTATTGCATCGT
Organism: Paenibacillus alginolyticus DSM 5050 = NBRC 15375; assembly: GCF_000422905.1. Classification (GTDB taxonomy): domain Bacteria; phylum Bacillota; class Bacilli; order Paenibacillales; family NBRC-103111; genus Paenibacillus_E; species Paenibacillus_E alginolyticus. Next base: position 118,756 of record NZ_AUGY01000013.1, read on the forward strand.
AGCTGCCGGAAAAGGTCCGACAGATAAGGAACTAGATCAAGTGGTGGATGCGGTTAGAGAAATCCGTGAAACGATGCCGCTAAAAATTTGCGCATGCCTGGGCATTTTGAAGGATGAGCAAGCCGAACGTCTTGCGGAAGCGGGCGTACATCGCTATAACCACAACTTAAATACCAGCAAAGCCAATTACCCATCTATTACTACGACCCATACCTATGACCAACGTGTTGAAACAGTGGAAAAAGTAAAAACGTACGGCATGTCACCCTGCTCTGGTGTCATTATCGGCATGGGCGAGACGAATCAGGAAATTGTTGAAATGGCTTATGCGCTTCGCGATATCGATGCGGATTCGATTCCGATTAATTTCCTAAATGCGATTCCAGGAACCCCTTTGGAACATGCAGGCCGCACGCCGTCGATGAAAGCTTTAAAGGTACTGGCTCTGTTCCGTTTCACCTGTCCTTCTAAAGAAATCCGAGTAGCGGGCGGTCGTGAGGTCAACCTTCGCACGCTGCAGCCGCTATCGCTGTACGCTGCAAACTCACTATTTGTTGGTGATTATTTAACAACAGCAGGCCAAGAGGTTGGAACGGATCATCAGATGATTGAAGATTTGGGGTTTGAGATTGAATTAAGTGCCCTTTAAGGTGGTGCCGATGATGAATTGGATGGAAAAAGAACTTGCGGACATGACGGACGCCTCGTTAATGCGTTCTTTGCGTGTAAACAGCCTGGTTCTGGAATGCCCTGGTTATACGGTTCGTGGAGAACGCCTACTCCTCAACCTGTCTTCCAATGATTATCTTGGACTCTCGCAGCATCCCGTCATTGTGGAAGTGATGCGCGAAACGCTGCTGAGCGAAGGGGTAGGCTCAGGTGCATCGCGTCTTGTGACAGGCAACCGGGCGCCTTATGGCCGACTTGAGGAAGCACTGGCCGGTTGGCAGAACTGCGAAGCAGCGCTTGTTTTTGCAAATGGATATATGGCGAATTCTGGTGTGATTAGTGCGCTAGTAAGCCGAGGTGATGTTGTTTTCAGCGATCAGCTAAACCATGCCAGAATTGTGGACGGTACGATATTGAGCCGTGCGGAGCTCGCTCGGTATCGTCATAACGATATGGAACATTTACGTTTCTTATTAAATAAGTACCGTGATAAACGGCGAAAGCTGATCGTTACAGATGCCGTCTTCTCGATGGATGGCGATCAGGCGCCTTTGTGTGAACTCGCGCTGCTCAAACGCGAATACGAGGCGATGTTGATGGTGGACGAGGCACACAGCGGAGGAATATACGGGCGGCGTGGCGAGGGATTATGCCATGAACTCGGGGTGCAGGATGAAGTGGATGTCCATATGGGAACGTTCAGTAAATCTTTCGGTGTGTATGGAGCCTATGTGTGCGGTAGCCGCACACTCATTCGTTGGCTGATAAATAAGGCTAGGCCGCTCATCTATTCAACAGCGCTGCCCCCTTCTCTTGTAGCTGGTATTTCAAAAGCTTTGGATATGGTACAAACAGAGCACTGGCGCCGGGAACGACTTCACGAGGCAATTAGGCTGTTTCGGTCTTCGCTAAACGAGGCAGGGTTTGATGTTGGTAACGGTGACTCTCCAATTGTACCGATAATCATCGGCGATAATGATACGGCTATTCGTTTCAGTGGTGCTCTTGAAGAGGAAGGGATCGCTTCGGTTGCCATCCGTCCCCCTACGGTGCCTGCTGGTACAGCTCGTATTCGCTTCTCATTGTCAGCCGTTCATTCGAATAAGGAATTGATTGATGCTGCTGAGCGAATCCGTACCGTCGGGCTTCAACAAGGAGTGCTATGACTATGATTGTTGCATCGACAAGCGCCACCATCTTATGGCTGACCGGATGGAGCATGCCGGATACGGTTTTCGATCGACTTCGCGAGTTAATGCCGGATTTTCATCATGTTTCCGTCGATTACAGTGATGCCGACTCTCTGGAGAAAATGCTTCTGCTTACTGAAACGGCGGTAGAAAACATGAGATCTTCGGATATTTCTACAGGTAAGACAAGGGATTTCCGTGGTCCACTGTTAATCGGAGGTTGGTCGCTCGGCGGATTACTGGCGTTGAGGCTAGCGATTAAAGGTTTTGCTGATGGGCTGGTGTTGTTTGCGGCTACAGCTCGTTTTACCCGTTCTATTGAAGAGATGGACCGCGGCTGGGCAGATGCCTACGTTAGGCAGATGATTATAGAACTTAAGAAGGACCCACAAGCCGTTGAAACAAAATTTCGGCAGGTTATGTTTACAGAAGCAGAGTGGGAGGCCGGTCTTGGCAAAAGATTTCCTCTCATTGGCAGCTGGACAACTCCAGCACTAATTGCTGGTCTTCAGATTTTGCGATGTGAGGAAGTCTTGTCAGGGCTGCCGGAAATTAAATGTCCGGTTCTGCTTGTTCACGGCATGGAGGATAGGATTTGTCCTTACAATGCTGCGGCAGAGCTTGCAGCACAATTGCCTCTAGCAGAGTTGCTTTCCATACCGGACAGCGGGCATGCGCCGTTTTTGGGAAGAGAAGATGAGATAGCTGAGAAACTGAGGCGATGGTGGGATGAGCAGAAGGATAACGGATATTGAGCGCCAATTTAATCGTAGTTCAGCGGGTTCGTATGATATTCACGCCAATGTGCAGCGCATTATGGCAGAGCAGCTTGCCAAAACTCTCATCGCGTGGAAGGGCGAAGAGACGTCTAATATTCTTGAGATTGGTTGTGGCACGGGTACTCTGACCAGAATTCTGGTTAACGAATGGTCCAAAGCGTCTATTACTGCACTGGATATTGCACCTGGCATGATCAAAGTGGCGGAGCAACGTGTCCGATCAGGTACGGCAAGCCATTTGGCTATCAGCCAAAGTCAACCAGATCGATTAAGCTTTATTCATGCCGATGTAGAAAAGTGGTCGGCAGATGTGCAAGCAGCCTCGTTCGACCTCATTGTCTCGAGCGCCTGCTTTCAATGGCTTAAGAATCCGAGGCAAACGTTACGTCACCTTCGGCAGATGCTTCGTCCTGGAGGCTTACTGGTGTTCACAACATTTGGGCCGAGAACGTTTTACGAGCTGCATCAGTCATTTCATGACGTGTATCGAACCATGGACATGGAACCTCAGCGGCACGGACTGTCGTTTCAAACCGATTATGAGTGGAAAACCTCGCTCATGGAAGCAGGATTTTCAAGTTTCCACAAAGAACGGTTGATTCAAAAAGAAATATATGCTTCCGTAAGAGATTTTCTACTATCGGTTAAAGCAATGGGGGCTAGCACTTCGGAAGCTGCCGCTACGCCTGGCCTCAGCTCGCGAAGGCTGTTCGCAGGCATGTTTAAGGCATACGAAGAAAAGTTCAGCCTACAGGGAGGCATCGCAGCCACTTATGATCTTCTCTTAATCCAAGCTAGGGTCTCTCATGAATAGGTTCACGGATAGAGAATCAGATAATTCTGATAGCTCTATCCTTTTTTTTATTTCCACACACTTTTGACATATTTATGTGGTACAGTTTGGAAAATAGGGCGAGGGGGGAGATCATGGGAGCACCATGGACTAACAAGGAAGTCGTTCATTTATTACATCGAGCGGGATTTGGTTCCACTGGGGAAGAAGTTACTGCTTGTGTTGCACTAGGTCGTGAGGAAACGGTGCGACGTCTAATTGCAGGAGAAGCATTGATCGATCAGGCACCGTCGCTAACTCCATTTGACCAACTAACTGCTGATGGCAAGAAGTCACTAGATCCGCTGCAATTAGCTGATCAACAAATGTACTGGTTATATCGAATGGTATATTCCAATGCTCCGCTCATTGAAAAGATGTCATTGTTCTGGCATGGACATTTTGCAACGGCGAATTATAAGGTTAATGATGTCACGTTAATGGTTCAACAAAACACCCTTTTTCGCCAACATGCACTAGGAAATTTCAAAGAACTCGTCCTCGCCATAGGTAAAGATCCTGCCATGATGATTTGGCTAGATGTGAATCGGAATAAAAAAGGGAAACCGAATGAAAATTATGCCCGCGAAGCCATGGAGCTATTCACACTAGGTATCGGTCACTATACAGAGACTGATGTGAAGGAAGCGGCGCGCGCTTTCACGGGATGGACTTATGATAAGAAGGAAAATAAAGTAGGTTATAATCCTAAACAACACGACAATGATACGAAAACGCTGCTTGAAGAAACGGGAAAGCTGAATTCGGAAGATGTAATTGAAATTATTTTCCATCAAAAAACGCTGCCGATCTTTCTTGCTACGAAGCTGCTCAAATATTTTGCAACGGACAGCCCCTCTGATAGCTGGATTCAAAAAGTTGCCGAACAAATATCAAAAAAGGCTACTGTGGGGGAAGTACTGCAAGAGTTATTCCTATCGGACGAATTTTACGATGAGAAATTGCGGTTATCTCTCATCAAAACACCGGCTGACTATGTGGCAGGTATTCTCAAATGCTGTAAGCTAACTGTGTCGAAGGGGCATGCACAAGCGATGAGGAGGATGGGACAGGAGCTATATGCTCCGCCGGATGTTGCCGGTTGGAGAGGAGGCACCTCTTGGCTGAATACAAACGTCTTATTAGCAAGGTACCAGTTTGCCGAGTCCATTGCCAAGCAGCTGAACGGGAAGGTGCTCTCATCGGCAGACTATACACCTGAACAACAGGAGCGTCCGGAAGAATGGGTGAAAATGTGGAGTCAGCGTATGGGAATCACGGATTTATCGGATAAAACATTGCAGGGTTTACGTGCATACGCAGACGATACCATTATACATACAAAGCAAAAAAATGCGGGATTGAGAGGTTTGCTTCAATTAGTGCTGATTAGCCCGGAAGCTCAAATGAAATAGCAAGGGGTGAGAAAAATGAAATTATCACGAAGGGATTTTCTGCTGAAAGGTACAGCCATGTTTGCGACTTTAGGCCTAGGCGGGGCTTTATTTACAGCAACGGGAAAATCGATTTTTGCTGGCGGTGTTGACGATAATGTTGATGAACCCGTGCTTGTTGTTGTTCAGTTAAGCGGCGGAAATGATGGCATTAATACGCTAATCCCTTATGGACAAGGAATTTATTATGATGCGCGCCCGACGCTGGCTTACCAGCAGAAGGATGTGCTTGCGTTGGATAATCAAGTAGGTTTGCATCCGAGTTTAGTTGGCCTCGCTGCACTTTATAAGCTCGGGAAAATGGCTGTCGTACAGGGAGTTGGATATCCGGAACCCGATCACTCTCATTTCCGCTCTATGGAAATTTGGCAGACAGCTGAGCCAGCGAAGATGAGTCGAAGCGGTTGGCTTGCACGCTATGCGGAGTCTTCTTTAAGAGATAGCAGCAATCCGCTCAAAGCTATACAGATTGGCGCAGGTGGCAAGGCATTTGCTTCAGAGAAGATGAGCTTTCCTGTTATCCAATCTTTAGAAACCTATCATCTGATTGATCCGAAAACTGCGATGATGGACAAAATTCGGATCACCAAAGCATTCTTGGAGATGTATGGTGTGCAGAATCAGACGGAACAGCTGCGCGTCGTATCAGGGCGTGGATATGAAGCCTTCAAAAGTGTTGAAGCGATTCAAGCTTTAACGGCTGCTTATGCGAATAAAGTGGAGTATCCTAAAACTAATTTTGCAAGGGATCTCCAATTAGTATCTAAGCTGCTGGCCGGTAAATCAGGCACAAGAATATTTAATGTGCAAATCGGCGGTTTTGACGATCATGCGGATGAGAAGGTACAGCATGCCAAAGTGCTGACTCAAGTTGACGAGGGTCTGACAGCGTTCTATAAAGACTTAGAGTCACAAGGACTGCAGGACCGTGTTGTGGTGATGATGTTTTCGGAGTTTGGGCGCAGGGTGAAGGAGAACGGAAGCGGCGGAACCGACCATGGAACGGCAGCTCCGATGTTTGTAATTGGAGGCAAAGTGAATGGCGGTCTCTATGGAGCGTACCCGAGCCTGAGCAATTTGGACAATGGGGATTTGAAGTATGAGGTTGATTTCCGAAGTGTTTACAGCACGCTTATAGATAAATGGTTGAAAGGTGACGCAACGGCAGTGCTTGGCAAGTCCTATGAGTCTTTAAAATTTATCTAATGAAAGCCGAGGTCCTGTGCCTCGGCTTTTGGTTTTTAGTCGTTCATGGTAACCTGTTAAAAAGGAAAAAATTCTTCGTGCTGGTGGAGGTGCTTTAACGGTGAGCATAGAGCCTATTTCGGATCATCTGCAGGAGGATTTAAGGATACTTTTCGTGGGCTATAACCCTAGTGTACGATCCGGAGAAACGGGTCACCATTATGCGAATCCGAACAATCGTTTTTATCGGATCCTTTTCCAAGCGGGATTAACACCACGGCTGTATAAACCTCAAGAGGATGGGGATCTGTTGAAGCTCGGTTACGGGTTTACGAATATCGTGGCCCGCCCTTCTTTAACAGCTGCAGAAATTACGTCAGAGGAATACCGGGAAGGTCGACTTATTTTGAAAGAAAAGATCAAAGCCTATCGTCCAAGTATTGTCTGTTTTGTAGGGAAAGGTGTGTATGAACAGTATAGCGGCCGTAGGGGAATGAGTTGGGGGACTCAACAGGATCCGATGGTTGAAGGTGTGATCGACTATGTATGTCCCTCTTCTAGCGGGCTGGTTCGGATGAAGCTTGAGGAGATGGTTGCTATTTATAGCGGCATCAAGAAATGTATCGGAACGGAGTTGGGGAACGGATGAATATCCCATGGTTGGAGTGGGCCAAAGAGATTCAGGCCATTAGTCAAGCGGGGCTTACTTACGGTGAGAATGGCTATGACTTGGAGCGATACGAGGCGCTGCGCAAGATCAGCGTGGAGATGATGAGTTATTTCTCAGAGACACCGATCGATAAGGTGACAGCTTTATTCGCCAGCGACACAGGTTATCAGACGCCGAAAGTGGATATTCGGGCCGTCGTATTGAGAGAGAACAAGCTGCTGCTGGTGAAGGAAAGGGCCGACGGTGCTTGGGCTTTGCCTGGGGGCTGGGCGGACATCGGCCTCACACCGTCGGAGGTCGCCGTCAAGGAGACCCGCGAGGAGGCCGGCTATGATGTCAAGCCGGTGCGATTGCTGGCGGTCTTCGATAAGAAGCGCCACGCGCACCCGCCTTCGGCCAACCACGTGTACAAGATGTTCATCTTGTGCGAGTTGGTGGGCGGGGAAGCACTTGAAGCCGGGCTGGAAACGACCGGCGCCCAGTTCTTCGGCGAGAGCGAGCTGCCGCCGCTATCGGTGGAGCGAAACACCGCTGTGCAACTGCAGCGGATGTTCGAGCTTGCCCGTGACCATACAGCACAGACGCTGCTCGATTAGCCATGAGTGTAAGGACTTTACCGCTTAAGCACAGGTTCCAGTTGTGCGATAAGTTCCTCCATTTGCTTCGAGCATTGTTCGTACATTTCTTTTGCAGCTTTATTATTCGTAGTAAGACCAAACAACATCAGATCGCCTTCGCACTTTTTTAATGTAGCAAATAGGTTTGCTTTTTCCTGTGGCACAGGTACCATGATCTTGTCGTCAAATAAATCCACATACAATTGGCTGTAAGAATCGACTTGTCCTAGAAATACATTTTCAATCGTCACACCCAATTTATCAAGTTCTGTTTTAAGCCATCCTCTGTTTAAACCGATAGTGGCCAATGCTTCATCCATGATTTCACCGTCCATGATAACCGCTTGGGGCTCCTGTTCAGGTGCAACTTGGATGCCCAAATGTTTGGCAGTCAACGGTTGGTTTTTTCGAGCCAATAGGACATTAATATCCCCATCTGGTTCCATGATCGCAAATTCTACATCAGCGACTTTAAATACCGATCTCTTTCTTAATTGCTCCATAAGTTCATCGGTGGTGAGTCGTTCTTTCTTTAAATTATCTTCCAAAACTTTACCGTCTCTAATGAGCACGGTTCCTTTCCCATCAATAAAATCCCGCATTTTTTTGCTTTTTAGCTGCAAAAATTCAATCCCTAAAGAGCACGCGACCCAAGCAGCTAAGGATACCAAACCTAAATACCAATCCTTTTCCAATGATATGTAAGCCGCGAGATTACCAATTGTAATACCAGTTATGTATTCGAACAAGGAAAGTTGAGAAACTTGTCTTTTTCCCAACAACTTTGTCATAAAGAAAAGCACGACAACTGACAATAATGTCTTTAAAAAAATTTCAATCCATTCTGGCACATCGGTTCCTCCTCTTTGATTAAATCCAATCGGTTAAATTGTTTGTAGAATTCTTGAAATTTATACAAAAATAAGATGTTAATTCCAGTGTGGGACTCATGCCTCAAACGGGAACACGCCCAACGGCTCGTACGCTGGCAGGCGGCCCAAGTGGCTGCGGTAGAGGACAATGTCCTCTACCCGCCACGCGGGCCAGCCGCCGGCAGGCGCCCCAGCCGCTGCTAGGGCGGAGCGCTTGAATGGCCCCGCCGCTGTGCGGTAGCGGCGGGCTAGGGTGAGATGCGGCCGATAGGCGCGAGCCTCGGACGGGAAGCCGTGGCGGGCGCAGACGCCCGCGACCTCGCGCTGCAGCGCAGCCAGCGCGTCGAGGTCGCCGGCGAGGCCCGCCCAGAGGATCGACGGCGCCGCCGGAGGTCCGAACACGCCGAGGCCCTCGGCGTGCAGGGTCAGCGGCAGCGCAGCTGCTGCAAGCTGGCGCAGGTCGGCCGCCAGCGCTTCGGCGGTCTCGGCGGATGCGTCGCCGAGGAAGCTTAACGTAACGTGGACATCCTGCGGATGGGTCCACTTTTGGAAAGGCAGCACCTCTTGGAGGCTGCTTTTCCATATATCAAGCACCCGCTGGACGTCTTGCGGGAGCTGAATGCCTACGAACAGCCGATACTTCTCTGAGGCGTTCGTCGAATTTGAATTGTTCGTCGAGCTTGAGGCGTTCGTCGAATTTGAATTGTTCGTCAAACTTGAGGCGTTCGTGGAACTTAAATTGTCTGAATTTGCAGAGTTCAAGATGTTTTCGTTTGCCAATTTTACAGCGTATGTAGAACTTTTTCCTATCATATCGAGCAATGTCATAAGTAACTTAAGCTCCTTTTGTATCCAAATCTGTTCTCTTCTTCGTACTTCTCCTAGCATTTCCAAGTGAGGTTTTACTTGATGCATGAAGAGAATATTGCTATCATAGCGATAATACAAAAAAGCAAAGGTGTGGTCATTCATGGGAAATAGGGCCTATAACTTTAACGCAGGGCCTGCGGCATTACCGCTCGAAGTACTGCAGAAAGCACAAGAGGAGCTTGTCGAATTTAAAGGCATCGGCATGTCCATCATGGAAATTTCGCACCGCAGCGCGGAGTTCGAGCAAGTACATAATGAAACACAGCAATTATTGAAACAAATTTTTAGCATCCCTGACGGGTACCAAGTGCAGTTTCTGCAAGGTGGTGCGAGTACACAATTCGCCATGATTCCGCTTAATTTTCTAAAGCCAGGTAAAGTAGGCAGCTATGTGCTAACAGGTGCATGGGCGGAGAAAGCTATTCAGGAAGCAAGCTTGTTCGGAGAAATTGCCATCGCAGCAAGCTCGAAAGAACAGAAATTTATGAAAATTCCGGACTTAAGTGAAATCAACATTCATCCGGATTCCGCTTATTTGCATCTGACTTCGAACGAAACGATTGAAGGCGCTCAGTTCCAGAGCTTTCCGGATACAGGGAATGTGCCGCTAATTGGGGATATGTCCAGTGATATCTTGAGCCGTCCAGTTGATGTTTCGAAATTCGGAATGATCTATGCTGGTGCGCAAAAGAATCTAGGTCCTTCTGGAGTAACTGTGGTTATCGTTAAGGAAGATTTATTACAAGATCTGCCTAAAACGATTCCAACCATGCTTCGCTACGAAATCCATAGCAAAAACAATTCCCTTTACAATACACCACCCGTTTATTCCATCTACATGATGAATCTAGTATTAAAATGGATTCAGGAACAAGGCGGACTAGCGGTCATCGAAAAAAATAACCTTGAGAAATCAGGCCTAATTTATAGCGCAATCGACCAAAGCGGTGGTTTCTATCGTGGACCTGTTGATGCAGGCAGTCGTTCAGCCATGAACATCACGTTCCGTTTGCAGGATGAAGAGTTGGAGAAGAAGTTCATCAAGGAAACCGAGCAGAACGGATTTGTTGGGTTGAAAGGTCATCGCAGTGTAGGCGGTTTGAGAGCATCTACGTATAATGCTGTTCCCTATGCCTCATGCAAAGCGCTCGCTGAGTTCATGAGTGATTTCCAAAAACGCAACGGTTAAGAAATAAGATTAAGCTATTCACGGCACCCTCGTGTGCGTGTGAATAGCTTTTTTTATTTCTGGATAGGATTGTGGCATCTTGGCTATTAACGACCTTAGACCGACTCTGGGAGGGCTTAATGAGCCTGTAATTGGGATGTGTTGGATCTATATCTAGTGAGCTCAAAGCCCTATACTAGCTTTCGACAAATTCGAAAATTTCAAGTCAAAATTGAAAAAATATTTTCAAAGCCTTCCGAGCCACGTCCTGTATAGGTTTACGTATTTTACTAGTCAAAATGGGCCTTTTTACTCGTTGACAAACACAATATATTGATATAAATTTGAATCTATCAACTAGATATCGTAAAAAAAGCGATACACACAACTGCTAGAATTTGTGAAAAAATAGAGTCAAAATCCGTGATAAACCGCATGATTGACGCCTTTTTCCTAGGATGCCTATTCCTAAAATTCGCATATTTTGTCGAAAGGACAACGGCGTATTCGATCTCGAATTGCACGGGATGATTCATTTGTTTACTACATATAGGGTTACTTACATACGAGGTACTAGATAGAGAATAAGAGAGTGTTAGGAGACGGAAACCTATGCTGATTGCTTACGATTCGAAGACGGGAAATGTACGCCGATTTATTGCTAAGCTCAAAATGCCAGCGATTCAAATTGAGGAAGCGATGAAGATGGATGAGCCTTTCGTGCTCGTTACTTATACAACCGGTTTTGGTCAAGTTCCACCGAAGGTAGCTTCTTTCTTAGAAAGCAATGCCTCTCGTCTTCTCGGAGTAGCAGCAAGTGGTAACCGCAACTGGGGAGACGGATTTGCCAAAAGCGCAGATACGATCTCACAGCAGTACGATGTGCCCGTGTTAACAAAGTTTGAGTTATCCGGCACCAAAAATGACGTAGAACGATTTGTTCAGGGGGTACATGCAATTGCGGCACATTGAGCTGAATAATTTATTGATGCAACGCGGAGCGGACGGCTTTTTCCAACTAGAGAAGGATAAAGAAGCTGTTGAAGTTTTTATGAAGGAAGTCCACAGTAAAAGCCTCACTTTCCCCGATACTTCTTCTAAAGTTCGTTATATGATCGATCATAACTATTACGAGAACGTATATGAGCGCTATACGCAAGATGAAGTTAACGATGTTTACCAAGTAGCCCACGACAATCAATTCGAGTTCGCCTCTTACATGGCAGCTTCGAAATTTTATACGGATTACGCTTTACGCAGTGATGACAAGTCCTTATACCTGGAACATTTCCCAGATCGCGTCGCTATTGTTGCTTTGTACTTGGGTCGTGGGAACGTAGAAACTGCACGCGTTCTTGCAGTATCGATGATGGAACAACGCTTGCAACCAGCGACACCGACGTTCCTTAATGCAGGTAAGAGTCGCCGAGGCGAGATGGTATCCTGCTTCCTGCTAGAGATGGACGATTCGCTTAATTCAATTAACTACGTGCTGGCTACCTGCATGCAGCTTTCCAAAATTGGCGGTGGCGTAGCCGTTAACTTGTCCAAGCTTCGTGGGCGCGGTGAAACGATCAAAGGTGTGGAAAACGCCGCAAAGGGTATTATGCCGGTACTTAAGCTCATGGAAGATGCCTTCTCTTATGCCGATCAAATGGGGCAGCGCAAGGGTTCAGGAGCTGCTTACTACAACATTTTCGGCTGGGACGTTATGGAGTTCCTTGATAGCAAGAAAATTAATGCGGATGAGAAATCTCGTCTGAAAACTCTGTCAATCGGCCTTATTGTACCGAACAAGTTCTACAAATTGGCTGAAGAGAACAAGCCGTTGCATGTTTTTGCTCCTTACACGGTCCTGCAAGCCTATGGCAAGCATTTGGACGATATTGATCTCGATGAGATGTACGATGAACTCTTGGCCAATCCGAAAGTGAAGAAGAAGGTTGTCATGAGTGCGCGTGACATGCTCATCAAAATTGCGACGACTCAACTGGAATCCGGTTATCCATATATGATGAACCGTACGAATGCGAACAAGGATCATGCCTTGAAAGGTATCGGTACGATTAAAATGTCTAATCTCTGTACAGAGATTTTTCAACTGCAAGAAACTTCGGAAATCAACGATTACGGCCAAGATGACCTTATTCTTAGGGATATCAGCTGTAACCTCGCGTCTATGAATATAGCGAACGTAATGGATCGTAAGAAGCTGCGTGAAACCGTGCACGAGGGCATGATTGCATTGACTTCTGTTAGTGATATGACGACGATCAGCAATGCGCCGGGGGTTGCCAAAGCGAACCGTGAGCTGCACTCCGTTGGTCTCGGTGTTATGAATCTTCATGGCTACTTGTCTAAGAACAAAATTAGCTATGAGAGTGATGAAGCCAAAGATTTCGTCCGCACGTTCTTCATGGCTATGAACTATTATTCGATTGAGAAAAGTATGGAAATTGCCAAATCCTCGGGGCAAACCTTTGAAGGTTTTGAGCAATCCGAATATGCGAATGGCGCTTACTTCAACCGATACACGGAGACGGATTACCGTCCGCTTACGGATAAAGTGAAGTCACTGTTTGAGGGAATGCCGATTCCGTCACCAAGCGACTGGGCAAAGTTAAAAGAAGATGTAAAAACCAATGGTCTCTATCATGCTTACCGATTGGCCGTTGCGCCAACACAAAGTATTTCTTATATTCAAAATGCAACTTCGAGTGTCATGCCGATTGTAGAACCTATCGAGACTCGAACTTACGCGAACTCAACAACGTACTATCCGATGCCTTTCATGGCGCGTGATAATTTCTTTTACTATAAATCTGCTTATCAAATGGATCAGTTCAAGATTCTTGATCTTATTGCTGAAATTCAAACGCATGTGGATCAAGGAATCTCGACCATTTTACACGTAAATAGTGATGTTTCAACAAGACAACTTGCTAAACTATACCTCTATGCGGCACACAAAGGACTTAAATCGCTCTACTACACGCGAACAAATCAGCTATCCGTTGAGGAATGCGTCAGCTGCTCGGTGTAATTTGGAAGGGGATTGATTATAAATGAGTACGGCTACTACCCTAAATAATGCCAAGAAAGCTGTGAACTGGAATCGTCCCGATGATGATTTTACGATCACTTTCTGGAATCAAAATATTATGCAGTTCTGGACAGATGAGGAAATCCCGTTATCTGATGATAAAATGTCATGGATCACATTAAGTGGTGCAGAACGTGAACTTTACATGAAAGTACTTGGGGGCCTTACGCTGCTCGACACCATGCAAGGCGGCGTTGGCATGCCGAAGATTCTTGAGCATGTCGATGGTCTCCAGCGCAAAGCTGTGCTAAGCTTCATGGGGATGATGGAACAAATACATGCGAAATCTTACAGCAGTATTTTCACCACGTTGTCTACAACGGAGGAAATCAATGAACTTTTCCTCTGGGTGGAGCGCAATCCTTATCTACAGTTCAAAGCCAACAAGATTTCTCATTTCTACGAGAACATTGGAACGACGAAAGAGCTGTATCTAGCTATGGCTGCATCTGTCTTGCTGGAGAGCTATTTGTTCTATAGCGGCTTTTATTATCCGCTTTACTTGGCCGGACAGGGGAAAATGACGAGCAGTGGCGAAATCATCGATTTGATTTTACGCGATGAGAGTATTCATGGTCTGTACATCGGTGTATTGGCACAAGAGGTTTATGCGGAATTAAGCCCTGCTGAGCAGGATGAGGCGTATGAGACATTGTGTGCCTTGTTGAAGGAGCTTCATGCCAATGAGGAAAGCTATACAGAGAGCCTCTATGGAACTTTGGGCTTGGCAGAAGAAGTGAAAGCTTTCTTACGCTACAACGCGAATAAAGCGTTCATGAATCTTGGTGTAGACCCCCTTTTCGAAGAAGAGGAGATTAATCCGATTGTTCTTAACGGTCTAAGCACGAAGACGAAGCAGCATGACTTTTTCTCGAAAAAGGGGAATGGATATGTCCGCACGATTCACGTTGAAGCGTTGACGGATGATGATTTCCTTTTTGGGGATTGAACATAAAGAAGGACCTGACGGTTGTCGTCAGGTCCTTTGTTGTTCAGCGGGGGAGGGTTTTGGGGTAAGTAAGGCTGCCTTCACCTTCGGTTCAGTCATCCATCTAGATCCCGCCACTTTCCCTTGATGCTGCATAATGGAGACCGCGGTAATCAGAAGGATAGGGGGTTTTGAACAGAAATTGACCTTAACGAACTCGGCATACTCTTGAGAAATGATTTCGTTGGCATAGTTATTGGGCTGCAAGGAACTCATTGTTCAAGAAGTCCCTTAAACGGTTTAAAGATGAACTGAAGGAGCGTGGTTGGACCCGGCGTTCGGGGCAGATCCAACATGGACAATAGCCAAACGAGGAGAATCAGCGACACAAAGACGGCCTTATCCCGTTTCGGCTTTTGTTTGAGCTTAGGCCATTCAAACCAACAGATTAGTAGTACGGCGATCGTAACGCCGCAGAAAAAACTCCATCTCATTTTTCAATTACCTCTTCTTTAGGCATCCCCCCTGGCGAGTTAATAAGTCCGGGTCTGAGGATCTGTGTTTTAATGTCAAGATTAACTTCAACCTTAGGAAACAACTCCTCCCAATTGTCTTTATTTTTCTCCCATTGCTTAGGGTACTTCCTATGAAATTCGGTGGCAAAGTCAAGTATGTCTACCTTTAACCGCTCCTGAACCTCTTGAAGCGCTAGCTGGATGCGTCCTCTGACGTCATTCGCGAATGCCTTGTTCATTTTGCTTAACAAGTCTGGATTGATAGGATTCAATAGGGTACTATTTTGAACGATATCTCCTTCCGTCTGCACTTTTAGGGTCATCATCCATTTTTCCCCTTCGATTTTCGGAATCAGCTTTACGTTTGCTTTAACTGGTTTTAAGGAAACGAGCCCTTCCGACTCATTAGCCTCATAGGTAACTGTGTACTCTTTAATTTCATTTTTAATCCACATCACCCCCCGTGTTACTTTTTCTGAAATTTCCCCAACCATCTTGTCTTTTTTGAAGACAGCGGTCCCGAAGAGGTAAGGAATGGTTTGGAATGGTTCTGCCGATTTATTTTTCGGGAGAATATAGACAAGCGGAAGAGCGGCCGTATGAGAATCTCCTTTTAACATGATGCTCATTTGTTCAATGGTGACACTGATTCCAATCTGCAATTCGCTTAACTTCCGCAGTACTTCCGCTGAAGAGCGCTCGATTGGAGGAAATAATTCGAGTGCATCCGCCGCTTTGCCTTTACTGATAAACATAAAAGCTCTTTCTCTCGGCTGGGGATGACGAACCAAAAAATCAAATTGTTCCCGAATACCTGACTTTGCAAGCGAATCGCTGAATATAAATATTTTGCATTGTCCCCAAAACAGCTTCCGTGGGATTTTTCGTTGAAGCTTGGACAGCGCGTCAGCCGTGTCGAATCCGTGTTCCTCTGTTCGAACGGTTGTCTTTTTTGCCGTACCGCCACCACCACCACCACCTATCATCCCCGCTCCGCTCTGGTTCTGAGGAATGACGACTTGTACGGACACTTTAACCTGGTTATCCTCCGATTTGTCGAAGGCTAACGCGGTTATAAGCGCCAAATCATTGAGTTCTGTACGATCCCAGCAACCACCAAGCAAGCTAATAAGAAGGATCAGGATTAATGACTTTATGTATATTTTCATGGAGACGGCTCTCCTCCACCAATCATTTTTCTTTTACGTAAAACGGCAGCAATGAACAAACACAAAGGGATGAGCGTCATGAGTAACGGTTTATAGAAAGGAGGTAAAGTCTTTGCCATAAATCCTAATATCGAATAATTAGGTACGGCCCATATACTGAAAACAACAATAAGAATTCCGAGAGGAAAGACAGCAGGACGATAATCCGATAATTGAAAGCATTGTCCAAATGAAAGGACAGCCGCATAGTAAAGTATGCTAATTCTAACAAAGTTCCCAAGTACCCACATCGCCAGAAGCAAGACCTCCAAATTTTCAAAGAAATTGCCAATACTAATATAGCGGAAGAGCGTCAAGACGGGATTAATTTTGTTGCTGGTGTCTGGCCCAAGCAAAAATAAGGTGATTAGCCCAATATAAGTTATACTCAACATGACAGTACAGAGCGAAATGAGTCCTCACTTCCTCCCTTTTTCCGAATCCATCAAGTAGGGCAGGAAGAATGCCATCATAAACATATCGCTTACCGCGGCATACACTTGGAATGTTCCTTTGACAATAGGCGTAATTCCATGGCTAAAGATGGGGAACATGTTCTTAACATCCAGATCGGGGATTAGAAGCAAAAGAAAAAATAAAGGCAAAATAAAGAGAGGAGTGACAATGACAGCACTCCTTGCCAACAGCTCGACTCCGCCGCGTACGGCAAAAGCGGAAAGCAGGATAATGGAGGAAATAATTAACAAAATTGGCGTCTTAAACAGAAAACTGCCCGTAACGAATTCGGCATACTGTCGACTAGCCACTCCACCGACATGCACAAAATACAGAACGTAAACCATTCCCAAGATTTTCCCGGGTATTTTTCCAATAATATGTTCGATGTATTGGATAAAGGTCATCTTCGGAAATAGCTCGTGCAACCTGGTAGCCAAATAAATGGGAATCAAGCCCATCAAAGCTGCCAAAATGTACGACATCCAAAGATCGTTTTTGGTATATTGGGCCGTAATGGTTGGCAGGGAAAGAAAGGCAGTAGCTGACACATTCGGATACATCATGATCCCTAATTGAAAGGCAGAAATTTTTCCTTTCTCCAACATCATCGTTCACCACACTTTGGTTAGTTTTCAATCTATGTGCTTATTGTTCTTCTAATGATCGATATCAGAATGGCTGATTATCTCCTTCTCCAATCGATTTTCCTTTACGTAATAAGGCCACAATCAGTAATAGCAGGGGGATAAGCAGCAGAACCGACAGTAAATAGAATGTATCAAAGTACGTTATAAAAAATGCTAACCTAGTGAAGCTCGGTAAATCCCACATGCTTAACGCTACTATGAAAATTCCAAGAGGAAAGACATAAGGACGATATTCCGACAGATTCAGCCATTGCCCGAATGAGAGTACGGCCGCATAGTAAAATACCCCGATTTTAATGAAGTTTCCGACGACCCACATGGCCAAGAGTAAGGCTTCCATATTTTCGAAAATATTGCCGACGCTGATATAACGGAAAGCGACAAAGACGGGATAGGTTTTGTTGCCTACGTCCGGTCCCAGCAAAAATAAGATAAGCAGGTTGACATAAATCATACTCAATGTAATGGCGCTGAGTGAAATAAAACCCCATTTCCCGCCTTTTTCTGGATCTGCCAAGTAGGGCAGGAAAAAGGTCATGATAAAAAATTCACTTACCCAGCCCATCGGCGCGGCGGATCCCTTGATCACGGGGATTATCCCATGACTCAGGATGGGGAAGATGTTTTTAACGTCCATATCGGGGATTAGAACCAAAAGAATGAAAATAGGAAGTATGAAGATAGGTGTAAAAATAACTGCGCTTCTTGCCAATATTTCCACCCCGCCGCGTACGGCAAATGCAGTGAGTAGGATGATGGAGGAAATAACCAACAAGATTGGGGATTTGAACAGAAAGTTGCCCTTAACAAAGTCGGCATACTGACGAGAAATAATTCCGGTTGAATGTAGAGTAAAAACGAAGAAAACAAAACCAACGAGTTTTCCAGGGATTTTCCCGAGTATGCGTTCACTGTATTGGATAACGGTCATCTTCGGATAGAGCTCGTGCAACCGGGTCGCGATATAAACCGAAATAAAGCCCAGAATAGAGGCGAAAATACTCGTTAGCCAAAGATCATTTTTGGCATATTGGGCTGTGATGGTCGGCAACGCAAGAAGGCCTGTGGCCAGTACAGTCGGATACATCATAAGTCCCAATTGAAAGGCTGAAATTTTCCCTTTATCCAACAACAACGTTCACCTCCACTCTGGATTATGCCTCGTCACTTCGATCAGGTCCCGGTTTTTGACCAGGCGACTGGCGGTATTCGTTGTAATCTCCCGTAAAGTGCGGACGCTTATCCATCATCCACCAAGGAGCTCTGATCAAAACGTCTTTCAGTTCGTCTATTTTCGGAGCTCCGATAGAGGCCAAGTAAGGAACACCGAACGAGCGCAAGCTGCACAAATGAAGAACAATGGCTATGATCCCCATCATAATGCCAAGCAGGCCCAACGTCCCTGCGAGAAAGATCAACGGAAAGCGCAGCAACCGAATAGCAATTCCGGCAACGTAGCGTGGAATCATAAAGGAAGAGATGCCGGTGATGGCAACGATGATGACCATCGGCGCAGAGACAAGTCCAGCCTGAACCGCTGCTTGTCCGATGACGAGCGCCCCGACAATGCTAACGGCAGCGCCTACCTGTTTGGGCAATCGAACTCCTGCTTCACGAAGCGCTTCAAAGGTAACTTCCATCATTAGCGCTTCGATCAATGCCGGGAAGGGGACCGATTCGCGAGAAGATGCCATACTGATTAACAATGAACCTGGCACCATCTCTTGATGGAAACTAATAACCGCCACATAGAGTGACGGAAGTAATAGAGAGATCAAAGTAAAGCTATAACGCAGCCACCGTATGACGGTACTTACCCAGAAACGTTGATAATAATCTTCCGCTGCCTGCAATAAGGAAAAAAAGGTGGTGGGAGCTATTAAAACGAATGGGGTTCCCTCCACAAGAATGGCTACACGCCCTTCCAAAAGGCTGCTGCAAGTTACATCGGGGCGTTCCGTACTTAGCAGCTGCGGAAAAGGAGAGTAGGGACTATCCTCAATCAATTCTTCGATATTTCCGCTTTCTAGAATTCCGTCTATGCGAATGCGATTCAGCCGATTCTTGACTTCTTCTACCAGCGTCTCATCGACAAGCCCTTCGATATAGGAGATGACGACATTCGTTTGAGTATAATCGCCGATTTTCATGGATTCCATTTTGAGGCTGGGACTTTTGATAATACGGCGTATTTGGGAAGTGCTGATTCGCAAGGTTTCCGTAAAGCCTTCGCGCGGGCCGCGAATTCCTGCTTCAGCCGCTGGCTCTTCGATGGCGCGTTTCTCCCATTGAGTTAATCCTAAAGCAAGGCCGCATGCTTCATGATCACGCAGCAGGATCGGATTGCCGTTCGATAAATATTCAATGCATTTTGAAAATGTAGGACATTCATTCGCATAAGAAACAGATATTTTTCGCTCGATTAGTTGTCGTATTTCGATTGTTTCTTCTGTGTCCTCTTTCATAAGAGGGGCAATGACATATTCTTCGAGCCCTGTAGAATTAGTTAAACCATCGATGTACATTAAGAGGGCTTTCGTTTTTCCGCTAATTAAAAAAGAACGGTAGATGACATCCGAACAATTAGCATAGATGGAGCGAAGAATTTGTTCATTTTGCTGTAAATTCGGATAAAGAAACTGCTGGTGCTCATTATCGGCAGGATGCTGCTGAACAAGCTGCTGAGTGTGTTTGCTTTTCAGTAATTTAAAAAAGTACTTATTCAAGAGTTCTCCCTCATTTGGAATTAATTGCATGGATTGAAGTTCAACAGTAGGTTGAGCTTAACATTCCATTTTTATACAGTAGGCAACATTTCGAATTTTACCTTCAATCCTTCCATATTTTCTGTATAATGATGGTGAAAGCAGTTACAACATGGTGATGAGGGGTAATCCAATGAGTCTTGCTCGAATCCGCTTCAACAAACGCAGTGTTATCGTCACATGGCTCATATCTTATATTTCTGTACTTCTTATCCCGATTATCATTAGTGGGATTCTATACGCAGCTGCCTGGCATGTTGTGGAATCGGAAGTCAACCGTGCGAACAAGTCCGCCCTAGAGCAGATGGAGCAAGCGATTGATAATAGCCTTCGCGGTATTGAGCGGTTAAGCTTGGAAATCGCTTTAAGCAAGATGGTAACTGGTTTCATGAATACGGTGAAGCCATTGACCGATAGCGACTATTACGATTTGGTCAGCATTGCCAACGATCTGCGGGTATACCAAACAGCGAATGATTTTATTGAACAAATCTATATCTACTATCGGAATAGCGACACGGTTATATCGACACGTGATCACACGAACAGCCGTATGTTGTTTGAAAAGATCCGCGAGAAAGACGGAATGAGTTACGAGGAGTGGGCGAAGTTTTTTGAGAAGCCTTACATCCAGGAGTATGCACCCATTACGTTTAGGGAAGACGGCCATGCAGTCAAAGCTGTCATGTATGCCAAATCCGTCATACTCGCCAACCCGGATCATCCAGGCGCAGTCATTTTATTTGTCATTAAGGATTCCAAGCTGCTGGATAATATTCCATCCACGTCGGATAAAACCTCAATAGCGGTACTCGATAAGGAAAACCGTCTAATTGCTTCAACTGGTATTGAATCTAGAACGGACTTTCTGGATTACGACAATCTTTCTGGTAAAAATGGGATGTTTATCAGTGAGGACTCCGGTAAAAGGGCAGCCGTTTCTTATATCACCTCAAGCAGCACAGGTTGGAAATACATTTCAACGATTCCCGCCGAATTATATGATGATAAGATGAAATACATGAAAAAGCTGATTTATGCCAGTGTGATCTTGAGTCTTATCATGGGCGGTCTTGTCACCTATCTCTTTTTGAGAAAAAATTACAACCCCATCAACCTGCTGATTCGGAGCTTTTCTGTGAAGTCAGGGATATCCTTTCATGAAGGCTCGAACGAGTATGGATTTTTACAAGATGCGTTGAACAATACGTTCGCAGAAAAAGAACAGATTGACCGCCGGCTGCACCAGCATCGTGACGCTATTCGTTCGCATTTTCTTCAGGGGCTGCTGAAAGGCCGTTCGGAACAAAATGTCCCGATACACGAATCGCTTGCAGCCCACGATATTCAGCTGGCATCGCCGTATTTTGCTGTTCTATTATTCCATATCGAGCATTACGGCAAGTTTGAGATCGACGAATATGCCGCTCCCGAGAAGGTGAGGATGCTGCATTTCATTATTATGAACGTCGCTGAAGAAGTGATCGGTCATCACAATCGAGCTTTCATTACGGAAGTAGACAATATGCAAGCGTGCATCGTAAATTTCGGGACAGATCCGGATTCGCAAGAGTTGAAGCGTATTGCTGAGCAGGTAAAGTCCTTCTTACTGGACCATTTCCATGTCCATTTGACCGTGGCGATCAGCGGCATCCATCAGGAGCTGTATGGGATTCCTCCAGCTTACCAGCAAACCTTAGCGGCTTTGGAATACCGGCTCGTTATGGGAAGCGGGGAAATTATTGGGTACGATGATTTACCGAGCTCTGAAACGGTTAGACAATCCAGAAGTTATTACTATCCATTGTCTGTAGAGCATCAACTGATCAATTTTGTGAAATCGGGCGATTTTGAGAAAT
Source organism: Paenibacillus alginolyticus DSM 5050 = NBRC 15375 (assembly GCF_000422905.1). Taxonomy (GTDB): domain Bacteria; phylum Bacillota; class Bacilli; order Paenibacillales; family NBRC-103111; genus Paenibacillus_E; species Paenibacillus_E alginolyticus. The sequence goes on from NZ_AUGY01000013.1 coordinate 140,546, forward strand.
CGAGTGCGATCATAGACGAAATCATTGAGATCAACGTATCGGACGCGTCCCTGTCCGTACCGCTCGCTAAGTGTCTCATGTTCGATTTGACCAGTACGCTGCTAAAAACGATGGATGAAATCGGTACGAGCAGCAATAATCGGGCGTTAATCGTAAAAACCGACCAGATCGACCGATTGATGAGCAGTTCAACCATCAAAGAGATGAAGGTGCAGATTCGAGAAGTGCTGAGTCAGGTGTGCCGATTCATTCAAGATGACCGTGGGCAGGATCATAACCAACTTAGCCAGCAGGTTATCGAGTATGTCAAAAGCAATTACGCTGAGGAGAATCTGAACATCTCGATGGTGGGCGATAAGTTTGGGTTAACGCCTTCCTATTTATCCAAACAGTTCAAAGCACAGACGGGCGAAGCGCTGCTTGATTTTATCAGTAGAACCCGATTAGAAGAAGCAAAGCGGCTGCTTTCTCTTCAAGTCTTATCAGTCACGGACATTGCAAAAAAAGTCGGATACTCCGACATGAATACGTTCAATCGGATTTTCAAGAAATTCGAGGGCATTACACCGGGCAAATATAAAGATATTTGATTATCCAGTTAGCTCAGGAATGTCTTTAAATACGAACTAATGTTTGGTATAATGAAATCAAACATATGTTCGGGAGTGATTTTT
>NZ_AUGY01000014.1 GCF_000422905.1 Paenibacillus alginolyticus DSM 5050 = NBRC 15375
TACAATTGGTTACATGTCGCCATTGCAATTTGAACAGTTGTACTACGAGAGTGTAGCTTAGCTAAGCGGTGTCCACTTTCTTGACAGAAGAGCAAAAACGCGCTTTCAGCGAGAGTTCCTCGAGCCAAAGCTCGTTGACAGTGTCTGAGAAGCCGGAAATCGACTTCTCAGCCGAACGTCCGTACTGCATAAGCTCGCTCATTGAATCCGAGGAATCTTCTGTTCTGCATTCTTATCCACAGATCGGCATCTTGCATAATTTCCTATACAGCAAAAAACGGCTCCGTTCGCATCTGTGAATGGGCCGTTTTTAAATTAAAGAAATATAATAGAACGAATTCACGAAAGCGCTTAGCCCGCCTGCTCTTCATAAGGCGACACACATTTTTCCAGTGGAAGGCGAAGCGTGATCCGGGTGCCCCTTTTAGCGTCACTCTCGAAGTGAAATTGCGATTCCTTGCCATAGTACATAATCATCCGTGTGACCACATTCCGCAGTCCGAACAGCTCCTTATCCTTCTTGAGGTCCGTTGAAATACCTTCTGCCGCTAGCTTAGAAGCTTCCTCCAGTTTGTCACAAATATAGGCGAGCCTTTCGTCATTGACCCCTACCCCGTTGTCGCAAACTTCAAGCACAAGCTGATTACCTTCCAAATATGAGGAAATGAAGAGTTCTCCACCCCCACTTTGTTTTTCCAGACCGTGCAGCACAGCATTTTCAACCAGCGGCTGTAAGAGGAGCTTCAAAACATGATAAGAGGCGCTTTCCTCGGCGATATCGTAACGAACGGTAAAATGATCCAAGAACCTCAGCTGTTGGACTTTAATGTAATATTTCAAATGCTCGATGGTCTCCCCGACTGCAAACGTTTCATTTCCCTTGTTCAGGCTTAACCGGAAAAATTTCGACAGATTAAGCACCATTTCGCTGATTTCATCGGCTTCATAGTTTTTGGCCGTCCAATAGATGGAGTCTAATGTGTTATAAAGAAAATGCGGGTTGATTTGCGATTGCAAAAACTTAAGCTCCATTTTAAATAGTAAAAGCTGCTTCTCATAGTGGTCACGAATAAGTGTCTTCTGGTTCTCAGCCATTCGGTTGAACGATTCGATCACGTATCCCAGTTCGTCTACGCGCGTATCTTCCAGTTGTATCGTGAAATTACCTGTACGGAGCTGTTTCATCCCATAAGCTAGCTTCCGCAGCGGGGCGGAAATCCCCCTATAGATGATCCAGGAAATCCAAACGGCTAGCACCAAACTGACGGCTAAAATCCCATAGCTAAACACCTTTAGAGAGTCGGTATGGCTGCGAAGCTCCTCCAAGGGCTGCTCCATCATGAGCGACCATCCGGAAAACTTCGACTTCACGCTGATCGTAACCATTTCCGTACCTGTTTGCTGTGACTTACGGATGGACCTAACCTCGTTCACGGTGTCCCAGACTTGTGGATGTACACTCGCACCTGTGCCAGTGATTGAACTTCCGTCGCTGCCAAACAGATAGATGTTCGCATTTCTAGAGGGAAGAAGCGGTTTCGCCAACTCGATTAGGGCGCTTTTTTTGACGGAGAGCACGAGCAGATTCGGATTAATGAGCGTCCTGTTATACGGATCCATCGTCCGGATCAGATGAATACTATCTGCATCAAAGTAAGATTCACCTTCCTTCGGCGTAAAAAAAACCGTGCCCCCACTCGACTCCATTAAACGTTGGTACCATTCCTGCTTCTCCGCCCCTTCGGGCAGCTTGCGCCCCCCAAGTTTAGTGGAAATGACGGTACGTGACGGCATATGGATGATGGAGATTTGATCCACGATCAAATTGACCGTCGTCATGTTCGTAATCTGGTCCATCACTTGTGCAAAATGAACAAACGACTGCTTTTCCGGCTCCTGCCCGACGGATTGAAGGGTCGTGTTCATGTTCATATCGAACGCGATTAGCGAAGAAAGCTGTTCGAGGTTCTGCAGGGTCAGATCGATGTAATCTGTCATCGTATGCAGAGCCCCTTGTGTCCTCTCGCCCGTTTGCTCTTCTAAGATCGTCTGTGATTTTGCGATGGCAAAAAGACTGAAACCGGCGAGCGGAAGCAGAATCAGCAGAAAGTACCATGTTAGCCGAATCTGAATATAACCGGCCAGTATTTTGCGCACTTTGGACAGGATTTCTTTGAACATATGGGTGGTCCCTCCATTCGTGCCCTGTTTCTTTCCGGTTACTTGCCGGTTTCTCTCCACCACTCGTTCACTTCTCCGGTTATTTCATCGCCGCCAGCCTCTTTCCATTTCTTCACAAAGGCATCGAATTCTTCAATGGGGCTCACCCCTGCAATGATTCTCGTAAAAGTATCTTCTTGCAGTTTGGACAGCTTGACATTATGCTTGCCCATTGCGGGGGTCGGCGGTCCATTAAACTGGTCTTCCATCAAGTTGCTTTCGATCCGCTGCAGGTTTTCGTATAGATGAAACTGCTCGCCGAGTCCCTCCAACCGATCCCGGGTTATGTCCCGCTCTGCGGTATCAACCAACGATCCGTAGATACCCCGATAGCCATGCTTCGTGTGTTCATCAAATCGGATAGAAAGCTTTCCGTTAACTCTAGTCCATATTTCGTTCTCAAAACCGAGCTTCAGGCTGGTTTGACCAGGTCCTGCGATAAAATCTAGAAATTTAACAACCGCTTCCGCGTTTTGACTCTTGATAGGCACAACATTGTAAGAACGGACGTTTGAAGTGCTGTAGACCCCGTGTTTGCCGTTCGGTCCGATCGGGAAATCAAGCGGGATCCACACCGCTTTCGGATCGTTTTTACGGTTAGCCGCAATATGAGTGCGTGTGTCAGACCATGCCGCGGAATATAAGCCGACTTTGCCGCTCGCTACCTTCTCGCCAAGTACATCGATTTTATTTAGCGGGAATTCCGGATCCAGAATATTCTGATCGTACAGGCTGCGTAGGTAAATGAGTGCTTCTTTCATTTCTGGGAGGATACCGGAGTAAACCAACTTACCATCCCGCTCATACCAAGCGTTCATTTGTACGCCGAAGGCACCGAGAAATGGCGATGTTCTCCTTAGACGCTCTAGGATCGAAAGGCCAACTGTATCCTTAATTCCATTTCCGTCCGGATCTCCTTCGGCAAAAGCCTTCATCACCGCAGTAAACTCTTCAATGGTTCGCGGAGGCTGCAGGCCAAGCTTGTCCAGCCAGTCTTTTCGGGCGTAAACGATTTCAGTTCCCTTCACTTCGTTCAAACTAGGTATAGCGTATATATGGCCATCGACGGTTACGTTGTCCCAAGCTTCTTTTGGGATCTTGGCTTTCAGGTTCGTCCCATACTTTTCTATATAATCATTCAAGGGTGTAAGCGCCTTTTGATTCACGAAATTGATAAACCAAGAGGGATTGCTCGTGTTCAGCAGATCTGGAGGCTCCCCAGACGTCATAATGACGTTTAGCTTCTCATCGTATCCATTCAGCGGCGGGAGTGTCACATTCACCTGTACACCGATGCTTTTCTCGATATAGGTTAAATAGGGGTTGTTATTCTCATCCATACCTTCCGGGAAGTTCATGCCCAAGCTGTTCACGACGATTCGAATGACCGGTTCTTGTACAGCTACCTTAACTTTACCTTCGTACTTTGACCATTCTGGAAAGCTGCATCCGGCGGTAGCGAAGCATGTGAGTAAGGCGAGAATGGCCGCGCTTTTTCTTTTCATTTTTCAACCACCCCTTCAGACACAAGAAACCCGCAATTAATCGGACAAAATCTTCTGTAGGACGGGTGCCAGCGCATTTGCCATACGTAAAAAGCCAAGGTCGGTCGGATGAACTCCGTCAACGGTACATTCGTGCGCATCTTCACCCAGCAAATTTGATCCATCGTAAAAATAGATGTTGGCATCACCCAGTTCGCGCCGCTGCTCTACAGTTCGGAGCTGGAATTGTTTGCGTTCCGCCCGATCTTGCGCCATTTGATCATGAAATTTATCCTTCGCATAGATGATGCGCGAGATTACAAGGATCGGCGTCAATGGGTGTTTATTTCGATAGATCGATATGAACTCGGGCAGTGTTACCTGAAGCAATTCAGTAGAAACACAGTTCGCCTCGTAATCCAGGATCAGGCATGTAGGGTCCGGGATGTCAGAAAGGATATGAGCGAGCTCAGGTTCTCCTTTACCATTTCCGGAAAATCCCAGGTTGAGAAACTCCCTGTTGATACGTCTGGATAGTATGTTGGTATAAGCCATACCCGGACGGGCTGCGCACCCGCCTTGCGTGATTGAGGTGCCGTAGACGATGATCTTCCCGCTATTATCATACGCTGGTGGCGGTGCGATCTGATCTTCCCGTTCCAAGCCGATCCAAACTTCCTCTACACCTTGGTAGAGTGGGAAATTCAGCGTAATAATCCGACTCTCCCGCGCCATATCCTTAAAAATAACAACTTCATACTCGGCCTGCGTGTGATCATAAACGGTTGTGCCGTAATACAGCTGCTCTCCCGGACCTCCTATGTAACAGTCAAAGCCGCACTGCCCTGTAGCCGTCATATGATACATATTGGCAGTTCCTGACAGTTTTACTTTAACGGTCAATGAAGCAGCATTCGTCTCGAAACGGATTTGACCGCCGGCGGTACAGTTGGCCAATTGATCTACCGCCTCTGGGAGCTTCCAATCTGGTTGTGCCGGCAACCGGCGGTAGAGTCTTTCTTCGTGCAGCCAGCCGAAACCGGCAATATGGAATGGCTTCTCTAGCGGTGAATACCAATTAACATCTTTGTCGCCGGATTGTTGAATTCGCATGTTTGCATCTAAGCGTAATGCGTTTACAGGTTGTTGTTCATTTGGCATCATACATTCCTCCTCTAAGTACTCCTTAAAATCTAATCGCATTGTAGGGCATTGTTATCCATTTTCGACTCCGATCAAATAATCCCTTTTTTTCCATAGGCAATGGTTATTAAAGTACCAAAAGAAGTCATGGTCCTCTGCTGTGGCCTCGTTTACGCTGTATTACAATGAGGATAGCCTGTGAAAACCTGCAGGCGAGGAGGAAAAAGGAGGGAACATTTCCGTTGGCACACAAGAACAGCAACCACAACATTCAAGAATTTCATGCCGATATCGTCGTGATTGGCGGGGGAACCGGCGGCTGCGCAGCCGCGCTTGCCGCTGCCAAATCGGGTAAGACGGTGATCATGACCGAGGAAAACGACTGGATTGGTGGGCAATTAACAAGCCAGGCTGTTCCGCCTGATGAGCACCCGTGGATTGAACAGTTCGGCTGCACTCGCACGTACCGGCAGTTCCGGGATGGTGTTCGTGATTATTACCGGCGCCATTTCCCCCTTACCGAAGAGGCACGGTCCCGCATTAATCTTAATCCCGGGAATGGTGGCGTATCGCGATTGTGCCATGAACCACGCGCAGCATTGGCAGTTCTGCAGGAAATGCTGGCTCCTTATATTCACAGCGGGAGGCTGCAAATTCTTACCCGCCATCGCGCAGAATCGGCTTCCGTGGATGGTGATGACGTACGAACGGTAACGGTACGCAGTTTACTTACCGGGGATCTCGTGGAGCTATCTGCCGCCTACTTCCTTGACGCAACGGAATGTGGAGATGTTCTGCCTCTAGCCGGGGCGGAATATGTGACTGGCGCGGAATCCAAGAGCCAAACCGGGGAGCCGCATGCCGTGGAAGGTGATGCTCTTCCGCAGGACATGCAGGGCTTTACATACTGCTTTGCGATGGATTACATCGAAGGTGAAGACCACACCATCGAACGTCCAGAGCGCTATGACTTCTGGCTGCAATATAAAGCCGACTTTTGGCCCGATCGGCTGCTAAGCTGGTCCGGCGTCCGCCCTCATACGCTAGAGCATGTCACTTATGAGCTTTTTGAGGGGACGGACAAGTACTCCCTGTTCTACTATCGGCGCATCATCGATAGCAGAAACTTCGAGCAAGGCTTTTATCCAGGGAGTATTACACTGGTCAACTGGCCGCAGAATGACTACTGGCTTGGTTCGGTCATCGACGTGAGCGACGAGGAAAGAGAACAGAATCTGTGGGATGCGAAACAGCTTAGTCTCTCTTTGCTTTACTGGCTGCAAACCGAAGCGCCTCGGCCGGACGGGGGGTTCGGCTACCCGGGACTTCGTCTGCGCAAAGACATTACAGGCACCGAGGACGGTTTGGCCATGTCTCCGTATATGCGGGAGTCACGGAGGATCAAAGCCCAGTTTACCATACTAGAGCAGCATGTAAGCACAGCCTGCCGACCCGATGGTAAAGCAGAGCAATTCGCCGATTCCGTCGGCATAGGCTGCTACCGGATTGACCTGCATCCAAGCACGGGAAACCGCCATTATATCGATATCTCTTCCCTGCCTTTCCAGATTCCACTGGGCAGCCTAATTCCTGTCCGCATGAACAATCTGCTGCCAGCATGCAAAAATCTTGGCGTCACACACATCACAAACGGCTGTTACCGGCTCCATCCAGTTGAATGGAACATTGGTGAGGCCGCAGGATTTCTTGCCAGCCGCTGTATCGACCGCGAACTCCTCCCCCGCGAGGTGCGCAGTATGGAGACAGAGCTTCGGGGCTTCCAGAATATGCTTGTAAGCTATGGAATTGAACTCGCGTGGCCTACGATTCATTCGGTATAAAACAATCATTCTAAAGACGAGGTGTTAGTCAAATGAGCAAAGTACGTATAGCGGTCATCGGAGCAGGTTCCATTTCTGAAATGCATTTAAAGTCCTACCAAAATAATCCTGACGCTGAGCTTTACGCCATCTGCGACCTGAATGAAGAACGCGCAAAGGCGAAAGCAGAAAAATACGGCATAACACGCATTTACACAGACTATAAAGAATTGCTTGCCGATCCTGGGATCGATGCCGTCAGCATCTGTACGTGGAACAATAGCCATGCGCCGATCTCCATCGCCGCATTGGATGCCGGCAAAAACGTACTTACTGAAAAACCGCTCTGCATGACGGTTAACGAAGCGCGAGCTGTGGAGGAAGCGGTCCGCCATTCCGGCAAAACGCTTCAAGTCGGTTTTGTCCGCAGGTATGCGTCTAATACTCGCATCATCAAATCGTTTCTCGAAAACGATGAACTCGGTGAAATTTACTACGCTAAAGCTTCGTGCATTCGTCGTCTCGGCAATCCAGGCGGCTGGTTTTCGGATGTTGAGCGTTCAGGCGGCGGTCCACTGATTGATGTAGGTGTCCACGTAATCGACCTTTGCTGGTACTTGATGGGCCGACCGAAAGTGAAGTCAGTCTCCGGCAATACCTATAAAAGACTTGGCAACCGCGCCAACGTGAAAAATCTTGCCTTTTACAAGGCGGCGGACTATGACGCTTCCCACAATACCGTGGAGGATATGGCGAATGCGCTGATCCGTTTTGAGAATGGCGCCTCCATCCTCGTTGACGTAAGCTTCACACTTCATGCGAAGGAAGACGAGCTTACCGTGAAGCTGTATGGCGACAAAGGCGGCGCCGAACTGGAGCCTCAACTATCCATCGTTTCGGAGAAATACGATACCATCTTGAACCTCACACCGCAGATCAACAATCTGTCTTTCGATTTTGTTGCTGGGTTTCAGGATGAAATCAATTATTTCATTGAAGTATGCCAAGGCAAAAAAGAAACTCTTTCGCCTGTGCAAGACGGTGTTGAAATGATGAAAATTCTTTGCGGTATCTATGAATCTAGCGAAAAAGGCAAAGAAATATACTTCTAAGAAACGGCTTACGATAAATCTCAATAGAACCGGTCCAAAACTAGCCCTATCAAATGAATGAAAGGATAGTGAAACCCGTTGAATAAGTCGAAATGGATGTCATTAACCCTATTGCTGCCCATGATCGTTTCCCTTTGGTCCACGACCGCGCTTGCTGCGGAAACCGTCTCTGGCTCCGCCGCCTCTGCCGCTGCTCCGAACGCCGCCGATTACATCGAAGTAGAAGCCGCTCCGGTCGACATTACCATTAATGTTGAAGGTCCTCGCAAGCAAATTAATGCGGTTGATAAGGATGTAAGCGGCATCACTGATTATGTAGCTTTATTCACATCGGAATATGCACCTCAGATTACGGTTGGCAAAACTTCCGTCGGCGTTGTCGTCGATGGAACTAACCAGGTCACTCGGGTGGTAAACCCTTCAGTGAACGGCGGAGTGCCTGTCTGGACAGGACCTACTGACTTAGACATCCCTCATAGCGGCTACATCCTAGTATCAAATGACGACAGTTGGGCGAACAAAACCTACAAGCAATATCTCGCGAAAAATTTCAAGGTCGGTGATAAAATCAAGCTGCGCAAAAATGGTGAAGTTATCCCTGTCTCTGATTTAATGACAGGTCAAGGCCTCAAAGCTCGGCTTAAGCTGAACAACGATGAATGGTTTACGGTAACAGAACCGAAAACAGTTGTCTCCGGAAAGCTGGAAAACCTTGAGCAAGGTATCCCCTATTCGATTCGTGTGAACCAATCAACGGTTGCCTTGCAAGCGAACGGCACCTTTCAGCTCGATGTTGGTCTCACGGAAGGTGTCAATTACCTTGAAGTCATTGCCGCCAAGAACGGGACGGAAAATGACCGTAAGACACTTGTCGTGTTTTATAAAAAGCAAACCGGAACCGCGAAGGAAGTCGTCCTCTGGGTTGACCAAGGAACGAATATATTCAAGCTCCAAACGCCTGAAAATGTTCACGACATGCTGACCAAGGCGAAAGACGCCGGTGTCACGGCCATAGCACTGGATGTTAAAGGTGTAGAAGGCTTCGCCAACTACAAGAAGAACGACCTAACTGGTCGTCCGCATATCTCCCAGATGACGGCGCCGACCCGTGCGGGGGCGAATCCGAACCTTGACATGCTGGAGGAGTTCATCAGGTACGGGCATCAGCTCGGCATCAAAATCCACGCAGCGTTCAATGTCTTTGCCGAAGGCTCACCTGCGCACAACGAGTATGGAATGCTGAATCAGCACCTAGACTGGGAAGAGCATGTATACCGTCCCGAGGACGGCGGCCAGATTCTGCGGCTGCGTGAGAGCAACTATTTCAAAACGGGAAAATCCCTCGTCGCTTTCGTTAACCCGGCTAATGATGATGTAAGAGCCTTCGAGTTGAAAAACATGGAAGAAGTCATCAAAAACTACGATGTTGATGGAATCGTGCTCGACCGAACCCGTTATGACAATGAAACTGCTGACTTCAGCCCGTTAACCCGCTCGAAGTTCGAGGCGTTTCTCGCCGTTCGCGGTAAACAGCTAACAAACTGGCCGGCCGACGTTTTCACTTACGTGAACAATGTACGGCAATTCGGACCGCTCATCAATGATTGGTGGGAGTTCCGCTCGCAGACGATCAAGACGTTTACGGATGAAGTCCGTTCACTCACCGATCGCTACACAGCACTGAAAGGTCATAAGGTCTACTCTTCCGCCTATGTTGGCTCCTGGTTTGAATCTTACTACCTCAACGGTGTTCACTGGGGCAGCCCGAATTTCAAATACGACAGCCGCTTGAAATTCCCTGACGACAGCCTTTATACCGACGCTTACGCACAAACCGGTTATACGGGCAACATCGATTTTCTCATGATCGGCACGTACCAAACAACGCAAAAAGAAATCGAGCATTACATCACGTTGGGCAACATTGTAACGAACGGTGAAGTTCCGATGTACGCTAGTATCGCGCTTGCGAACATCCAGGATCCCCCGCTGCAGCGGTCCGTGTTCCAGGTTGGCTTGTCGCAATCAAATGGTCTGATGCTCTTCGACTATTCGCAGGTTAACTGGTCGGTCGTGAAAGCGTCGCTCCAGAATGTGGAATACGTCAAAGATTATCAGGTAGGTTCAAGTGTTCCTAGCAATCCGGAATCGTTCCTAGAAGGCGATTTGTACAATGTGAGCCGTAACGAAAATAATCTCAACGTCTATACGGATTCGTTCGGTCTTACGACAGCTACCAGCACCTTTGGTGTCGAAGCAATCGTCGACAGCACCGGTAAAGTCACTAAGGTTGTTAACCAACAACAAGCGCTTAGCTGGAACTGGACGAATATGTCACCCAATAACAGCGTCATTCCGCAGGGCGGCTTCGTGATCTCTGCTCTGGATGCCTCAGGCGTACGGACGAGACGGCAGCTGGTCGCCAAAACATACAAGGTCGGCGATGCTGTCAGATCGGCCGTGCTGCGCGGTCATCTTGACTATGCAAACACCAGCACACCGCTGAAGAATCTCGAGATCAAAGGCAATGTTGAAGTGCTTGGGCCGGGAACGGCTGATGTTCGTTTAAACGGCGTTACGGCTACGATGGCTAGCAACGGAGACTTTAGCGGCAAAGTCTCGCTGGAAGTTGGCGCCAATCCCGTAAAAATCTCTGTTTATGTTGACGGCCGCAAAACGAACGAAAAAACCGTAACCATAACGCATACGGCTCCCGTCATCACTAGCATTGAGCTTGATGCTGCCGCCTACCGTCTAGTGGCAGGCGACAAGCATGCCACTGTCACGACAGCCGTCTACTCGGACGAAACGAAAGCCGTAGTGACTGGTGCTGTGTTCAGCTCCAACAATCCTGACGTTGCTGTCGTTGCCACAGACGGAACGGTTACCGCCCTGAAGGCTGGAACTGCGGAAATCACCGCTGTATATGAGGGGAAAACAGCCAAATCAGTCATTACTGTCGTCGAGCTGGCAAGTCTCTCCTTTGATGAGAAGAAGCACAGTCTTGTGAAAGGTGAGACCTTCATAGCGCCTCTCAGAGCTACTTACTCAGATGGCTCAACAACGTATATCACCCAAGGTGTGACATACATCTCTTCACAAGATAAAGTTGCATCCATTGCTGGTGATGGCACTATAACAGCCTTGAAGCCAGGTTCCACAACCATCACTGCCACATATCGTGGCAAACAATCGGAGATTAAGATCAAAGTGTTCAATACTCATAAAGAGAAGATTGAAGATAATGAGAACGATGATGGTGTGTACGACGATGGAGAGAACGAATAGAGAGAATGACGTTGGAGATATGGGCTAAGGTTGACAACGGGTAACGTTTGAGAACGGATAACATCACATGTTCAAAAAAAGCATCCGGTTCTTTCCATTTGGAAAGGTCCGGATGCTTTTTTATTGGGCAGATTATGTAAATGGACTTATTTTCGCGGAACGAGAATACCTTATTTCTTTAAAATGCGGGCATTTAGCTGTATTTTTGCAAAATAGAGGATCGTCGTTCCGCTTAACTTCGAAATCGGCCTTTTGCAGCACTTTAGCGCATCCTCGTTCCGCTTCCAGAGCCTCCAGTCAACTTGCCAATTTCAACTCAAAGCTCACATCGCCGTTTACGGCAGCTCCAACCACTGAAAAGGCGTCTTCGCCGCCTTCATTCCGAATTCTAGAATCGTCGCAATCGCAATCGTTTCTGCCTGCGGAACCGGAGGCTTACCCGTCTCGAAAAAACCGATAAGATTCTCGATAAATGCCCCAAAAAAATCCGACTCGATCTTTAGAAAATTCGATGAACCCGCTTCATAATGGAGTGCCATGCTGAATGGACACTCCCACCCGTATAAGTTTATTGTTGCTTGGCGGCCGTCCGCATACCCGATCAGCAGCGCCGGCGTGTTCGCCGTTCCTGTCCACATCACACGTTTGACATCCGTCCCCATCAACAAGATGATCGGCTCCACCTGGTGGATCGAATAGTTCTCAAATTGTCCTGGTCCTAGGCTGCAAATGGACTCAATCCCCTGCTTTTCAAGTCCTGTATACTCTGAAGCGAACCGTAAAGCCGAAGTCGAGTACATGGGTGTCCCATGCTTTTCTGCGAATTCGAACATCCGCAAGGCAGTTGACCGGCTAGGCGCGAACGTTTTATCAATGTAAGTAGGCTTGCCGGATCGAAGCGGTATCAGCGACAGTTCCTCATGGTACTCCGGATGATCCGGCGACAGCACGACCATGAAGTCACTCTGTTCCACAACTGCCTCGATCGAGTCAAGAAGCTGAATCCCCTTTTTCTCACTCCAGTCCGCATTACTGAGTTTTCCTTCGATATTTGACTTGCCATAAGCGTATGCGACCTTCATGCCGCTATTCGATGCCTTTTCAATCCAATCCGGATATTTCTCCGCGTGCCACTCGTCCAGAAAATAATCAATAAACCCGATCTTTTTCATCCTTATCCCCACTCCTCTCGAGAAATAAAACCCCCACGGCATGAACCGCAGGGGATTTAGCTATTAAACAAACTTACTTTTTGTTCGCTGCGTACCATTCGTTGACAGCTTTCGTCATTTCTTCTCCGCCTTCTGTTTTCCACTGAGCCAGGAATTTATCATAATTTTCGAGCTGCTCTGCCCCTGTGATGTACTTCAGGAAGGTATCTTCCATCAACTTTTGCAGCTTTAAATTGTACTTCCCTATTGCTTCAAGCGGAGGTGCAAAAGAGAGCGGGTCTATGACGATGTTGCCTTTGGCAGCTTCCTGATTTTTGTTAAAGGCATCGGTCAGGATAGGATCTTTACGAACACGCGCCTGCCAGTAGATCGGGTAGTTTTTCTCATCCACGCCTGTGAGAAACGAAGAAGCGTTGTTATACTGGTCGTTGAAAATCGGCAGAATTGGGAAGTAATTACCGTTTTCCACCTTGTGGTGAACACCTTCTTTACCAATTGTCGCTTCCTTATGAATGTCTTTGTCTAGCTTCAAATCCAGATATTTGATAATCTCTTCCTTGTTATCGGCCCATTTCGGAATACCCACGTAATAGCTGATACCGGCGGAACCCATCACTTGTACTTTGCCGTCATCGCCTATCAGGTAAGGTAGGCTCGCAATTTTGGCGTTAGGCGTGTTTTTCAGAAGAGCATTTTGTACGGTAGGCGCGTTGAAGTAGCCGTTCGAGATGATAGCTGTTTTGCCACTCGTGAAGTTCTCGATGACTTTGTTCGCCTGATTGAGAGACCATTCTTGGTCAATCAATTTCTCCGAATAAAGCTTCTTCATGAACTCTAAGTATTTTTTCATGTTCGGGTTTTCTACCACATTGACCAGTTTGCCGTTAACATCCTGCCAGCCGGTCGTCGCGGTCGATTGAACCAGCGTGAGGCCAAACGTCGGCATGATTTCAGTAACGAGCGGGGATTTACCGCCAGACAACGCCATAACATTCTTCTTCTCTTTGATCGTCTTCATGACGTTGTACAACTCATCGCGTGTTGTCGGTGCCTTAAGTCCGAGTTCATCCATCCAATCCTGCCGCACGATAAGCGCCGTGTTGACGATCGTACCCGAACCGGTCTGCGGAATACCGTAAATTTTACCGTTCAGCTTTGCCCCGTTCCAGGAGTTTTGAGAAATAACGTTTTTCATGTTAGTGCCATATTTGTTTACCAACTCATCAATCGGCTCCAGTGCGCCGGAAGATGAGAGCCTGGAATACTGCGGACCACTGAGCAGCATGAAGGCATATTTCTCCTTGTTGGCCATGAGTAAGTTAAGCTTATCGTCTGGGTTCTCGACCGGCAGCATGTCGTAGGTAACTTTGTAGCCGGTTTTTTCGTTCAGGAACTTCGCTACGACTTCAGCATTGGGATCAAATCGAGCATACTGCAGCAGCGCCTTGAATTCTGGCTTCGGCTTGTTCGTATCTACAGTTGCGATTGGAGCTGTCGACGGCGATGGTGCTGTGCTACTGTTTGCCGTTTGGCTGCTTCCGCCACAAGCGGTGATGGCCGCTGCCAAAGTTGTGATGGACATCAGAGCTAAAAATTTTTTGACCATGAAAGAGCCTCCCTTTTCGAACTATGAGTATGGAGAAGTGCGTAAAACCAAAATTTCATGGAACCATCTTTGAGCCTGCCCACCACCACCCTTCAAGAATTGTTTGTGAGAATCAGCCTTTTACGGAGCCGACCAGAACGCCTTTAACAAAATATTTTTGCAGGAACGGATACACGAATAGGATCGGCAGCGTCGCCAGAATGATGGAAGCCGCTTGAATCGACTGCGGTGAAACGTTCAGCGAAGCGTCAACATTGGTCCGCATGAATGCATCCGTTGAAGAAACGAACAATTCCTTCAAATAAAGCTGCAGAGGTTTCATCTCTACTGAGTTGATATAGATAAGCGACGTAAAGTAATCGTTCCAGAACGTAACTGCGTAAAATAATGCGATCGTAGCCAGCACTGGCATCGACAACGGCAAAATGATGCGCACAAGGATCGTCATGTTGCTAGCCCCATCCATTTTCGCCGATTCTTCAAGGCTGTCGGGCAGGCTTTCGAAATAGCTTTTGACAATGAGCATGTTGTACACATTAATCATGAATGGCAGGAACAACACTGGCAGTTTATCAATAAGATTGAGTTTGTGCATTAGCAGGTAAGTCGGGATTAATCCACCGCTGAACAGCATTGTAAAGAGGTACATAATGATAAAAAACTTGCGTCCCCGCAGCCTCGGCTTGGAAAGCGGATATGCGGCTAACGTTGTCATGAATAACGCGAGCAGCGAACCAACCAGCGTCACTGTTATAGAAACCATAAACGCATTCAGAAATAAGGAATTGCTCGCCACATACTTGTAAGTCCCTATTTGAAAATCGATCGGGTACAAGGTAACCATCCCTGAAACGACCGCCGACTCACTGCTAAGCGATTTGGCGATAAGGTTGATGAACGGAAAGATGGTGGAAAGTCCCAGCAGGATAAAGAAAATATGATTGACGACCGTGAAGATTTTCTCGCCGAGGGATGTTTGGATGGCTCCTGACCTTCTTGCGGCAGGTGATTGTAAGGTGCTTTTTGTATGCATAGCTGATCCTCCTAAAAGTTTTGCTTTAGCAAAACTAACATCGTAAGCATAAGCTTTATTCCCCGTTTACCAGATACCTCGTCCGAAAAACTTTCGGGCCAAGCCGTTACCCGATAAGATCAAAATAAATGCGACCACCGATTCGAATACGCCTACGGCGGTTGAGAAGCTGTAATCCTGTTCACCGAGTCCTATGCGATACACATAGGTGCCAATTACGTCTGCGACGTTGTATACGCTTGGATTGTACATAACGAGAATTTGTTCAGTTCCCGCCTCCAATACATAACCAAGACGAAGGATAAACATAAGCAGGATAATAGGAACCAGACCAGGAAGCGTGATATGTACAATTTGCTTCCATTTATTGGCGCCATCGATTTTGGCCGCTTCATACAACCCGGGATCGATACCGGCCAAAGCCGCCAAGTAAATGATCGTGTTCCAGCCAGTCTCCTTCCAGCCTGCCGTGCCGATGAGAACCGAACGGAATATTTGGCTGTCCAGGAAGAACCGAATCGGTTCACCACCCATGGCGACGATTATTTTGTTGACGATACCGCCGTTCGTGGAAAGCAGATCGATGAACAAGCCGCTGACGATTACCCAAGATAGGAAATGAGGTAGATAAACGACGGTTTGTACGCTTTTTTTGAACGCCATGTTCTTCAATTCGTTAAGCAAAATGGCGACCACAATCGGAAGCGGAAAAAGAAATACGATTTTATACACTGAAATAATCAAAGTGTTCTGGAACACCTGCAAAAAACTGGCGGACGAAATCAATTTATCGAAATGCTTCCACCCGACCCATGGACTTGCCGCCATACCGTCGAAAATATTGAAATCCTTGAAAGCAATGATAATCCCGTACATCGGCGTGTACTTAAACAACAGCAGAAATGCGATGCCGGGAATGAGTGCGAGATACAAATCCCAATCTTTCCTAATATCGATCCACAATTGTTGGTTATAGCTCTTTTTACCATTCTTTTTTGTAGATATGACAGATTCTGTCGTAGTGATCGTTTCTTGCAAGGTGTCTCCTCCTTCTTACCTGTCTTTCTTAGATTTAGTTTATCACCCGCCGTTTTTTTACGAATTAGAGGAATATTACTTGTTTTGGTACTTTCATAACTTCTCACGACTGGCATAAAAAAACCTTCCCAGATAAACTGAGAAGGCTGTTAAAAAAACGGCTTATAGGAATTCAATGACGAACTTCCCCGGGCGTCACACCCCAATACTTACGGAATACTCTTGTAAAATAGCTCACATCCCTATACCCGACACCTGCTGCGGCGTCGTATACCCTTGCTCCCTCTTGCAGGATCGCTTTGGCTCGCTCCATTTTACGTTCCAGTACATAGGTGGAAAAGGCTTTTCCTGTTTCTTGTTTGAAGAGACGGCTTAAGTAGGATGAGTTCACATACAGCCGGTCGGCGACAGCATGCAGTGTCATTTCCTGATCGATTTCATTTTCGACGAGACTTAATATCGTCTTGATCATGCTATGACTCGTCGATTTCCGCCTCTGGCTGGCATAGGTTAAATACGCCCTTATCATCCGCTGCAGCCAAGACAGAATTTGTTCCTTTGCGGCCAGCTCCAAATGATTGCGGAAATACACATAATCCTCACCGGCTACTTCCCGCACTGGCCATCCCTGTTTCTGGATCATGCAAATAAAAAGGCTTGTAAAATAAAGGATGTGCTCATGCATGTCTTCAACTGTTTCCGCTTTGGCCATGCCACTGTCCCAAAGGGCAGTTAAGGTTTCGATCGCCTTGTCGCCATCCCCCGTTTCAAGTGCGATTTCCAGCGCTTTCTCCAGGTTCGGTTGACATGTAAGTTCTGGTTCTCTCCCCTGCTCTTCCCGGTACGGGATCGCCAGATCATAACCAAGCACGATCCGATTCTGCAACGCGCGTACCGCCTGTACGTACAGCCTGTTCATATCCTCTTGACTGCCTGTTATACCGCTAATCCCCGCGCTTGCACTAAGCCTAAGGCAGCTTCGTACAGTTAAAAGCAGCTTTTCGGTCATTGCATTGATTTTCTGGAGAGCTACTCCGGGCTCTTCATTTCCATCAAGCTGGAACACAACGACCGTACAGCCCGCATAATCAGTGGACACCCAACAAGGAGTGGCCATTAAAGATTCCTTCACGATACTGCTCAGCGTAAATTGGAGCAGCGGAATATCTTTCTTGCTGAATCGGGTTTCATCCTCCGACAGCGGGTCCATATCGACTACGGCAACCGCATATTCGGCATCCTTTTGTAAATCCAGTTGAAGAACCTTGCTTTTCTGTTCAATCTCCCAAGGTTCATACTTTCCGTTCAGCCAACCTTGGAAAAATTCATTAATAAGGTTTGGAAGATTCTGCTTCCATTTTTGCTTTAGCTCATCCTCGTTATGACGTTGCTCAAGCTCGCTCTTCAAACGGTCGGCCGCTTCGAGTACCGTCTCCAATATCTCCTCGTCCCCAGCCGGTTTTAACAAATATTTCATTATACCAAGCCCCAATGCTTCTTGAGCGTAAACGAAATCGTCATGTCCGCTGAGAACGATGATTTTCAACAAAGGATCGTCTTGTCGAAGTTGCCTTGCTAATGTGAGTCCGTCCATCTCCGGCATCTGTAGGTCCAGCAAGATAATCTCAGGCTTTTTGCGGTCGATCAGCCGCAGCGCTTCCATGCCGTTTCCAGCCTGCCCGACGACCTCTATACCGTGCTTCTCCCAGGGAATATTGTTGGCTAATGCGTTTCTGAGGCGGACTTCATCTTCCACAATTAATAAATTCATAGTCGGAATCTCCTTGATGGATAAGATGTCTTCAGAACCCCTTCGCTCATGACACGGTATCTTCCTGCCTTATTCCTTCTTTGTATGTTTGGTATAAAAAGTATCATATTTGTGGCGAACTTGATAGAGCACAATGGTTACTTTCTTTGGTATTTTGACACGAAAAAAATCTCTTGGTGACGCTCACCAAGAGATTTAATGTTATTTTAGTGAATCTGTATAGGCTTTATGTCTACTCTCTCAACGCTTCTTTTAATTTCGTAGACATGCTATCCATGGAGCCCGAAGATGGACGCTTAACTCCGCGCAGTTTCGCGATTTCTTGCTTCAATCTCTCGTTTTCCAACGTTAATTTTTTGATCTGATCTAGGAGCTGTTTCTTTTCCGAGCCTTCATTATTTTCCAACGATTCCCCGCCTTTTTATTCCTATTATTTGTTCAATTCAATCGTATAAAGACGTCCAGTTTCTTCCCAAATTTCGCCTGGCTCCAAGGAAACAAGTCCAATTTGATCAGCCGGGAGATCAACGTTCGGTGCATTCACCAGATTCATTTGCGGCTCTGGGCAGAAAAACCCTTCAGAAGCGCCATTATTCCAGATCATCCACTGTTTGTAGGAAGTCCCTACATCATAAACAAGTTTGATACCTTCACGTGAATCTGTCAACTCCATATAGTTGCGGCCATTTTGCGGCGAGGTTGTATAATGATTATCCATGGATTCAAAGAACGGCGACAAACCGCCTACTTTCATCTTCTCTTCGTCAGCTGATAATGGCTGAAACTCACCAGTCGGCAGCATTCTTTCACTCATTTTCCAGCGGTTGCCGATCGTCATTTTGAACCCATAATCAGAAGCCTGACTGTTCGGCGCAAAAGGGGCATTGATCGTCGTGTGATACGCTATCAAGCAAGGCATAGCCTCTTTGCCTTCATTGTGTACGGAAATATGCTGATGCAAACCGTATGCATTCAACGTGTAAGTCAAGCGTATCGTGAATTCATGCGGTAAAAACGTATATACCGAATGCCCTTCTCTTACGCGCAAAGCTAAGGTAACACGACTCTCCGTTTCATCCGCACTAAATTTCTCAACAGCCCATGGAATATTGTGTACAAAACCGTGTAGGTGATTTCCTGTTTTCGGTTCATTGATCGGAAATTCATACACTTTGCCTTGCCAAGGAAACTTCCCGTCCTCATACCGATTGGGTGGAAATAATACCGGAATCCCGTGCACGATTGGACGTGCTTTAAACGCTTCCATCTCATCCATGGCTGGCTCACGCAAAAAGCGATATTCTTTTTCAGTATCTCTAAAAGCAATTAGATTAGCGCCAATTTCCGGTAATACAGCTGCTTCATAACGGCCAGCTTGTAACCAAACGGCTTTCTCTCCTTGGAATGTTCCTTCAAACGCTTTCGTCGTCATCTCGCGTTAACCTCCTACATAGCTGTGCCTTTAAAATTTGGACAGGCTCTTATGAATTTACTCTAAAGCATGTGAATCATGGAAGTCAATGGATGAAAATAACGCATACAATGATAAATGTGACTTTCGGAAAGGCACGAATGAGAAAACCGTTCCCCTCAAAAAGGAAGAACGGTTTCACATTTTATTAAAAACAGCTGCTATCGTTTAATGTTTCCATGCAATTTCACTCCAGCGAAGCTCGTTTCGGAACTGCAGCAGCGAGGTGTTCTTATTGATAATCACAACTTCGACTCCCGCTAATTCTGCCCAATCTACTAATTGCTCCGTACTTACGTTGTAAGAAAATACGGTGTGATGCGCGCCGCCAGCATAAATCCAAGCTTCTGCGGAATCACGCAGCGATGGTTGCGGCTTCCAAAGCACACGAGCTACAGGCAATTTAGGCATAGCTTTGACTGGCCGAACAGCATCCACTTCGTTAATCAGCAAGCGGAATCGGTTGCCCATATCGATCAGCGATGCATTCAGAGCTGCCCCTGAAGCACCGTCGAAAACGAGGCGCGCAGGATCCGCTTTACCGCCGATACCAAGCGGATGAACCTCGATCTTGGGACGCGTAGCTGCAATTGTCGGACAAATTTCTAACATATGTGCGCCAAGCACAAGCTCTTGCCCTGGCTCCATATGGTAAGTGTAATCCTCCATGAAGGATGTCCCTTTGTTGTCTGCAATGATCTTCATTACACGCGTCAATGCTGCCGTTTTCCAGTCGCCTTCACCACCGAAGCCGTATCCCTGCCCCATCAAACGCTGAACAGCAAGTCCTGGCAGCTGCTTCAACCCATGCAAATCCTCGAAAGTGGTCGTGAATGCCCCAAAGCCGCCTTCTTGCAAGAATCCCTTCAATCCAAGCTCAATGCGAGCTTGCTCGCGAATCGCTTCATGCACTGGACCTGCCGAGCGGTCTTCTGCCGTGATATCATAGACTTCATTGTATTCATCCATTAACTGATCAACCTCGGCTTCAGAGATGTCTCCTATGCGCTGCACAAGATCGCCAACCCCGTAGCCATTGATGGACCAACCAAATTTAATTTGCGCTTCCACTTTATCGCCTTCGGTCACCGCTACTTGACGCATGTTATCGCCAAACCGAGCCACTTTCAGACTACGTCCTTCTATGAAAGCAACCGCTGTACGCATCCAACCAGCAATGCGACTAAGTACTGCTGGATCTTCCCAATAACCAACAACCACTTTACGGGAAATACCCATGCGTGCACCGATAAAACCATACTCGCGATCGCCATGCGCCGCTTGATTCAGGTTCATGAAGTCCATATCAATCGTTTCCCATGGAATATCCCGATTGAACTGGGTATGTAAGTGAAGCAAGGGTTTGCGATACTCAGCGAGACCGGCAATCCACATTTTGGCTGGCGAGAATGTATGCATCCAGGTAATGATTCCTGCGCAATTGTCATCGGCATTGGCATCCAGGCAGAGCCTGCGGATGGCATCTGGTGTTGTCAGTACAGGTTTGAAAATAAGTCTACTCGGGACTGAAGAGTCACGGTCAATACCTTCTGTGATTTGTTTGGAATGCTCTTCCACTTGCAGCAGTGTCTCAGGTCCATATAAATGCTGGCTTCCGGTGACGAACCAAAATACTTTATCTGAAAAAGGGTTCATGGCTAATAGCCTCCTTGGTTGGAATGAAAGAATCCGAACTATTGACGAGCTTCCTCACGAATAGAACGAAGCTTCTTCATCACGTCATTCTCTCCGCGTCCGAAATAATCATGCAGCTTGCTGTACTCCTGATAAAGCTGCTCATAGACAGCTACATTCTCTGCGATTGGCTTGAACGTTTCTTTCCGAACACGGGCCATTTTGTGCGCAGCGTCAACGATATTATCATAGCCGCCATTGACTGCACCTGCTGCAACAGCCCCGAACATCGCTGCTCCTAGCGCTGGCGTTTGTTTGGAATCCGCGATTTTGATCTCCCGATTCGTTACATCGGCATAAATTTGCATGAGCAGCTGGTTTTTTTGCGGTAATCCGCCGCAAGCATATAATTCTTGCACTTCTACGCCGTTATTGTGGAAGGCGTCAACAATTTTACGAGTTCCGAACGCCGTAGCTTCCAATAACGTACGATAAATTTCATCTGGTTTTGTTAAGAGTGAATATCCTAAAATAAGGCCGTTTAATTCTGTGTCCACGAGTACAGACCGATTTCCATTCCACCAGTCCAAGGCAAGCAAGCCCGTTTCTCCCGGTTTGTAAGCGGATGCATGACGTTCCAGCCATTCATGCACATTCGTTCCTTCTTGCTCAGCCGCAGCTTGCACATAAGCAGGTACCCCCTGCTCCACATACCAAGCGAAAATATCTCCAACCGCCGACTGACCAGCTTCATAGCCCATATATCCAGGAATGATGCCGTCTTCTACGACGCCGCACATTCCTTCCACTTCTTTCTCTTCTGTCCCCAGCAGCATGTGACAAATGGAAGTTCCCATCGCCATGACCAATTTACCTGGTGTAACGACACCGACACCCGGTACAGCAGCATGAGCATCTACATTACCAACGGCAATGGCTGTTCCAGCTTTCAAACCCATCCTTTTAGCCATCGTTTCCGTTAATTCACCAGCTTTGGTGCCCAGTGGAACGACATCACCGCGAAGCTTGGTTTCTGTCAAATTTTCAAGACGAGGATCGAGAGCCTGAAAGAAAGCTTTACTCGGATAGCCATCTTTCTTATGCCAAATGGACTTATAGCCCGCGGTACAGCTGTTTCGGACAATTTCCGATTGACCCGTCATTTGCGAAACGACCCAATCTGCTGCTTCTAAGAAACGATCCGTTTGATCGTAAATATCAGGAGCTTCGTTTAAGATTTGCCAAACCTTCGCAATCATCCATTCGGAAGAGATTTTGCCGCCGTAACGAGGGAGGAACGATTCTCCTCTGCTTTCCGCGATCTCGTTAATCAGGTTCGCCTCGTCTTGAGCCGCATGATGCTTCCATAGCTTCACCCAGCTGTGTGGATTATTCGTTAGTTGCGGATTGAAACAAAGCGGCTGGCCTTCTTTATCAATCGGGAGTATCGTGCAGGCCGTGAAATCTATTCCAAGCCCGATAATATCGGCTGGATTCACACCGGATGCCTGCACAACCGCTGGAACAGACTGGGTCAATACATCAATGTAGTCTTGGGGATGCTGCAAAGCCCAATCATACGCAAGCTTGATCCCAGATACGGGCAGCTTCTCATCAATCACGTTGTGCGGGTATGGCGTTACGTGATCGGCAACCTCAGTTCCATCGCTCAAGTCGACTAGAACAGCACGGCCTGATTCCGTTCCATAGTCAACACCAATCGCATATCTCTTAGACATGGATAGCCTCCTTCAAATTTCAACTGTTTCTATATCCAGTATATCACTTGTACGTACAAGTTTACCATATGAATTTTTAAGACAGTTAAACTCGGATGCTTGACTCTCTAACGATTAATTCCGGCTTGTAGACTTTTCCCGTTTTACTTCCATTTGCTCGTTTATTCTGTATCATATCGATCAATATCTCAGCAGCATCAGCGCCCATTTCCGTTTTGGGATGAGAAAGTGTCGTTAATTTGACCTCTGTTGCGGTTGCTAACGAAGAGTCATCAAATCCGACTAGAGAGATATCCTGCGGCACTTGAAGACCAATTGTACGTACAGCTTCAAGCAGATGTATAGCGATCTCATCATTGTAGCAAACGAAAGCTGTTGGCCGCTCTTCCAGCTGACCGAGCATCGCTTGTGCACTTTCGTAGGGTTTGTGTCTCTTCTCCTCCGTCGAATAGTGAATGACGAATTCCGGCAGCAGCGGGATTTCATAGTGTTGATGAGCACGAATAAACCCTTTCAGCCGATTAACCCCTTGCAAGTCATCGGTCTTGAAAAACCCAGCAATACGGCGATGACCAAGCTCAATTAGGTGCTGAGCAGCTTTGAATCCGCCCTCTTCATCATCCACGACCAGAGAAGGACAATTCATCTCCGGATACCGCTCATTTATCATCAAATACGGAATATGTTGATAGTCTAAGGAAAGGTAATAGCTTAAATTCGGATTGCCTTCCGCGCTCTTGGTCGGTTCAATGATAAGGCCGCTTAAAGGTTGACTCATCATCATGTCAAGGCTTTCTTTCTCTTTTCCCTTATCATTGTCTGTGGATGACAAGAGCAGTCTGTACCCTCTCGCACGCAGGGTAGACTCCGCTCCTCTTACGATGTGGGGAAAAATATAATCAGAGATATAGGTTGTCAGAATACCTATAGTTTGCACATCTCGACTTTTTTGCGTTTGGGGTGTGGAAACGAATGTCCCTTTCCCTTGCATCCGATACAGCCAGCCTTCCTGCTCTAACTCGCCGAACGTCTGACGAACTGTTTGACGGCTCATCTGAAATTGCTCGGCTATTTCATTTTCCGATGGCATTTGATCATTCGGTTTTAGCTTCCCGGTATGAAGCCACGATAGGATTTCCTGTTTCAACTGTAAGTATTTTGGCATTTGCTTTTCTTTCATGATTCACCTCAGGTTATTGATTCTGACCGTATTATATCATTTGCCCAACTTGTATGTACATATACGGCAGTTTAGAGGTGTGCAAATAGTAAGCGCGGAAAACGCGCTTATTCTGGAGTGCACGAGGACAAGGTGCAAATCCACTGGATTATACCCTTCCATTTCCGTGTTCATTTTACAATACTTATTCACAGATCGGCATCTAACATAATTTCCTATACAATAAAAAAGGTAAGCATTGCTTACCCCAAACCCAAACAAAAGACCATACGCATTCGCATATGATCCCTTGTTCTCTAATGATGTTTAGATGTTCAAAGCTTCCAACAGCTTGTAAATCATCGCTGCCGCCTCTGCTCTCGTAGCTGCATTGTTTGCTCGGAACGTATTATCCTCATACCCTTTCAGAATACCTGCAGCTACGGCCGCGCTCACCGAAGGAGCAGCCCAATCTGGGATATTAGAAGCATCTTGAAATGATTTTAAATCAGAATCGGCTTTTCTGGCGACCGTTTTCAACGCGTTGGCGATGATCACAGACATTTCAGCTCTTGTGATGGTTTGATTGGCTTTAAAAACCGACTGACCTTTTTCTTCGTAACCGCTTATGAATCCTGCTTTTACTGCTGCGGCAACATCCGCTTTAGCCCATGTAGGTATATCACTCTGATCAGCGAAATTCACAGTACCTGCGGAATTTTGAAGTCCAAGCGCCTTGACAAGTATACTAGCGAATTGAGCTCTTGTTATGGTTTCTTCCGGGTGAAAAGTTTGATTCTCATACCCTTGAATTGCTTTCATACCAATTAGACGATCGGTATATACGGAAGCCCAATGTCCCATCAAATCTGTAAACAAAGTAGGCTGATAATTAAATACAGCAAATTTCGTAAAATGGTTAACCTGAACGGTTACCGTACCGTCTGCTTTCGGACTACCTCCGATGAATACCCATTTCTTTTGCAGCTCGTTGTAATAGTAGACTGCTACAAGGTTAGCGTCCTTGCTGTTTGGATCCTTGTTGTAATTTAACGTAATCTCAATAGGTTTATTAAACGTATGACCAGAGGTGCTAGTAAATTCCAGCACTTGGCTCAATGCTTGAAGGTTTCCTAAGGATGGTGTTTGATCTTTCGTTAAGACCGTCACATTAATCTTGCCGTCTGAGGACAAGGCATCTGCCGGAACCTTGAATTTCACTACGTCCTTGATGCTGCCTTCCGAACCCTGCGTCGCTTTTACATCAAATTGAACGGTTTTTGATGGTTCTTTAATTTCTGGCGTTTCTTTTTGTTGCTCCTTCCCTGGCGAAGGTGTGCCGGGTTCATCATTCTCATAAATATATACAGTACGAACTACCTCTTTTGCCGCATTCCCGGCCAAGTCACGAATATTATATTTAACTTCGTATGTTCCTACTTTGTCCGTGTAAACAGATCCAGTGACTGTAACTTTTTTCGTTGAGAGACCTACGTCTAAGTTATCTGTTGCTTTAGCTCCTTGTTCCGTATAAATAGAGCCTTTAGAGAGACTAATACTTGAGTCTCCAACCAGTCTGATGACTGGAGATTCTGTATCCATTATTACTGTATAACTCAGGTTTGCAATATGGTTTGTATTATCGGTGCCTCGGAAATAAAGACGGTGTTCACCTTGATCCTTAATTACAATAGGTGTATTGCTTTCATAAGGCTTATAGCTTGACTCTTTATCGTCGTCCAACGAAAACTCGATAACTGCGGACGTGCTTGGCGCATAAACACTGGCATAAACACTGACGGTAACATTCTGATTCGTCCATGTACCGCTGGTATAAGGCCCGTTCGCGGTATTCAACTTCCCATGAAGTTCAATCGTTGCTGCATTCAATCCTTTGACGATGGCAGGGAACGATTTGGTCTTGCTAACATCACCTCGAATGATCGTAGCTGTCAACGTGAGCAATGTATTGTTGGCTGGTTGGACAAGGAGCTTACCATCATGACCGATCATCGAGGGCATAGAACTTTCCCATTGTATTGTTGTACCATGCTCGCCTGTTGTCGGCAATTCGATTCCTTTAGTGACATTATTTAAATCGCCTAAGGTTAGTTTGTTGATCGTATCGGTTACAGCCTGTTGATTCGTGTAAGGCGTAGGATCCACGAAAATTGGATTCGAATAGAACCATAAATCTTTATAATTTCTGTCGTTAATATTATTAAATCGTGTGTTATCATCTGCATCATCCGTCTTCGGGTCGAGGAGCGGATTTCCTGCCGCATCCGTTTCTCCTGGAACGTTCAAACCAAGATTGGTACCTCTTAATCTAAAATATTGCTTCTTGCTTGCAGAACCCAAGTCATAGTTGATGACATTGTAACCGTCCTTATCTGTCGTCCAATCCTTACTAGTGAAAGATGCAATAACTTTGGTCGAATCGTTGGTATCCTTGTTATACGCAGGTGTTCCGGCAGCTGCCTTCCCAGTTACATCCCCAGCGATGAGATCCACATGGTCAACTTTAGGAGCTATATTAGCTGGAGTTCCACCAATTACAGGATTTTCATAGTTATTCTTAGCAGGGCTTTTAAAGCGTATCGTTAGCTTAAGATGATCCCCCTCGGTCACGGTTACCTGCGGGTTCGACGCGCCCATATCTAACTTGCCGTCATTTCCTTCAATATTAAAATCAAGTGCGTTAATCAGATCGCCATAGACAGAGAACGATTTCCCCGACCGCATGCCATTCAAGATATCCTGCATGTCAGTGCCGTTGCTCCAAGTATAATTCTTAGCATATTCGCCAGGCCAGTATCCGCTGGAGTAGGGTCCTCTAATCTTAAAATGAAAGTCGGAATTGGCAAAATTCCAATAATTCCTGCCTTCACCAAGCAGAGCGTCCCAAACACCGCCAACCTTAGCTACCATGTAATCTGTACCGCCAAAAGAGCGGAATTTATAATTCTCGTCGGCAGTAGGGTTACTTATATTATAAGTCGTATTGTAACCGCCTCGATCGGGCTCCATCTGGCCGCCAATCATACCCTCGAAGCCAAAGTTGACTTCCGGAGCCTCATTGTTGAAGTCACGCAGATCGGCTATCGTCGTCCGTGGTGTATTGCCATTTTTCCCCCTGGACGGATGTGTGATAAGTAAATAACTTTTGTCGCCAAAATTCGTTTTCAGCCAATTAACCGCGGATAAGGCATCGGCATGGGTGGAAAATCCTTTTAAAGCTCCAGAATTCTTCCATTCAGCTACATCATTAGCATTGAACGTATTTTCATCTTCTTTTGTAAACATATATTCAAATTGATTCGCAGCTTTTAATGCTTTGGATGAACCCGGGGAATCGGTTAAAATCCCTATTGCCGCATGGTCATGAGTCGGAATATCCCATTCAAATCCCGAGAAAATAGTTTTGCCCGGATACAACCCGGCGTTTTGCCAAGCATTGACCTTCGGCACTTCATATTGAATAGCTCCCTTAGATAAAGGTACGGATCCACCAGGTATATTGTGTCCGTCATCATCCCGT
The DNA here is from genome assembly GCF_000422905.1 of Paenibacillus alginolyticus DSM 5050 = NBRC 15375. Lineage (GTDB taxonomy): Bacteria > Bacillota > Bacilli > Paenibacillales > NBRC-103111 > Paenibacillus_E > Paenibacillus_E alginolyticus. The sequence continues at coordinate 27,233 of NZ_AUGY01000014.1, forward strand.
CTGGATGACCGCAAGTGATTGGCTGTTGCTAACCAGTCCAACCCATATTTTGTGAATGCGTTTTTCAGGCTATCCTCCAGCGATATCTGCGCATCGTCGGATTCATAAGTATGCGTATGGAATTCTCCCGTCAACCATTTCCCTTCTTTGGCACTGCCTTCTTTAACCGTTACTATAAATGGTTTGGTCGCAGATTCATTTGCTTTGGCAACCGTAGCTGTTAAAGTCACTGTTGCATCGCCGGAGCCGGAAGCAGGACGATGTATAGTGCCATCATTTTCAATGACGGAGGTGTTGCTGGAAGCCCAACTAATATTTGTTCCGGTTGCCCCGGTTTTAGGTAAATCCAGATTTCTCGTTACTTGTTTGAAATTAGATAACTGAATAGCCATTACATCATTAGCGAGTGTCTGAATCTCTGCTCCATTCAAAGCCCGGCTGTAAACACGGAAGTCATCAAACTTCCCGACAAAGTAAGGATCGTTACCTTGCTGCGGCTTGCCTAAATAATTATTTGGAGTCTTCCCCAAATCAGCAGGCTTGTTGCCGTTTAAATCAATACTCTTACTATGGATTCCGTCTACATAAATATTTGCAGTCGCTCCGGAAATAACAACCGCTACATGCGTCCACACACCTGCTGGAACGTTGCTGATATGATCGCCGATCTGATTTCCTTCACGGTTATAGAAGAAATAATAGCCTTCGTTATCGATCGTCAAAGCAAGTGAATTTCTATTACCGGGTTCGCCCTTACCGAAATCAAATATTCTCGACCATTGCTTTCTATCATCTATTTTTACCCAAGTGGCCACTGTGAAATTTTCTGTATTCTCAGGAATTCCCGTAGACATCTCCACATATGCATTGGTTTCCTCTGAATTGGTTCCCCCTAAAGATACCCCTCCAGCATTTAATCCGTCTGTCCAATCTGCTCCGTCTTTCAGCTTGGCACTAGTTCCGCCAGCTGCTGAATTCGGGGCTTCAGAACCGTATTTTTCATCGAATTTGAAATGTGAAGTCACCGAACCATCGAGATACTCGGCCATTATATCATCAATCAATTTTTGCGTAGTTGTACTAATAACTGGCTTTGTCGCCTTATACCCGTACGGAAAGCTCATACTTTCGTTATCCATCGGAATCGAATTGTAATCGAATGTTAACTTGTTATCGACAGATAACGTGATTTTCATTTGTACCAAGTCTTTGCCACGGTCTCTACCGATAATCAATGGAATACCATTCACAACTGTTTTTAAATTTCTGTGAGCGTGAGCACCCAGTACGGCATCTACACCCACCAATTTATTGGTAATATCAATAATAGGACCACTGAAATCATTTTGTTCACTGAACTCTTCATGTATGTTTGCAACTTGATGCAGGAATTCCTTGACCGATCATGAGGCTAACAAGCGTCAAACTAACAATGAAACGCTTCAATTTTTTAGTAAGCATTTTTCTCCACCTATCCATTTTTTGTTTCTTTCTTCTGTTTGCGCGAATGCTAGTCTCTCTCTCTCTCTCTCTCTCTCTCTCTCTCTCTCTCTCTTATCAGAGTTCTTGTTGTGTCAAGCAAATTATAACAAACAGAATTCAACTGGTGGGTTAAGTAATTGTTAATTTGTACCGGGTAAAACAAAAGCAGCACGCCCTCTGTCGAGGAACGTACTGCTATTACTTGACATTAAATCGGATAAAATGATCAGTCAATATAAACACGAATATGCTGAATCGCATTATAGCCATAACCGTTTACATTCCAATCTGCCATTTCGCTTTGAGTGTTACCTGCTGCATCCTTGGCTCTAACTTTAATGTCGTAGGTTCCGGGTTCAGTTACCGTCCATTTCCAACACCAGCGCCTCCAAGAATAAGCTTCTTGTTGTTCCATCCAAGATGCAACTAGCCAGCTGTTTCCATTGTCAATACTTATCTCTACTTGTACGACTGGGGCACTGCCAGATATCGCAATTCCCCATATCCAATTCTCCCCTCTTGCCAATACCTCCTGATCTGTTGGCCCCGCAATGGTCGAATTGAGACGAATGGTTGTAATCGGTTCTGGAGCGAATGGTGTTAATGGTTTTCGATTAAATACATAATCTACGACTTGGAAAGGTCCCTGGAAGGGTTCCTCTATGACGACAATACGGTGAAGCCATTTGACTGATGCCATTCCATACCATCCTGGAACAATTAATCTTGCTGGATAGCCGTGACGAAAGGGGAGCGGTTTGCCATTCATGTATAGGGCTACAATCGTATCGGGATGCAGAGCACGCTCGAGAGATAAACTTCTTTTATAGGAAAATACGCCTGGCATATCTGTTCGAGCTCCCTTATCCATGCCCTCAAACGTTACTTCACGTGCATTCCCTTGAACATCGGCTGCATGCAATAGATCTTGAAGACGAACCCCTGTCCAAACCGCATGACTAATAGCCCCAAGTCCCCACTGCTCGCCGCGAGTTTTCGGTTCAAAAAACGATCTTTTATCCCCAACACATTCGAGCGTTACGGGCAGTGTAACTTGAGGCATGTTCAAGAGATTATCGTACCGAAAATAAAGTGGTTTGTTTACACATCCCTCGATTGAAAGTCTCCAAAAGCGCATATCCACATTTGGATATGGAAAATGGTTTCGTCTATAAAACAGATGTTCCGGCGTAATTCGACTGGACAGTGACAGCATGGGGAATTCTTGATTTTCCGGCATGATTCTATGTGTAATCAAATGAGGCGAATACAACAATGTAACCATCCTTTCATAAGAACAATATCTTACTAAAGGATATGGACCGCATGTTGAATTGAGACTCCTAATCCGCAATGTATGTTGCGATATTATGATCTTTTGATTATGAGATCCTGCGCAAATTCTGTAATCAATTTCTTCATGAAAGGGTTGATAGGCGTGTGTTTCTCTAAAAAAGAAATAATTTCTAAGGCTGATTCGGGACATCGCTCATATCCTTGAATCATATTCGATAACGAGGCAGCCAAAGCAGGGAATCGCTGCTCATAACGCCGCTCATTTTGAAAAGGATCCTTAAAGCAGGCTTCTTCTTTCGCAAATAACTGCGAGCAAGCTAATAACTTATCTAATGCGCTGTTTTGAATATGTCTGGTAGCCGACAGTTTCTCGCCGCGTGCGTATCGACATAAGCCTACATAGAGACTGGACAAAATCTCACCTACTGCATAATTGATATCCTGAGGGTTTACATCATAGCTGCTTGAATAGGTAGGCGCTGTAATAGCTGGGTCAAAACCTTCCTCACACCAAATCATACGGCCTGTCCCATGCGGAATTTGTTTGACCTCATCGGCTTCAAGAATGCCAAAATCGCAAACTATCCCGTCCTCATAGAAAAGCTTGTACCCATCAGCCGTAAATGGATAGTAATATCCTACAGGGCTGACTGAGGTCAGCCAATCCAGATTTTCATCTACTTTGCTCAAACATACCTCCACTACATCTCATTTATGCAATGAGGTATGAAAGCAGGTATGCAAAGGAACTAATGATATAACCCAATTCTTGAATTTGAATTCTATAAATGAAAAGGAACTGTCGATTGACAGTCCCTTTTCATACATGAGCATGCTTCTTTACTAGAATTTTTGCCCGCCTATTTCCATACATTAGATTATGCCCTTCACTTGAAAGGAGTCCTGCTATGTACAATTATCCAATTAATAAGTCGGCCTCTTTTCCTAATTTTAAATGCCCGCCTACCATAGAAGTCCTAGGAATGGGAACAGCAGCTGCAGCTCCCGACAGAGCGGTAGTCGTACTGGGTGCCGTAACCGAAGGTCCTGTCTTGCCTGCTGTCCAAACCGAAAACGCAAAAATCATAACCTCGATCATTCAGTCCTTATTAAAATTAAACATTCCCAGAGAAAAGATACAAACGCATGATTTTAGGATTGAAATTCAATACGATTATCAAGAAGGGAAGCAGATTTTTCGAGGCTATAAAGTAACCCATCTCTTGCAAATCATCAACGATAAAGTCGAGCTGACAGGAATTCTCGTTGACACTGCCGTTTCTAGTGGCGCCAATAACATCACCGACATTAAGTTTACGACATCACAGCCCGAAATTTACGAGAATCAGGCCTTATCGCTTGCCATTCGCAACGCACGTCAAAAGGCGGTGACCATTGCAAATACACTGGGAGTTACTCTTTTCACAGTCCCAAGCCAAATTCAAGAAATTGCAAGTAGTGCCGAACCGATCCCCTATGCAACCGCAGTGTTTACCAAAAGTGCCGTCACCCCAATCGAACCGGGACAATTAACGATTTATGCCAAAGTGCGCGTGTGGTACATGTTCGCAGACCGATGAACGAATCTAACACCTTGAATCATTAGGAGGTAAATTACTAAAGTGGATAAAAAGAGGACTTGTCGACTCATCCGCTCATCTCGAACTTATCATGGAAAACAAGGGCTTGATTATGCGGAAGCCATATCGAAAGAGAGCGTTGATGCTCAAGGGATCTGCATGCATTTATTGACTATTCCGCCAGGAAAAAGAGCGAAGGCTCACCTGCATCAAGATCATGAGACAGCCATTTATATGCTTCATGGAAAATCTGCAATGTGGTATGGTGAGAATCTTGAGCTGCATATGGAATTAGATGTGGGTGACTTTCTTTACATCCCAGCAGGGATGCCCCATCTTCCCTATAATCCGAGTTAAACTGAGCCCTGCACGGCTCTTATTGCTCGTACTGATCCTAATGAACAGGAGAGTGTCCTCCTACTTCCCGAACTTGAAGCCGAATGGCAAAAGGATCAGTTATTAGCAGATTAGCGCAACGGATGCTGCAAAATCTGCCATATAGTAAAAACAAGGTTGAACACCACAGGTGTCCAGCCTTATTTCCATTGTTTCCAATAAATGTTATTTATTACTTACTGTGTTACAGTAATCACCATGGCCGTTAATCCCCTGCTATTGATGGAAGCATCCGTTATACCGTTAGCTGAACCTGAAATTGTGAACGTGTAATTATAGGTTCCTGGACCCGGATTATCTACCCAAGTTAGCGCAGTCGTTACGGCAGCTTGCGGAAAAAGGGCCTGACCCTGGTTTTGGAGCATGACAGCCTGATCCGTTGTTACGATGTCATCTTGATTTCTGGAAATAGAGCTATCCACCGAATAATTTTGAACCGTGATAAAATTAATGTTTGCAAATGCATCTAATTTGACCACCTGATTAGCTAGCAGTGTTATTGGCGGTAACATTAACTCTGTCGTAGCGTCTCCCGCTCCTTGGATAATGATAAAGGGGACAGGAAGGTTGCTTCCTGCGAATCGAACATCGACGATACCGGATGGTCCCGTCATCCCAGTTAATCCCGCCGGGCCTTGCGCGCCTTGGAGTCCTTGAGCACCTGTTGCTCCTGTTGTTCCTGTTGCTCCTGTCGCTCCTGTTGGTCCAGTCGTTCCCGTAGGAGCTTGTGAACCTTGTAACCCCTGCAAGCCTTGCGGACCTTGTGGACCAATCGGACCAACAGGCCCTTGGAGCCCGATCGGTCCCTGGGGACCGACTGCGTTACCTGCTTGACTAGCAGCTGTTGCGGCGTTTATAGCACCAGCACCAATCAATTGCACAATGTTCGATGTGATATTGTTAACGACGCTGGGAGCAAGTTTGTCTAGTGTGATGGCCCTCCTAGCTATCTTGGATCCACTAACAGATCTTGGAGCAAGTTCCCTTCTCGTTACTGCCCTCACTGCTAATTGGTCTGATGTTATAAGCTTTTCAAGCTTCTTAACTTCTCTCCTCAGAGCTTGTATATCATTATCTACGCTTGATAACGTTCGTCTTCTAGCCAATGCCATCATCTTCCTCATATCCTTCTAGCTATAACAAACTACCCACATTATATGAGGATGGTAATATGACACGGCACGATGTTTGTCTTGGTTCATTCACCTAAAAGATCAAGTCGTTAACTTAGCATATACACCAAAGAACAGCATTACTTCTCCAATAACCATGTAATTTGGCAAAATAACAAACAAATCCACCGCGAAAAAAATCCCGAGCAACCCCACTAGAAATACTAAATGATACATGCCTAATCTCAAATGTGCGTGTCGATATTTATGGAAAACCAACGTAGTTGAGAAAAAGTAAAGCAGAACAGATCCAAAAATAAAGCTTAGCATAAAAGAATAATTTAATTGTTTCAAAAATAACAATTGGATCGAAGCTGCAATCATACACATGGATAAATAAATGAATAGATGGCCATAAATGATAGTTTGCCCGGCGGTTTCTAATGTCTTATTCACTTTCTTTTCAACATTATCGAAATATTGCCACCATATAGCAATAATTAATAGAAAAGTGACAGACGCAAATAAAATAGATGGCCACGTCCAGTCGCTAGACTGCAAAACTGCAAGTATACTGATGACGGATTCACCAAGAAGAATGAGTGTAAACAAGGAGAAGCGTTCTAACAGATGATGCGTATTTATAGGGCTTTTCACCAAGTGGTGCCGACCGATTAATGGGAGAAAAATGTCGATTATAATTCCCGCATATAAAACGGCATAACGAATCCATGAGTCGAAGAAAAGTGAGCAAGAAGATATCACTAATCCAATCCAAAAGCGGCTTCCTAAATAACGGGCTGTTATTTTTCTATGTGCTTCTTCTTTTTTATGTACGGAAAGATATTGGATGGCTGTCATTGCTCTCAAACCAACATAGCCTATCAAGAAGGGAACATAATACTGATCAAAATTAACCGATAGACTGGCCGTCATGATGAGTACAAAGAATAATTGTAGAATCAGAAATATGCGGTGAGATAAAATATCTCGTCCAAACCGATTTACAAAGAGGGATTGCCCCACCCAAGCCCACCAAATCGGAACAAATATGAGTACGAATTTGGCTAAATATTCAAGAGGAATGACTCCATTTTCGACATGTAATAAAACATGACTCGCTTTAGAAACTGCCGCTACAAAAAGCAGATCATAAAAAAGTTCCAGCCAGGTCACTTTCTTCTCAGCAAACGCTGTAATTTGTTGAGCTCCCGATGTGTGTTGATTCATTATTCCACTCCTTTGCATTGGATCTAGTCGTAAAATGCTATCCACATTTTAACATACAGGCCTATCAAATTAATTATATTTTTCATCTGTTTCAACTTTTTTCGTTGATAGGATGCCCACAAATTGGAAAGTAACAAACACCCCTGCAGTTGCGTCTAACTATTATCAAAGAAAACTTAGTAAGGGTGTTTGAATATGAAGATTAAAAACGGCTTATTTGGCATGGCCACATTTACGCTGATGACCATGATGCTGATCCCTGCAACCTCCGTACATGCCGAGGTGAATCAGTCCCCTTCTGTACTTCTGGACGGGCGTCCGCTGTCCTTTCAGACTCCTCCCGTGATCGAAAACGGCTATAGTCTCGTTCCGATGCGTCCCATTTTTGAGGCTGAGGGTGCCGCAATTTCTTGGGATGAGAGCACACGAACCGTTACTGCCCTTAAAGATGGCGTCGTCCTTACATACCGAATTGGAGATACTGTCGCTTATAAAAACCATGAACGGCTCGAGATGCCTGTGTCAGGTAAAATTATCGACGGATTTACCATGGTTCCAGTGCGATTTATTAGCGAAGCACTAGGCAATATCGTGAAATGGCATGAATATTCCCGTTCGATTACTATTTCATCAGCTCATGACTATGAAACTACCATCGAATACGGAGTCAATCTGCGCGACTCTCCAGCAAAAGATACGGATGCCCGTGTTCTCCGATTACTTTCGAAAAGCGAGAAAATCCACGTAATCCGAGAAATCGACGCAAATTGGCTAGAGGTGCAGACCAAAGACAATACAATTGGTTTCATCTCGGCTGCACCGATGTATACCGATTACGCCAGCCCAGCATTGGCTGAAAAGAAAGCCGACGAATTGCTCGCCTATGGATCCAAATTCCTGGGAACCCCTTACGAGTTCGGTGCCGCTTCCGGCCAAACGAATACGTTTGATTGCTCTTCTTTCGTCCGACATGTTTTCAACGAAGTGCTGTCCATCGATCTCCCGCGAGTCTCCTACGACCAAGCCAAGAAAGGGAAAGAAATCAGCATCGACCAAATACGCAAAGGCGATCTGCTGTTCTTCAGCGCTCGCGGGCTCGATATCGGCCACGTTGGCATCTATGCGGGAGACGGAAAAATCCTTCATACTTATTCGAAAGAGCTTGGCGTTCACATCGCAGACTTCGATGAGAAATGGAAAAAGCGTTTTGTTACGGCTAGGAGATTATTCTAAATGAGAAAGAGTCATGTTGCGATTGCAGCATGACTCTTATTTTTTAGTAGTAGGCTTCATCGTAAAGCAAATGCTATTTCTTCTTAAAAAAGAAAGATGAAAACGTAGTAAGATAATCCCAATTATATACACACCAACCGAATACCACATTGACCAGTTATTATAGGTCAGATAATTTACACGTATGGCTATCCATTCAAAGACAATGGAAAATAGCGTGCATCCAATTAAATAAGCGAAAAACTTGAATCTACTCAATGGCATAAAGTTTAATATTATAATACCTACCGCCCCTGGAAAAACAGTTTGGATCACAACAACTTGCCATTGTATGCCATGACCAAGTTGATCATAAAGATGTAAATCAAGGTCTAACAACTGATCAGTGACACGAGTAGCAAACGCCATGAATAACCAAGTACAGTACATTTCTTGGCGAGTCAGTATCTTTAGGCTGCCTCTGTTTTCACTGTTGTACTACATGGAAACCTACCGTTATTTTAGGTTTTTTTTCATAGAAAGCTAGTTTACATGGAAAATCTCACGTTATCTCTGTTGTTTCTACCCTAAATAGCGATTCCCCCCTAAAATAGAGGCTGCTCGCTAGGTTATTATCCTTTTGAGTCAGCCTCTTATCTTACTTCACTAGGTTTTTTTGAGCTGCGTCCACGAGCATATCAAACCATTCATCATCCTCCAGCAAATCTTCAACAGCTTCGATATCCTCTTCTTTTCCAGATTCCTGTAAAAAGTGAAGCGCGTAGCTCCAGTCATCTTTACCTCGTTTGCTTTGCAGGGTAATTTCGTACGGATGCTCATGGCCTTCCACCTTGAATTGCACTTGTCCTAGGTAGCCTTCTTCTTTGCTGTGTTCCATGCTCGCTTTTAGAATTTCAATCATGTTCATCATCCTTTTCTATTCGTTGTAACCAAGTCCAAATCGTGTTCATCGTCGTTTGCAGGTTCGTTGCTTCATTCCATATATAGGGATTGTGATCTCTGAAATAATCGGCATGTCCACCTATTAAAGGTAAAGTTTGTCGATGAGAAGGAGCATGTTTCATGCCATTCCAACTGCGCAATCCCAAGCGCGTTCTCATCCAGCCACCCCATGTGCCAAGTCTTGGTACTGGATCATTGGATTTATCCAACTGATTAGCAGCATCAAGATAAAGAACACGGCTCTTTAACGATAGAGGAATCGCGCATTTCGGCGATCCAATTTGGACCACACCGAGGATGGAAACCCCCTCTTTCATAAGGACATCGGCCGCCAGAATAGAAGCCACAGCCCCTGCGCTATGCCCAATTAGCAGCAGTTGCTGTCTAGGGACCAGGTTGTCGTTGATCAATTTCAATAAGCTTTTGCCACCATAATGAGACCTTTTCCGATGTGCATTGTTCCATAGATCACTGGTAATTTCCCGAAGCTGCACTTGCTTTCGTCGCGTCCAATCGCCATACGGATAATGGATAACGACTTTGACACGTGAACCTGCTTGTTTAAAACGTGCAGCCAGTGCCGCGGCGAAAACATCTAGGAAATTAGGTGCTGTAGCAAAACCAGCAGATACATAAATGACGAATTCCTCCGGTTCGGAGTGGATTGTCATGGCTTGCTCAGTTCCCTTCTCGTACAAATTAGGTTAGGAACGCGGTTTAGCTCGATTCGTCGGCATCGCCGCCATCGGATCATCCGGCCAGTAATGCTTGGGGTATCGGCCTTTGAGATCTTTTTTCACTTCAAAATAAGCATCCCGCCAGAAGCTCGCCAAGTCCTTCGTCACTTGAACAGGACGCTGAGCAGGCGATAATAAATGTAAAGTAACTGGCACTCTCCCCTTTGCGATCCGGGGGGTATCGGCTAAACCAAACATTTCTTGTAAACGAACCGACAAAGCTGGTGACTCGCTGACGCTATAATCAACAGGAATACGAGAACCGCTGGGCACCTGAATGTGTGTTGGGGCCCATTCTTCTAACCATCGGCGCTGCTCCCATGTTAGCATTTCTTCTAATATGCTTGTCAAGTTAAGACGCCCTAAAGCCCCCTTGCTTTTCAAACCGTAAAGATGGGGTCCTAACCAGTCCTCTAAGGAAGCAAGCAAATTGGCATCCCCCATATCTGGCCATTCTACATCAAATCGATACAAAAACATAACTCGCTGTTGCAGCTGTCTTGCGCTCCGAGTCCAAGGGAGCAGCTCCAAAGATTCAGCTTGAATACCGGATATCAAAGCTTGCAGCACCAAGTCAGGGTTTGGATCCTGCAAGGGGTTTTCTTTGAGAATAATGGCACCTAACCGAAGGCGCTGTCTTGCTTTAACGGAACCCGTTGCCTGTTCCCAAAGCACTTCTTGCTCTTTGAGCAAGCGGTCCTCAAAGGCTCTAACCAGCTCGTCCTCCTGAATCGGGGCAGCCAAATAAATTCGGCTCTCCGCTCCGTTATCGTCCAGCTCGGCGGCGACGAGATAACGCTCGTTCGAGAGCGGCTGCAGCTCGGGCAGCACAGCGCCGCGCCCGCTGCTGAGAAGGAACCGCCCCGCCCTTCGCCGCTGCGCGACGCGGTCGGGATAAGCGAAGGCGAGCAGCAATCCGCTCACATTCGCTTTATTCACGCTCGGCCGGATACCGAGCTGCTGCATGAACACTTTGGCTTCCGCCGCGATGCGGCGGCATAAGCCAAAGTCAACGTCTGCGCGCTGCTCGCCCTGCGCAGCGCGCCAGAGCACTTCGATGCGGGTACGAATATCCGCATCTCTCCCCTCAGCAGCGCGCATGAAATCGCGCTCGCTCAGCATGACGGCGAGCTCGCACGCAAGCACGCCGAGCTCAAGCGGTATGGCTTGCAGCACCATGTGCGCAAGCCGCGGGTGCAGACCCAGCGACGCTAGGCGTTTGCCGTGTGCGCTCAAGCCCCCGTCCTCGTGCAGCGCGCCCAGCTGCACGAGAAGTTCCCGCGCCTGCTGATACGCAGCAGCAGGCGGCGGGTCCAGCCAGACCAGCGAAGCTGGGTCTGGCACGCCCCAAGCGGCGAGCTCCAGCGCAAGCGGCGCCAGATCCGCTTCGCGGATCTCTGGCGTGCTGCTTAGCGGGAGCTGCCGCTGCTCGGTCTCGGTCCATAGGCGGTAACACACGCCTGGACCGAGCCGACCGGCACGGCCTCTGCGCTGATCTGCAGAGGCGATAGACACAGGCACGGTCGTCAGACGGGTCATGCCGGTGCGCGGCGAGAAGCGGGGCACGCGCATAAGCCCGCTGTCGATAACGACCGTGACGCCTTCGACGGTCAAGCTTGTCTCGGCAATCGACGTGGCCAGCACAATCTTGCGTTGCCCAGGCGAAGTTACTGCAAGCGCTTGGTCCTGCGCCTCTTGAGAGAGATTACCATACAGAGGTGCGATCTCTATCTCTTTCCCTAATTTAAGCGCAGCAAGGCTGTTAGCAACACGATGAACTTCAGCTGCTCCAGGGAGAAATACGAGCAAGTTTCCTTCGTTCATTTGCAAGGCACGTTGGATGCTTGTGACTACAGCCTGTTCTATTTTGCTTGTCATTTTCGCTTCCAGATAATGAGTTACAACGGGATAAGTACGCCCTTCACTTTGAATAATGGGCGCATGATCAAGCATGGCCGAAACCGTATTGGCTTCAATCGTAGCCGACATAATCAGAATTCGCAGATCCTCACGAATCAGAGTTTGCGATTGCCTGCTAAGTGCTAACCCCAAATCTGCATGTAAGCTGCGCTCATGAAATTCATCAAAAATAACAGCCCCTACGCCTTCCAGGGCAGGATCTGTTTGAAGCATGCGCGTAAGAACACCTTCCGTTATCACTTCAATTCGTGTGTTCGGTCCAACTTTGGTGTCCTTTTTCACTCGGTAACCAATCGTCTGCCCAACTTCTTCACCACGAAGCTTCGACATATAACGAGCAGCTGCACGAGCTGCCAGTCTTCTGGGCTCGAGCATGAGTATCTTTTGGTTTTGCAGCCAAGACTCTTGCAGTAAAGCAAGCGGTACTTGCGTTGTTTTACCTGCACCAGGCTGAGCAACCAGTATTGCGCATGGATTTGTTCGTAAAGCTTCTTTCAATTGAGGAAGCACGGTTTCAATCGGTAACGAGTTCATTAGTTTCACTCCGAGGCTTCTGTCAGTCTTATTTTCGCTTGCTCCATACGTCTCGTACGGGTTTCCGTCATTTCAAGTCTGGACTCATTCAATTAACGACATTAATTATTAATGAAGTGAGCTTTAATATGTCGATTAATGTTCGGATTTCCTCTTCCAAAACCTGTTACTCATCCATTCAATCGTGTATACTAGATTAGAATATGGTCACTAAAGGAGAACTTGAAGATGAATGTACATGAAGCGATAACCAAACATTCGAATGCACAGCACCTACATCTCGTTAGGTTTGCAGAGCTAGATGCACAGCGTGAGCAAGCTATTGACGCTGCTGTCGATCTGTGCAGAAGCGGGCTCCCTTTTAGCGTTGATGCGATTAACGCCATAACAGCTCAAATCATCGCCCATGCCAAAGAAGGTATTTCTCCGCTCCGTTCTTATGTATCTGAAGACATGGTGCGTGATTACGTAAACAAAGGTTAAGGAGATAAATAGCGATGGGTGTTCTAACTTTTATTTCAATGTTAGTTATGGGATCGGCATTTAGTGCCGGATTCTTGCTTTTGTTTAAGCGGAAAACAGCTCTTGGTATTGTCTGTATCGGGCTCTCCATTATCTGTTATATCGCTTATGCTTACATAGCGAACAAGTATTTCGTCTAAAATTAGATATGTACGCAATGAGAACCGATTGGAACACCAATACGGTTCTTTTTCATTCCGACCATTTATTTCCCTTTAATGTGCGAAACACAAGATCAAAATAAGCGACAGGATGCGGCACCAAATGATCTAAGCTCAGAAGCAAACTTGTATGATCTAACTTACCATCGAGACCCCTTTTATAGCCACTTGCCTTTATTTCATTTGTTTCTTGATGAACTAAACGCTCAAGGTCTGCGACACCTACGGCGAACAGACCGCCTACCTCATCTGGCTGCAGCGCGTAACGATTCAGCGGTTGATCACAACGATATATAAACACATGACAAAACTCACGATCAATGAGTTGATCCGAAATCAGATCTTCTTCTGCATACATCCCGCAAGGGATTAATTCACTGAAATCGACTTTTAGCCCCAGCTCTTCCTCTAGTTCTCTCACACCATCTTCCGTGGTTTCTCCAGCAGCGAGATGCCCGGCGCAAGAAATGTCCAGCAAGTTCGGAAACAAATCCTTCTCTGGATGTCTTAACTGGAGTAGGAGACTAGGCTCCTTCCCTTCCAAGCTAACGATCCAACACTGAAAAGTTCGGTGCCACAGCCCTTTTGCATGCACTTCTGAGCGCGGAGCCACCCCAAGCCTATTCATCTTTTCATCATAGATATCAAACATCTCTTCTGACTGGTTCAAAATGCTCGTGTTCTCCCCTCAGAACCTTTTATGTACCTTCTATCTGCGTGTTAATTTTTTCGTCATTTTCATGGCATAGAGATCTTCTTCTAATGAACTCATTCTTTCCATCAATGTTTTGCCAGCGTCTTCTATGGCCTGGTTATATATAGGTACAGCCAATTGCTGAAGCATATAATCGATTAATTGTTCCGTGGCCAAACGTCCTAATTCAATATTATGGTCCAACTCCAGATAGCCTTGCAAATCCTCAATCAACAATTCTTTCTCTTCTTTCGCTAATTTCAAAGGTTTCATACGAGCACCTCACTCAAAAATCATCAAATCGATTTCTTGAAACCGACTTACTTCTTTCACCCAACGTTCCGCAACATAATGAGTATGTACGGGATGAACATTGTAAGCTTCATAAGCCGCTCTATCTGCAAATACCATTGAGAATCCGTAATCATAATCTGTCTTTGTGCTAACTTGATGAAACACTTCAAATTGTTCAACTCCAGATATAGCCGCCAGTTCTTGCACACTGCTTTTTAGAAATTGTTCTGCTTCCTGCGAATCTTTACTTGCGTGTAAACTAAATACAACCATATGTTTGATACTTGCCTGATTCATAGGTTTCTCTTCTCCTTTTGTCTCCAACTATAACCATTATAGCGGATTTTGTATCAACGAACTATATAACCTCTTTCCTTCTTCCATGCTCGCCTCCGCCTTGCGTAAAGCTTGCTCTAACTCGTTGCAAAGTCGTTTCACTTCCATCGATTTATCTTCTACTTGTTTAGATGTTTCATGGATCTTGTCTTGAACCATCCAGTCGCTTATTAAGCCATCAAAAAAATAATCTGAGAATTTGAGAAATCCGCTAATCTGGCAGTCGATAGATAAGTTCACATGAACATCCTTGAGTTCCTTCTCAAAGCGACTAAGACTGTTCTGTGCCGTACGAACATGGTCCATGGCTTCATCAATTTTCCCGTGTTTGATATGTGTAGACAGCATGCCGCCGCCGAGCATATCATAAGTGCCCCAATTGCGTGCAGAACGAAGTGATTCAGCTGCTAACAGCAAATGTTCCACGACCGATTCCCCTGCACTTATCGCCTCTTTAAGCTCTTTGGTTTGTAATTGAAACTCGGCTATCCGTTCAGAAAGCTCCCTCAGCTGCCTGCTCTTCCCAGAGTCATTAGCATGAATATAGGATTCAATTCGGAGGGTCAAATCTTTCACTTCTAAGTCCCAAAATCGTACGGATTGGAGTTTGTTCCGCATTTCAAGTATCTCTTTTTCGAGATTATCCCTTCGACCAACCGCTTCATCGAATCTAAATTTCACTTGTAACAGTTCTTGCTCTTCAACAGACAATTTCTCTGCCTTCTTGCCAATTAAATCATACAGAAAACCGGTAAAGCTGCGAGTTTTTAATTTTTCCACATCTCTTTTTTCTTTTACAAACTGCTCTTCCCAAAGGACAATGTGGTCTTTTGAGTCACGCCATTCTCTTTCTAAATCCGCTAATCGTTCCGACCATACGGCTTGCAGACGGCCATTTTCTTTGGCTGCTGCCAATTTTTGCACAAGCTCTTGAATCATTTTCCACCCTCCCTTACAGAATTCATCTACTCAACTAGACGACGCCCAGCATGTATTGGTTTCATCAACTTTCCTTTTTATGGAGAATAAAAACAGTCACAAGTGTACACGTTAAAGCTGAACGTTAAACTGCCCTTGAAAGGATGAACGACATGGAAAACGAGAAGCATAGAGGCAAATACAAAGGCACAACGAACATGAATGCGAAAAATCAAGATATGGCTTTCGTGAACGACACGTTAGAAAATGCACCCAATACGACACCTGTCAACATAGCGGAAGACGACATTAGCGAAGGTAACGAAGAACGACAATTGAATCAGAAGTAAGGGTCATCTTAGATTCAGAGCAGCATACTATTTCCTACATCAAGGGAGCAGTTGTCTGCTCTTTTTTTCCTTAGCTAAACTTGGCATCTTCCTCAGCTTGCGATACTATGTAATGAGTATTTAGTCTTGGGGAGGTTGTTACAATGGAACAAGTCATCGTCATAGGTGCGGGTCCTTGCGGATTGTCAGCCGCTATCGCCTTACAGCGCGAAGGGCTTTCACCTTTACTTATAGAAAAAAGCTGCATCGTAAATGCCATCTATTTATATCCAACCTATTTACAGTTTTTCAGCACACCAGAGCTGTTGGAAATTGGCGGTTATCCGTTCACAACACCTCATGAAAAGCCTTATCGCCAAGAAGCTTTGGTATACTATAGAGAAGTTGCGCGTAGAGAACAGCTGCGAATTCGTTCCTATGAGGAAGTTGTTTCTATCGAACGATTAGAGACGGGATTTACGGTGCATACGGAGGATCAATTTGGAAAGAAAGCCGCATATAACACGCGCAACGTCATCGTAGCTACGGGCTACTTTGATCATCCTAATTTGCTTGGCATTCCCGGTGAAGAACTGCCAAAGACTACACATTATTATAAAGAAGCCCATCCTTATGCCGGAGCCAAAGTAGCCATTATTGGCGGAAACAACTCCGCAGTCGATGCCGCTATGGATTTGCTCAGAGTTGGCGCTGAAGTTACAGTGGTTTACCGCGGCAAGGACTTCTCAGCCAACATTAAACCATGGGTTCGTCCGATTTTTGAAAGTATGGTGAAAAAAGGCCGTATTCAAATGTGGTTCGATTCTCAAGTTGAACGTATTGACGAGCATACCATTACCGTACGTAAAGCAACCGAACACGTCACTTTAGACAATGACTTCGTACTTGCCCTAACCGGATTTCGACCGGATCGCGGTCTTCTGACCTCCATCGGTGTACAATTTCACGTAGAAACCAACGCTCCTCTAGTTCAACCAGATACGATGGAAACGAACATCCCAGGTTTATATGTAGCTGGTGTTGTTGCTTCTTCTAAATATGATGCGAACGAAATTTTCATTGAGACAGGTCGTATGCATGGTCTGGCCATCACGAAGCATATCGTTTCCAGAACGAACCTCCAATCCAATTGATTGGAGGTTTTTTCATATGAAAATATTTCCCATTTTTCATAGATTCCTCTTCCATTACGAACATTTGTTTGCTATAATAAAAACAAGAACAAATGTTCCAATTAGATGAGGAGGTTGTTAACATGATGAACACCAGTCACAATTTTCGTTTTATTGAGAGGGATTATTGGTACCACAAAGCATTGTGTGACACTGACCATCTTCTTCCCGGACAGATTGACGCCATGCTGGACGAAGCACACACCCACTACGCCGATTATACGTTCAAGTTTTATGACGATGGTTCGGTGACAATCATAGATAACGACACCAATAACCGCATTAAACCTCGCGAACTAACAGGAGCCGTATATGACTTCTACATTCGCAAGAGAATCTATTTAATTAAAACAAACTTGATGGAGAAACAACTCCAATATGCTTAAGAACAAATAAGGCCATCTGCATGGACAATGTCCGTACAGATGGCCTTTTCTCTTTATCGCAACTCTTCTTGAATTACCTCTGGCAGACCAAGGGGCATAAGCCCCACAGTCGGAACATTGTCTAAGATGATGTAACGGCCTTTTTCGAATACCTTTCTAAAAAAGCCCTTAAATAATAAAAACACCAAGTCGATTAAACCTGATGTTGGAGAACCCATTGCTCTATATCCTCTTCTTTATAAATGCTATCAGCAGTTTTTAATCCTAGTTCAATTAATGCTTCTTGACTATACTTTATTGTTACTCCATTCAATTTCAGCAATAGTAACATCGTGGCTGCTCCAACACGTTTATTGCCGTCGACAAACCCATGGTTTTTTATTAGTGAATAGGTGATAACTGAAATTCTCCTTATAGTTCCCTCATATAAATCTTGCCCATCAAATGTTACGAATGCTTTATTAAGAGCACTTTCAATCAATCCAATATCCCTAATTCCTTCCGAACCACCTGTAGCTATTACAATTTTCTTATGAAAAGTAATTACGTGAGTAATTTCAATGGATTTCATTACTTAGCCAGCTCCTCAAGAGCTTCACTATTTTCATTAATAATTTCATCCATCATCTTCTCTAAATTATCTTCATTTCTCGTCTTTAAAAATTCAACAAAATCAATTACTTCGATCTTTTTATCTTCTGGCAAGGCTAAAAAGTCCTTAATTAGTTTCTCCTCTAGACTCATTACCTTCACTCCCATTTTGTTTTACTTTCTAGTATACACTAATATTGGATCTTTTTTAACATTTACTTCCTGAATTTCTTTCAATAATAACATTGCTGTTATTTCATCTAACGCCGTTGTGTTCTCAACACCTCCCCGACTTAAGGCCGTTGGACTGGCAGCAATAAGGTTAGCCAATTTCATTCCCCTAGTTCATCGTTACAATATCCATCAACGGTAAATTGTTAAATAGATTAATATCCGTATTCATATCCGGACTCCTAACCATCCATTTCTTCCCCTTCTTTCAAGTTGGTTAATAAATGAATTATACCATTTTCGTATAGCGTTAAGTTTTTTATGAACTTTCGTATGATGTTGTTATATTCTCGACGCCTCATCGACTTAAGCCCAGTATGGGGCCGCGATGCGGTTAGTCGGTGCAGATGAGTCTGCTGATGGAAATTAAAAAAGAGAGGATTACAAAGTCTTTGAAGACTTTGTTCCCTCCCGATGCTTTCGGTACTTATATGTAACACACTACCAGAATGTAGGTGCTTTGAGTCGTTAACAACAATGTAGGAACTATTGTGTCATTGAACAGCTAGTTATATCGAAAACAAGTTTGGTTGTGATCATCCACCATGCCAACTGCTTGCATATAAGCATAACAAATCGTCGAACCGACGAACTTGAAGCCGCGTTTTTTTAAATCCTTGCTCATCGCATCCGAGATTTCCGTCGTGGCAGGCACCTGACTCATATCCGTCCAACGATTGTTGATCGGCTTCCCGCCAACGAAGCCCCAGATATAGGAATCAAACGTGCCAAACTCTTCCTGCACTTTAAGAAAGGCTTTCGCATTTTGAACAACAGACGCTATTTTCAAGCGATTGCGAACGATCCCTGGATTCTCTAGAAGTTCATTCAGCTTCTTATCGTCATAGTTCACAATAATCTGCGGATCAAACCCATCGAACGCTTCCCGGTAGCTCTCTCTCTTCTTCAGAATCGTATACCAGCTCAGTCCTGCTTGTGCGCCCTCTAGGTTAAGCATCTCGAACAAATGGCGATCATCATGGACAGGAACTCCCCATTCATGATCATGGTAATCGATATATAACGGATCTTCATTAACCCAACCGCATCTTATAGTCATTTCAACACTCACCTTATCCAAAAATCGAACATGCGTTCTCTGTTTATTATAAAACCTATCCGAAAAGTTGTCCAGTTAGATTTAATTAAAATAAGTGAGGCGAAGGAATGCCGTAGAATTGTTTGGTATTATTCAATAACTTAAGTGCCGCTTCTTCCATAGGCAGTCCTTTTAGAAAGGCTATCTGTTCAACGACAGCATGGATCATACGCGGATGCGTCTGCTGCCCCTCAAAGGGGCCCTCGAACGGCCATGGACCATCCGTTTCGACCATTAACAGCGCAATCGGATACTCTCGAACAAGTGTACGTATTTCTTCTTCGTAGAGAACGTCCGGTGTTATGGAAATATAATAGTCAGCCTGAATCATTCGCTCCACCGTTGAATGCGACCCTTTGAACCAATGAAAATGCGCCTTTTTAATGCCATGCTTCTCAAGTAAGTCGCACACAATGTCAGCATCCTCGTACACAGCGTGCAAGACGACCGGTTTATCCAAAGACGCTGCCAGCTTCAAGAAGCGCTCAAGCAGTGCAAAGTAAGGCGCTAATTCAAAAGCACGCCCCTCTGCTTCTGCATCAAGCCTCATATAATAAGGCAAGCCAATTTCACCAACAGCGACCATCGTAGACGAACGCTCACGAATCCATTGAATTAATTCATTCAACTGATTATCCGTTGGTATTTCTTGTTCAGGATGATAACCATAGGCAGCAAAAACTTGCTCTGGGGCTTGCATCAGCAGTCGCTCAGTCGCCTTACAAGAGTCCAGATGCCTAGACACTGCTATCAGTCCCTCGATGTGGCACTCTGCTAATTCCGCTAACAGAGTCGTTGCATCTGTTTCCATGTACATATCGAGATGAATATGAGCATCAATGGCTTTTATCATACGTAATCTCCTGACGCAAAAGCCCCTGAATATGCTGCCTAAGCTCTTGAAATTTCGTGTCAAGCATGACAGACTCTTGACGAGGCCTTGCAAACGGAATAACCAGCTCTTCTATGACCTTGGCAGGTTTGTTAGAGAGAACATAGATACGATCGGAAAGAAACAGCGCTTCTTCAATGCTATGCGTCACAAATAAAATCGAGCGCTTATTCTGTTCCCATATATTTAGCAGCCACGCCTGCATATCTTGCCGGGTAAGTGCGTCTAAAGAGCCGAACGGCTCGTCCAGACACATGAGTTCCTGCGGACTTAGCAAAGCTCTCAGAAAAGAGACACGCTGCTGCATCCCTCCTGAAAGTACATGCGGAAGCTCTTGCTCATAGCCGCCTAATCCAACCTTGGGCAGCCACTCCCGTGCTTTTGCCAGAGCGTCTGATCGCGTTTCTCCTGCAACTTCCTGAGCAAGTGCAACGTTGGACTCAATAGAACGCCATGGGAACAAAGCAGGCTGCTGTGGCATGTATGAGATTAGACCTTTAGAGCCAGTCACATTCACGCCATCCAGCCACACTTCCCCTGAAGAAGGCTTCACTAGCCCGCCAATAATGTGAAAAAGAGTGCTCTTTCCGCTGCCTGAGGGGCCGATAAGTGAAACGAACTCCCCTTCTTTAACATGCAAAGAAATATCCGCAAGCACGGATACGCGCTGTTTTTTGCCAGGGAACGTTTGATGAATGCCTCTAAGTTCTAATTTACTCATGAACTCATCTCCCCTTTCTTAAGATGACCGTTTCGCGTTCCATCGAATGACGAGCTTCTCAAGCCCTGCAATGAGCCAGAAAAAGAGTAAGCTGAGCGTAACAATCATCAGAATAGCGACAAATTCGCGATCCGCGCGGAACGCTGATTTTTGCAAAATCATATAATAGCCCAGTCCAACGCCTCCACCAAGCCATTCGGCAATCACGGCCCCCATCACACTGTATGTAGCCGATATTTTGAGTCCTGTGAAGAGAAATGGCAAAGCATGCGGCAGCTCTAATTTATAAAAGATTTGCCGTTTGCTGGCGCCGATCATCTGCATATAGTTGTACATGCTGCGATCTGTTTGCATAAAACCGTCCAAGGTAGACATCGTCACCGGAAAGAAACAGACAAGTGAGATTAATAGAATTTTAGGTAAAATGCCAAAACCGAATAAAATGATAAGCAGCGGCCCCAGTGCAATGGTCGGGACATTTTGAGATAAAATAAGCAGCGGGTAAAAGCCAGCCTTTAACGCAGGTACCCGATGCAAGCAGCTAGCAACAATCACGCCGCCTGTTACACCAGCACTAAACCCAATCAACATTAATCGCAATGTGGCGAATGTGTGCATCCATACTCTGGGCATATCCGTAGTGCCGTCTTTCCATATTTTGAGCGGACTAGGCAGCAGCCAGCTTGCTGTACCTCCCCAAGTCACGGCAAGCTGCCATAAAAGCAGCAGAAGGATGACCACAACAATCGGTGGCCACCCCGCTTTGAACCAGCGATGCTGTTTCATTATCTGTATTTCTCCGTCAACTTGTCCATAGAAGCACCCGACGGATTGAAGTAAATTTTCACCTGCGAAATTACATTAGGACTGCCCATCTCAATCATTGCGGCATTCATGTCTTGAATGATCGCCAGAAGTTGGTCGAGCTCCCCTTCCATCGTCGTCTCCAGCGGAGATACGAAATACTTCACGCCAGACTTGGCAATAACTTCAATTGCACGATCTACATAGGGGATGACATCTTCATTGTTTTTCGTTTTCGGAATGATTTGAATACTGACAAGTGCATTAGCCACTCTAAGTGCCCCCTCCAACAAATCGTGTTATTTTGAGCTTTCCGGTAAGAATTTGTTCGTGAATGCAGCATCTGCATCGATATTTTTCTCAAGCAGCTTATGATCTAGCATCCAGCTTGCATAATTTTCCCAAACGGATTTTTTTTGTTCGCCCCAACGAGCAGCATCATCTTGATAACGTGGGCTGAGCCATTTTTGACTGGCAAGCACAAGTTTTTTATCTAGATCTGGCACGGCTTTGATCAAAATATTAGCAGCGTCCTCAGGCTTGCTGATTGCAAATTGATAACCTTTCGATGCAGCAGCCATGAAGGCTTTAACGAGCTCAGGCTTCTCTTTGATCATTTTCTCACTTGTCGCAAGAACCGGTGTATAGTAATCCAGTTTATCCGAATATTTGTTCAAATAAATCATGTTCAGCGGCTCGCCGCGCAGCTCGGCATCTACACCTGTCCAAGCATAGTAAATCCATGCGAAATCAATATCCCGTTTCACGGCTGTGAAATAATCGGCATCACCAATGTTCACGATCTTCACTTTGCTCGGATCTGCTTTCTCGGATTGCATAAGCGAGTCGATCATCGCACTTTCTGACGGAGCACCCCAACCGCCATACGTTTTTCCCTCAAAATCTTTCGGTGACTTAATGTTCTTCGTTACCGGCGATGCAAAACCGGATGTATTGTGTTGAATCACCGCAGCAATGGAAACCAACGGCACACCTTGAATTCGTCCTTGCGTAATGCTTTCTTGATAACTGACACCGAATTCCGCAGCCCCTGAAGCAATCATCGCATCGGCTCCGCCTTCACCGGGAGCAATAATTTCTACATTTAGTCCTTCTTTTTCAAAAAAGCCTTGATCCTTTGCAACGTATAACCCAGTATGGTTCGTATTTGGCGTCCAGTCTAGAACGACTTTCACGTTCGTTAACGGCTTAGTCGTTTGCTTTGCCGGCTGTTCAGCCACCTTATTGCCGCAACCAGCCAAGGCGACTGACAGGCTGACTAGCATAAGTGGTGCAATTTTCTTCCATTTCATTCTTTGTTTCCCCTCTCCACATCTCTATTTAACCACAAGAAAAAGCCCCCGTTATCCGGGAGCGCCATGAGTAGAAAATGATAAACCCATTCGAAACAAATCGAATGAACGTGCATTTATTAGAGTTCTCTACGCTGGCATTACCCAGATCAGATTAACGGTGAGTGACAATGACGGTCACAATCTCAGCCTGACTTCTCAAGCTCCCGTGGGTTCTTATTGGTTTGTTTATAACATACCTCATGTTCGTACTTATTGCAAACAGAAATGATAATTACATGACGGTATTATGATATATGTTTTTCCAATGCCTATTCTTATTGGGGCGCTTCACTTAATGAACAGTGGCCTTTATTCATCTATCTATTTTTTCACAAGAGTCAATTGCCATGTGACGCCAAAGCGATCACCAACCCAACCAAACTTTTCGCTAAATGGGTAAGCCGCAAGTGGCATCAAAACAGTACCGTCTTATGCTAATTTCTCATACACGCGATCAATTTCCTCTTCACTCTCACACGTGACATACAACGAAATTGCAGGCGTAAACGTGAAATCATGCTTCATACTGCTATCTATGCACATAAATACTTGTCCATGAAGTGAAAATGTGGCGCGCAGAACACTCCCCTCGGCGCCTGCTTCGCCCGCTCCATAGCGCTTTATAGTCAATATTTCAGATTGGTCAAATAAAGAAGTATACAAATTCATCGCTTCCTCAGCTTGGCCAGAAAACATTAAAAATGTCGTTATTTTTTGATTTGATTTTGCCACGAACATAACTCCTTCCAATCAATTAAGCAGCCATTCTTTCAACTGCAAGCCCATTCGCTTCGCATCCTGATACCCGAGCTCGTGCAGCGCTTCTAATTTCAAAGGATCCTTTTCCATGCGGCCTACTACTACTTTGGACGAAGGCCGTATAACGATCGCACTTCCATCCGCTTCCATTCTTTCAATGGTTTCTAAGGTTCCATTATAGATTTCGCTTCGATTGACAAGTACATTTACTAGGCCGTTATAAGCCGGATAAAAGCTTTTAGCTAACCATCGCTGTTTAAATGGAGTCTTGCGATAACCTTTTTCTTTGGTTAGCACGATAATATGCTTTTTATTCCCGTCAGCAAGAGACTTCTTCACAGGAATCGGTTCCACTAAGCCACCGTCAAATAAGGTCCGACCTTCATAATGAATGGGTGTCGCTACAAAAGGCAATGAGCTTGAAGCTTGAACAATCGGCATGGTTTGCTGCATGAGCTGATGCTTCGTGTAATAAATAGGTTCGCCTGTATGCGCATCGGTAGTACCGATAGCAAACTGCTGCGGCGAGTTGTAGAAGGCATCGTAATCAAACGGTACCAACTTATTGGGCAACTCATTGAATATGAAATCCATCCCAAATATGCTTTTGTGACGGAATAAATTGCGATAGCTTAAATATCGGTGATCCCTAATATAACCAATCGTTACTTTTTTATTACGCCCGGGTTGTTTGGAAATATATGAAACAGCGTTGCATGCACCTGCGGATACACCAACGACATATGGAAAATATAAATCCTGTTCCATAAAGTATTCCAAGACTCCAGCGGTGTATACGCCACGCATACCTCCGCCTTCCAGTACGAGTCCAATTCCTTCCATGGTTACACCTTCTTTCTCTCTATCTCTAACCCCTTTCTAGCATACAGGAAATGTAAATTAAAAGAAATGCTCCTCCATCTCCGTAAAAGAGACAAAGAAGCAGATTTCATACCATTTTATTAGACGGATTCAGGAATTACCCCAGATAATCCGCGTTTTTGGCGAATTTTACGGATGATCAGTCCATTGGTTGGCGACATTAGGAAAGCAAAAACGAACATTACCCCTGCTACACTAATCATACAGCCCGCAATAGACGCATCAAGTAAGTAAGCTACGAAATATCCAGCTATTGAACTGACTACCCCAACGGCCACACTCAAAACGAGCATAACACTTAGTTTCTCAGTTAAAAGATAAGCTGTAGCCGCAGGCACTATCAGCATGCCGACGACGAGAATCGCACCCACACTTTCGAATGAAGCCACTGTCGTGATCGACACCAAACCCATCAATAGATAATGGAATAACAAAACTGGAATTCCCACGGCAGCCGCAAGTGCCGGATCGAACGAGCAGAGTTTAAACTGTTTATAAAAGAGTCCAATCACAACACTGCTGAGAAGAAGAGCAAACCCTACCGCCCATATAGCTTTAGGTCCGATACTCACACCGCCGACTTCAATGATATTCCATGGCACATAGGCGATTTCTCCATAAAGGACACAATCCAAATCCAGATCGATTTGTCTTGTATACAAACTGACAAGTACAACGCCTATGGAGAACATGGCCGTAAATACGACGCCAATTGAAGCATCTGACTGTACACCGCTCTGTTGAAAAAGCTGAATTAAAAATACAGTGATGAGACCGATAACCGCGGCACCGATAAGCATAAAAATAGAACCTCTTGAGCCGCTTATCAGGAAAGCAATCACGATTCCCGGAAGCACCGAATGACTGATGGCATCGCCGATCATAGCCATTTTACGCAATACGAGGAAGCAGCCCACCAAGGAGCAAGCAGCCGCGACAAGAGCAGCCGTTAAAATAATCCACAGATCATTCAACTTGGCTCACCCCTTTCGCCTTAACGTAATGCTCGGATTCTGAATCTTTTTGAATCTTTTGTTTCATGGAGGACTGCCTGATAAGCTTCATGATCAGTCCCCGTTTTGGAGCGAATAAGAGGGAAAAGACGAATAAGATTGTCGCCGCTAGCACACTAAGTGGACCTGTTGGCAAATTACTGCCCATCGTACTCAGATATGTCCCTACGAATCCGCTGAAAGCCCCAAACAGTCCAGAATAGATGACCATTAGACCCAACCTCTCCGTCCAATATCTAGCCGCAACAGCAGGTGTAATCAACAATGCGGCCATTAGAACGACGCCAACCGCTTGAATCCCCACAACAACAGCAACAACAATAAGAAACATCATGAAGTGATCTAGAATCGCTACTGGAAAACCTAAACCTCGCGCATAGCCTGGATCAAAACTTAATAATTTAAATTCTTTAAAAAACAACGTACAAATACCAACTAATAGGAATGATATGATAGCCATTGTAATGACATCGGAGTTAACCATAGATGCCGCTTGACCGAATAGAAACTTATCTAATCCACTTTGATTGCCGCTTGAACTATGCTGAATTTGTGTCAGCAATACAATACCTACCCCAAAAAACACGGATAATACAATACCTAAAGCTGAATCCTGCTTGATTTTGGAATAGCGTGTGATCCATCCGATACTTAGAGTGGCAAGTAAGCCTGCCACAGCTGCGCCTATTAAGAAGAATAGGATCGATTTGGAGCCCGATATCATGAATGCGACACAGACACCCGGAAGGGCTGCATGGGACAACGCGTCTCCCATCAACGACTGTTTGCGTAAATAAGCAAAGCTTCCTAACACACCGCTGCTTAGTCCTAATAATGAGCATCCAAGTAATATCCATCGCGCATTCGGATCTAACCATAAGTGAAATAATGACTCCAACATGTTGATCACCTCGCTATCCTATTTGCATCCCGGCGTCTTCCCGATCCCAGATCGCTAATTTACCGCCATATGTTTGCTGTAATTTCTCCTTCGTAAACACTTCATTCGTCGGTCCAATATCCACAATTCCAACATTCAACAAGATAACCCAATCGAAGTACTCTTTCACGGTAGATAAATCATGGTGGACCACAAACACCGTTTTCCCTTGTTTCTTGAGCTCTCCGAGCAGCGTAATAATCGCTTTTTCCGTAGCGGCATCAACACCAACGAAAGGTTCATCCATAAAATATAAGCTTGCATCTTGTGCGAGTGCTCTCGCTAAGAAAATACGCTGCTGCTGACCACCAGAAAGTTGACTAATTTGTCTATCTGCGAAGTCAGCCATCCCTACTTTTTCTAAACAAGACATTGCCATTTGCTTTTCTTTATTTCCCGGTCTGCGGAACCAACCCAAATGACTATACCTTCCCATCGTTACAACATCTAGAGCATTGGTAGGGAAATCCCAATCCACCGATTCACGCTGAGGCACATAACCGACAAGATGGCGCTGCTCTTTATAAGGCTTTCCATATATCTTCACTTCGCCGGATAGACTTGGAATTAAGCCGAGAGCCGCTTTAATTAATGTGGACTTCCCTGCTCCATTGGGACCGACAATTCCAATCAATTTACCTTCCGGAACGGTGAATGATACTTGCTCCAATACAGGTTTCTTATGATAAGCTACGGTCATATTTTGTATCGATAGCGGCGCGTGTGTTTGTTTCATATTCAATCCTCCCAAGCCATTCTATAGCGACTGCTATTTCAATGCGTTTACGATGGTATCTACATTGTGACGAACCATGCCCACATAAGTGCCTTCTGGCGTGCCTGCTTTACCCATGGCGTCAGAGAACAACTCCCCGCCAATCTGAATTTGGTGACCCTTTTCCTTCGCTCCTTGAATGACCGCTTCAATCGATTTTTTGGGAACACTGGATTCGACGAATACCGCTTTCACCTTTTTCTCGACCAAGAAATCTCTGAGCTGACTGACATCCTTGGAACCATACTCCGAAGCTGTACTAATCCCTTGAAGTCCCTTGACTTGAATGTGATACGCATCTCCGAAGTAGCCGAAAGCATCATGCGCAGTTACTAGAACTCGGGATGTCTCTGGAATTAAAGTGATTTGTTCCGTCGCGTAGCGGTCTAATTCTTGAAGTTTTACGAGGTACGCTGCTGCATTGTTCTTGTAATCTTCTTTATGTGTTGGATCTAACTCACTAAGTGAATCTCTCACCTGCTCAGTAGCTTTCATCCAATGCTTCACATTAAACCAAATGTGCGGATCGTATTCCGTTTCCATTTCAGCTCCGGAGCGCAATACTTTGCGATCGATTTTATCCGACACAGCTACGGTAGGTTTTTGCTTACCCATCTTTTCCAAAATCTCAACCATTTTGCCCTCTAAGTGAAGTCCATTATAGAAAATGATTTGCGCAATATCCAACTTTTTAATATCGCCTTGCGAGGCTTTATATAAATGCGGATCCACCCCGGCATTCATAAGCCCCGTTACTTTCACATGAGTAGAACCTACATTTTCAACAATATCTGTAATCATACCTACTGTTGTAGTGACTTTAATTTCCTTCTCCGTCGATGTTGATGTTTTTTCAGTATTCGCACACGCTGACACGGTCAACATGATACCTAATAACGCAACAGCAGCGCTCATTTTCCAAAACCCACTTACATTTGTCATATTCATTTTGATATGCCCTCCCCGATTGGATTATCTTTTCTAATTCTTGCCTCTTAATTTGTACAAGCGCATAATTGTTTAGCAAAGGCAACTCTCAGTACATTATTACCCATATCCATAAATGTTGCAATAGGGAAACATATTTTCCTTGATACATTTCTTTTATACGCATCCACCTTTTCGCTAGCTGTCATTTATCAATCTTTATTGGCAAACCAAAAAGCCCTGTCCAAGGACAAGGGCTCCGCGTTCATTTAAGATCTGGTTTTGCTGAGAAGGCTATTCACATATTATGCTTTATTGATAATTAATGCCGTTAACGCTGCTCCTTGTAAAACTCTTTGATGACCAGGAACTCATCCAAATGCTGAATAAAGAGATCTACGATCACAGGATCGAAATGACGTCCTCGTTCCGTTTTAAGTAAATCCATTACGCGATCAAGTTCCCATGCTTTCTTATAGACACGATCGCTGCACAGAGCATCAAAGACATCAGCTAATGCGGTTATACGGCCATAGAGATGTATTTCATCGCCGCGAAGTCCTTGCGGATATCCTGTACCGTCATAACGCTCATGATGCTGCTGTGCGATGATAGCTGCGGCATTTAAGACTTGCTTGTTCGAATGCTTAAGCATTTCATAACCAAGATTCGAATGAGTTTTCATAATGTCAAATTCTTCACTTGTGAGCGATCCAGGCTTATTTAGAATCGCATCCGGTATGCCAACTTTACCAACATCATGCATTGGCGATGCCAAGCGAATAACTTCGGCTTCCTGCTCGGATAATCCATATTTAATGGCCAGTAAACGGGAATATTCGGCAACTCTTTTCACATGATGTCCCGTTTCCTTGGATCTCGTTTCCGTGATTTCGCCCATCGTATAAATAATTTCTTGCTGTGTGCTTTCCAGCTCTTCATTTAAATAAATATTTTCGAAAGCCACAGAAACATTCGCACAATAAATATCAACTAAATAATGCTCCCATTCGCTGAGTGCTTTGAATCCATTCATATAGATAACATTTTCCATCCCCATCTTACTTTGAAAATAAATCACAAAGCGATCAGAAGCGAAGCTGCTTTTTTTGGAATGAAAGGCATGTTCAATCTCTTCGAGAACATCCGCAGGAACAACATCCCGTGCTCGTTCATCTTGATTGGATGCATAATCCCCGCTCGCTGCTAGGATATAAATATCTTCAACACCTTTGGTCACAGCAAAGCTGCAATGAAGCGCATTTTTATGTAAATTAACGATGGACGTCATTTGTGTTAAAACGCCGGAAGCAAATTTCTTCATAGATTGCAGCTCGAACAGCGAAGCAGAGGACTTAATAATCTCCTCCAAGCCAGATCTGCTTTTCTCAATGGTTTTAATATCCCTATAGGAACGCAGTGCCGTAACTACAGTAGTGAACAGCTTCTGCGTTGTGAGCTCTGTCTTTTCTTTATAATCATTTATGTCGTAATCCATAATGACCGTACGTTCAGGTGCTTGACCTGGCTGGCCTGTACGCAAAATAATACGTATCGCCTGATTATTCAATTCTTCGCGTATGTGCTTAACAATTTGCAGCCCCGCATCATCTTGCTCCATGACAACATCTAAAAGTACTAACGAGGCATTCGGTTGTTGTTTCAACAGCTGTTTGGCTTCTAAAGCCGAATAAGCACTATGGAATTCCAGCTTCCTTCCATCAAATTCGAAATCTTGTAGAACCATTTTCGTCACTTGATGAATTTGTTTCTCATCATCAACAATGAGTACGACCCAAGGGTCTTGTTCGTTCGTAGGTTCCTTGGCTGAATCAGTCTCTTCTTCCTCAGCAAAAAGAAGCTCATCCTGGTCCATTAACCCATCTTGTCCTGTCATTGTACGGCTTCCTCCTCTTTCGGAATCGTAATCGTAAATAAACTTCCTTGTCCTAACGTACTAGAACCATCGATGGTTCCATTCAGCGATTGCGTGACGAGATTATAGACAATATTCATCCCTAAACCCGTTCCGCCTTTGCCGCGGCTCGTCGTAAAGAAAGGATCAAAAATTTGATCAAGAACTTCTTGCGTCATACCTTTACCGTCATCCGTATAGGCAAGGATAATATAGTCTTGGTGATCTTCAACGCGTATAGTTAAACTGCCTTCTTCCTCTATCGTATAAGCATGGTTCAAAGAGTTCATAACTAAATTCGTAATGATTTGAGACAAAGCACCTGGATAAGTGTAAAGCGTCAGCTCGTTATCGCAATATACATCTACTCGGAGTCTTGTTTTCTTAAGGGTAGGCTTCAAGCTGGAGATGATGCCCTCTAAATACTCCTTCAAATGAAAGGTGCGCTTGACTTCAACACTTTGATCAACAGAAATTTGTTTAAAACTGCGCACCAAGGAAGAAGCACGTTCCAAATTGGACTGCACCATGGCATTCGTCTCCTGGGTAATGGATAAGAACTGTTCAAGGTCAGACTTTTTCATTTTCCCTGTCTCATACAGGCTCTTAAATTCCTTCGTCTTTTGATCCAAATAACTAACTGCGGTTACACCGATCCCGATTGGCGTATTGATTTCGTGTGAAACCCCGGCAACCAGATTACCCAAAGCCCCCATTTTTTCCGATTGGACAAGGTGGTCCTGTGTCACCTGCAGCGTATTTAGCACCTGTTGAAGCTCATGGTAGCGCTCATCCAAATTTTTGACCATGTCATTAAAAGCTTCAGACACCTCAGCGATTTCAGGAGAAGCTTTGAACTGCAGCTTAGGAAGGTCGCCTCCTTGCTTCACAATAAGCGCGGCTTCACGAAGCCGACTTAACGGACGAATCACAATTCTTCGCAAAATAAGCCATAGCAATGTTGACATAACAATAGCAACAATTAAGCCCACAATCAGAATAAGTTTCGTTCGCTTTGTCAGCAGCGCGGCTTCCTCTGAGGAATCAAAAATAACTTCTACCGCACCTACAACAAGGCCATCCTCCTGAAGAGGTGCCGTTAGACGGACAACCGGTTTATCCGTTTCCGCCATAGGCACACGGTCAACAATGGTTTGATCCTGCTTAGGAACGACTACCCTAGAAAGAGGCATATGATTACCAACTTCAGAACGTTTGGAAGCCGCGAGAACAAGGCCTTGTTTATCGTATAACTTCATTTCGAGAACACGCGTATTTTTGTATTGAATATAATCAAATATTTGCTGCACATCGGTAACGGAACGAGATTCTTCATAGCGTCCATTGATGGCAATTGTCATGCCGCTTATTTGACTCACATAGGCTTCTCGAATGGATTGATTTAAACTTATCGTATCGAAGATCAACATGGTTGAGAGCATACTGACCGTAACAGCAGTTACGACGAAAACAATTCTTTTCTGTAAGCTCAATCTCTTTTTAAGAAAAGGCATGGGATGCTCCTACTTCACTTCAAACGTGATCGTCTTGCTTACATCGTAAGGCGTGTGATCGTTATTATGTAAGGAAACTTTTAATTCATGAGGACCTTTGCTTAAATGCTCATAATTTTTTTCAGTGGTCGTCATGATTTCTTTTTCTGCTTTATCCAAGGAAACATGCACGTGCCCTTCCCCTTGCTTGCGCTGTTGGTCATAATGCTCTTTGGAAAGCTTAAGGTCCGTTGTAATTCGAAGGGTTGCTGAATCTCCATTAACAGTGGTACTTGCCTCTAAGGTAGGCGTGAACGAATTTGCTGGTGTTGTATTGGTTTTGGATGATCCACACCCGGAAATACTTAGTGTAACAGCTGCAATTATGCAAAAACCTTTCCATTTCCTCATCGTTTCATCCCCTATTTAGACCCTAATTGTCTAATCATGTCAAAAAAAGCTATCTTCTCTAGCTTATGAATATTCAAGCGGTTTGTCCACTTTTATTTTGGAAACAATCGCCTTTTTAACCAATTGATTTTGTATTCGAAATTTTCTGACTTTTTGTGTCGAATTATCATAAGTACGCTCACATTTTGCGCTTCCCCAGGAAATAATTTCATTTCCCAATCGAAGAATGATTTCCCCAGCTTTGGAGCAATGTAGTAAAGTCGCTGTTCTTCTGTAACCAACAACCATTATCCTTAGGAGGCACTTCCCTATGACCGAAACTCATCAGCATCAACAGCCGCTTCAGCACGCCATTGACGTAGCAGATCATGCGATACTCCAAGCTCAAGACGCTGAGCATCAACTGCAAGTAGCCATTTCACAAGCCAACCCTCGCTCTATACAATCTGCAAATGCAGCTCTTACAGAGGCTAAGCAGCAAGTATACGAAGCACATGAGCAGCTTCGAGCTTTTAATAATGATGAGTATGGGCAGCAGATCCAGCAAACCATGGAACAATTGACGCAAGCTTCACAGGATCTCGAGGCCAATCAAGAGAAGTTCCATACCCCTAAGCAAATTCGATAAGGCTATCTAGGCAAAAGGTGATCGAAATTCGATCGCTTTTTCTTTTTATACGAACATTATGTTAAACTACGAAGGAAGGTTTTCAAGTTATTTGGGGAGGCACTACATTTCATGCTTGTTATTGGGATTGCCGGTGGTACCGGTTCAGGAAAAACTACAGTAGCTCGATCCATCATCACCAAGCTAGGATCCACGAACGTGACATTAATTTCACAAGATAATTATTATCTTCATCATAGTGGTCTTACTTTAGAAGAACGGGAACGTATTAATTATGATCATCCCCGCGCCTTCGAGAACGCCTTGCTTCTCAAGCATTTAAATGAATTGAAAAGCGGCAATGCCGTGAACATTCCGGTCTATGATTTCTCACAGCACGCTCGCTCAGAAGAGACGATCCGTATCGAGGTAAAGCCGATTGTGCTGCTTGAAGGCATTCATGTCTTAACAGATGAAGAGCTGCGCGGCGCTTTGAACATCAAGGTGTTCGTTGATACAGACCCTGACGTCCGCATTCTACGCAGGCTGTCCCGAGATATTAATGAACGGGGACGCACGCTGCAATCTGTCTTTGATCAGTATTTGACGACCGTTAAGCCAATGCATGACGCATTCATTGAGCCATCTAAGAAATATGCTGACATTATTATTCCTGAGGGCGGAGAAAATCAAATCGGAATTTCTATGCTCACTATTTTGACAGAACGGTATATGTTGGATCAAGCTGCAAGCTATGAAATAGGCTAAATGAGGGATAAATGTAAAGGGTGTGGCACTTTGCCAAGCCTCCTTAATATTCAAAGAATATTTAACTATCGAACCCGAACGAAAACCTCCTCAAGCATGAGGAGGTTTTTTGCATATTATTTTCTGCGCTGGGCTAGGGGAAAATTCTTCATACTTCTCTTTTATCAATAATGATGCAGTATCATATAAGCAAAACAGCAGTTGAGAGGTCCTTTTCAGACGTCTCGCGCAACTTTAGCTCCATTCGAACCCCCGAGACAGCCTTTTCTGCCTTCTAAGGACGCAATACCAGCTAACTCGCCTTCTCTCAGCAGTTGTGAGGTCCTTTTCAGACGTCTCGCGCCACTTTAGCTCCATGCGAGCCCCCGAGACTGCCTTTTCTGCCTTCTCAGGCTGCAAAACGAGCTAACTCGCCTTCTCTCAGCAGTTGAGAGGTCCTTTTCAGACGTCTCGCGCAACTTTAGCTCCATTCGAACCCCCGAGACAGCCTTTTCTGCCTTCTAAGGACGCAAAACCAGCTAACTCGCCTTCTCTCAGCAGTTGTGAGGTCCTTTTAGACGTCTCGCGCCACTTTAGCTCCATTCGAGCCCCCCGAGACAGCCTTTTCTGCCTTCTCAGGCTGCAAAACGAGCTAACTCGCCTTCTCTCTGCAGTTGAGAGGTCCTTTTCAGACGTCTCGTGCCACTTTAGCTCCATTCGATTCCCCGAGACAGCCTTTTCTGCCTTCTCAGGCCGCTAAACGAGCTAACTCCCCCTTCACTAAGCAGCTGAAAGGCCCTTTTCAGACGTCTCTCACCACTTTAGCTCCATTCGAGCCCCCGAGACAGCCTTTTTCTGCCTTCTCAGGCCGCAAGCGTCTGAAAAGTGCATTTTCGACCTCTCACTGCGGATAATGAAAAAGGACACCAGCCTTGTTTAAGGTTCAGTGTCCTTTTTCAGATTGCCTTCGAAAAGTAAACCCAGATAGGGCAAATAAGACATAGATAAGACTTATCAAGTAAAAAATACTGGCCGTGCTAATATAGCGTATGGCTAGTCCTCCCATTAACGGGCCGGCAATACTACCTAGGCTATACTGGATTGATGCAAGTACGTTCGCAGTAGGCACTAGATGTCTGGGCAGTATGTCTGCCGCATAGGCCAAACCAAGTGAGAAAAACGAGCCCACCATGCCCCCGGCAACGCCGAAACAGAGTCCAATCAACCAAAGATTCGAGCCCGCGAACGGAATACATAGGAATGCAATGGAGCCAATAAGGCCGCTCACAATAAGAATACTTCTCCGTCCTACACGATCACTCCAAATCCCTAGCGGCAGCTGCATGATGAGACTCCCTACCCCCATGATGGGTAGTAGAACACCAATATTAGATTCCGAGAGACCTGCACGCAGTCCATAAATCGGAAAGTTGCTGTTCATCGAAGCTTCCATATAGCCATAGAGTAAGGAGGTAATGAGAGGAAACCATGCTATAGCCAATACTTTTGAAGCCCGCTTGTGCACCGCTTCCACTTTGTCCAATTGTTCTGGCTTCTCATTGGTCAATTGCAATACAAGCGTCAGAACGACTAAGAAGAAACAGCTGGTCGTCAAAAAAGGGACCCAACTACCTGCTTTAAGTAAGGTAATGCCTATAGGTCCTAAGCTAAAACCAACGCCATAAGCCATGCCGTATAAAGAGATATTTCGTCCTCTACGCTCTTTAGGGCTTGAAGTAACGATCCATAACTGCGTTGCATAATGAAGGGCGCTATCCCCTATCCCCACAAGCAAACGAAGTACAAACCAGAACCCAATCTGCTGCCATAACGGGAACAAACAAGTTGCCAGGATGACCAGTCCCATTCCGACCTTGATGACTGGTTTATATCCGTATCTTCGTACGGGCTTTTCTATGAAGAACATCGTGGAGAAAATACCTATATAAAGGGCTGCAGCATTCAGACCATTGGCTTCCGTTGAGACGCCAGAACGATCCAAAAGGATCGTTAGCAGCGGCAGGAGCATACCTTGACTCATCCCTGCCACGATAACGACCATAATTAATATGATTAATTTGTTGTTCGAGATCCGTTCTTTAAGAGCCATTTCCAAAATCCACTACTTCCCATCTCTCCGCGTATTCATTCAGCTTACCATGGAGAGGGACATAGAATTGGTTGATGATGACGAGTCTTACTTTTTTTATCCATTCCTTGAAGGAAGGATAGGTAACGAATAGATTCGCATAGCGATCACTCATGCACACGAAATGGGGGCCGGGCGTTTTATCCGTCAAAAATGTCAAAGATGTATCTAAAGGTGTGTATTTCTTACGCTTCCCTTCCCACTTATCCAAATCCAATTGAAGGGTGGAATCCACTTGTTCCAGGAGGCTTTCCAAATGCTTCACACGGGCATAATAGGGCTGCTGACTACGTATGTCCATTCTCCGAAGCGTTTCCTCATGCTGGGGATAAAAGACAGCTCGAACGAACTTTCTTTCCTCCGCCCATCTGGTAAATGCGTGCAGTTCTATCTCCGTCCAGTCCTCAAACGTTTCAAATAATAAGACGGTTCCTTTATGAGTCTCTGCAGGTGGTTCGTACCCGAAAGGTACTTTAATCTGATCTCTTGCCATTGCGTCCTCCTCTAGTTGTAATTGCAGTTGGCTGTTTTTCCTTGTTATATATTGTAGCATACCCTACTAAGTTCCACGAAATCATCGTTATTATTGGCTTAAGAACGCCTGTTGCGATATAATTTGTAAGCACCTATATTCAATTAAGGGAGACCTATAGAATGAGAGATCCAAGACTTCAAACATTTGCCCGCAATATCATCCGTTATTCCGTTAGCCTTAAACCTGGTGAGAACATACTGTTTGAAATGATTGGAGTCAAAGACCCCGAACTCGCCAAATGCTTCATTGAAGAAGTGTATGCCGTAGGCGGTAAACCTTTCATCGAAATGCGCGATCCAGCAATCATGAGAAGCTTACAAATGTCCGGCACACAAGAGCTATTTACCCAGTGGTCCGAATTTGAGCTTGCGCGGATGAAGCAGATGGATGCCTATGTGGCCGTCCGCAGTGGTGATAATATTACGGAAACTTCCGATGTACCCGATGAGCAAATGAGACTCTATCTGAAATACTTTCAGCGTCCTCTCTTCGATGAACGCATTAATAATACGAAATGGTGCGTTATGCGTTATCCGAATCCGTCTATGGCTCAATTGGCCGGCAAAAGCACTGAGGCTTTTGAAGATTTCTACTTCAATGTATGTAATCTCGATTACAGCAAAATGGCTGTCGCCATGGAATCGCTTGTTGACCTGATGAACCGTACAGACCGTGTTCGCCTCGTTGCCAAAGGGACCGATGTCAGCTTCTCCATCAAAAATATTGGCGCCGTCCCTTGCTCTGGTCGGAGAAACATTCCTGATGGTGAAGTATACACAGCACCTGTGAAGGACTCCGTTAATGGTGTAATCAGCTATAACACACCTACGATATATTCTGGCACATCCTTTGAAAACATCGTATTACGATTCGAAAACGGCCGAATTATTGAAGCTACAAGCAATGACACCAAGAAATTGAACGATATCCTGGATACCGATGATGGCGCTCGATATATCGGCGAATTCGCCATTGGTGTGAATCCGTACATTCAACATCCAATGAAAGATATTTTATTCGATGAGAAAATTGATGGCAGCATTCACTTCACTCCAGGTCAAGCTTATGAGACAGCGGATAATACGAACCGTTCCTCCGTTCACTGGGATATGGTGCTTATCCAACGTCCCGAATATGGTGGCGGCGAAATCTACTTTGACGATGTACTCATTCGCAAAGACGGACGCTTCGTCATCCCTGAATTGGAAAAACTCAACCCAGAAAATTTAATGTAGTTAATTTAAAAAGCAGCTCTTGCTTCCGACTAATCTTCGGTAAGCTAGGCTGCTTTTTTCATAAGGTTCGCAAGAAATATAGGTAATGCCATTAACAAAACCTGTTTAACCTAGCCAATGAAATACCTGCTCAGGCGATTGATCAAGGGATGGCAGCTTTTTGGGAATGAGCAATATTGTGTCCTTCACTTGTTCATTATGGACTGCGGCCCATTTGGCGGGATTTATTTGTACCTCTGTGCCCTTAGGAACAAACTGAAATAATTGCTGCACATCCGGATTCGTTAATCGTATGCAGCCTAATGATTGATCCGTGCCGATTGAGGTTTCATCGAAAGTTCCATGAAGCGCGATCGCACCAAGTCCCAGGCCGGCCACTCCATAGACCTGTGCATGCTTCCCTTTGGGCTGCAGCACACGATCTATTACCCGAAAATCTCCCTGGGGAGTGCTGCCATTGGCGCCAAGACCAATATCTTTTTCCCATAATAAATAGCTGCCGCTAACCAATTTCAATTGATGTTCAGCTTTATTGATTTCTATGTGCACAGGTTCATAGGGAACTCTACTTACGCCAGCTGCGTTCGCATAAAACATTTGCTCGACATCAGCCGCGCCGTAATTGTAGACCCACCCACCTAGCCCGTTAAACTCCGTGGAAATTTCATTGGAACTTGTAACCGCTTCTAATGGAATGAAGCTCAAATAGTTATTCGGATAATCTTGCAGGAGAGCATTCAAATTATCGGGAGCCTTTCCATAATCTTTGCGGTACGATTCCAAAGCTGTACGAACTAAATTAGCACCAATCGCATTAAGCGGTTGGTGCTTTTCAAATTCCGAATTCAGAAAGCGAATTCTCACTGTACGATCCGTCGCGGGATGATATTGCGCAATAACAATGGCGCTCTTCGTCAGCTCTTCATTCGTAAGAAGCATCGTTTTCCCTTTGTTCACGTTATCTTGTGAAACTATGCCATAAATAAGAATGCTGGAATTAGGCATCTCCTTGGCTAATTCCAAAGCCTGCTTATGAAGAGCTGTTTCAATATCTACGTTCTTGGTGTCAGGATCCAGATACATAATAAATGGAACATCCATCGTCTCATAGGTAACGTCACTTCCGACGCCCCAGACTTTCATTTTCGAAATCGCTTTATAGATGGGGGCATCTCCAACAAACAAAAAGACTAACATCAAATTAAGTACTAAGAGCACGATTAGCATTGTTTTCATAAATAGCGGTAACAGCCGTTTCTCTGCCTCCGGGAAAGCCTTCTGCATACTAGCTGCATGTGCCGCTTGTTGTTGATCCAATTCATGAATGGCTCGATTAGCAGCCGAATAGAACGGCGATGGATACGTTCGAAGAACCTCTTTGTAATGAAAAATAGCCCTTTTCAAATTTCCTTTTAATTGGAATTTTTGTCCGATCTTATAATGAGCTTCCGGAGAATTAGCGTCAATATATCGGATCACTTTCTCATAATATTGTGGATCAGAAGGGCTGATGAACAAGTTCTTATGCAGATGAATCAGATTATCGTCGAGATGGTTACGAAATCGTTGGCTTCTGCGAATCATTCGGCTCCTCTCCGTTCAATATAGATTAGCTTGTCCATTCTAGTTGAATGATACAATTAGTAACTCTGATACATAATGTATCACGCGAAAGTTAGAAAAACAACTATTTATTACCTTTATCTTACTGAATGAACGATAATCATTTAGCAAAAGCTGTATCGACGGAGGTGATAAATCATGAGTGGAAGAAATAGTAAGCCCAAGAACAATGGACCCGCAGGCAGCCCTTCTCGCTTAGATCAATTCGGAGAAAAAGCAGTACAACAAGAGAAACGAGAAGCAAAGGAACGTAACAAGCCGACATGCTAGAGGGACATCGAATACTTTAGCGATGAATTTCATCGTCTCAGCTAGCTTCTCCTAAGTTCCCAGACTGCCTCCTATCCGAGGCACTTCATCAGCCTTATTAAAACGCAAAAAAGACGTATTCACCACGCCAAACGTGGTAAATACGTCTTTCCTTTTATCGAATCTTAATGCGCCACTTGATTGTAAGTCATAATCCAAATCGAGCCGGCCACGATCGTCAGTAGAATAACAAGGCCAAAGATCAGCGCCATGATGTTCCAGCGTGCGTTCTCGCCCTCTTTCACATGCATGAAGAAGAACAATTGAACACCGAATTGCAGTACAGCCATGATGAGGATCAAGACGATTGTGCCCGTTTTGGTCAACATATGGTTCATAACGGCAACGAGTGGAATGATGGTTAGAATGATCGAGAGCGCAAAGCCAAGGATATAAGATTTCAATGAACCATGATTGTCATTGTTTTCATGTGAACCTGTATGCGGTTGACTCATCTTACATCACCCCCATCAAATAGACAACTGTAAATACGAAGATCCAAACAACGTCAAGGAAATGCCAGTACAAGGAAATGACAGCCACTTTCCGTTTGGTTACTGCCGTGATGCCGCGTCGTTTCAATTGCAGCATTAAGCCGACCATCCAGATCAAACCAACCGAAACGTGCAAGCCGTGTGTTCCTACTAGTGCAAAGAATGCTGATAAAAACGCGCTCGTACTAATCGTTGCACCCTCATGATTAACCATGTTAATGAATTCATTAAGCTCGAGTCCGACGAATGACGCTCCCAGAAGCACAGTTACGGCGAGCCATCCGATTAACTGCTTCATATTCCCTTTATGCATGCCAAGCACGGCTAGACCGCTCGTGAAGCTGCTAGTAAGCAAGATAAAGGTTTCCGCTATGATCCCTGGCATCTTGAACAATTCTTCCGGGGTTGGTCCCCCGTTTGTATTTTGATGAAGAACCATATATGTGGCAAATAAAGATCCAAATAAGATACAGTCCGTGATTAGAAATATCCAGAATCCGAACGTTTTGAGCGACTCGTGATCATGTTCATGATCGTGTTCGTGGGCGTGATGCCCACCTTGCGTAGCTGCATGTGCCATTATACTTTCGCCCCTTTCAATGCGGCTTCCGTACGTTTCACTTCATCAGCAGGAATATAATAATCCGTATCATAGCTAAACGAACGTGCAATCATACTGATCGCGACACCAATTAAGGCTGGAATCGTCAACCACATCCAATTAAATACAAAACCAAATCCAGCGAAAAACCATAAAGCAGACATGATGAATGGAATGGAAGAATTCTTAGGCATGTGAATCGGTTCATATACGATCTTGGCTGGTTGCTTAGCTGATGAGCCTTGCTTCTGCTTTTGTTCCCACCATGCATCTGCCTCGCTTACTTCTGGCAATACGGCAAAGTTATAAATAGGAGCTGGCGAAGGAATCGACCATTCTAACGTACGGCCATCCCAAGGATCCCCGGATACATCCGGTTCTCTGAATTTAATCGAGTGGGCAATTTGCCATACTTGGAAAATGAACCCGATACCCATAAGGAAACCACCAACTGTTGACACGAGATTCAGCGGTCCCCAGCCCATATCAAAATCGTACGTATACGTACGGCGAGTCATACCATCTAAGCCTAAGAAGTACTGCGGCATGAAACATACATAGAACCCAATGTTCCAAAGCCAGAAAGCCCATTTACCTAGGTGTTCGTTCAGTTTAAAACCAAACATTTTCGGCCACCAGTAGTAAAGTCCAGCGAAGAATCCGAAGGCTACGCCACCAATAATAACTTGATGAAAATGTGCAATTAGGAAGTAACTATTATGGAATTGAAAATCGGCTGGCGCAACAGACAACAGTACCCCTGTCATGCCGCCAACTACGAAACATGGAATGAACGCAATCGTCCACATCATAGGCGTCGTAAAACGAATTTTACCGCGGAACATGGTGAATAACCAGTTAAACACTTTGGCTCCAGTCGGTATCGCAATTAACATCGTACTAATGGCGAAAAAGACGTTAACATCCGCGCCGGAGCCCATCGTAAAGAAATGATGCGCCCATGTGAAGAAGGACAATAAGCTAATGATCAGCATGGCGAATACCATCGATTTATAACCGAATAATTTCTTTTTCGAGAATGTAGAAACAATTTCCGAGAAAATCCCAAATGCCGGAACAACAATAATGTACACTTCAGGGTGACCCCACATCCAGATCAAATTGATGTACATCATCGGATTCCCGCCGCCATCCAACGTGAAGAAATGGGCGCCAAGGAAACGGTCAAGGAACAATAAGGCCAACGTCACTGTAAGGATTGGGAAAGCAAAGATAATCATAATACAGCTTGAAAATACGGACCATGTAAACATCGGCATCTTCATCAACTTCATGCCAGGTGCACGCATTTTCAAAATGGTCACGATAAAGTTAATCCCTGTTGCCAAACTACCGATACCGGAAATTTGAATCCCCCAGATATAGAAGTTCTGGCCAACACCCGGACTGTGAGACATTTCCGAAAGCGGTGGATAGCTAAGCCATCCTGCATCCGGTGATCCGCCGATAACGAACGATACGTTGAATAGCATAGCGCCCCAGAAGAACATCCAGAAGCTAAGTGAGTTCAAGAACGGATAAGCAACGTCTCGAGCTCCTATTTGCAGAGGGACTACAATATTAAACAAACCGAACATCAATGGCATAGCCATGAATAAAATCATGATCACGCCATGCGTTGTGAAGATTTGATTATAGTGCTCTGCTTGTAGAAATTCGCTGTTTGGCATCGCTAACTGTAAACGCATGAGAAGCGCATCCACACCGCCGCGGAACAGCATCATGATCGAACAAATAATGTACATGATCCCGATTCGTTTATGGTCAACACTTGTTAACCATTCACGCCAAAGCCAGCCCCACTTTCTGAAATAGGACAGCACAAAAATCATAGCGATCATTGAGAGTCCGATACTAACCTGAGCACCCAGAATGAGTGGATCGCCCGTTACGAAAAACTCAGATGCGAATTGCTTTATTTTATCCAACATGAGCTGATCTTCCTTTCTCAAAAGCTTTGATCGATCATTTTGTCATTTTCATTTGACTGTGATCATTATGGTTCATAGGGGCATTTTTGTCCGTTGCTTGAGGCTTACTCGTCTCTTTCACGGATTCTGTACCGCCATGACCACTGTGAATGGATTGACCATTCGTATATTTCGTTACAATCTTATCGAAAAGTCCATCTGGCACCGAGGAGAAGTACTGCACTTCGGACTTACCAGGCTTTGCTAGTGTTTCATAGCTTTCCATCGTAAGTTTTGTCGGAACCTTTTTCGTTTTGGCAACGAAAGCATCGAAATCGCTCTGAGATGTCGCATTCACATCAAACGTCATGTCCGCGAAATGCGCACCGCTGAAATTCGCTCCCGTTCCAAAGTAATGCCCGATCTCATCGGCTTGCAAATACAGTGTCATCTTCATACCTGACATCGTATAGATTTGCCCGCCCAACTGCGGCACCCAGAACGAGTTCATCGGAGCGTCTGAGGTCAGCTCAAACTTAATCGGTGTATCCTCAGGAATTTGCAAATAGTTAACTGTTGCTATGCCCTGTTCCGGATACGTAAACAACCATTTCCA
This sequence comes from Paenibacillus alginolyticus DSM 5050 = NBRC 15375, assembly GCF_000422905.1. GTDB lineage: Bacteria > Bacillota > Bacilli > Paenibacillales > NBRC-103111 > Paenibacillus_E > Paenibacillus_E alginolyticus. The sequence continues at coordinate 70,183 of NZ_AUGY01000014.1, forward strand.
ATCCAGCGATGTCACTTGAATGGTGACGGGCGGTTTATTGGATTTCAACGGCTTAGAAGGCTCTAGTGCGTGTGTATAACGAATAGTTATGACGGCCAAGGCTACAATAATAATGATGGGAATTGACCACCAAACGATTTCTAAGGTAGTACTGTGCGCCCAATTCGGCTTATACGATGCTTTATTGCCTTCTTTATCACGATACCGCCATACGATCCATGCGGTTAACGCAAGCACAGGAACAAGGATTACGGTACATAATATAGTGGAAATCACAATTAAATCTTTCTGTTCTGCACCCACAGGTCCTTTGGGATTCAGTACCATAGCTTGATTACTGCAGCCTGCCAATAAAACAATGATGGCGACCATCATGAAGAGCAGCATAGCTTGTACGAGTGTTCTCTTCTTCATCCTACTTAACCTCCCTATCAACAAATCTGATCTATTATCAAGATATCATCTCGCTGATAAAAGTACACAGTCGCAAACACAACTTAACAAATACGTCAAAGGATCGACGTTTTACTGTAAAACAAATGTCACAGAACGTTTGTTGACTATTATGAAAATGTATGAAAACGCATGAAAATGAAAAAGCCCTTCAAGTTGTCACTTGAAAGGCTTATTAACTGCTCATAATACGTTGAAATCATTCCGTCTTTGAAGCTGCACGTGAATGCACCAAATGAATAGCGGTCCGAATAACATAGATGTGCACACTGCCAACCATGAAACCAATACCAACCATCAAAGAGGCATTACGATCACTAAAATGCTCCATATTCAACAAGCTTAATAGTAATCCTATGCCAAGCAACGTCCATGCCGCAAATGTCATCATCTTGACTAATGGCATTACATCGCGCTCACTGCGCTCATTACTACTGATCAAAACGGCTCTATTTGCCATAATTATCACTCCAAACCCCAATGTAAGTGCTTTATAAACATAGTATATCACAAATCCAAGATTTGTTCATATTTTATTCACACGATTATCAAAATTTGGACAAAATTAAATACGACTTGTTCACAAATAAATTATCTTGACTTTTTGTTTTATTTATGGTATAATAAATATTTTGTTTGACAATGACACTCCCTTCTGGGTATGATAACACTGTTCTTTCACTATCATTTCTCTTTGGAGGGATTCGAATGCAGATTGCGAACGGAATTTACATGCTTGAACTGTCAGTACCTGTCATGGGGCGTATCGATGTCATACACCCAACCCTTTTTTCCGATGAAGGAGGCGCCATTCTGGTGGACACCGGATATCCTGGTATATTGCCGCTTATACAGAGTGCCATGGAGGAACATAATGTTCCATTCGGTCATTTAAAGAAGATTATTATTACCCATCAAGATATAGATCATATAGGAAGTTTACCTGATATCATAAGCAAATCTCCGCATAAGCTTGATATCCTGGCCAGTGAAATAGAGAAGCCTTATATTCAAGGTGAGAAAATGTTGATCAAAATCACGCCAGAATCGATCGAACAAGCGGTCGCTCGTTTACCTGCGGATATTTCACCTGAATGGCGAAAAGCTTTTCGATCAGCTTTGGAGAATCCGCCAAAAGGACCGGTCAATGGCATTCTCGAAGATGGATTCGAGTTACCCAACTGTGGCGGGATTATCATCATACATACCCCTGGTCATACTCCGGGACATGTCAGTCTATATCACAAACAGAGCAAGACATTGATTGCAGCTGATGCCTTGGTCGTTTCAAATGGTCAACTTCTTGGACCCATCCCGGAATACTCCGTGAACTATGAGTTAGCGATGCAATCCATTAACAAGTTCGTTAAATACGACATTGAAACTGTTATTTGCTATCACGGTGGGTTGTATACAGACAATGTAAATCAACGTATTGCGGAATTAGCAGCTTCAATCTAAATCTTAATCGTTAAAAACGAAAAAAACTCAGCTGTGCCTTGTTCTTTAGTTTATAAACCTATTTTTTGTGCTTAAGGAGAAATGGATGTTGTACAATAACTGCGAAATTGCAGGTATTTTGTTAAAATCGTTTCAGAAGTGATAAAGCCTGCTAATGTGCAGGAATTTTTAGCTTTTCCGTCCTGAAATTAAAAAAGACTGAAAAAGCCTGCACGATTGCAGGAATTTACGAAAACGAGCTATTTAAAGAAAAAAATGCATGTACAATTGCAGTGTTTACCAAACCCACAGTCACGTCTTCTTATTAAAGTTCGCTCCAGCCCAAAACTTATTCTTTCTTATTATGATTAAATAAGGGTTAAGCTACGCTTAACCCCAAGCCCCCAAAAAAAGCAGGCTGCCCAATCAGGCAACCTGCTTCTCATATGTATGTCCCGCTACTTCAATAACGTGTAGCCTCCGATAAACGGAAGTGGTTTTACTTGGCCTTGAGCCGCAGCAACAATACCTAGAATAGCTAAAACAAAGACTGCTAAATTGGCTAAAGGCAATAGAATCCAACCGATAAACGGAATGATACCCAAAACTACATTCACGATGACAGCAGAAACTAATAAGGTAAGCCCTTGGTTTGCGTGATACCATGCAAATTTGGAGTCCTTTGCAGCGATGAGCGGGATAAAAAACAAGATGTATGCAATGATGGCCATTCCCTTATTACTTTGAATATCCGAAGAATCATACATGGACAGCACCTCTTTCTTTTTCTCAAAGTATACTATTCCATTATATTCGGTGTTTTCCATCTATTCTATTGAATTTCACACATTTCGAAAAATAATTTTCCGACAAGCATCTCCCAATACTGACTACACGCGATAACCCAGAAGCCAATCCAACTGCTTCATTTGGACTTCATCAGGAACAACTCTAAGCACTTGATTGCGCAGCATGATAGCAGCTGGATTACTCATTTGCACGATGCGAGCCATTCGTCTGGATTGACGCACAACTTGATTGGTTCGTGCTATTCGGTTACGTTCATAAGACTGAAGCGCGGCTGTAACGCTTCTTAATGAAAGTATGGAAATTCCCTCTAGGCATCTAGCTACAACAAGAGCATCCTCCATCGTCTGAGCGCCTCCTTGACCCAGATTAGGCAGCATGGGATGAGCTGCATCACCAAGCAGTGTTACTCTCCCTTGGCTCCATCTTTCAAGTGGTATACGATCATGAATGTCATGCGTTAAAATCGCCATCTCATCGGTCGACTGGATGGCCCGTTCAATTGGATTATGCCAGCCCTCAAATTGCTGAAGAACGTAGTCCTTCTTACAATCCACAACTGTCCCTGAGTCTGCGTTGATAGCAGCGAACCAAAAAACTTGTCCCTCACCAAGCTGGGAAAATCCGAACCGACGTCCTCTGCCCCATGCCTCAAATCCACCACCGATCTCAGGCATATATCGCTTATCCAAGAACGAAGTAATACCTCGGAAAGCTTTAAAACCTGAATATCGCAGCTGTTTTAAGCCAAATAAGAGATGAGCCACTTGTGAATGTATGCCATCTGCTCCGATTAATATATGTCCGGTATCTTCAGTTCCATCATCAAAATGGACAATTACATGGTGCGGATCCTGATCAAAGGCTATCAGCTTTTTATTCAAATAGACAGTTGAAAATTCATTTAGTTGTTGAAATAAAATCTTTTGGAGCTTAGCGCGATGAATTAGGTAGCTATACGTTCCATATTTAGCGGCTTGCTTCGAAACGGGAACTGAAGTAATCGGTTTACCATCCCAAGAGCGAATTTCAGCCATGCCAACTTGAGCGCCTGCTTCCCTCACCTGCTCAGCCATGCCAAGCTCCGATAAGATATGCATGGCGTTCGCAGCTAATACAATTCCGGCTCCGAATTCGGATAGCTCTCTTTTTTTCTCATAGATAACAACTTCCCAACCTTGCCTTTGTAAGAAAAGAGCTGTCGTTAATCCACCAATGCCAGCTCCAATGATAATTGCTTTCCTTGAAGAAGGTATGATATTGTTCATGCTGCCCTCCATAACCGACGAACCATTTCCATCTACTGTAACATAATCCAGGGAAGACAAAAACCTCCTAGAACCAAGGGTTAAGGAGGTGGGTTATTTTGAGAGTATGAAGTTTATATTCTGTTATGTTGCAACTAATTGTTGTTTAACCTCAACGATCTCAAGATTCGAGAAAAATCGGCTTAACTTCATCATTTTCTCAGTTGCTGCCAATTTAGAAAGTGGCGGGCACATAGGCTTCCCTTTGTAACATACGATAAATAACAAACTCATCACCTACTCTTCCATTTGAAGATTTCACGCCTCTTTCTTGATACATAATGTATCATACAACAATTTTACTCGAGATACAACAAATTGAGATAAATACTGTCATATTTCGATATAGTATATGTAATTTCACAGGACTTTATAACCAAATCTAAGTAAATTGAAGCATATAAAACATTTTAATTTTTAAACACGATTAAACTCCTACATAATTCGAAAAACCCCCTCGGGTTGAGGGGGTCTTTCGACAGTTCCATACTAAACAATAGCTAAATCGGAAAGCTTGGCACGTACCTGCTCTACTAATTCGATCGCATCTTCTGAACGATTCACAACATCAACACGATCCATATCTACAATCAACACTTCAGAGGCATGATAATGATTCATCACCCAGTCATCATAGCCAGACCAAAGCAGCCGATAATAATCAACCAAAGATTGATCTTGCTCGAAGCTGCGTCCCCGCAGTCCGATGCGGTGCATAACCGTTTCGAATGAAGCTTTTAGATAAACCATGAGGTCAGGCGATTTCTTAGGAAGCTCGGCGAGCTCTGACATCATATTATCTGCCAGCCCCTCGTAAACATCAAATTCCAACTGTGAAATACGGCCTAACTCCCGATTCACTTTAGCAAAATACCAATCCTCATAAATACTTCTATCCAGTACATTTCGATTATGTACTAACGCTTGTTTAATGGCCTTAAATCTTGTATTCAAGAAGTGCAATTGAAGTAAAAACGGATATCTCTTCTTATCGATTTCTTCCGGAGATGCCGTGTAAAATAACGGTAGTATCGGATTATCATCGACACTTTCATAATACACATTTGAATTTAATTCTTGTCCAAGTAAAGTCGATACCGATGTTTTACCTAGACCAATCATTCCCCCAACCACGATCACTGCCATTGACCCCTTTCTCCTTCTTACCAGTCCTAATTTACCACCTGTCAATTCTTGCAAAGCTTCCCTATTATACAAGGAATTCATAGCGGTGGGAACCCTATTTTTTTACCTTTATCTATCGTTTTCTTCTTCTCTTATTATCCTCTCAATAACAGCATGAAGATCGTCTGGTCTAAGCAATTCAACTGGTGAAACGCCTTTTTCAAAGTGTAAATAATCACCTTCAATCAAGATGACATACCGTTCACCTTGTCTGGCAATGTGAACCTTGCGTCCATAATCGGCAAGCTGCGCCTTGACACTAATATGATCTAGCTTGATACGCATTTCCAAATCCGGATTCTGCTGGGCCAAATAATTAGCAGCATCCATAACCTGAGTTGGTGTCCACTTCTCCTGCAGCTCACGCTTTTCACTGGCTGCCCAGATTTCCAAATCCTTCTCTTCCTGCTCACGTTCCTCCGGTTTATGCTCATAATCTCGCTCCAACTGCTCCTGAACGAGACCTAGGACTTGATGATGCAAAATTTCCGGCATGGACTGCTCATATTCTACATATTTTAGGAAATCCTCAAAATAACGAGCATGTGAGGACTGATGAATTTTGAGCTCCGCTGGTTCTAACATACCCTCCTCAGGCATAAACGGATATTGGATCGATTTCATGTTTTTAGCATTAATCGCCATTTCCACTTGATTCAATAAGCTCTTTTCGTCGGTAATCCGTGCAATTTTTGGCTCAAAATCACATTTTAGGATAAATACAAATGGATCATCGAAATATTGATTGAGCTTCGCACTAGCGACTAAAAAGGCTCCGCCCCTGACCGCGCTTGTATTCAGATAAGCATTCAAGAGCTCGTCACCGACGTTAAGAAAGTCCTGTTTGTTCTCTGCATAGCGCAGACGCGCGAATAGATTATAATTCGGATTACTTTCCAATTCGAAGCCTGGCTCGGTAATGAAACGACCTATCTTCGTTGGCACCTGCTCTGCTCTCGGGTTTCGCTCTACTTTGCGTTTAGCAATCCGTGCGAACTCACCGTCTAAGAATTGCTGTAAGGCACTATCTTCATAATCGTACTCATCCAAAGTCTGATAATGACGATAATTTTTAGCAGATGCCGCGTCAGCGCCTTCCCCTTGAATCACAAAAAATGATATATATTGAACTGCGAATTTCATGCTGCTTCTCCCTGACAATCGTATTCAAAATTGCACAACTTTGATTGTACTTGGTATAAAACCGAAACACCACAAAAAAATAGGCACAGTTTGTGATTGTTTGTAAGTTCATGCTGTCACTACTAATAAGCGCTGCTTTTTCAAAATAATAAGACAGAGGTGTGAAGATGATTTACGGAACCAAACTACTGGAAACAGATACAGAAATTTTCATTGCCGCTCTTACAAAAACACCTGTTTATGTTTGGTCGTTAGATTCTTTAGGCGTTTATTATCAGGTAAATTCGGGTTTTATCGTAAAATATACACCTGATGAAGTACAAATTCATTCTGAACATGACTCCTCTATGACAAAATGGTATTCAAGAGAGACGAATGAATTTAGTATCCGGTTTTAGAAATGAATAAACCGCCCGTTCCTGTCACTTGACAGGTCTGGCGGTTTTTACATTCCTGCTATTCAAATTCACTACTATCTTTACCTATCGACTGCGTCGGCAAAAATACATCAATAATGGTTCCTTCTCCAATTCGGCTCTGAATCGACATTGTGCCTCTGTGAGCTTCAACGATCTTGAAACACATCATTAGACCGAGTCCTGTACCCTTTTCCTTCGTTGTATAGAAAGGTTCACCTAATTGCTTGACCCGCTCCTCTGGGATGCCGCAGCCATTATCCTGAGTCCTCACTCGTATCATCTCGCTTCCCTGCATGGAAACGGTAATTTTAATGTGTCCATCCTTCGTAATCGCTTCAATCGCATTTTTGACCAAATTAATAAACAATTGCTTCAGATGCATCTCGGAACAAATGAACTCCGGAATATCCGACTCAAACTCGAGCAAAAGCTGCACATTGCAAAGATTAGCCTGCGTATCAAGCAGCGCAATCACGGTTTGTAATATATTTATCAAGTCACTTTTCTTGTATTGTATCGCTTCCGGTTTCGCAATGACGAGGAATTCGCTCACGATGAAATTAATCCGATCCAGCTCAGACAGCATGATGTCAAAATAGTGCTGTTTTCCCTTCATATCATTCTGCAGCAGTTGTAGGAAGCCTCGGAGTGACGTGAGCGGATTCCTGATTTCATGGGCAAGCCCTGCGGCTAACTGGCCTGCGACGGAGAGCTTATCGGACTTGCGGAGCAGTTCCTCCGTTCGTTTCCGTTCTGTAATATCTCGCGTAATACCGGCGAACCCAATAATCTTGCCCTTCTCATTCTTGATTGGTGTTTTGGTCACACTGACATGAATGAGCTGTCCATCTTTACGAATTCGAACCGTCTCTAACCCAGAAATTTGGTTGCCAGCTTTCAATAAGTCACGAATTTCTTTATGATGCTCTTCCAAGAAATCCGGATATATCGGCAAAGGTTTATTTTGAAGCTCATCCTGATTCCAACCAAATACTTTCTCATACGCGGAATTGACTGAAATAACCTTAAACCGTTGATCAAGGACGCAGATGGCATCGGTCGTATTATTAATAAAAGATTCCAGCAGCTCCTTCGTTTCTCTAAGCTCGGTTTCCATGTGTTTACGTTCCGTAATGTCCACACATGAACCGATCACTTCAATTACGCGGCCATTTTCAAAAATAGGACGTAAAGATGTTAAATACGTAATCCCCCGGAATGTGGCTTCATACATGACATTCGCTTCCCCGCTCCAAGCCCTGCGGTAATACTTATCGATATTGGCAGCCATATAGAAGGGCCATATCTCATATAAGCCGTTGCCAAGGATATGCGATGGCTTATAGCCGAGTCTATATAGAAGTTCACCGTCACATAACGTATGAATGAATTTCCCTCGCATTTGTCTGAACTTCATGGTCATTCCTTGCTGTCTGCGAACGGTGTCATGCAGGTCCTGTTGTGCAACTCTCAAGGACTCACGGTCTTTATTATGCTGGGTGATATCTCTTGCGATAATATACACGCCTTCGGTTATCCCATTCACGATAATCGGTACATTTTTTAAGCCTAATTCGATCTTTTCGCCGCTCTTATGCGTAACCCTCAGCATATAATTATCCATTTGCAAGAGTGCACTTTTGGTCGGGAATGCTGCTAGATCCTCTTGCTCCCAGAACTGATGGATGGACCGTCCCACCATATCCTGCTTCGTATAACCCAAAATCCGTTCCATAGCAGGATTCACACTTATAATCAAACCATTCAAATCACTTGTTAAGATCCCCGCAGGATTATGCTCAATTAATGAATTATACCGCTGCTCACTCTCCGCTAGCTTAAGTTCCATCTCGGATTTTTTCGAGAGATCTTTCATCTGGGCCATATAATACAGAGGTTCATTGTCCGAGTTTCTTATTAGTGAAATTCCGCATTCTACCTTCAAGATTTTTCCTTCTTTTGACTTCATTCTTTGTTCAATCTGAAATGAGCGCAAATCCCCAGACAACAATTGCTTTAAAAGTCCAAGCAGTTTGTCGCTCTCTTCGGGCAAAAAGATCGTAGTTATATCCGTATATAATAATTCTTCTTCAGAATATCCTGTAATCGCACTTAGGCTGTTATTCATTTTCATCCACTGTCCATTGAGCGAAATAATCGCCATGCCAATTGTTGTGAATTCAAATACCGTGGCAAATGACGGTTCCGTTCTCGAAAGCATATCCATTCATTTATCCCCCATCTTAAACATACATGGATGGTTTCCATCACCAAGTGTTTGAATTCGACGATTTTGTTGATTATTCCTTCCATCGTAACCCTTGGCTGATCAAATTGTTCATGAAATGTGCCCTTGATATTCCTTAATATGATAAAATATAATGGTTCTCTATGTATCATCTTGGTGCATCACAAATAAGGAGGAAGCCCTTTTGCCAAACGTCTGGACGCATCTGATTTTCGGCCAAGAATTAATGAATCAATTGGGGCATGCCAATATGCTGAGTGATAAGCAGTTGCGGCATGTTTTTTCACTTGGCTGCCAAGGACCCGATTTCTTGTTCTACCATAACTTCTTACCTTGGAAAAAAGATAAGAAACTGGGTGAATTAGGTAGTCTTATGCATACGAAAGCATGCGGCCCGTTCCTCAAGGATCTACTTTCCCATATGCAAGGCAGAGGCTTGTATAATCCTGCAGTTGTTTATGCACTTGGATTCCTTACACACCATATTCTCGATCGCAATATGCATCCTTACGTTTTTTACAAATCAGGGTTCAAGAAATGGGATCACCAACGATTTGAAATTATTATGGACACGCTCATTGTTCGCCGCAAGCTTGGACTACAGACATGGAATACCCCTGTATGGAAAGAAATATATGTGGGTGAAGCCCTGCCCCTCGGCATAGTTCCTGCGCTTGTACATGCTGCTGCCAATCACTATCCTGACTTAGCATTGAAGATTACTGAGAAGGATTGGAACGATGCTTACATGGAAATGATCCGAGCTCAACGATTGTTCCACGATCCGAAAGGAATCAAACGTTTATTTACCTTCGGTCAAATTTCGCCTTTGGTGTATACCAAGCATCCGGCTCCGCTTGATTATTTAAACGAAGCCAGGACGGCTTGGAATTGTCCTACATCATTAGAGGAAACGTACACATACAGCATTTGGGACTTATGGGATATCGCGATGGCCGATGGACAAATTGTCCTACAGGCAGCCATTCAAGCCTTACAACGAGGTACTTCGGCTGATTACCAGGCCTTTGAAGAAGTTCTTGGCAATCTCTCCTATGAAACCGGTAAAGATTGTGACAGCGGACTGCAAATCACTCATGTCCAGCCTATGATCTAAAGCTTAGCATCATCAACCTGATCAAGCCAAGAATCAATATGACCAATAACCGAAGCCACACAGCCATCTTGGAAAGGTGAGATTAGCTTCGCGACTTGGACAAGCTCAGTGAAATTCAAGCTTCCGCCTTGTTGACAAAGTCTTAAGTAATCCTCCCAAGCTAACTCCGGATTTTCATTAGCTCGTTTCCAAAATTGAAACGCACACACTTGCGCAAGTGTGTAATCAATGTAATAAAACGGGCTTTTGTAAATGTGGGCTTGCTGCTGCCAGAAGCCCCCTCTATCCAAGTAGTCGTTATCATCGTAAACACGATGAGGCAAATACTTGCGCTCTACCTCGCGCCAAACTAGCTTACGCTCTACCGGAGTCAGTTCCGGCTGCTCATAGATCCGATGTTGAAATTCATCTACGGCAACACCGTATGGAATGAATAAAAGCGATTCACTCAGATGCTTGAATTTATACTTATCTGTATCTTCCTCGAAGAACAACGACATCCAAGGCCAAGCGAGAAACTCCATGCTCATGGAGTGGATTTCACAGGCTTCCAAGGTTGGGAATATGTATTCAGGTACTTGAAACTCTCGGCTGCTATAGCCCTGGAAAGCATGACCTACTTCATGCGTTAAGACATCAATGTCTCCCGAAGTCCCATTAAAGTTAGAGAAAATGTATGGCGCTTTGTATGTACTAATATAAGAGCAATAACCACCAACGCGTTTCCCCTTCTTAGCCACTAGATCCATCAAACCGTTATCGATCATAAAAGTAAAGAACTCATCTGTTTCCGGGGATAACTCTGCATACATCTTACGAGCTTGTTCCACAATCCAGTCCGCATCGCCTTTCGGCGTCGCATTCCCAGAGGCGAAACCAAACTTGTCGTCGTAATAGTACAGAGAGTCTACGCCAATTCTAGCTTTCTGCCGTTCCTTCAGCTTGGTAGCCACCGGAACAATGTGTTCAAGAACTTGATTCCTAAATACTTCCACGTCTTTGGCGTTATAATCAGAACGGTTCAAACGAGCATACGCAAGTTCAACAAAATTGCTGTATCCTAGCTTCTTAGCGATCAAAGCACGAATCTTCACTAATTGGTCATACAGTTCATCCAATTTCGCTTCATTCTCAATAAAAAAGCTATATTTCACATCATTCGCTTCTTTACGGACTTTTCGGTCTGTTGATAATTGAAAAGGCACGAGTTGGGATAAATTTCGTTCTTCCCCTGCATAAGTAAGCTTGGCAGAAGCGAGCAGCTTCGAATATTCACTAGCCAGTTTATTTTCTTGAACGAGATCTTCAACTATTTCCGGCGAAAACGTTTTCAACGATAAAGTGGCAATCGTGAACAGCTGCTTCCCCCATTTAACTTCTAGCTCTGATCGATAGGAAGACTCAATGAGTGCTTTATAAAACTCAGTAATCAGCCCTTGATATAAAGGCTCAATTTCATCGAAATACTCTTGTTCCGCCTTGTAAAATTCATCGTTGGTATCCACACTGTGACGAATCCGTGCAATAGATTCCATAGACTCCAATTCACTTCGCAAGCTAACGATTGCTTCCATCGCTTGGTCTTGATCGCCAAATGAAGCTGCTCGTTTAAACGCCTCTAAAAGCTCCTTAAATTTACTTTCAAAAGCGCTAAAGTCGGGTCTTTCGTACTTAAATTCTTGAAATTTCATTGGATTCACTCCTTTGATTTTTCGCCAGAGATACTGGCAGCCTAAATATTAAGTTACATAACAGCTATACTGTATGGAAATAATTCACTGGTCATAAGTTGATTTGCAACAGCAGGGTCTTGTTCCATGATCAGTGTAGCTTCTAACTCATTATCCACTCTAAGGATAACAATGCCAAATGTTTTTTCGTCAAACGTTTGCGTTCTTCCTGCTAAAATGAGTTCTCCCTCCTCTTTCAACTGTAAAAGGTATTGAAAATGCTCTTCAACAATTTTATCTTCTTTTTCTGTCCAAATGCTGCGGTCTAGAAAAGCAGGTTTTAAACGTAAGACATAAATAAATTCTTTATTGTCGCTCATTACTCCCGCTCCTTTGCCAATAAATTTGGTATTTGCCAATCAATTTCCGAGCTCCCAAAATCTCTAAGATAGGCATTAGCTTGCGAAAAAGGTTTACTGCCAAAAAATCCGCGATACGAGGATAGCGGACTAGGATGCACTGATTTTATGATAACATGCCTCGTTGTATCTATGAGACGTTGCTTGGCTTGCGCATGACTCCCCCACAGCACAAAAATGATCGGCTTCTCCCGATCACTTAATGTCGTTATAATTTTGTCTGTAAAACGTTCCCACCCTTTTCCCTTATGTGAATTCGGCATGTCCGATCTAACCGTTAGAACCGTGTTCAACAGCAGCACGCCTTGTTCCGCCCAAGCCTTCAGGTAGCCGTTATCAGGAATATAGCAGCCAAGGTCAGACTGTAACTCTTTATACATATTTTGCAAAGATGGCGGCGTCAGTATACCCGGTTTAACGGAAAAACTGAGGCCATGGGCTTGGCCTCTACCGTGATAGGGATCTTGTCCCAAAATGACAACTTTGGTATTTGCATAGGAAGTTAAATGAAGTGCGCGATAAATTTCACTTTGTTCTGGAAAAATGGTTTGTGTCGTGTATTCCTCATCGAGAAATTGTTGCAAAGCATTGAAATAGGGCTCTTCAAACTCTGACCCCAACAAAGTAGCCCAGTCGTTCGTTAAATGGCTCATCATTTCCCCTCCGATCACTCCGTCTCCGTACCGAGCTCTCCCGTATCGATATTTTTCAGCACGATTCGTCCATCTGCCGCTGATCCGTCCGCAAGTACGAGCTTCAGCTTCGTCGTTTTCCCTTTGTTTACGAGCGCCTGAACTTGAGCGTCTGTTAGATTCCGCCCAAAGCTTTCTTTCCAGATAACGAATTTGCAGCCTTCCTTATAGTGCGAACAGCCGTAGCCTTTACGTCCCATGAAAAGGGAACCTCCGCACCCTGGTCTTGGACAAGTCGCTAGAAACGTGCTAGCCCCATCTGTTTGCTTAGCAGGAGCTGCTTTCTTAGCTGCAGCTGCCGTCTTAGCCCCACCAGTAGTTGATGTCGAAGTCGATCGAGATGAACTTCGTTTGGGTGCGCTAGCCGGAGGCGTTTCGCCTTCGAAAGCTGTTTTGGAAGCTCTAGCCTGCACGCGAACCTTATCAACGATCAGGGTTGCGAATCTTTTGACATTATGCATAAACTGCTCGTCCGAGGCCGTACCTCGGGAGATTTCATTCAGCCTGCGCTCCCATTGCCCTGTCATCTCAGGCGAAGTCAGCAGCTCAATGCCCGCGCCGCGGATTAATTCAACAACCGTTCGCCCTTTCTGAGTCAGGACGATTTTCTTGCCCTGCATGTCAATGTAGCCAACCTTCTTGAGACGCTCGATGGTCGCTGCTCGAGTAGCTGGAGTGCCGAGTCCCGAATCCTTCATCGCATCGCGGAGCTCCTCATCCTCAATCTGCTTGCCGGCGCTTTCCATGGCTTTGAGCAGCGTTCCCTCGTTAAAATGCTTAGGCGGCTGTGTATCTTTTTCCTTCACGATCGCATCATGGCAAAGGACGTTCCCTTGTGGGTCGATGGAGAAAGGCTCATTTACTTCAACTTCTTCGTCTTCTTCCTCTTCCTTCTCTTTACCCTTCGAACTCTTCGCCTTTTCTTTTTTCTGATCGGCATAGATGACCTTCCAGCCTAATTGGAGCAGTTCTTTAACCGTGGTCTTAAACATTTCTTGTTCTACCTCGGTCATAACCGTATGAACCTTATACTCCGCTGGAGGGTAAAACTGAGATAAGAAGCGTCGTACAATCAAATCGTACAATTTCTGTTCATCCGGACTCAGTCCCGTTGCTTTCCGATTCGTCGGAAGAATGGCATGGTGATCTTCAACTTTGCTCGGATTGCAAATAAACTTGTTATTTTTGTGCACCAGATTCCGGTTTGCCCCTTGCACCAGCTCATGGTAAGCCGTTCCTTGCAAAGCGGATAAGGATTTGTGCATTTCCGGAATATTTTGCTCCGTCACATAGTTGGAGTTGGTTCTAGGATAGGAGATGACCTTATGCTTCTCGTAGAGTGCCTGAGCCGTATCCAGCGTCTTCTTGGCTGAGAAGGCATATTTCCCATTCGCCTCACGCTGCAGCAGCGTCAAGTCATACAATTTGAACGGGTATTCCTTCGTCTCTTTCACTTCATAGGAAATAATACGTGCCGGTTTCCCTTTGACCTTGGCAGCAAGCGCCTCGACCTTCGGTCCGTCCGTCAAGCGCTCTCCCTGCCACATGCCTCTATATGTCGTCTCGCCTTGTGTAAAATGCCCCTCCAGCTCGTAAAATTTGAGCGAGGAGAAGGCTTCAATCTGTTTCTGCCGGTCATAAATAAGCGCAAGTACGGGCGTTTGGACGCGGCCAACGGAAAGCAGGACGTTATGCTTCGTTGTGAATGCACGTGAGCCATTCATGCCGATTAGCCAATCCGCTTCACTACGAGAGCGCGCGGCGCGCGTTAAATTCTCGTATTCAGCGCCGTCCTTTAATGTCGCGAAGCCATTTCGAATCGTCTCCGAGGTTAAATCGGAAATCCAGAGTCGCTTAACAGGCTGATTCAGTTTAAGATGCCGCTGAATAAGCGAGAAGATGTGCTGCCCTTCTCTCCCCGCATCGCACGCATTGACAAGTGTGTCGCATTTCTTCGCAAGCTCAGCAATTACCTTAAGCTGATTGTAAGTACGTGGGTTTGGAATCAGCTTAAATTCATCAGGAATAATCGGCAGGTGATTTATATTCCATTTTTTATATTTATCATCATATTGATCAGGTTCAGCCAACTCAATTAAGTGTCCAATCGCCCAGGTGATGATATACTGTTCACCCTCTAGATAGGACCTTAAGTTTTTGGCTTTAGGCTCTATTGCGGCGGCTATATTACGTCCCATATCGGGTTTTTCCGCAATAATTAATGTCTTCAAGAGAGTATCGCTCCTTAATTGAACTTTCTAGGTAGATCAGAATCCGTCGCCTCAGTGTATCCCACTTTATAAATGGCTGCAATATGGTAACGATCGAAAAATTTTATTTTAGTAAGTAGACTGTACTCCAAGTCCATCCGTTTCCATTGAATATGATAACTGGAAACAGCAAATGATGCCAAGAGGTGAAGGTTTTTATTATGCATATTCTGATTATTGCTCCTGAACAAATTCCCGTCCCTCCTCCTGTCGGAGGCTCCGTGGAACATTGTATATACCAAATTGCCAAGAAAATATCCACCAAGCATACAGTAACCATTATAAGTCGCCATCGCGCCAACTACCCAAAGAAAAGCAATTTAGGTCATATCACGATTCTTCGAGTACCCGGCGCCAATAAACAAGCTTATTTATCTAATGTACTTAAGACTGTCAAGGGGCATCATTACGACAGGATTCAAATCGATAATCGCCCTAGATTTGTGCATGCCGTGCGAAAAGTATTCCCACATACGCCAATCTCTGTTTTTTTGCATTCAACGACATTTATATCTCCTCCAATGACATCCAAAAGGCAAGCTGCGAGCGATCTCAGCCGGGCTAATCGCATTATTGGCAACAGCCTTTCGCTGCAAAATCACCTGAAACGAAACTTTCCAAAAATCAGCCATAAGGTTCGTTACGTACATCTGGGCGTTGATCTTTCTCAATTCCGTCCACGAAAAGAGAAAAAGTATTCAACTGGCGGGCGCCGTCCATTTGTCATTCTATTTGCAGGTAGGTTGATTCCGAGGAAAGGAATTCCCGTCTTAATGAAAGCTACTCAAATCGTTAGAAAATCCATCCCTTCCGCGACGCTTCACATTGCCGGTGGAACTGGTAAACCACACTACAAGCAATACTTGAAACAATTAGCTTCCTCGCTTCGAATTCCAGTGAAATTCAAAGGTTACGTTTCACGCAGTCAAATGCCGCGTTTCTATCAATCCGGGGACTGTTTCGTCTGCCCGTCTCAAGGTCATGAAGCGTTTGGCTTAGTGAATGTAGAAGCGATGGCATCCGGCATTCCAGCGATCGCCTCCAGAAATGGCGGGATTCCTGAAATTATTCGGCATGAACATAATGGACTATTAGTGACGAATTATCGAAGCCCAGAAGCTTTTGCCAGAGAAATTATTAAACTAGCCAAAGACCCTTCTAAGGCTAAAAGACTGGCCAATCAAGCTCGACTAGATGTAGCGAGAAAATTTAGTTGGCGGGCCACAGCAAGCAAGTTAGAAAAGATTTATTCGACGAAAACTACCATATAGAGGTGCTGTTATGTCAATGAGTCGAGCTACTACATTAGGCAGCAAATGGGTCAAGACGAAAGTTCTTTTATTAAACAAAGAACTTAGCAAATTTGTTCCCGAAACAAGAATCTACAGTCAAGAGAACCTGCTTGCCATGCTAAATAAACATAAAATGGTTTATGTCAAACCAATCAACGGCTCTTTCGGACAGGGCGTTATTCGTGTAGAGAAAAATGAGCATTATCGATTTCAGTCCGGAAAAGTAGTTAGAACCTACCGAACTTTTTTAGGGTTATTCAGTGCGCTAAACAAAGCCAAGTTAAATAGATCCTATTTGGTTCAGCAAGGCATTCATCTCTTAACTCATCAAAAGAGAATTTTCGATACACGCATAATGGTTCAAAAAAGCCCTAATAAAATTTGGGAAGCTACCGGTTACATTGGCCGAGTTGCTCATCCAGCAAAAATTGTAACGAACTTTCATAATAGCGGCAAGCCGCTGCCATTAGAATTATTATTTGATCCCTACTTAAAGAATCAGAAAAAAGATGCTTATATCAAAAGCCTGCGACATTTAGGATATCGAATCGCTATGCAATACCAGAAGGTTTACCCGAAATTTAAAGAAATTGGTGTTGATATTGGTATCGATAAAAATCTAAAACCATGGGTCCTAGAAGTAAACACAGCGCCTGACCCCTTTATATTCAACCAATTAAAAGATAAAAAAATGTTCTTTAAAGTTCTGCGTTATTCAAGAGCAAACGGCCGATTCTTACCCGTAAAACGTAAATAATTCGATATTCCTGAAGTCAATAAAAACCTCCAATCCCACTTTGGGACTGGAGGTTTTTACTCTTTATGAGGTTAGTCGCCGTTGGCGAACCATCATCTTAGTTAACAAGCCGAGACCAATAATAATAGCCGCGACAACAATCCATAATGGATGATGGAATTGCGCATAAATGTGGTGCCACGCTTTTCCAAGCTTTTGACCAAGAAGAACAATGACCAAAATCCAAGCCAATGCGCCAATGTACGAGATGCTCAAGAATTTGGCGAATCGCATTCTCGTTGCCCCTGCAATGAAAGGAGCAGCATGTCTTAGCCCGGCTACATAATAGCCAACTAAAAGTAAAATGGCACCATGCTTTTTAAAATGTTCGGCCCACTTCTCTAATTTGGTCTCAGAAAGCTTAATCCACTTTGTTACCTTGCTGATACGCTTCAACCCAATACTTTGTCCAAGCAGGTAATTTAGTGTCATGCCTGCGCAAGCACCAAGCCAAGCAAAGCCGATGATGCCGCCTATATGAAGATTAGCTTTTAAGGCTATGTAGCCTGCTCCAAGCAGAATAATCTCAATCGGAAGCGGTATGCCAACAATGCCGATGAAAAGTAACAAAAATATACCCGGATAGCCATAATGGGTGATTAAATTGATCATAGCATGATGATTCATTTTTGTTCACCTTCCTTGAAATGATCGTACCATAGGAATGTGAGAAGAGCATGAGAGTAAAATGAGAAGTAGACATACCTTTATCTAACTTGTCAAGGTTTTTGTGCTCATTGAATTCTCATGGTTTTCTAATAAACCTTCTTTAAGCCTGATTTGACCTAGTATTCCCCCATCATTGGTAATCTATAGGTCATTCTGGATGTGTTAAGGTTATTCCAGGTGGAAGCCCAAAACACGATCCTGAAGGAGGACATCCAATCATGAATAACATGAAAAAGAACCGCCTTACTAAATCGCTATTAGGAATTACACTTAGTGTATCCTTATTTGCATCCGTTAATCTAATAGCGGCGCCGCAATCCGCACATGCTGCGAGCGCAGCTTCTATAACAGCAGCATCAACATCGATGGCTGGGAAAGCAAATAGCGTTATTTCTACCGGTAAACAGTACCTTGGCGTGAGGTACAAGTTCGGAGCACAGAAAGGCAATACAAGTTCATTTGACTGCTCGTCTTTTACGCAATATGTATATGGGAAGAATGGCATTAATTTGCCCCGTTCATCCAAGCAGCAATCACAGGTAGGTACATTTGTGCCTAGAAATCAGCTGCAACCCGGAGACCTTGTCTTCTTCTATTCACCGATTCACCACGTCGGTATTTATTTGGGTAATGGTAAGGTTCTTCATACGTATGGCAAGCCTGGCGTAACGATTTCAGATATGAATTCCGGTTGGTGGAGCAAAAATTATAAAACGGCTCGCCGCGTGATTCATTAAGCCGAATTTCATTTTGTTCACTTATACCTGCAAAAAACTCCTTCCAGATATCCATCTGAAGGAGTTTTTTATGCATTAAATGACTTTACTTTCTTCATGATCTCCACTTTTTCCGGGAATGATAAGAATATGGTCTAAGATAAATTTCTTCTCTACAGCAGATAAATTCGATTGGTGAATCAGATGGACTACTTTTTCTTCAAGTTCATAGATCGTTTGTAAAAAATCATCTAGACTTTCCTTCATCCGGATCAGTCCTCTCATCTTATATGGATAGCGAAACGGGTTGATGATTCATGCTTAGTATCATATCATTCACGATGTGAGCAGCTGCTTGACTCCGTTGCAGAGCTATCATGCGTTCTTTTATTTCTTCATGCAAGCTTGGATGATGGATTAATTGAGTGATTTTACTGGTAAATTCCTTCATATTCGTAGATACGGATGCCATCCCGCGGCTGGACAGATACAAGGCATTTTCTTTTTCTTGACCGGCATAGGGTCTGTAAATAAAGATAGGCAGTCGTAGAACAATGGCCTCTGTCAAGGTTAATCCCCCTGCTTTCGTGACAATACAAGTTGCTTGAGACATCCATTCATGCACATTGTCAACAAATCCAAGAATCGTTATTCCCGAAAAACCAGCAAATTGATCTTCAAGTTTACCTTTTAACCTTTCATTTCGACCGCAAATAACGACCAATTGACAATTGTCCAGCAAGGCTAAATGATTCAACATTTCCTCTATATAACTGGAAACACCGCTGTCAGAGGCCATGATAAGAATGATCTTCTTTTTTTGATTTGGAGCATCGGTATTTCTCAGATTTACGAACTCTTGTCTCAATGGAATTCCGCTAACCTCAATTCGATCCTTGCTGAATCCTTTGAAAATGATCTGCTGCTTTAATTCTTCCGTAGCCACATAATATTTATTAACATTCGGATGTAACCATGTGGCATGTAAAGCATAATCCGTAAGTACAGTAAAATTGGTTATGCCCATCGAACTGCACACTTCCGGCGATGCGCCAAATGGAAAAGTGTTGACAACAAAATCAGGACGCTCTTGATGAATAAGTTCTCTCAGCTTTTTTTTGCCAAGATAGGTCATGGATCTCTGGAATAAGGCGGTCCGTTTGGTCTCACGGGTTAAATAATAGCTCCAGCCATAATAATCGAGCCCGATCCGAGAACTTTTTGTGCTTTTGTTAACTAACGAGGTAGTAATCAAATTAATAAAAGGATGGCCTTCTTGCATCAAATTAACGATTTTCACTTGATCTACGCCTTGCCTCAAGAACTGCTGCTGCAGAGCTTTTGAAGCTTGTAGATGTCCGTTACCATAGCTAGCTGTAAGTATCAATACACGTGGATTGACATTCATGCTCAAGGAAAAACCCACCTTTCATCGCATATATCTATAGTCGAAAACGATAACCTGCACCCCATACCGTTTCAATATATTGAGCGCTGGATGCATCTAATTCAATTTTCTCTCGTAATTTACGGATATGGACTGTAACGGTCTGTGAATCTCCCATCGCATCCATTCCCCATATGCGTTCAAAAAGGTGATCTTTGCTATAAACACGATTCGGATTCATTGCCAGAAAATAGAGTAAATCAAATTCCTTCGTCGTAAGGCTAATTTCTTGCTCATGAACGAAAACGCGGCGGGAACCGTAATCGATTAAAAGACCGTGAATGCGAATTTCTTCACTATTTTCTTTGGTGCCAATTAATCGCTCATAGCGAGCCAAATGGGCTTTGACTCTTGCAACCAGTTCTCCTGGTTTAAACGGCTTGGTAATATAGTCATCTGCTCCAAGACCAAGGCCTCTTATCACATCGATGTCCTCTTTTTTGGCAGTAACCATCAGGATTGGAATTTGATGTTTCTCGCGAATTTGCTTGCATACTTCGAATCCGTTCAACAGAGGGAGCATGACATCAAGAATGATTAAATCATATTCTCCGCTAAGTCCCAGCTTCAGACCCTGCTCGCCATCCATCGCGATATCAACTTTAAAGCCACTCACTTCCAAATAATCACGTTCGAGTTCAGCAATAAGCTTTTCATCTTCTACAATTAATAATCGTTTCATTCGTTATCACCGTCTTTGTGCCTTCTACGCGGCAATTTGATCGTCATACAAGTCCCTTCACCTTTCATACTGCGCGCCTCAATGGTTCCGCCATGACCTTCGATCATTTGCTTCGAAATCGCTAACCCTAGGCCACTCCCCCCGTTATTACTGTTTCTGGATGGATCTGCTCGGTAAAAGCGATCAAAAATATGCGGAAGCGCCTCAGCATCCATGCCTACTCCATTATCTGTAATTTCTATAATAACATGTTCACCGGCAATCTTTGCATGCAGTCCAATATGTTTTTCCGGTTTATTCATATATTTTAAGCTATTGTCCATGATGTTGGAGAAAACGCGTTTCATTTTGTCCCGATCGATCGAGACCTGAATCTGCTCTTTTAACGCGATATCAGACTTATAATGAACGCCTTGTTTGCCAAGTTCAAATTCAAGTTCATCAGACCAATCCTCCAAAAAAGAGGCGAAATCAACAACTTCAAAATTGAAGGGCACCCGCTTCAAATCCAATTTGGAATAGAGAAATAATTCATCTATTAAATGATCCATCTCTTCGGCTTTGGACGAAATGATTTCGATGTATTTTTGTTTTTTGTCAGGGGTATCGGCTATTCCGTCTCCTAAACCATCTACATAGCCTCTAATCGCTGTAAGAGGAGTACGAATATCGTGTGAAATGTTAGAGATAAGCTCTTTACGATTTTCTTCATATTGAATTTGCGTATGAATGGATTCCCGCAATTGTTTTCTCATTTGTTCAAAGGCTATGCTGAGTTGCCCAATTTCATCCTTACTTGTGATCTGTACTTGAAAATCAAGATCACCTGATTGAATCCTTTTCATAGCATTCTTTAACTTCCGAAGAGGGGTAATGATACTTTTTGAGACAAAATAAGTTAACAAAGTATGCGTGAGAATCAAAATAATAAGCAGAGTGATAAAGAGAGTTGGGAAAAATTTCTGCGTGAAATTGACGATCGGATTAACCGACGTAACAATGAAAACACTACCTGGTTGTTGTCCATTGTAATAAAAATCAAATGAGTTTACTTCCAGCAGCTCTTTCCCATACTTCGTGGCATCTCCCCGTTCTGGATGTCCAGGATGTTTGAACGCAGGCAACTGCAGGAGCACATCAGATCCTTGTAAGGTTGGAGAAACATAGACTAGCGTATTATCCTTACGTACAACCAGCTTTGAATTACTTAACTGAAGCTCTTGATCAATATCCGCTAAGTAGGCTGAATCGGCTAGGATGGACGGATTTTTCTCCGAGGAACGTTTCAAATCTTTAAACGTATGTTCCACATTCTGATTCTCAAATAGTCCAATACCTGATCCATATTGATCTCGGATACTTTGGAAATCGCCTTTAAAAACAACGACTAGTAGAACAGCTGTAATAATCATCATCACTAGTGGAATTAGCAGCATCGCCGCATAGGAGATCAATAATTTAAGACGAATGGACATGAGTAGATTCCCCGTTTTTATACTTCTTTTCTATCAAATTTATAGTATCCAAGAGCCAAAAACAACATGCAGCTGGAAATTAGGAACAGAGTCGTAGTTAAAAGCTTGCCCGCGGAAACAGTTTGACTGAGCCAGAGCATATGCCAATCCGTATAGGAGGCTGGTGAAAACGCAGCAATGGGGCTCATCAAGAATGGAGCAATTTTGGCAGCCGCATACAACACGAGTGAAAAGACCATGAAGCTGCTGGCACTTTTGAAAAACTGAGAAACGAATATAAACAAGGCTGATAAAGCAAACATGGAGACAAATGCAGCGATGTAAGCTTTAAACATATGGAATGAATCCGTGAAATTAGCTGACGTCCCAGCAAATAGGTTGCAGATAAAGGTTACGATGCCGAGTACAATCAGTATTCCTGCAATACCCGTACCAAGAGCAGCGACTTTTGTTCCAAAAACCTGAAAGCGTGAATTCGGACGAAGCAAAGCAAGCTTCAACGTTCTAGACGCCACTTCATTGGGAAATAAATCGCCTGTAACCGTGAAGATGAACAGTGGGATCCAGATACTTGTGTAAATCGTTAACATCTCAATCGGAAAGGACTGGCTAACGGCAATAAGACCGAGAATTGGTTGTAAAGCACCCAGCGAAATGGCAAGCAGGACAGGAAGAATCGCTGAAAAGATAGCGAACATAACAACTTTCTTTCGATACAATAGCAAGTAAAGTTCATTTAAGTAACCGGCGCGCCATCTATGCACAATCTTGGTCCTCCTTTGAAAGCTGAAGTTCGTCAATATAGAATTGCTCTAAGGATTGATTACTTTGCAGCAGTTCGGATACATACCCTTCTTTTTTTAATTGTCCTTCAACAACAATCCCCACCCGATTACACAGCTGCTCTAGCTCATGAATCATATGGCTCGAGATCAAGAACGACGTCCCCTTCTCTTCGGACAACTGCTTTATCAACTTTCGAAACATAACCGTGCCTTCGATATCCAGCCCATTCGTAGGCTCATCCAAGATGACAAACTTAGGTTCCGGTAGAATGGCCGCAGCAAGTGCGAGTTTTTGTTTCATACCTGTTGAATAGCCTTTGATTTTCTCCTTACGAACTTTGAATAAGCCTACAAGATCCAAGACTTCTTCGATTCGCTTTGGCGTGACACTCGGATAGAAGCGGGCGACAAGTTCTAAATACTGCCATGCAGTAAGAAAATCATGAAAATCTGCCGATTCAATCATGCTGCCTACGTGCTGCATACCTTGTTCGAATTGTTCAATAAGATTGGCATTAAATAATGAAATCGTCCCTTTATCTGGGCGGATTAAACCCGTTATTAGCTTTAAAAACGTTGTTTTTCCTGCGCCATTTGGCCCAAGCAATCCATATACATCTCCTTCATGCAGCTGGATACTTATATCTCGAATTCCCCGGTCATTGCCATATACTTTACTCAAATGCGCCGTCTCTAATATGGTGTTCACTAAGATTCCCCTTTTCTTATGAGATAAAGCAGATAGGCTTGGACAGGGAAGCCTATCTGCTATTATCAAATAGTTTTACTAATGCTAATTCTTATTCGTTATCGCCATGTTTACCTTGGTGATCATGTTTCAACGTTTGTACGGTTTTACCTGTAAGATCTATGGTTTCAGGTGTTGTGCTGTTATAACCGGACAGATCCGCTTGAAGGTGAAGGGTAACTTGGTGCACCGTTCCACTATCGTCTTTACCAGAGACCGTTAAATCTGCTTCTTGATGAGAGATATAATTATTAGCATTGACGGTTGCCTTAACGGATACTTTCTCGATTTTGATATCTTGCGTCAGCTGTGGAGCAGCGTTTTTCAAGAAATCTTCTTTGAACGGCAGCTCATTTGCTTTTACTGCGTCGTCATTTGTCTCTCCGTCTTTCTCTGCTTTGGTTGCTTCTTTAATGGCAATCGGCGCCAGAGCATTGACTACAGTAGGAATCTGAGCGTTATCAAGTTGAATGGCGATCTCTTTCGACCCGTCAGCTTTCGTATCAACGGCCACGTAGTCCTTCAAATTACCAACCAAAGCGTCAATAACAGTCTCAACTTGCTGAGGAATGTCAGTTTCATTCAGCTTCTTCTCGGTTTTGTGCTTCTTTTCATTTTCTTGATTCACAAAATAAACATCGCTAGCGTTTGATTTAAGTACGGTTTGATTATTTTGCTTATAGAAGCTGAGCGATTGTTGGGTACCATTCGCTGACACATCTGCGCTTCCGCTTGCCGTTTTCGTATCCAGACTCACTTTGAAGTTTCCATTTGCGCTTGCAAGCACATTACCGTTATCTTGTAAGGCTGCTGACGCTTGTACTGCTACATTCTGAACCGTTTTGGTGTTTTTCAGAGCAGATTTATAGGCATCATACCCAGATGTACTCGCCAATGCACTAAACCCGGTCGTCACCATGACGATGCTGCTGATTCCAACAGCACTACCTAACACTAACCATTTCTTTTTCATTTTTTCCTCCTAATATAGGGATCTCAAACTCTCTCCCTTTGATATGGGCTTACATCTACATCATAGTCAACAAAAGTGAAGTGCTTGTGAAGCAATTCTTAAATCTTTCTTAACTCTCTGTCCACAAAATAAAAGCTCGTTTAGCAGCTAAACGAGCTTCAATACAGTTCACCAATAAGCGGTGAGTTATTTGATTTTATTCTTATTTCCAAACGCCTTGAATAGCAGGAACTTCAGATGTACCACCCAAATAAGGCAGTTTATACATCTCTTCTAACGTACGTAATACATTCAAATGCGTAATATGCTGATCATATTTTGCTGGTTTGACCATAGGTCCTACAAAGATTGTAGGGATATGATTGTCTTTGGAAAAGTCATCTTCATCCCACGTTAGAATGAGCATGCTGTTATGGCTTTGAGCCCAGGTTACATAAGGACCAATGTGTTTTTTCAGCCAATCATCTGCAGCTTGAATGGTCCCGTCATGCATGTCATTATCCTGATTAGGGATGACGAAAGATACCGTTGGCAGTTTGCTGAAGTCTTTTGGAAATTGGTCAAAAGGTTGATTGCTCTCTTTGGCAACATTGGAGAAACTCACCCATGGACTGTGTTTTCGGCCATATTGGTGATTCGTACAAACGGTTGAACCAGCCGCAGGTAAATCCTCCGAGTAGCCTGCAAACGTATAACCTGCCTTAACCAGTTCGCTAGCCAAATTAGCCGTCTTAAATTGATGACCGCAAGAATCATCTTTAACACCTTGATCGGAGCCTGAAAATAGGACGAAGTAATTAGGCTGACTGGGATGTGCTGCCGCATAGGAATGCGTGAAGAATGCCCCTTGCCCAGCCAAGGCATTGATATAAGTGGCTGACGCATTGCCAATCAATTTCTCATAGGAATGATTCTCTTCTACCACAATCACAACATGGTCGGGTTTAGCCCCTTCGGAAACTGCCGGGTTAGGCACTTTCGGTGGACTTGAAGACGTGTTCAACGGACTTGGTGAAGGTGATAAGGTCGGACTTGGCGATGCTACGGGAGTCGCTGTTTGAGTTGGTGCTTGTGTTGATGTCGCTACATGACTTTGATCCGGACTGGAACAACCCGTCATCATTAGCATGAGTAACGATACCGCCATGAATGTTTTTTTCAATTGATGTCCTCCCTTTATCCCCAGCTTATCAAAGGAATGCATGAATTAAAAATAAAACAGCAAAGATTAACCCTAATCGCAAATGCCATTTCCGATCAAGTCCTCGGGCTCGAAATACCCCTGCAATTGGAACAGGCAACAAGGCTAGTCCTGCGAGAAGTCCACTTATGTTGGCAAAATCAAGCTTGATACCGTATATGAAAGCACCAACGATATGCAAAAAAATGACGCCGATTGCAAGAATAGCGATAGGCGTATGGAATTTCCGAGTTACTTTCAAAAGGGCAATAGCACTCTTTTTCAGTATAAGCAATTGATCTACCCATCGTCTCTGTATAATTGTTTTAAGCACATAGTATGCCAAAACAGCAAATAACAGAATTCTGGCTTGAGAGCCATAATTTTTAAATAAACCTTTGAAAGAGCGATCATGCCACTGAACAGATGGTGTATGGAACATCGTCCATAAACCAAAAAGTACGATTATCAGTGTAATTCCCAGACTAAGAATCACCCATATACGGTCTTTCCCCCGAAATCTACTCATTGTCATCATCCTTTAATTAATTTGAATGCTCGAACGAAACCATTTGAAATGATTTTACATGATGAAGCTGAAAACAAAATGAGAAAGGTATTAGTTAATAATCTGGTTAATAGGTAAATTAATTATCACTTTGGTCCCTTCGTTTTCCTTGCTTCGTATGGTTATTTCCCCTTGATATTTGTGTACAAATTGCTTGGCAATGGACAACCCCAGCCCTGTACCCGCTATCTCGCGATTTCTTGCTTTATCAACACGATAGAACCGGTCAAACACATAAGGCAATTCAACTTGTGGAATCCCTATTCCATGATCTTCTATTGTAATTTGCACTTCATTTGTCAAACGTAGTCCCTCTATACTAATCCTTTTATCTTGCAAGGTGTATTTAACCGCATTATCTAGAACAATCAGGAGAATCTGCTCCATGTGCAGCGCGCTTATCGCTATCAGGACATTACTTATTTTTACCGTATTGACTTGAAATTCAAAATCGGGATTGAGGGCCTCAAATCTTTTGAGTGTCTCTAGAATAACGGGTTCTATTGGAATGGGCTCACTAATTTCTGTAACGAGGTGAGTTTCTACTCTTGTTAGAGTCAGAAGTTCTTCGACGATCCCTTTCAAGCGCCTAGTCTCTTGGAGAGAAGCTTGCAAGGATTCATTTAAGACTTCAGGATCTGATTTACCCCAGCGATTTAAGAGGGACAAGTGGCCTTCCAATATTGTTATGGGTGTCCGCAGCTCATGAGAGGCATCCTCTACAAATTGCTTTTGTTGGCGAAAGGAGACTTCCAGTTGATTCATCAATTCATTAAACAACTGCGCTAAGCTGGACAATTCATCCCCATTTTCTATGTTGTTAACACGCTCTGTCAGCCCTTTCTCCTTCACACTTCGAATGGTAGCTGCCAATGCCCGAATAGGACGCATCAATTGCCTCGCAATAGCTAAGCCGCTAATTGCACTAATGAAAACAGCCAACACCCCACCGATCAGCATAACCCAGAATAACGTCTGACTAAAATGATCGAACGTCTCTAGATTACTTGCGAACTCTAAAGTTCCAACAAACTTTTCAGTTTTGAAAGGACTCCTATAAATAAGAATATGATCTTCTTGGGGGGTGATATCATACAGTTCCGGTTCTGACACTGCTCTAGGTGCAACCCAATTTTCATCAAAATGATTCGATACAGTCAGGAGTGGCTCCCCATTCTGCCCAATAATACGTACTAATTGGTTTTTTCCGATCAGTTTTTCTATGTAGGGTCGAACTTCTGCTATCAGCACGGCATCCAGCGTATTTGATTTTTCATTTAAATAGTCTTGAAGCTGCGACATGCTTACTTGAATTTTGTCTTTCTCTTGATTCATCATCCATTGTTTGAGAACTAGATATTGCGAGAAATTATAGGTTGCAAATAAAAGGAAGATCAGTGTTGTTGCCCCTAACATGAGCTTCCATTTGATGGGGAGTTGTCGAATGAAACAAGTGAATCGTCCCATCATCGCATCACGTATCCGATTCCACGAACCGTTTGAATGCAGCTATTTTCACCAGCTTGATCTAACTTGTTCCTCAAGTACCTGACATAAACATCGACAACATTCGTTTCCACTAACGAATCATACCCCCATACATGATCCAAAAGCATATCACGAGTCAGCACGAGATTACGGTTTTTCATGAACATCACTAATAAATCGAACTCGCGCTTCGTAAGCTCAACGATTTGCTTGTCTTTATAAACCATACGGGCATCCATATCAATTTGAATATTTTGAAAAGAAAGCATCGCATGCGGGTCATTTCCATCAAGTTCGATACGACGGAAAATAGCCCTTATCCTAGCCAATAATTCTTCAATGGCAAAGGGTTTGGGCATATAATCATCGGCGCCGCTATCTAAGCCTGATACACGATCAACAACGCTGTCTCTGGCTGTCAACATGAGGATTGGCGTCTTCTTTGCTGCACGAATTCGGCGACAAACCTCAATTCCATTCAGCACTGGCAGCATAATATCTAGCAATATCAAGTCCCAATGATCCTGTAGGGCTAATTCTAATCCGGTTTTTCCATCGTAAGCAGTCTGTACTTCGAATGCTTCATGTTCCAGTTCAAGTTGAATAAATCGAACCAGGTTTTTTTCGTCTTCTATGAGTAATATCCGTTTCATCGCTAACTCCCTTGCCTCATAATTACGCTAAGTATAATCTAAGTAGATTAGAAAATAGTGAGAAATTCCCCTGTATTCAGTCTCTACTTAGTTTGAAAAACAGGATGTATTCTTATTCAAAAGCCCCAGAAGACTGGGGCAAATTAATCATACCATTACATTAATTGATTCAATAGAAACTTTGCATATCGCATAGGTGTTTCATAAGTACGATAAAAAGTCGTGTCTAAGCCTGCTTTTTTAAAGGTGTAGCGCTGATCCCTGCCGTTTACTTCGATCAATTTAATCTCACCATCCTCATCAACGCCTACATCTAATCCAATGTCAGCCATATTAGGCAATTTTAAACCAATATATTGGGAAATGGCCAGAGATACTTGTTGTAACTCTTGCTTCATTTGGACAGAATCAAAACTGCTGGATTCAAAAAGCTGTTCACAACGTTTAACTTTCCCTCCCTTTGCCACATTAGTCACATGACGGCCTGAAGCAGCAACCTTCCCAATCATTCCGGTAACTTGCCATTGCCCGCTGCCTCCGCGCTGCACCGATATACGTAAATCATAAGGCCTTTCATTGAAAGTTGCTAATTGAATTGCTTCCTGAATCATGTAGTTTTGTTTACCCACTTTCTTCGCAATGAATGAAATCACTTGCTTCTTGGAAACTAGCCTGGGTTTGCCTTTCATCCAGTACAGATGCCAATCCCCACTATTCTGCTTGGTTACTTTAATAATCCCGTCACCCACACTGCTGTTTGTTGGCTTTATGAAAAGTGAATCGTACTTCTTCATGAAGCCTTCTAATTTTTCACGCGAATATTTAATAGAATCAGGAAGATACTTACGCAGCGATTGATTCGTGTATAAAAGTTGATGTATGCGTTGTTTGTCATAGCGATTTCGCCTGTTGAAAACAAAGCTCGATTGGGCAAGCTCTTTTAATTTTTTTCTTAAGTAAGGAGTTAAGCTAATGGCTCGGTTATGTGTCACACGTGGAATAGAACGCCTAACCAGCCTGTACGCATTATTTTCATAGTAATAGCCCACAGCAGATTTACCTTTTATACGCTGTAAACACATATAAAAAGGCCTTAATCCATGCATCTTTCCTGCCTTATTATACAGGGCTAAGCATTCATTACCTGTTTTTCCTCTTGCAATACCCAAATAAGTTTCCAAGTCCAAAAGGACACCTACCGTAGCACGCATCGAATCACCGCCATTCGAATAATAGACCTATGATAATGTATGTCCCTCTTACTCTTGCAAACACGGTGTACACCTAAGCAAACGTAGGAAATGGCACCATTTTGGAGAAGGAATTATTTGCCATCTGTCGAATTTATCCTAGTAGTTCGATTAAAGGAGGGCACGTATGTCAAAGCGCGTTCAACTGCTCGTAGGCACCAATAAAGGCATTTTCATTTATTCCTCAACGACTGAGAGACGGAACTGGTCCATCCAAGGACCTTTTTTACCTGGATGGGAGGCTTATAGTGTTCTTGGAGATACACGATCAGCTAATAAGTTGTATGCAGGAACCTCGCATGCTGCTTATGGGGCGACCATACGTGTATCTAGCAATGGCGGAGAAACGTGGGAACAAATTGCGGATAGTCCTAGGTACTCCGAGGAAAGCGGCTTCTCACTAAACCGTATTTGGCAGCTGGTGCCTGGTTTAGCGTCTCAGCCCGAAACTCTTTTTGCGGGTGTCGAAGAAGCGGGATTATTCGTTAGCCGAGACAGCGGTCAATCGTGGCAAGAGTTAGATGGTTTAACGAAGCACCCCACACGTCCGGAATGGTTTCCAGGAGCAGGCGGTATGTGCTTGCACACCATCCTCATTGATCCAAGAAATTCGCAGCGCATGTGGATCGGAATATCCGCGGTTGGTGTTTTCCGTACACTTGACGGGGGGATTAGCTGGAAGCCTTGTAACAACGGATTGAACCGAATACCAACAGGTCAACCGGACGAGCGTGTCGGATTCTGTGTGCACAAGATGGTGCTCGACCCGGAAAACTCCGATATTCTCTATATGCAGGAGCATAGCGGGGTGTTCAAATCCATGGATGGCGGTGACAGCTGGCTTCCTATCGAGGAGGGCCTTACACTTCGTGACGGGGATGCCCCGTTTGGTTTCCCGATTGCGATTTCAGCAACAGGCGATTTATTTCTTATCCCGCTGGAAAGCAGTGAACAACGCTCAATGCGTGACGGCAAGTTAATTGTCTACAGAATGGCACGCGGCGAAAACACCTGGAAGCCCATTGGGGATGTGCTCCCAGATGAAGAACGCCATGTCAGCGTACTGCGAGATGCGATGGCAGTGGACGCACTCGAGCCTTATGGGATTTATTTTGGAACAACCTCAGGTGAAATTTACTGTTCACTGGATCGTGGAGAAAGCTGGGAACGTCTGCCTGGACAATTATCACGAATTCTCACTGTGAAGCCAATGATTTTGGAGGACTAGCATGCTTATTACCGTCAGCGTCCCTTCTTTGCTGCGTGATTGCACAGGAGGAAACGTCAAATTTCAATTGGATGCGCTTACGCTGCAGGAAGCACTCAATCAACTTATATCGAGCTATCCCCTGCTGCGCGTTCATCTTTGGACCGAAACCGGGCAAGTCCGCAAGCATGTCCTGCTTTATTACAATGACACGAATATCGCTTGGCTGGAAGACTTAGAAATCACGCTGCAGCCAGGTGATCAGCTTATCGTTTTCCAAGCCGTGTCCGGCGGTTAAGCAGGATTATGCAATATCAGTGGTTAAGCCTTACTGTCATAATAGAAATGCTTCGCATGAATGCTATCACCGAGCTCGATAATGCCGTAGGAATACTGCGGCTGCCTTCTTTTATCCGTAGGCGAGCCTGGGTTAAACATGAGAATACCGTTAATCATTTGCTGGTAAGGCACATGGGAATGTCCGAAGATGACGATATCCGGCCGCTCAGTCTGGAACGCCTCTCGGGCTCTTTCCTCTGTCGTTTTGCGAAAGCCATCTCCGTGGATAAGACCAATTCGGTAGCCGCCGACTGTGAGTATTTTCTTCAGGCCGAATCGTTCAACGATCTCTGAACCGTCATTATTGCCTGCCACTGCTTCACAGGGTGCGATTTGTTCCACGAATTCAACAACGTGCTCGCTCACCCAATCTCCCGCATGAATAATCAGATCAACACCTTGTAAACCTGCAATTAACGCATCAGGCAGTTTCTGCACCCGAGGCGATAAATGAGTATCCGATATCACACCAATCCGCATAGGGACCACTCCTTCATTAAATCAGTTAGCCATAGGTTTCGTTCAAATTAACTTCCCATTCCAATAATAACTGTCCTCCCGGTATACGCGAAAGGCGATCTCCACCTCAGGAATGCCAAGCGAAAGAACGTGTTTGGTCAGGACTCTAGCATATTCATCACGTGTTTCTTGCCCTCTCTCGAACCATCCTACTTCTATAAAAGGATAAGTATTGACTTCCTTCCCTTCAAATATGGAAACTGTAGGAAGACATTCCAGCATAAAGTTGTCAGTTCCACACGAGCATACTTGAGCTAGTTCTTCAATTAACGCTGTACTAATGGATTGAATTTGAGGAACACTAATTCCTCTAACGATCATATGGGGCATAGGAAGCGCTCCTTTTTATTTTCATGAAAGACTGAAAGCTGCCTGCGCAGCGTTTATGTCACGTAGACACTACAGCTTATATTGTAGCATATTCGATGTTTGACGGGCAGTTTGATACAATGTAAACATACGAGCTTTGATTACGCCAAGGGGGACAACAATGTGAAAGAACCCATCGTCATACAGAACAAATTAAGAGAAGCTATGGGTCATCTCGAAAAACGGTTCATGGAACGGGAAGAGCTCATCCGTGTCTTGCTGCTCGCTATCATGAGCGGGGAACATGTCTTACTGGTCGGACCTCCCGGTTCAGCGAAATCTCAATTAGCACGCGCTGCTGCCGAATTATTCGGTAACGAGCCTTATTATGATTATCTACTAACCCGCTTCACAACACCGGATGAATTATTTGGGCCTGTCTCCTTACAAAAGCTAAAAAATGATGAGTATGTAAGGCTCACAGACGGCTACTTACCAAGCGCTCGCTTCGCCTTCCTAGATGAAATATTCAAAGCGAACAGCGCCATACTGAATGCCCTTCTATCTGTCTTGAATGAACGTGTTTTCTTCAATGGACGGCAGAAGCAGCAGTCTCCACTTTTATTCCTAATGGCAGCATCGAATGAATTACCCGAAGATAATGAACAATTAGCTGCGCTGTACGACCGTTTCTTGTTCCGATTTGAAGTCGAATATGTCAAGCAAATTTCCAGCTTTGAACTCATGTTCCAGGCACCAAACACACCTCTGCCTACCCTTTTGTCAACGGAATTGGTGAAACAGTTGAAATCACAAGCGGCCGAAGTTCAATTGCCCGATGCGCTGGTTTACATGCTTTTTCAATTGAAGACAGCTCTTGAAGAGAAAGAATATGTACTTTCGGATCGACGCTACCACAAGATTGGTCATTCGTGGAAGATTTCAGCAGCTATCCATGGGCGCAGCACTGTCAATGTGTGGGATACCGTATTAACCCCGCATATGCTGTGGGATTTCCCTGAAGATTTGGTAGAGCTTAAAGCCATCTTCGACACCTTATTTCAGGACATGCTCAAACGAGAAATGGAACAAGAACTCCCTCTGCTTCAATATAACTTGACGGTTAAGAAATGGTTGGAGAAAGAAGATGATCTGCATGCTTTTCAATTTAAAAAAGAAATCGGCGGCGCTTTAAATAAGGATTCAGCTGAGCGAATGAAAGTTACCTTGGAAGATTGTCGTACGGAGCTGGAAGAAACAGCAAGAAGCTTGCGCGGCAGACTTGTCTCCTGGCAGGAGAAAGAAAAGAAACTGCCGGAATGGATTGCTTCTCAATCCATCTTACTGCAGCACCCTGAGCAGTATGCCGTTAAATTCACGCACTTACGCATTCAGGGCGAACGTATTTTACAATCCATCCAAGGCTTATATCGCACATTGTTTGATCGGGAAATCCCAGGAATCGTATACGACTATACCTTATAAGAGGATACTTACATGATCATACGCTGCACTCGGGTTGACAGGTATGTGTTCGAGGGCTACGTACACTCATCACGCGTCGCCCAAGAATGGATGCGCGAGGCCGTAAGGCAAGCCCCATGGTTTACGCTTGAGCTTTTTGCTGATTTCTTTATGTGCTTCTATTTAACGAAGCCTGAAGTGGATGGTACCATTGAGGAAACTCCCTTTTACCGCTGGATGGTCTTAACGTTGCGTAAGCAGTACTTCTATGTGTCCATTCATCCTCGAACTATCGGGCAAGTGAATGCCTCTTTCAAAACAGCGCTTAAAGCGCTGATGTGGCTTACCGAATCTTATGAAAAGGAAGTCAAACGCAGACAAAAGGAACAACAAATAAGCGGCTTCGGCTTCGAGAAGAAGCAGCAGATGAGCGGACAAGAGGAAAAGAGCGTCAGTGAACGACTCTCCGAGAAGCAGATCGAGAAGCTGCGGCTCGTCGGCTATACGCTGCAGCAAGGGAAGCGCGCCGTCGAAGACAAGCAGGAAGCTGTCGATTCGCGGCCGCTCGTCGCGGAGGAGATACGTGCGCTGAAGCGTCGCATCGCAGAGCTGCAAAGCGAGATGCGAACCGAGTTCATGAAGCGCGACAAGCTCAAGGCAAAGCTGCGCAAGGCGGAAGAGGAACTCGAGCGCCGCGAGCGGCAGCTGGACCGCATGAGCACGCGCGACCTCGCGGCCATACGGGAGATCGAGGCCGAGCTTGGCGATTGGCTCGGTCAAGCTTTGAAGGAGACGCTGTCCCTCGAAGAGGCGGACAGCTTCAATGTGCACGAGCTCGTGCAAGCGAGTCAGAGGCTCGCCAACCGGCGCTGGGGCAGCGAGCTGGGGAAATTGCGGCGGCAAACGTTCGAGCACTACGTGCAGTGGATTGAGAAGCTGAAGCGCAGCAAGGATCTGGTTTCTTTCCTGCAGGAGGTGGGACGGAACATCCATCACCTTCGTGTGCAGCGTAAAAAGCTGCGCTCGCCTTATGTCCCGGAAGCCTACGATGATTTACGCCAGTCAGGCGACATCGCGCATCTGCTTCCGAGCGAGGCCAGCTTGCTCGCTGATGAAGATTTCGAGCCTTATTTTCTCGTCAAATGGATGGAAAATAAGCTTATGACCTACAACTACACCGGCTCGATTGAAGAGCCGCAGAAAGGTCCTGTTATCTGCATGCTCGATACCTCCCACTCCATGCGAGGCAGCAAGCTGCAGCTTGCGCAGCTGTTTACGGCAACCTTCGCCTCCTTCTCACTCTTAGAGCGGCGGGACTTCGTCCTACTCCTGTTCGGGGCGAAGGGCGAGCTCATCGAGCATGTGTTATCGTATAAGCGGCCGGATTGGGACCGCTTCTATGGGCTGGCTCAGCTTGCTTTCGGCGGCGGCACGAACTTCGACGCGCCGCTAAGCAGAGGCATGGACATCGTACAGCACGAGCGGCAGTTTCACGATGCCGACTTCGTGATGGTGACCGATGGTGTCGGCCAAATCTCCAAAGCAACCCTTCAGAAGCTTAGCGCTTTTGGTCAGAAGAAACAGTTGCGGCTGCATTCGCTCATAATCGGCTCAGCCCGCCAACATCTCGTACAGAAGTACGAAATTGTCGGCGTTTCTCATCAAGTTAGATTCGCTACAGCCTGGGATGTTCAAGATCCTGTGAAGGATGAACTTCTGCTGGATGTGTTTGCTAAGCGGTAGTGACCAATTCAAAATAGCGTAAAAAGCCTTCAATCCCACTTGGGAACTGAAGGCTTTTTCTTATTTGTCTCCGTCACTTCGTCTCGAACCAGTAAAAGAAGCCCGGAGGGAGGATCTGGGTACGGATTTTCAATTCCTCAACCCTGAAGCTTCATGAGCGAAACGTCAATGCCTTATTTTGCTTAAAAGTCACTATTTGGCTTATAACCCGGAACGCCAATGCCTTATTTTGCTCGAAAGTCACTATTTGGCTAACGAGACGGAACGTCAATCACTTATTTCCCTTCGGAAGCCACCTATCGCTACTTTTTCTAAGCAGCCAAATAATCCCACATAAAAAGGGTCTGTCCCATAAGGCGTTCATCTTTAGGCTGCCTCTGATTTCACTGTTGCACTACATGCAAAACCTACCGTTAATTTGGGTATTTTTTCATAAAAACTAGTTTACATGGAAAATCCCCCGTTATTTCTGAGAGGTTTCTCTCTGAATAGCGATTCCCTCCCTAATTTAGAGGGAGGTTTTCCAGTTAGCTGACCGTTTAGAGCAATTAACGCCAAATTAACGGGAGGGATGCTGTTAGTTTTCGCTCCGTATCGAAACAAAATAGAGGCTGCTCGCTAGGTTATTAACCTTTTGAGTCAGCCTCTTTTCATTTCCTATGTATTCAAACTCTAATAAGTTCTTTTATCGTTTTTAAAGATACACCCGTTTGGTGATAAACCTCAATAAGTGTGGCACGTGGATGGGCCCGAACGAAATCCTTCACTTTGTGTGAATCGTTCAAATGAAGCTGGGAGCAAGATTTACAATGCTTCCCAAATTTCGAAATATAAACTTGTCCACATGTTTCACAGTTGCAAAGTGACATCTCTCCACACCTTCCTGATCAATCTATGATAAAGCTCTCTAATATAGATTTCGAGAAGAGACGCACACTTCTGGGGGTACCTTAAAAAAATTTTTGCTAAATTTGAATCTGGACCAAGTCACCTGGTTTTATCTCGCCTGGGCGTTCCACGTAAGCGACAATCCCTCTGCTTTGCTGTGCATGTTTGATAAATTGTTGCGTTAGACTTCTGTCTCCATAATAATTAGCGATCTGTTTACCAGGACCTGCACAAGGCTCGTTCTCACCCTCGCACACAAGTCCGCCGCCACTTGGCAGGATCATTCGGATTCCCATAGGTAGCTTGGTTAATTCAGGTGCACCGCTAACTACAATATTTGCACCCAACCACTCAGGTTTAATAGTTTCCACACCCAGTCTTTGCGCAATACCTTGCAGTTCCTCAACGGATACAATACTGAGTTGACGACGATTCATAATCTCTTGGCCTTTCTTATACATCGGCTGCCGCGAGTCCGCCTTGGCGAATAACCCGTAGTGACGATCGCCTTCAATGCCCCCAAAACTTAGTTCAACACCGTCAATTTCTCTCGTTACAAATGTTGAAGCGTCATCCGCGATAAGCACTGCTTCAATTTTAGCTATAATTGCCATGTAGCCGTTCACCTGCCTTGTCCCCTATTATAACACTTTACGACCTTAATCTTCCAGTACGTTCGTCAGGTCCTGCTCTGGCCACATCGTACCATCCTGCCAGCCTAGCACAAAAGCTTCCCATCGACGATCTTCCGGAAAAACATCAAGGTCACCGAAGTATTTGGCAATAGCCACATGCTGAGTTGCATGAGCCCGCAAGGCTGCTGCCTTTATCGGCCAACCAGCCTCTGTATCTAGTTCTATCGAAGGCTTGTGTCCTTTAGCTCGTAATGAAACCGCTGCTGCATAATATAACTTACGTACACTCGGACACTTCCCGCTCAATACTGCCGCCGTTGTCGCCTTGGAGATGGTGATATGATCGGGGTGACCATTGCCCCCATCCTCCGGAAATGTGAATAGAACCTCAACCTCATACTGCTGAATAAAAGCGATAACACCTTCAACTAGAGCATTGAAGTCAATCTCCGCGAGCTGACCATCCGGCCAACCCAAATGCTCCACATGAGATAAGCCCAGCACTTTGGCGGCTTCATCCATCTCTTTCTCTCGCAGTTTAGCCAGTTCTGATCGATCAGTTGCCCGCTCTAAACCTTGCCTTCCCGCATCACCTCGTGTTGCCAACAACAAAACTGGATTTTCCCCTTGATCGGCAAGTTTGCGTATGATGCACGCGCTAAGAAAAGTCTCATCATCCGGATGTGCATAAATAAATCCATATTGGTGCTTCATCTCTTCACTCCATCCTTTATTATGTAAAAGCTGGTGGCGGATATATCTTTTCGATGCAATAAATGGCTTGATCCATCGGCATCACTTTCTCATGCAGATCTAGCATATCCATTAACTTCACTTGGTCTGTCGAACTATTATCCGAGCTAATACAGATGATAAAACGAATTCCAAGCTTTTTCGCAGTCATTAGCTGCTCACCCACATCCAACTTCTCATCAACCATCTTTAAGCCTATACCAGCTAGTTTCAGCTCATTTGTCATTCGACATGCAGCTTCAGAAGCTTTAGGGTCAAGAAGGATGACCATAGCTTGTTCTTCTAGCTGCTTTCCATACGAATCTTCTGAACTCCAACCTACATTTGTTCCTTCCACGTTTCGCATACCATCCACCCTTCCCATTCTTTACGAGATAAAAAAACGCGCCGGACCTATGGTCCTGCGCGAATTGCTATCCCGCAGGGAGGCCAACGCGAAATGCGTTAGCCCACCCTGATATGTACAGGTGTGTGCTAACGCCTATAAAAATAATGAATTTGTACGAACCAAGCTGTATTTTTCATATGATTCGTCTCCTTCAACTTCATGATTATTATGATTATAGCGAGCCGCTGTCGTAGTTGCAACAGCTTTTTTATTGTTCTATGCTAAAATGGCTTCGATATCTGGAGCGATCGTCTCTGGATCCGTACTAGCGCTGTACTGTTTAACAACAATACCGCTTGCATCAACCAGGAATTTAACGAAATTCCATTCGATTTCTCCTGTACGATACGGTTCAGGTGTATGGTTTAACAAATAAGTATATAGCGGATGAGCATGTTCACCCTTCACATCAATTTTATCAAATAGCGGGAATGTTACTTTGTAATTGATCTCGCAGAAGCTTTGAATTTCTTCATTCGTGCCAGGTTCTTGACCGCCAAACTGATTACAAGGGAATCCTAGAACAACCAAGCCTTGATCTTGATACTGCTCATATAAGCTTTGGAGTCCTTTATAATGCGGTGTAAGCCCACATGCACTTGCTGTATTGACAATGAGCAGTACTTTTCCTTTATATTCGGAAAGTGACTTCGTTTCGCCTGAGATCGTTTGAACGTCAATATTATAGATGGACATAGCCCCGCACTCCTTTTAAATTATAATAAGTTCTCGTCCATTATAACATTCTTTCTTAGGTGAGCCCAAATCACAAGCTTGACAGTTTAGCTTCCCATATACTGACAGGTGTGATATATTGTTTACCTGTTTATTTCATTCAATAGACAACATCTGATCTTAGGAGGTAACTGATCTTGGACACAAAGACTCAAAGTGCCTATCAAGAAGAATTACAACAACTTGAACGAACGAATGCGGAAATTGACAAACAGCTTGAGCGGCTTAGGTCGACTCCTGTTTATTACGGTCCGGATTTAACGGAGCAAGCGTTGGAGGCTGCACGCGAGAATGGCAGGCACAATTTAGCTAAAGCCGTTGATGAGCCGTATTTCGGCCGCCTAGACTTCCAAGAGACTGGATCGGCTTCCGCCCTTCCCCTTTATATTGGCAAATCAGGCGTCGAGGACGAGCGAACAGGCCAATTGCTTGTCATTGACTGGCGGGCACCCGTCGCTAGCCTTTTCTATTCCTTCACGGGTGGACTGGACGCTGCTTCTTATGACTCCCCAGATGGCCTTATCGATGGCCTCGTTTATCTCAAGCGCAACCTTGTCGTTCGTAAACAAATTCTTCAGCGTGTCGTTGATACTTACGACCGCAATGAAGACTCACTGGGCGTTGGCGATGAGTTCTTACTTTACCGACTTGGCGAAAATAAGGACAATAAGCTGCGCGACATTGTATCTACCATCCAAGCCGAGCAAGATCGCATTATCCGCGCAGCGAAGAATACAGCTCTGATTATCCAAGGGGTCGCAGGAAGCGGTAAAACGACTGTCGCCCTGCATCGACTTGCTTTCTTACTCTATCAATACCGTGAACAGGTTCGTGCAGAACGGATGATCATTTTTGCACCGAACTCTATGTTCCTCGACTACATCTCCGGTGTGCTGCCTGAACTTGGTGTCGGAAATATCCAGCAAAGCACTTTCACAGATTGGGCACTTGATGTTCTCGACCAAGAAGTGAAGCTAGCGGATCAGGCACTCGTTCTTCAAACTTGGTTCTCGCTTGGCAGCAAAAGACCGCCGGTCGATGATCAAGCGCCAGGACGTTTTAAAGGGTCCATTGCTTTTAAACAATACCTGGATGACTGTCTCACAAGGTTCGAGGAGTCTTATGTACCAACCTCAGATTTCATCCCGTGGGAGGGCGTCAAGCTCCCGATTGCTTCCATTCGCGAATGGTTCTTCGTAGAGAATAAGCATTATCCGCTTGTCAAACGGCGCGAGCGTGTCATTGCTCGGATCAAACGCTGGATGGAAATTCAGCTCGACAAGATTTGGGAGCAAAGTCGGAAGAAAGAGTTGAAAAAGAAAGCTGCTCAGCGCCTGCGCACGTATCTGACAGGATGGCCTGATCACTCGGCATTCAGCTTCTACAAAATGCTCTTCTCAGACAAAGGTCGTCCGGACAGCTTGCCCATTGACCTACTCAACCAAATTCCAGAACCTATTGTCACCGCTTCGCTGAAGCTTTTCAAGAAAAAAGAAGTGCAGCTCGAGGATCTCGCTCCACTCCTTTATATTCATACACGCCTTTTTGGCATACCTTCTGATCGGTTATTCGACCATGTCGTGATCGATGAAGCACAGGACTTTTCACCTTTCCAAGTGGCTGTCCTTGATTCTTACACAAGAAATAGCTCATTCACGATACTAGGCGATTTATCACAGGGAATTCATGCTTATCAAGGCATCACTGACTGGAAGGAATTTTCCAGCTTGTTTCAGACAGATGAAACCGGATATTTCGAACTGGAAAGAAGTTATCGTTCTACGATGGAAATCATCCAGTTTGCCAATCAGGTTCTGAAACGAGGCGTCGAGAACCCGCTCCTTGCTGTTCCTGTGTTCCGCAGCGGCAACAAAGTCCGCGTTCTACAGACGGACATCAAAGGCCGATTGCCGCTATTGCAGCGTGCCATCGTAACCTTGAAGCAAGGGAGTTCGAGCACAATCGCTGTTGTTACCCGTACGGAGAAGCAAGCACAGGAGCTGCATGATGCGTTGACAGATGCTGGCATCGAAACGAATCTCATAACCTCCAAGCAGCGAGTGTATCGCGGTGGCATCTCAGTCCTGCCAGTCTTTTTGACCAAGGGACTTGAATTTGATGCTGTGCTGCTCATGGATGTTACTGCCGGACATTATGAAGCCACTTTTATGGATGCCAAGCTGCTGTATGTAGGCTGCACGCGCGCGCTTCATGAATTATGGCTGATGGCTCCAGGTGAGCTGTCTCCACTGGTCTCAACGGAAGATACAGAGATTGTGGAAACCCATTTTCCCGGATAGCTTCAAGTTGAGTTGTAGTTTGTACAACTTATGAAACTAATGCCATAGTGCCCCGTGAGGGGCATGGTCGGCTAAAAGTGAAGTAAATCCATAGCTTCCAAAAACATATAAAGACACCTGTTCACCGATCATAAGGATCGAGTAAATAGGTGTCTTTTGTCACGTCTTTTGTCACGTCTTTTGTCACGTCTTTTGTCACGTCTTTTGTCACGTCTTTTGTCACGTCTTTTGTCATATCTCTGCTCATATGTTAGTAAGCGATCAGCACGCCGCCTTCACCAGCATAGGTACCAATAACCGTGCCCATGTTAGAGAACAGCACCTTACGGAATGGATATTTATCCAGTAGTTGGTTCAAGACTTCACGCGCTCTATCCTCACAATTGCAATGCGCGACGGCAATCACATCTTTATCGAAATCATGTTGAGTTTCGCCTATTTTGGCGATTAACCGTTTCAAGGCTTGCTGGGTGCCGCGGATTTTCTCAATTACCTCTATGGTACCTTCTTCACTGCCTTTCATTAGCAGCTTAATATTCAGCACAGAGGCAACAGCTCCCCGCACGCGGTCGAGCCTTCCACCTTTGATTACATTTTCAAGAGTGTCTAAAAAGAAGAAAGTACCGGAAGTCTTTACAGCCTGCTTTATCACTTCAACGATTTTTTCAAATGGAACATTCGCTTCCGCCATTTTGGCTGCCTTATAGACGAGAACGCCAAGTCCTAGTGAGGTTGTTTTCGAATCAATGATCTCGATACGACCTGCAAAACCTTCTTCTAGAAGCATCTCTTTAGCCATGACTGCATGATGGTAGGTACTGCTTAGTGCCGATGAAAGACTGATAACAAGAATATCTTGATCAACCTGGGTCTTCTGATATTCAGCAAGGAATAGCTGCGGAGCCGGACTTGACGTCTTTGGCAGGACGCTCTCCTTTTTCATTCTCGCATAAAAATCAGCAAGCACCATGTCAGGCGGCATGCATTCCTCTCCAAAATGTACGGATAATGGAACAATAGCAATCCCTATCTCATCTATGATCATTTCGGGAAGGTCGCAACTGCTATCTGTGATAATCTTGATTGTCGTCATGGTGTCCACTCATTTCTTATTTTTTGGCGAAAACAATACCTAGGGTATGCGGTCCGCAGTGACTGGCAACAACGCAGCCCGTTTCAGTGATATAAACATGTTTCACATTCGTTTGTTGCTCGATTTGTTGTTTGATGTAAACGGCTTCTTCTGCTGCCGAAGAGTGAGTGATAAACAGAAATTCCGTGTCCATATCATCCTTTTGCGCTAAAGCATTATCCAGAAGCTGATGGAGCGCTTTTTCCCGTTTACCTCTCACTTTATCCGTCGATGTCATAGCCCCGTTAATGACTTTAACGATCGGTCTAATTTTCAACAGACTCCCTATAAAATGTTGAACACTTGAACATCTACCGCCTTTATGCAAATATTCCAAAGTGTCAATGATGAATTCAACTTTTATCCGGGGGATTAAAGGCTCAATTAATGATTTTATTTCCGCGCTGCTCCGACCATCCATTGCCGCTTGCGCAGCTTTTAAAACTAGTAGTCCTATCCCAGTTGATAGATTTCTAGAATCGATAACAGTAACCCTACCATCAGGAAAACTCGCAGCAGCAATAGTTGCATTCTGAATCGTAGATGAGAGCTCTGAGGAAAGACCAATAAAGACAATGTCTTCTCCATTTTGAATAATGGGTTCAAACGCTCGTTCGAAATCAAGTAGAGATGGAGCCGCTGTCTTAGGCAGCTTACCGGTGTGCTCTACTAATTCATAGAGTCGATCCGGTTTTATTGTAATGCCATCCTTATAGGAATTGTCCTCAAAAATAACATAAAGCGGGACAACCTCGATTTGAAAGCTTCGATAAAGCTCTTCGCTTAAGTCACTTGTGCTATCTGTAAAAATACGAACCCGGGACATTGCGGTCATACCACCTTATCTATGCTGTCTATC
Source organism: Paenibacillus alginolyticus DSM 5050 = NBRC 15375 (assembly GCF_000422905.1). Taxonomy (GTDB): domain Bacteria; phylum Bacillota; class Bacilli; order Paenibacillales; family NBRC-103111; genus Paenibacillus_E; species Paenibacillus_E alginolyticus. The sequence continues at coordinate 113,346 of NZ_AUGY01000014.1, forward strand.
TTTCTATCTAACTTGAACTCGCAACAACACTAATTAGAATCCGTAAATAGTCATTCCACCATCAACGAAAAGGGTCTGTCCTGTCACATAATTCGCCGCATCCGAAGCGAAAAATACAGCGGGACCTACCAACTCCTCTAGCTCACCCACGCGTCTTAGAGGTGTTCTCGCAATAATTTCGGCCAGGTAATCTGGATTCGCAAGGATTTTCTCTGTCAAAGGCGTTTTGAAATACCACGGTCCGATACTATTCACATTGATCCCATATTTACCCCATTCAAGTGCCAGCACTTTCGTCATTTGAATCATTGCAGCTTTGGTAGCTGCGTATACAACGCCTGTTCGAAGGGCAACCTGTCCAGCAACAGAAGCGATATTGATAATTCTTCCATATTCCTTTTGCTGCATATGACGAGCTACGATTTGCGAGCACAAGAACGCAGATTTAAGATTCGTCTGCATGATGGTGTCCCACTCTTCATCCGTAACAGCCAGCGCTTGACTGCGAATATTCATGCCTGCATTGTTCACTAAAATATCTAGTCGACCCGTCTGTTCAATGATTTGTTGGACAGCTTCCTCGATCTGCTCTCTATTCGTAACATCCACCGAAAATGGATATGCCTTACGCCCTAAGGCACGAATTTCATGGGCTACTTCCTCAATATCACTTGCTGTACGCGCGAAAAGAGCTACGTCAGCCCCCGCCTCAGCAAGGCCTATAGCCAACGCTCTGCCAATGCCTCTTCCTGCTCCGGTGACTAAGGCAATTTTATTTTGTAATTGAAATGAAGGTAAAAACATCTGATCATCGTCCAATCTATTAGGTAGTAGAATATTTAAGAATGAAAGAAGGGTTATCTATGGACTATTCCATTCGGGAAGAGAAAGCTAACGCCATCAGCCACGGCGTAGGCGTGTTGTTAAGCATCGCAGCGCTTGTCCTGCTTATTGTGCAGGCTTCCTTACATGGTACTATTTGGCACATTGTCAGCTTCAGCATTTTTGGCGCAGCATTAGTCATACTTTATACCTGTTCCACGCTGCTTCACAAAGTGAGCCATCCGCGTTTGAAGGATGTATTCGAGCTTCTCGATCATTCAGCCATTTACTTGTTAATTGCAGGCAGTTATACCCCATATTTACTCGTCACCTTGCGAGGACCTTTAGGTTGGACCTACTTTGCCGTGATTTGGGGCTTAGCGCTTGTCGGAATCGTCTTGAAAATATTCTACGTGAAACGATTCGTCTTGGTTTCAACTCTTTGTTACATACTCATGGGTTGGCTAATTATTTTCGCCTTTAAACCATTGTACTTGAACCTTCCGTTAGGCGGAATCGTGTGGCTCGTCGTAGGCGGACTATTTTATACGTTCGGTTCCATCTTTTATGTATGGCGGCGCATCCCTTATCACCATGCCATATGGCACGTTTTCGTGCTCGCTGGTAGCGCCTGTCATTTCTTCTCTATATTCGGGTATGTGATCCCGGCTTAAACTATTGGATCAATTGCTGGAGCTGTTGGAGAGAAACCGCATTCTCAACTTGTCGAGCCAGTTCTTCATAACCAATTTCATTGGGGTGGATGGCATCCTCTGACAAATAACGGCTGTCTTGCCCTACGAAAGCATCATACACTTGAACTACAAGAATGTGCGGCTGCTCTAATTTGCGAAGAAATAAATTAAAACGCTGTACCCAATAAGCGGCATCCGGCACCTGCGGCAGAGGATTGTAGAGCCCGACTAAAACGATCAAGAAAGGCTCCCCAACCCCTTGCCGCAGCGCCTCAATCTCTCCTATCAATTTCTTATAGTTGGATTCATACGTTTGAAGAGCAGATTTTAAGTAAGCCGGATCTCCCTGATAAAAGAAAGGAATTGCCGCCTGGATTAAGTCATTGCCGCCAGCTGTGATCGTGATAAGATTCGCTTCTCTTATATCCTTTTGGAGCTCTGGATCTAACTCAATTGCTTGAAGCAATTGACTAGTTGTAGCACCATTTTTGCCTGCAGGCTTTAAGTGAATAGGAACCTTCAGCAATTGCTCCAACTTTTGCCGATAGATAGATACGAATCCGTGACCTTCCGGAGCTCCAAAACCAACTGTTAGTGAATCTCCAAATGCCAAATAATTGATCGTCTTTTCCACTACTATCCTCTCCCTAAAGCCTGACGTATAATACTATATGCGCCAGCGCCCAGTTTGGGAAGGGTCACTCTCACTAGTACTTTCGTTGTTTTTTATACGTTTACATGATGCTTAATATAATTTTCGATTTGTGCCTTTTCGGAGAATGTAAATTGAAATTCACAATCGCAGCCCTCGTCGTGAAGAACAATTTGAACAATTTCTCCATCGAGATTACAGATAACGAGTATAGAGGGATCGATTAAATCCTCTGGAAACTCCTCGCCATCCTCTTTATGAATGCCTAAGAAAATGTCCCGCCATTGCCCTCTTATCTCTGATTCCGTGAAAGATAATGTAAATCGGTGTTCTTCATGTTCGGCTCCATATTTCATCATGTGAGAGTCCCCCTCATATTTCGAAAAAAATTTTGTTTGGTAAGATTACGTTTACTAACTCTTTTTGTTCATTAATTGTAACCCAGTGATCGGTAAAGTGGTAGTTCGCCTTCCTTTATACTACAATGGAGCTAAGAACCATTCAACAAAGGAGCCTTCCATTATGAAAACAACCATTACACAAACTATTGATAACCATGCGGACCGATTCAAAGCCATTTCCAGCTTCATTGGGGCAAATCCGGAGCTTGGGCATGAAGAATTTCAAGCTTCGGATCGCTTAACGGAAGAATTAGCCTATCATGGCTTCCATGTTGAACGTGGTGTCCTAGAAATTGCAACCTCTTTTATCGCTACCTATGATTCTGGCAAAGCAGGACCCGTTGTGGCCTTCTTAGCTGAATATGACGCATTGCCTGAGCTGGGTCACGCTTGCGGTCACCATCTCATCTGCATGATGAGCATTGGCGCAGCCATTGGCCTTAAGTCCGTTATTGATGAAACAGGCGGCAGTATCCGTGTATATGGCACACCTGCTGAGGAAACCAAAGGCGCCAAAGTGCCAATGGCCGCGGCTGGACTATTTAAAGATGTGGATATCGCCTTGATGGCACATCCGTACTATACGTATGAGAAGTCAGGCGAATCGCTTGCTATGGACGCTATCCAGTATGAATTCTTCGGTCGTTCCGCTCATGCAGCTGCACAACCTTTTGAAGGCGTCAACGCACTTGATGCTGTGCTTCAACTGTTCAATTCTATTAATGCACTGCGCCAACAAACCAAATCTGATGCTCGTATTCACGGCATTATTAGCGAAGGCGGCAAAGCTCCAAATATTATCCCTGACTATGCCGTCGCTCAGTTCTATGTCCGTTCAGCATCCCGCACGTATACGAACGAACTCGTCCAGAAAGTACTTCACTGCGCTGAGGGCGCAGCCTTGCAAACTGGCTGTACATTGAAGACTTCCTTTTACGAGTATTCCTATGATGAGCTTAGAACTAATGAGACACTATCAGCGATCTTCACAGATCAGTTATTAGCCATGGGCATTGATCCGAAAGAGATCGAAATTGGCAAGGATCATGGTTCCCTCGACCTAGGCAACGTGTCTACGCAATGCCCGACGATTCACCCATTCGTCAAAGTTGTAGACGAGAGACACATGCTGCATACCAAGGAATTCCGTGATCTCGCGCTGCAGGAGCCCGCTCTTAATGCTATGATTTTCACAGCAAAGCTGCTGGCTTTCACGGCATATGAAGTACTCACCAACCCAGAGTTGTTAAGTAAAATCAAAGCGGAGTTCGCTGCCGAGAAGAAATAACTCCTCCCCATACGAAAGACCAGCCGCATGTAACAGAGCTCTTGCTCCGTTAATGCGGCTGTTTCATTTGCAGCTTATTTTGATTCGAGACATCATTTGTATGCTAAGCTGATGCTGCTTTTGAATGAATCTATTGGCCCGGGGATGTGATGTTGTAGAAAATACAACTACCTTTAAGCCGAAACATTCGCCGAAGAAGCCTGGTGACTAAACTCCGCCTTCACTTTACGCTCCTCTAAATGGGCTAAAATTGCATAGAACATAATCATGCCAATGAAGCCGCTTAAAGCGATAAGAGATGCCATCATCCACGAGGAAATCAATCCGCCAAGCATTACACCGAAACCTCCTAAAAGCATGGCACCTTTATACACCATTCCGAATAATGCCATATACGAGCTTCTTGCATGATCAGGTGCAATGTTACCCAGATAGGCTTGTTTAATCGGTACATACATGAGTTCTCCAACTGTTGCAATAAACATCGAGATCAGCAGCAGCCAAGGTTGATTGCTATAAGCCAAATAGCTGTAGCCTAATATGTAACAAGTGTACCCGATGAACAGTACTTTGCTATCGGAGAACCTACGCATCATAACCCCCATGAGGACGGAGAGAACAACGACAAGCACCGTATTTTCGGTGCGGATAAAGCCTAACATTTTCAACCCGTCAACACGCCAAGATTGTTCATTCCATGGGAAGAATGGAATATTCACCATTTCTTTTTCCAACCTTACACCTACGTAATTACCTAGATGAAACTCAACAGATACAAGCAGGAGCGATGCCAATGTGAAAATCATGAAAGTCTTGTCTCGCAGCACCATCCGATAATTCGCCCACATCGACGGACTTCCTTTTCGGCTGCCTCTACTCTCGCTAGCAACTTGTGGTTGATATACTTCATCAATAAAGAAATAAGTCACGAGCAGTGTGACCAAGCCAATGACGGACAAGCCAATAAACAGTTCGAACAAGTAAGATTTGAATAAGAAAGCGCCCGCAAGCCCTGCAATTGCAAAAGATAAATTGTTCATCCAGTAACTGATAGCGTACATGAATTTCCGTACATCCGGAGCTGTTACATCGAGCAGCATGGCTTCATTAGCAGGACCATGAATGCCCCAGAACATACTAACAAAGATCATCAGAACAAAAGTCATTCCAGGAGATTCAAGCCAAGGCGAATTGGCCAGCGCCATTCCAACGAAACAGAGCATCCAACCTACTTCAGCAGTGAGCATCAGCTTTTTGCGCCCAATTCGATCTGCATAGTAGCCGCCTACTATCCCCGCGATGACTCCTGCAAGAATGCCAAGAATTACGACTAGTCCAGCACTTGTGTCGCCTAATTTTCCAGAAAAATAAATCGACATGAAGGGAAGCACCATATTATTGGCGGTTCCGGATAAGAAGGAAAGCCCGATTCTTAATTTGACATTACGATGAAAATCACGAAATCTCACGATATACCTCCGCGTAGGAAAGCTTTTGACAACCGTTTTATTTTACCTTTGTTCAATAAATCACAAAAAAAATTACTGCTTTTCATTACTGCGTAAAAACAAGCCCACGCCAACTAACAGCAAACAACCGGCTAGCAGTTGAATCGTAGTGATCGTTTCTCCAAGCAAGAAGTAAGCTAATAAAGTGGCACCCAGCGGTTCCCCTAAGACGGTCATTGATACGGAAGAAGCCTTCATATATTTAAGCAGCCAATTAAATACATAATGACCAAATACCGTTGGAACAATCGCTAAAAGCAAGAATATCCCCCACTCTTTCGCTGGGTAAGCAGTAAAGGATACCCCAGTGGACACGTTGGTGACAGCAAGCACCAGACCTGCGAATAGAAAAACGAAAAAACTGTATACAAAGGCTGATATATGTTCTCTCAAGCTTTTGCCTAAGAGCATATGTAAGGCTACGGCAATCGTTCCGACCAGTGAGAGCAAATCCCCTTTAAGCGCATTACCGGAAAATTGAAAATCTCCCCATCCGATACAAATGGCACCCACAATAGCAATGAACATTGCAATCAACGCCGCACGACTAGTCCGCTGCCCATAAAGAAGAAACGCTCCGAGCAGCACAAAAATGGGCTCTAACGTTAGAATAGCCGTCGAACTCGCTACTGTCGTAAAATGAAGAGAATCCATCCAAAATAAAAAATGCAAACCAAGCGATATACCAGACATGGCTGTTCGCAGCCAATCTCTTAGTCGGATTCTAGCAATCTCTTTCCAATAACTCCACAGAAAAGGCAGCATCAAGACATTCGTCATGAGCAGCCGGTACATCGCGATGACAGAAGCCGGCGCATCTGACCACCGAACAAAAATCGCTGAAAATGAAATGGCTATAATGCCGATCAAAAGATATATAGAAATAGGTACTTTGGTTTTATTCATAGCATTCATGATGTGAAACTCCTCGAGGCTGATGTCTGATAGTTGCCAAATAAGTATATAGGAGGAAGAACAGCTTGCCAATCTTTTTTAAACTTTGTTCAATTAATTGTAAAATGTATACAACAATTAAAACATAAAAAAACCCTTCGTTCACCTATTTAAAATAGGAAGCAACCAAGGGTCTTCTTCTATTGGGTTGGATTATAGGATTAGTCTAAAACAGCTGTGATATGTTTATTTGTAACGGACCAGTGAGATGTATTCCAGATAGATTCTTTATCTTTAAAATAAAGGATTTGCGGCGACGCGTGTTTGATTCCAAGATCCTCCGCAATTTGATTCGACACTGGGCGAGATTCGATCACTTTCACTAAGAAATAATCCACATCCGCATTTGGTTTACCGGACAGATATTCCTCATATTCATCAAGTGCGCTTGCACTTACCGGACATGTTGTGCTGTGTTTAAGAACGACAGCGGGTTTCTCAGAGGAGCGATTCAATACTTCCTGCCACTCTTCTACTGTAGTTAACTCTTTCCATGCTGACATATGAACATCTCCCTTCCTATCTAGTTAATAATGATTATAAAATAAGCTACAACTATATGCAAATCACACAACTCGCAACGCCCTCTATCTTACTGGTATAATAAAATTGTAAATATTCCTAGGGAACAGGAGGAACATATGCAATCACCACCCCCGATCTCAAGACGCTCTTTTCTCAAGAAAGGTACTGTGCTTGCAGGCTCTTTCATCGCTTCCGGAGGTTTACTTGGCAGTTATGCTAATTTCTTGGAACCCAAATGGGTCGAGATTATGAGAATAACGCTGCCTTTCGAGAGACTCCCCAATGCCTTCCATGGTATTAAGCTCCTACAATTCAGCGATATCCATATTGGTCATCACTTCGACCTTCAGGATTTAGAACGTGTCGTGAAACTCATTCAGAAAGAAAAAGCGGATATGCTTTGTTTTACCGGTGATTTATTTGACTCAGATATTAGTGAAGATCCAGATTTAACCAGTCAATTACTGGGCCGCCTAGAAGCACCTTTAGGAAAATGGGCTGTGCTTGGCAACCATGATAAGTGGATTGGGTATAACTACACCCTCCCGATCCTGCATAATGGAGGCTTTCAATCTCTGGTTAATGCTTTTCAGACGATCACCTATAAAGGACAAACCATTCAGATCGCAGGCGTTGAGGACATGCTGACGGGTAAACCGGATATCGCGAAAACCTTGCGCGGGGCCAATCCCCAAATATTTACGTTGCTGCTATCTCATTGTCCCGATTTCGCCGATAAGGTCACTGAACACGCCATTGATTTGCAATTATCAGGCCACACGCATGGCGGTCAGATACGGTTACCAGGAGTTGGGGCTGTCATCACACCACCGCGCGGTAGAAATTATGTCATAGGGCTTAGTGAAGTCCCCAATTCGAAAATGCTTGTTTATACTAATCGCGGTATTGGAACTACGACGCTCCCCTTTCGCCTGATGTGCAGGCCGGAGATTACCGTATTTACTTTGGAAAAGCGAAAACCCTGAGAGCCTAAAGCGTCTCAGGGTTTTGTATTTACCTATCTAACATGTAAAAATTGGCGAAACAAGAAGACAGCCTTCAATTTTAATAGATCGTTTACTTTTTTGAAATCAACCTGTAAGAGATCACTAATCTTCTCCAAGCGGTACGTTACTGTATTCCTATGAATAAATAATTGTTTTGCCGCCTCGCTTACTTGACCATCATTGCGAATGAACACCTCTAAAGTGCGAATCATTTCTTGCGAGTACTCGGCATCTTTTTCGAGTAAAGGACGTAGAATTTTGGCACAGTAATCCTCCATCATCGTGGAAGACACATTCTGGAAGAGATGCGCGAATTCGATGGTTTCGAAGTGAAGCACTCGATCCGTGAGTCCAAGCTTAGATGCCATACGATGCGTCTCCAAACATTCCATATAGGCTTCCCTTAACGCAGTTGGCTTTAATTTCATCGAGCTTGTATAGAAAGCCATTTCGCCAGCCTCTTCAATGCATCCTGAATCGCTTGCGTATTTGGTCAGAACCTGAGACAGCTCCACCTCTGGAAACCCGTCTGCCTGATTCGTTGAATAAATCGAGAACATCATATCCTTGAACACAAAATGGTGCCCGCTCAGACTGCTTGATTTCGGATGTGATTCGATATATTGTTTTAGGTTTTTGAGCTTAGCTTGGGGCTGTTCCTCCGCCAGTTTTTCCGACTTATTTTTGCTGATCACACATTGATAAGCTCCGGTAAAGATCGATAGCCCTCTAGCTTCCGCCTGTTCAAGGAACTCCTCTAGAGAGGTTCCTTTATCTAAGTATCGTATGAGATTGTTTTGTAAATCCCGCTGTGCGGAAGCTTCTACATGAGATCGGAACGTATAACACATATGGAAGGTGAGGATATCTGCCGCTTGCTGGAACAAGCCTTCCTCCACATTTGCGAGTAGCACCGCATCCGGTATAATCAATAAATGTCCAAGAGGCTCATCGTCTTGTTGATGCAGTCCTACACGATATGCGCGTTCTTTACCTGCGTACACCCAACCTGATTTCCGTTTCCACGGCCAATTCTGAGAGAGTTGATCGGGACTCCAAGCGCTTGTGTTATATAATATTTGTCCTCTAGCTCCAACGACCGCCATAGGATAACCAAGAATATCACTGATTAATTGGAACATGGAAAGCATATTATCCTGTTTCAATCCGAATTGCAGCAGCTTCTTCTGTTTCTCAAGAACAGATTGCAGCAGCTGCGTATTGCGACGGTATTCTGCGTTAAACAGGGCATTCATTTGATCTGAGAACGTAAATTGAAAGGGCATTTCGATAATCGGAAAATGCAGCCGATCTGCTTCATCTGCAACAATCTGCGGCAGCTCCGACCAAAAACGACCCAGCTTGATTCCTAACCCAGCAGCTCCGCGATCATTTAATTTCCGAAGTAAATTAACCGTTTCTTGCGGACTATCCTTCATCGCGAAAGCGGTTGTGAATAGCATCTCACCGGATTTCGTCCAATCCGCAATATCAGGAGCGTCCATCACATTGACTGATTTGACAATGCGGGAATCACCTTGCTTGCCTGCTACTAGCTTTGCTTCCGTTAAAGGATATATGGATAATGCCTCACGAATGGTAAGATGCATTGTGCTTCCCCCTTAGTGCCTTTTAACTGATTATAGGATGACCTTGCCATTTCAGTCAATGTATTTGTGTTAACTTATATAACATTAATTATAATTTTATGACTTTTTTATGACTAAACTCGCTTTTAATGTAAGATTATATAACACAAAAGAAGGATCTGACCTACACGACAAAGAGAGACATGCTTAGCACATGCCCCCCATTTAATGAATCAACCCTTAAATCACTCGAAACGTTCCCGTTCCAATCGTACCTAAATTACCTTCACGGTCAAACACACGACCTTGCGTAGTTATCATCTTACGGGATTGATGAACAAGCTCAGCCGTCACCACCAAGCGGCCTTCATAAAGCGGAGCTACGAAATGAACGTTTAAATTCGTCGTTACCACCTTGTCCTCCGGCCTTGCCATCATCACAACAATCCCCATCGCATTGTCCAATAAGGAAGATAGTACACCGCCATGTACGATCCCTATCGGGTTCAAGTGATGCGTTTTGGCTTCCAAAGCAATCGTAATGATGTTATCTTGCATACTCACAAATTCACAGCCAAGAAAGCCCCAAAACGTAGGCTCCGCTGATGCCGCTAATTGCTGGAGCCTCTTATTTATACGTTCGTTAGTATCATCCATAGGATTCCCTCCACTCTTCTTGTAAAGGGCTTCCCCTTAATTGTTAAAAGCAGGAAGAGGCGCTTAAACGATCTTCTCTTCCTCTAGTAATTGCCTGCGCAGCACCTTTCCAATCATCGTTTTTGGCAAAGACTGACGGAACTCAACTTTCCGAGGCACTTTATAGGCAGCCAAACGCTCACGGCACCACAATTCCAGTTCCTTTTCCGTTAGCGTCATTCCCGGTCTTAACACGATAAATGCTTTCACCGTTTCTCCCCGATATTCATCCGGCACGCCTGCAACTGCAGCCTCCAGAATGGCTGGATGCTCGAAGAGAACCTCCTCAATGTCACGCGGATAAATATTGTAGCCTCCGGCTATGATTAAATCCTTCTTGCGATCAACAATCGAGAAGAACCCATCCTCGTCCATACGCCCCATGTCGCCTGTATAAAGCCAACCATCTCTGATGGTCATAGCCGTTTCGTGCTCGCGCTGCCAATACCCTTTCATCACCTGAGGCCCTTTAATGATAATTTCGCCAATTTCCCCAATCGGCAGTTCTTGACCTGAATCCGAATCCACAACCTTCGTATCTGTATCCTGAAAAGGGATCCCAATTGAACCTATTTTCCGAAACCCCCAAATGGGATTCGCATGCGTAACAGGGGATGCTTCCGTCAATCCGTAGCCTTCAATTAGTCTACCGCCTGTTAATGCCTCGAAGCGTTCTTGCACCTCTAAAGGGAGAGGCGCTGAACCGCTTACACAAACATTTATAGAAGAAATATCTACTTCCTTCATGCGCTTATGATTAATCAAGGCAATGTACATGGTTGGCGCACCAGGGAAAATCGTTGGCTTCAACGTATGAATCGTGTCCAAAATTAAGTTGATATCGAACTTTGGAATGAGGATCAACATCCCCGCCCGATACATCGATTGATTCAACAAGACAGTCAAGCCAAAGACATGGAAGCAAGGGATAGCCCCTAAGAATCTTTCTTCACCTAGCCGAGTACGATAGCACCAATGACTAGTTTGGTACGTATTCGCAATCAAATTGGTATGAGTCAGCATAACACCTTTGGAGATCCCTGTCGTCCCTCCGGTGTATTGAAGAAGGGCAATATCCTCGTCAGCCTCCACATCTACACAAATCGGGGCGCGAGAAGCTGCACGGAGCAGCTTTTTATAAGAATAAACACCATCCCCGTAAGTGACAGCAAGGTTTGCACCATCTATTTTCATTTTAATCGGATATAGGACATTTTTGGGAAAGGGCAAATAGTCCTTAATAGAAGTCACAATAACATGCTGAATCGGTGTTTGCGCTTTCGCCTTTTGCACACGATCAAACAGCAAATCCAACGTTACGATAACGGTTGCTCCGGAATCCGAGAGCTGGTGAACCAGCTCTCGCTCCACATAAAGCGGATTCGTCATGACGACGATCCCGCCCATCATCAGGGTTCCGAAGTAGGCGATGATAGCCGAAGGACAATTCGGCAGCATAATCGACACCCGATCCCCCGGGCTAACGCCCAGCTCTTTTAAAGCATTGGCAAAACGATAAGACGCTTCCAATACCTCCCGATAACGCAGCGTTTTCCCCAAGAAATACAAGGCAGGTCGGTCCGGAAACTTGTGCGCGGAATCTACCAACAAACGTGCAAGATTATGCTTCGGGTACTCGTAAGTCGGCGCCACTTCAGACGGATAATGGCGCAGCCAAGGCTTTGCCTCACTCATACAAAACCATCCCCTTCAGGTTCCTGACATCGATGACTATACGATGAATTTCTCACCCTGAATAACACGTGCGGCGATGTCGCGCTTCAGACCAACCGTATTCACACTGCTGCGTCTGGACAGCTTTTTCAAAATCGACAATTGAGTCCGAAGAACATCTCCTTCTTCCATCGTACTGAGCGCTTCCTTCGCATATGCCTCAATTTTGTCAAAGGCTTCATGAACAAAAACCGTCGTGATTTGGATCGCATTCTTCGCCTTCTCTTCCCCTGCTTTTTCAATCAGCTTTTGCGTACGTAGAAGACCGCTCTCAGCCGCGAAAATTTGGATCATAATGTCGGCTAAATTGCTTAAAACTTCCTGATTTTTTTCTAGCGCCATGCCATACTTCTGTACCGCAAGCCCACCGACCATCAGGAATACCTTCTTCGCCATTGAAACCAGATGCACCTCTTCGGCTAGCGTTCCTTCAAATGTTTGGCCTGGTACGATTGAGAGCAGTTCAGCTTGCAGCGCTTGAGCTTTTTGCAGCAAAGGCAGCTCGCCTTTCATCGCTTTCTTCACTAATGTACCTGGAATAAGCAGGCGATTGATTTCATTCGTGCCTTCGAAAATTCGGTTAATTCTTGAATCCCGATAAATACGCTCTACTTTATACTCCTGGATAAAACCGTAGCCGCCATGAATTTGCAAGCCCTCATCCGCAACAAAATCCAACACTTCTGACGCGAAAACCTTATTAATGGAGCATTCCAGCGCGTATTCAGAGATCCCTTTGGACGAATGTTTACCGGCATCAGGGCTCGTATGATCAATATCTTTGAGAATGGTATCGAACAAACCAGTCGTTCTATACACCATGCTCTCCAACATATACGTTTGAATATTCATTTCCGCCAGTTTTTTACCAATCAATGGAAACCGCGAGATAGGCGTATTAAACTGTTGGCGGGTATTCGCATATTTTGAAGCTAACTCAATCGTCTCTTTGGAAGCTCCCAGACACCCGGTCGCCAATTTGTAACGGCCAATATTCAAAATGTTAAAAGCAATCAGGTGACCCTTCCCGATTTCACCCAATAAGTTCTCGACCGGCACACGGACATCTTCAAAATAAAGCGGACGCGTCGACGAGCCTTTGATCCCCATCTTCTTCTCTTCCGGCCCCATCGTAAAGCCAGGATCACCTTTCTCCACAATAAAGGCCGTGAAATCAGTGCCATTGATTTTGGCATATACGATGAAAATATCAGCAAATCCGGCATTTGTGATATACAATTTCGATCCGTTCAAAAGGTAATACTTGCCATCCTCAGATAATCGAGCCGTTGTTTTTGCCCCCAAAGCATCCGAGCCGGATGTTGGTTCTGTTAAACAGTAGGCCGCGATTTTCGCGCCTGTCGCAAGGTCGGGTAAATACTTCTTTTTCTGTTCTGTTGTACCAAAAAATACAATCGGCAGCGTGCCAATTCCGACATGCGCCCCAATAGATAAAGCAAAGGATGAAGCACGCGCGAGATTTTCGCTTATCACAGTGGAACTTACTTTATCCAACCCTAGCCCGCCATAAATCTCCGGTACATCAGAGCCAAGTAATCCGAGATCTCCCGCGCTGCGCATCAGTTTTACCGTTAAATCATAATCGAGCTTTTCCAAATGCTCATCATTCGGCATGACTTCCCCTGATACAAAATCACGTGTTGTTTCCGCGATCATGCGATGCTCTTCGGTAAAATCCTCTGGTGTCACAATATCATGAAAATCCGTATCCGAAATAACAAAACTACCGCCTACGACTTTCTCCACCATGGTTCATCTCTCCTCTAGATTAATTGTACAAGGGTAAATATTAGGATTCATAAGGGCCTAGATAGACTCTCATGATTTCATTAAACAGGATGTACTTCAAATACGCCGGCAGCTCCCATTCCGCCGCCGATACACATGGACACTACACCATAGCCGCCGCCACGACGCTGCAGCTCGTGTATTAAGCTCGTTGTCAGCTTCGCGCCGGTACAACCGAGCGGATGCCCGAGGGCGATGGCGCCACCGTTCACATTCACCAAATCTTCATTCAAGCCTAGCTCGCGAATAATATGGACACATTGCGAAGCGAACGCTTCGTTGATTTCAAACAGCTTCACTTGGTCTTGCGTGATTCCTGCCATCTGCAAAGCCTTCGGAATCGCCTTCACAGGCCCAACCCCCATAATTTCCGGCTCCACGCCGGAAAGCGCGAAGGCCTTGAACGTCGCCAGCGGCTTCAGCCCGAGCGCTTCCGCGCGCTCGCGGCTCATCAGCACGGCCGCCGCTGCGCCGTCCGACGTCTGTGACGCGTTGCCCGCCGTCACAGTGCCGCCCAAGCTGAACGCAGGCTTCAGCTTGGCAAGCCCTTCCACGGATGTATCGGGGCGAACGCCCTCATCCGTGGCAAACACGAACTTCCGCTCGAACGCTTTGCCGCGTTCGTCAATGCCCTTCACGCTCGTCTCTACCTTCACGATCTCGTCTACGAACTTGCCGGCTGCGATCGCGGCAGCAGCAAGTCTGTGGCTCCGCGTTGCGAAGCCATCCTGCGCTTCGCGCGAGATGCCGAAGCGCTGCGCGACTTCTTCGGCTGTGTGACCCATGCCCATGTACACCTCGGGCATGCTCTCAACCAGCCCCGGATGCGGCGAGAGCTTAAAGCCCGTCATCGGGACGTGGCTCATGCTCTCTACGCCTCCGGCGACAATCACCTCCGCGTGGCCAAGCATAATGCGCTCCGCCGCATAAGCGATGGCTTGCAGCCCGGAGGAGCAAAAGCGATTGACCGTGATCGCCGGCACGGTCACCGGGAAGCCCGCATACAGCGACATCGTGCGTGCGAAGTTCAGCCCTTGCTCGCCTTCGGGCATCGCGCACCCGATAATGATGTCCTCGACATCACCTTTGTCGAGTCCAGGAGCGCGTCGTATAGCTTCTTCCAATACGGCTTTACCCAGATCCTCCGCTCTGGTTTGAGCGAAACTGCCTTTCTTCGCGCGACCGACTGCCGTGCGTGTTATCGATACAATGACTGCTTCTTTCATCGATTTCACCTCATTATGAGTAATAGGCATGCACCATTCGTGGCTTTCTAATTAGAAAGGCAAGGTCTTCATCTTTAGTTCCGCAGTGCTTTCCCTTTGGAAAGCATGTATTGCATGCGCTGTTGTGTTTTCAGCTCTCCACAAAGACTAAGGAAGGCTTCACGCTCTAGATCGAGCATATATTGCTCTGTGACTAACGTTCCTGCTGGCACATTCCCTCCAGCAAGTACGTGCGCGAGCTTATTTGCAATCAATTGATCGTGCTCGCTGATATATCCGCCTTGGCGCATCGTATACGCAGCAATTTGCATCACCGCTTTGCCATTCTCGCCAACGACGCGGATTTTCTCTTGTACAGGTGGCGTGTATCCCGCCGCTTCCATGCGAAGAACGGCTTGCTTCGCTTCATAAATACGATGATCCGGATTCACAACGACTGTATCCCCAGCACGCATATAGCCAAGACGTTTCGTATCATGACCGCTCGTCGACACCTTTGCCATTGCCACCGTTTCAAAAATCGCATTGATCCACGGCTGTAGATCAACTTCCGGGTCACGAACTTGTTGACTTGCTAGAAGCGCTAACTCCTTACATCCTCCGCCGGCAGGAATTAAGCCAACTCCCACTTCAACGAGACCATAATACGTTTCCGCCGAGAAAATGATTTGATCTGCCGGCATACAAGCCTCAACTCCGCCACCAAGCGTCATCTTGTGAGGTGCAGCAACAACCGGCTTTTCCAGCCTTTTGAGCTTCAGCATGGAGTTTTGGAATAAACGAATGATGCCGTCTACTTCATCCCACTCGCCATCTTGCGCTTCCATTAACAACAGCATCACATTGGCGCCGACACAGAAATTTTTACCTTCGTTAGCGACAACCATGCCGCGATAGTTGCTGCGTACTTCGTCCACGCTTTGCTGAATCATCGTGAGAATATCGGCTCCAATGGCATTGTTCGGCGAGTGAAACTCTAAACAAGCTACCCCGTCTCCAATGTCTATCAAGCTCGCGCCGCTATTGGAACGGATGACTTTATTTTGCTGTTTTAAAGAGGCTAGTGAAATGAGTTCTGGCCTTGATTCAACGCCGCGAAACTCATTTTTCAGATAGTAAAAGCTTTGACCTTCCTTGCTCTCATAAAAGCTGTCATGACCGGCAGCGATCCATGCTTTTACCCATTCAGGCACTTTACTGCCTTCCGCTTCCATTCGTTCCACAGAACGTTTCAACCCAATGGCATCCCACGTTTCAAAAGGACCGAGATCCCAGTTAAAGCCCCATTTGAGCGCATTATCAATCTCGACAATGGAATCTGCAATCTCATCTAATTTTTCAGCGGAATACAGCAGCACTGGCTTCAAAATGTTCCACGCCAGATCCGAATATCGATCTTTGGCACTCAGCAAAGCCTTTAACTTCCCTACCGTACCTTTCGCCTGCTTCGCAGCTTCCAAAGAGCCCGAACTAATTTTGCGGCTTGTCGAATATTCCATGGTATTTAAATCTAGAGATTGAATCTCTTTACCTGCTTCGGACTTCACTTTTTTATAAAATCCCTGGCCCTGCTTTTCTCCGATCCAGCCTTTTTCTACCATCGTTTTTAAAATGGCTGGTGTATTGAAAATCTCCTTCTCTGCCGGGTCGGTCACAAGATCAAAAACGTTATTAGCCACATGGACGAATGTATCCAGTCCCACCAAGTCCAGCGTACGGAACGTCGCGCTCTTAGGGCGGCCCATTGCCGGACCGGTTACAGCATCTACTTCTTCGACGGTATATCCATTTGCAAGCATTTCACGCATAGTAACCAAAAGCCCATAAGTACCAATTCGATTACCGATAAAATTCGGCGTATCTTTTGCTTGAACAACGCCTTTTCCAAGCTTTCTCTCAAAGAAATCAGACATAAGTGCGACAATTGCAGGATCTGTCTGTACATTTGGAATCACTTCCAATAATTTCATATAGCGAGGCGGATTAAAAAAATGAGTGCCAAGGAAATGCTTTTTAAACTCCGGGCTAGCGCTTTGGACCATGGCATTGATTGAAATGCCCGATGTATTCGAGGAAACAATCGTTCCCGGCTTCCAAACGGATTCAATACGGCTGATGAGCTGCTGCTTCGCTTGCAAATTTTCCACAATAACTTCAATAATCCAATCCACATTTCCAAGCTTCGCTAAATCATCCTCCAGATTGCCCGGTGTAATTCGTTCAGCGAAAGCTTCACTGTACAGGGGAGCCGGATTCGTCTTCTTGAGCTTATCTATCGCATTAAGAGCAAATCGATTACGCACTTTGGGATGATCTAACGTAAGGCCAGCAGCTTCTTCTTGCGCCTGCAGTTGGTTAGGCACCATATCGAGCAGTAACACAGGAATGCCTACATTTGCCAAATGGGCAGCAATACCGGAGCCCATCACACCGGAGCCGATAACGGCCGCTGTACGAATCTTTGTCATATGGAAATTTCCTCCTACATGATTTTTCAGTTTTCGCATCAACACTGACTTTAAAATGCTCGCCTTTAGGGCTACGAAGTCGATTATCTAAGACGTTCCAAACACAGACAAGGCAAGAATTTCAGCGATATCTCGCGCTTTTACCTGCTCCTCGACCTCCTTAAGCTTCGTTCCATCCTCCACCATCGTTAAGCAATAAGGACAGGCGGAACTGATAACGGTGGGTTTCACACTCAAAAGCTGTTCAGTGCGCGCTACATTAACGCGTGTACCTGCAGTTTCTTCCATCCACATCATGCCGCCTCCAGCACCGCAGCACATGCTGTTCTCGCGAGAACGTTCTTGCTCAACCAACTCAACCCCTGGAATTGCTCGCAGTACATTACGCGGTTCCTCATACACTTTGTTGTAGCGGCCAAGATAGCAAGAATCATGGTACGTAATACGCCCTCTAACTTCATGTTGCGGCTTAAGACGCCCCTCTTTCACCCACAGATCCAACAGCTCAGTGTGATGGAAAACGTCTGCCGTAAGTCCAAATTCGGGATATTCATTTTTGAATGTATGATACGTATGCGGGCATGTCGTTACGATTTTCTGAACCTTATACTTTTGAAAAGTCGCAATATTGTCCGCACACAGCTGTTGGAATAGAAATTCATTGCCCATACGGCGAGGTGTGTCCCCGGAATTCTTCTCCTCATTGCCCAAAATGGCAAAGGAGACACCCGCTTCCTTCATCAATTTCACAAAAGAATGCGTGACCTTGCGGCTGCGATTATCGTAAGCGCCCATGGAACCCAAGAAAAACAAGTACTCGAATTCCGGATTTTCCTTCACCGTACGCACGCCGAGTTCATCATCCGGATCTACTTCTTTGACCCATTTCACGCGATCATTCCGGCTAATACCCCAAGGATTTCCTTGTCTCTCAATGTTCTGCAGTGCACGTTGACCATCATGAGGCATGCTGCCTTGCGTCAGTACAAGATGTCGGCGCAGATCGATAATCTTATCCACATGCTCATTCCCTACAGGACATTGATCCTCACAATTACGGCAGGTTGTACAAGCCCACAGTTCTTCTTCCGTAATAACGCCGCCAATTAGCTCAACTTCAAGCGGGTTATGGGTACTTGGACTAGCGAAAGCAAAAGCTGGCACCCATGGTGATTTCGATGTGATGGCGGCGCCTTTTTCCGTCAAATGATCACGAAGCTTCGTAATCAAATGCATCGGCGATAGCATCTTGCCTGTTGTATTCGCAGGACAAACATTCGTACAGCGACCGCATTCTACACAAGAGTAGAAATCAAGCATCTGCTTCTGTGTGAAATCCTCGATTTTGCCTACACCGAACGACTCCGCCTCTTCATCCTCTAGATTAAGTGAAGCTAGTTTACCGATAGGCTCCGTGCGGCGAAGCAAGATATTGATAGGTGCTGTAATAATGTGAAAATGCTTCGACTGCGGTACATAGATTAGAAATGAGAGTAGGATCAGCAAATGCATCCACCAGCTTATATAGAAACCAACCGCAGCCGCTGTATGCGACATACCGATAAAGGCTGCTGCGAATAGGGATGATATTGGTGCAAATGCGGATGTCTCCATCCCTTCTTTTACCCGTTCAAACCCACCGCTGACGACAACAGATAGCATCAAGAAAAAAATGAAAAATATAACGATACTAGGCTTCCAACCGCGTTTCAGCCGTTTTAGCTTCTCTACATAACGACGATAAGTCGCGTATCCCATGGCTAGAAGAATCAGCGCTACCGTCACTTCCTGCATCAAAGTGAAGTAATTGTAGCCCGGTATTGGTAACCCATGGCCAATTAATCCCTTCAAAATGAGATCCAGCGCCCCAAGCTGCAAAATTATAAATCCATAAAAGATCACAATGTGCATGATGCCGCTTTTCTTATCCTTCAATAGCTTGGTCTGGCCAAATACCTGAATCGCAAACTCCTTCAACCGCGCCTTCGCTTCCGTTTTCAAATTCACAGACTTGCCGAGCCTGATGTACAAATATCGGTGATACACAACTCGGACAAATAAATAAACCGCAAACCCCGTAACCGCAAGAAATAAAAGAAACTGAATGAGCGAACCGGTCATTGAGGACCCTCCTAGCGTTTTGCGTTAGCAAAACTTTCTTCTTATGCTTGTTCTGCGTTTTCGTGAGACTCATTAAGATTTCCTAAAATCTCGTAAGATCTCGTGAGATTTCATGAGATTTCGTAGGATTTCGCAAGAGTGAGCTTAGCAAGCCCCCCTACTACTCCATCCAAAATCCCGCAACCTTGAATCACACCATCTTGCCCGAAATCCAGATAAATAAGAGCCTTTAGAGAATGCTATTTCCTCATTTTCGTTGCTTTCTCTGGCTTTAGGAGCCTCTAGGAGTAAGTTTCACAATTCAAAACCCGCGCCAGATAAGGGTTTCTGGAGGATGCAAAAAGGAGAACCTCCCCATCTAATCGAAAGTGTAAGTACCACCAAACACTAGAAGAGAAGGGAGTTCTCCTAATGTATTTGATTCGGCAGCAAAGCCTGTTTTCCCTGCAAGACCTA
>NZ_AUGY01000015.1 GCF_000422905.1 Paenibacillus alginolyticus DSM 5050 = NBRC 15375
CCTTTTCCTTTACTGTGATACGGTCATTATATTCGTCAATCCCTGGACAGGCAATTCCGTCAGCTTTTGGGCATTATGATTCAGCGGCAACAGTACACCCCAAATAGCGAAAGAAATAAGGGATACGCCTCTGATTGTGTTTCGGCATTCACTCAATTCTTGTTAGATCGTGGTTATAAAACAACAAGTTTATATACGGATCTCAGTAATCCTACTTCCAATAAAATTTATATTCAAATTGGATATGAACCAATAATGGATTCAATCGGGATTGTTTTTAAATAAAAGTATTGCGGGTTTATTCCAAAGCTTCCCATACAAGGAGGAACCAATGGAGGATTTCAAGAAATCGGCGAACCGTTTTGTTAAGGCACACTTCGGTGACCGTGCCCAACATCTAGTGCCACTCGCTGCCGGCGATTGGTCGCAAGCCTATTCCTTCATGCTCGACGGGCATGCGATGGTTATCCGTTTCGGCGCCCATCTGGACGACTTTGAGAAGGATCGTGTAATGAGCACATTGTCATCAGACATACTTCCGATTCCGAAGGTTCTTGAGGTAGGCGAGACGTCGAGAGGCTACTTCGCCGTATCTGAGCGAGTTACTGGAAAGCATCTCGATGAGCTGAATGGACCAGAGATACGACTTGTCTTGCCCCAATTGCTAGAAGCTCTCTACGAGCTCCAAAAACTCGACCTCACAAAAACAAAGGGGATTGGCCTTGGTTTCCGAAATGGCAAGAGATTGACTTGCAGGAAATTCTAGACCGCCACTGGGATAAGAACGGAGGCCGACCTGAACAGCTGGAGGAACGACTTCTTGTTGTCTCATCCACATCAGCCTCGACCATATCGCCTACAGCGCTTTTAGGCAGCGCACAGAAGATATGAGACGTCACGCCAAGCAATTGTTGACCTACATACTTTAAGGTGGATTACACAAAAACATGGAGGATATCTATAACATGAATGAGTTAAATGGTTTATTTCGTAAAAGACTAGGCATTCCAGAGAACGAAATACTTACATTCGAAAAATTAGATAACATTCTTGTGAAAACAGCAAGAACCATTCCTTTTGAAAATTTAAACATCATTTCAAATGAAACAAGTGCTATTACAAAAGAGAGTTTGATTTCCAAAATTCTCATGAAAAATGAAGGCGGTTTATGCTATCAATTGAATCCTCTGCTATATTTTTTCCTAGTTGAAAATGGGTTTAATGCCGTGTTAGTTCGCGGAGAAGTGTATAATTATGCAACGAAGGACTGGTCAAAGCTTGGGAGAACTCATGTAACTATTCTTTTGCAGCATAAGGGTCAAACGTACTTGGTTGATACTGGATTTGGTGGAAACTTACCACTAAAACCTGTGCCGCTAAATGGAGAAACTGCCTCATCTGTGAATGGAGAATTTCGAGTCCGAGCAACGGAAACTGATTATGGGGACTATATACTTGAAATGAAGCTAAAATATAAAGATACAGATTGGAAAATAGGGTATGCTTTTGATACAAAACGACCATTAAAGGACTTATCTGAATTGAATGAAGTCCAAGAAATCATCGTCCAGCACAAAGAATCACGATTTAACAAAATCCCACTGATGACTCAACTTACAAGCGATGGAAACGTTACATTAACCGATACTTCTTTCACACAATGGATTCAGGGGAAATCGAGTAAGGAACAAATTGATAAGGATAAATTTAAAGAGCTAGCAAAGCAGCATTTTGGATTTCAAGAACTATGAGAAGCCGTGTTGAAACGGCTTCTTTTTGTATAGGAAATTATGATAATGGTGAAAATTAACATTTTTTTAATAAGGTTAGGGATGTCCTTTTACACTTGTCTGTTAGCCTAGTTAAGATAGAAACTAAGCATAGGGGTGCAAATGGATGAAAAAAATGTTGAAAACATGGATAGGAGCAAGTCTTACAAGTGTGATGCTGCTAGGGGGAGGAGCAACAGTCGTCACTGCTGCCGATATGGGCGATTCAGCGCTGCGCACGACGATTGAAAGCATGAACGGCACATTAGGTTGGGCTTCAGATGCACAACAAATTACGGTCGATATTGCAGGAAGCAAAGCAACGCTGAAATTAGGTTCAGTAGACGCAACCATGAAGGGACAAGCTGTGAAGCTGGACAAAGCGCCTTACTTGGCTAATGGCGTTACACAAGTGTCAGCCGCCACGGTGACACAGCTGAAGGATGCTTTCAAGAGTACGGACAAGCTTCTGTTCACCCATTCATCCGTAGGGGATTGCCGCATTGACAGCACAGTAACAGATGCTTCTGCACAGGATCTGAAGTGGCTTGTTAACAGCAAAGTGTTAACTCGAATGATGGATGAAATGCAAGCACAGAAGTCAAGCATGCTGTTCTACAATGGCGACATGATCATGGGTTACACACCGAACTCGGATGTAAATATTTTGAACCGCGAGTATGCGTTCTGGCGTGGAATCGTAGCTACAGCGTTCGAACACGGCATGTACGTGTTTCCAGTGCCGGGCAATCATGAGACACAGGACAATTATGTGGACTCGAATGGCAAAACCGTGAAGGTATCGACCAAAGCAAACGAAGATACATGGCGGGATAACATGGGTGACATCATTGTTGACCAGAAGCGTTTTGCACAAATTCTAGGTGAGAATATCGCAGGATGGGACCCTAATAACTATCCGCAAATCGGCATGGATCATATCACAACGCAGCAACAGCAATTAGACTATTCCTTCGACTACCGTGGCTCCCATTTTGTTGTGATCAACACGGATCCAACGGGAAATGACTCCCACGCACCAACGGAATGGCTGGATAAAGATTTGAAAGCAGCCAAAGATCGTGGCATGAAGCACTCATTCATTTTCGGGCACAAGCTTGCTTACACTTATTATTTTGACTCCTCTGCAAAAATTAGTGGACTTGATGTAGATAAAGACGCGGCTAGCGCGTTCTGGAAAGTAGTTCAAGACAACAAAGCTACTTACCTGAGTGGTCACGAGCACATCTTCAATGTAAGTCGTCCGAACAACGGTTCCGCTTACCAAGTGGTTGTTGGTTCCGGCGGTTCCCCATTCGAAGCGAAGAAAGCAACAAGCAATCCGATTGACCGCGACTACGCTTATGTAACTGTAAAAGTGTACGAAAGTGGTAAAGTACACTTCGATGCTTACGGATTCGATGCGTTCTATGGCCCTACTCAAAACTTCATGAGCTGGGATTTAGATCAAGGCTTCTAAGTCTAAAAAGTAAGTCGTCACGAGGTTCTCGTGGCGACTTTTTCGTATCATTAGGTAGTCCGGATGGGTACAGCTTACTGTCCAAGAAAAAATGAATTTTCATAAGAAGCGCCGTTTGGAAATCGAAATGTTAACTGCAAAGCGCTGCCGGACTCCCCTGTAACAGTTAGTAGATAAGGAGATTTGACGAGCTCCCTAACAGCACTTGATAATTTGGCGTCATTTTGAGTATTTATCGCATTAACGATTCTATATACAAACCGTCGATCAGTAGCTAGCTTAAAATACAGCGGAACTACCGCTTTAGACAATAAACGAAACTCATTTGCTCTGAATTTTTTGTTCTCGGTGCGAACCGCTGTTAGGTTACAAAGCTGATTACCTAGAACACCAAAACAAATAAAAAATCCAATTTGCTCTACTTCAATAGATTCTGATGAAACGGAAGGTACTGTTTCTTTGATGATTCTGTCGATTCTATCGCCGCTTTGCTCCCGAAGTGCCCTTGCAAATCGAGTTGAATAAGCGGCATCGTTTGCCACACGACGATACAGCGGAAGCATTGTCCCTGCAGTTCCTTGAAGCAACGTACTCTGAACTTGTTGAATTTGGATCTTCTCTTGTATTTTCTTCATGGTGGTTTCACTCCGATTTCTTCTAAATAGTATCATTTAATGCAGCAATATCCGATTACGTAAGGGGCAAGGTCCCATTCAATCAGTTGAATTTCATTGTTTCCTATTTTGATTACGAAAAATTAGGCTCGAGATATAGTCCCATTTCCCAACCTACTGAATAAAAAGTAATATCCAATCAAAGGTGGGATAGAAATGGCTATTGCACGAAATTTTCAAATGACTATCTTTTTGTCACAGAAGGATTTTTTCGAAAATATACGAAGGACTTTCAAAAATAAAACGCTTATTGTTCAAAATGGCATTGGTTACCTTGCTCTGGACGATGTGCTGGAGATTCTAGAGTATGATCTAAAAGGAGGAAATGCCAGATTCCGATTTGCTACGGATGGTTCTGAATTTTTATCGCTTCCGCGTAGTGGCGGGATAGCAAGAAGAGAGGATGTCAACTTCCGCATTGATCCGTTAATAACCGATCAAGGGAAATTATACGTGAGTTTGCGCTCTATCAATCGGCTCTTTAATGTAGATGTATCTGCAAATTTAGTGAAAAGCCAAGTTTTTATTCGGCAACCCGCACTATTTTTCATAACTTTCAAAGGAGATACTTTACGAAGTTTAACTAAGCTTTTAAACACGACGGTGAATAAATTGCTTGCACTTAATAAAAATTTAAAAGAACCAATTCCAGCTGGTATCCGATTAAGGATTCCTACAACTCAACCTAATTCACCTACAGTTAAAGGTAATACAAAAAAATCATCCGTAAGAATCAAGCAAACAGATAAGGCACCTACCATTATTGCTCTTGGCACGACTTTAATTGGAACGCGCTATCAATTTGGGACAGCCCCCTATCCAAGGTCAAAAAGATTTGATTGTTCTTCCTATTTGCAATACATTTTCGGGAAAAACGGAGTCGCATTGCCAAGAACATCTAGAGCTCAAGCGACGGTGGGCAAAAGGATTGGACAAAGGGACATAGAGCCTGGCGATATAATATTCTTCCGTAGACCTCGCTATTCGGATAATCGAATTGGACATTGCGGGGTCGATATCGGAAATGGGCGAATGCTGAACACGTATTCCTCCCCTCCCGGTGTGACGATAACAAGATGGAAAGACCCGTATTGGTTAAGCAGATACATTACTGCTAGCGAAATTTTATAGTCTGAGCAAATCGATAGAAGGGACATGTGGTAATGTTCTAGTAAATATGGGATGCTTTACGGCTTAGAAGGAAGAAGAAGCCCTGGCAAAACTGCCAGGGCCTTTAATATGTAAAATATTAATATTCGTACATACAACAAGGTAGTAATTATTTTTGAATACTATTCTGACATTCGCTGCTTTACGATAATGTTTTTCAAGAATATTCTCAGATTTCCGGTTACGCTTGTTTCACCATTGAGTATGCGCAGCAGACTTTTTGCTGTAACATGTGCTGATCCAACATTTACCCGTTTTATCAACTTAGTTCCAGGCGTGTTCAATCCATCCAACCCAGTAAAGTAATATTTAATTCCTAACTGGTCTCCGATATCTAAAAGGGTATTATTATACCTCCCGTGAGGAAAACAAAATAATTTATCTGGATTTCCCAATTTCATTTGAATGATTTCATCTGCTTTTTTTAGATCGATTTTGACTCGTTGTTTATATTCTTCCTCGGTTTCCATTCTGTTCTGGTCCTTTAAATAGATAGGATTAGTTAAGGGAGAAATCGGATTTCCGTTTTGATCAGCAGCAAAATCATGGGAATTAAAGGTGTGGGAGTAAAAATCAAAACCATCACTCTTCATGGTCTGAATTTCATCCCAGTTCAAAAAAGGAGTTCCAGGATTAGTTCCTAAGTAATTTACAATAATGAAATTAGTAGCCGTCATGTTTTGCTCTTTCAAAGCAGGATAGGCATATTTGTAAAAAGATTCATACCCGTCATCAAAGGTAATTACAACGGCATCAGGGGGAACAGAGCCTTTACCATTTAGAAAATTAACGAATTCTTTCATTGAAATCACATGATAGTGATTAGCCTTCAGCGCTTCTAAATGTTTTTTGAATGTATCAGGAGTTATGGTAAATTCAGATTCGGTAGGATCGATGTGGTGATATTCAAGAACTGCAACCCGATTGCTGTAGTGGTATCCGTTATAGGTTTTATACTTATCATTTAAAAGTGCATAACAAAATACCAAGCTTACAAATGCTATACAAAAGTATTTTATAAAGTTCTGTTTAGACATGTTGTGTAATCTCCAACTTTCCATGGTATCATTTACTCATCAATCCTGAGGCTTGCGAGATGTGTCAGTACCCGATTATACGACTAAAAAAGAACGAGGTAAAGTTTTACGCTTTCGTCGTACTCCCTAATTAGATTTAGAAACTTGAAAAGGAAATGGAAAAATGTAAAAAAGGGCTTGATATAGGGTATGGGGGTATAGTATATTATGAATGTGAGGAGGAAATGCTATGGAACAACATGGTAACCAAGAACTAAATGAGGCCAGCTGTCATTCGGGCAGTGATCGAAAAAGTCATCATTCGGATAAAACAAAAAACAATTTGATTTCTAGGCTCAACCGCATCGAAGGACAAATTCGGGGTGTGAAAGGTCTTATTGAGAAGGATACGTATTGTGACGATGTGTTAAATCAAATCGCCGCGGTTCAATCCGCTTTAAACGGTGTTGGGAAACTGCTTCTCGAGCATCATCTAAACAGCTGTGTGATCGAACGCATTCAAGAAGGCGATAATGAGGTTATCAAAGAACTCATGATTACCATGAATAAATTAATGAAATAATAAGGGAGAGATTAGATATGCAATCAATTACACTTAAAGTTGAGGGTATGTCCTGCGGTCATTGCGTGAATTCGGTCGAAGGCGCCGTTAAGAAACTTGGTGCTAATGGTAAAGTTGATTTGAGTGGTGGATCCGTTACGGTAGATTTCGATGAGTCTAAAATTTCTTTGGACGCTATTAAAGAAGCGATTGAAGAACAAGGCTATGACGTTGCGAAATAAAGATAAATGAGCCGCTGCAGGCGGCTCCAATGTAAGACCTATTTTTTTTCGAAAATATATACCCCGTAGGGGTATGTGGAGGACGGAGGAACTGAAATGGCGAAACAAGTAGAGCAGCAGCAAGCTAGTCTGCAAATTACGGGCATGACATGCGCGGCATGCGCGAACCGAATAGAAAAAGGCTTGAAGAAATTAGAAGGCGTTGCAGAAGCCAACGTGAATTTTGCACTTGAGAAGGCTTCGGTGAGATATAACCCGAATCAAATCAGTGTTTCTGCCATGGAAGAGAAAATACTGGATCTGGGTTACAGCACCGTAAAGGATACAGTCGATTTTAATATCGTTGGTATGACCTGCGCAGCGTGTGCGACTCGTATTGAGAAAGGTTTAAATAAAATGTCTGGGGTTAGTAAAGCTACAGTTAACCTCGCCTTAGAAACAGCCCATATCGAGTATAGCGCAGCAGAAGTTTCTGTAAGCGATATGGTTAAAAAAGTCGATCAGCTTGGATACAAAGTCATACGTAAAGAGGAAGTGGAAGCTAAAGGCGATTATAAGCAAAAGGAGATACGTCACAAGAAAATACAGCTAGCCGTATCAGCAATCCTTTCGCTGCCGCTTCTGTGGGCCATGGTAAGCCACTTTACATTTACATCGTGGATTTACCTGCCAGAGTTCTTGATGAATCCTTGGGTCCAGCTTATTCTTGCCACACCGGTACAATTCATTATCGGTAGTCAGTTTTACGTTGGAGCATACAAAGCACTTCGCAATAAAAGCGCCAATATGGATGTGCTTGTTTCTCTAGGCACTTCAGCCGCGTACTTCTATAGTCTATACCTAACGCTGCAATGGGCAGCATCTACGGATGCTCATCACCATGCGCCTGATATGTACTACGAAACTAGCGCGATTCTTATTTCTTTGATTATTTTAGGAAAACTATTTGAGGTGTTGGCAAAAGGGCGAACCTCTGAAGCCATCAAGAAATTGATGGGGCTTCAAGCGAAAACAGCGTTAGTCATTCGAAATGATCAAGAAATGTCGATCCCGGTTGAAGAAGTTGTCATCGGGGACATGGTACTTGTAAAACCGGGAGAGAAAATTCCAGTCGATGGTGAAGTTGTAGACGGATTGTCTGCTGTTGATGAATCCATGCTTACGGGGGAAAGTATCCCTGTCGAGAAGAAAACCGGTGACGCCGTTATAGGCGCTACTGTTAATAAAAACGGCAGTTTGAAAATTAAAGCAACTCGTGTTGGTAAAGAGACAGCTCTTGCTCAAATTATTAAAGTTGTGGAGGAAGCCCAAGGCTCCAAAGCACCCATTCAACGTATAGCTGATGTGATCTCGGGTATTTTTGTCCCGATCGTTGTAGGTATTGCTGTTATAACATTTCTGGTATGGTATATCTGGGTTGCTCCTGGCGAGTTTGCCACTGCGTTGGAAAAAGCTATTGCTGTCCTTGTCATTGCTTGCCCATGTGCATTAGGTCTTGCAACACCAACCTCGATTATGGCCGGATCCGGTCGCGCAGCGGAATTTGGCATCCTGTTTAAGGGTGGAGAACATTTAGAATCGATGCAAAAAGTGCAAATTATTGTACTTGATAAAACGGGTACGGTAACGAAAGGCAAACCGGAACTTACCGACGTTCAAATTGAAAACATAGATGAAGAAGAAACAATTCTTAGACTAATCGGCTCTGCCGAAAAACAATCGGAGCATCCGCTTGCTGAAGCGATCGTTGCCGGAATTGTGGCTAAAGGAATTGCCCTTACTACCACCGAGCATTTCGAAGCCATTCCTGGCTACGGAATTCGTGCCATTGTAGAAGGCAAGGAAGTGCTGGTTGGAACCCGTAAGCTCCTGCAGCGTGAAGCCATTGACTTCGGAAAAGCAGTTACTGACATGGAAAAGCTCGAATCCGATGGTAAAACCGCTATGCTCGTTGCAGTGGATAACAAGTACGCAGGTATGGTAGCCGTAGCGGATACGATCAAAGACACATCGAAAGAAGCAGTCACGCGCTTAAAACAAATGGGCATCGATGTCATCATGATGACAGGTGACAATCAACGGACGGCGCGTGCTATCGCGAAGCAAGTTGGCATCGATCATGTTCTCGCGGAAGTCCTTCCGGAAGGCAAAGCCGAAGAGGTGAAGAAACTACAAGAACAAGGAAAAATAGTGGCAATGGTGGGTGATGGCATCAACGATGCTCCTGCTCTTGCGACTGCAGACGTCGGGATAGCTATCGGCACCGGCACCGACATCGCGATGGAAGCAGCGGACGTGACACTGATGCGCGGAGAGCTTACAAGCATTACAGATGCCATTTATATGAGCCGTAAAACGATGACGAACATTAAACAGAACTTGTTCTGGGCACTTGGTTACAATACGCTTGGGATTCCGATTGCGGCACTGGGACTTTTGGCTCCTTGGGTAGCTGGTGCAGCAATGGCACTAAGCTCGGTGTCCGTTGTATTAAATGCTTTGCGCTTGCAACGAGTAAAGTTATAAGGATCAACGAATAATGCCACACAAATAAAAGCAGTCTAGTTTTCTTAGAAAACTGGGCTGCTTTTATGTTTCAACCCCGGAATATCGAAATAAAGGGATCATACTTGAATACATATAGAAGCAAAAACGTAAAGGGGTGATGCACATGCGCCCAGGATACGGAATGTTCCAACAGCAAGCTGCGAAAATGCGATTGACTCCGCAACTGCGAAAAGCAATAACGATTCTCAAGCTCTCGACCCCGGAATTACTGGAGGCAGTCCAGCAGGAGATGAATGATAACCCGATATTGGAATTCTCCGGAAACGAATGGGATGCTTATACTACCACTTATAAATTTCAGAGTGCAATAGGCAGGCGTGACCAGATCTATGACCCCTTACAACACGCCTCATCGAACGAGGAATCCCTGGAAAGGCATTTAAAGGAACAGTTGAGCTTTGTAAAAAAGATCTCGCCATCCATTCGTAAAATGGTTGCGTTTATGATCGGAAATCTGGACAATAATGGCTATCTAGGGCCTTCTTTGCATGAAATTTCTGATGTATGTAAGGTCGATCTTGCTCAAGCGGAACTTGCGTTAAGAATCTTGCAGGGCTTTGATCCCATCGGTATCGGAGCTAGAAATTTAAGAGAATGTTTGCTTCTACAGGTCCAGTCCTTGTCAGAATGCTTTCCGTTAGTCTCCTTATTAATTCGTAATCATCTGAAGGATGTTGCTGATTACCGCATCCATAAGTTGTCGACGATACTGCAAGTGACCTCTCAAGAAATTCAGGCTGCGATCGATGTGATCAAAGAATTGAATCCTAGACCCGGCTCAGCCTATCACATAGAAGCTGTTCATTATATTATCCCCGAGGTTATCATCGAAAAGACAGGTGAACAGCTCGTTGTGCTGATTCATCAAGCAGCGTCGCCCCGCCTATCGGTTAATGGGTATTACCAGCGAATGGGGAAAGAGAGTAGTAACTATAACGAAGCAGCCAAGTTCCTCTCTGTTAAATTAAATTCAGCAATGTTTTTCTTAAAGTGTTTGGAACAAAGACGAAAGACCATATTCCGCGTAGCACAAGCCATTGTGGAGGAACAGACCGAGTTTTTTTGGAAAGGTGCATCTTTTCTGAAACCTATGACGTTGAAGCATATTGCGGATAAATTGGGCGTGCATGAATCAACGGTAAGCCGCGCGACAGTTGGCAAATATGCTCAAACACCATGGGGCATATTCGAGCTGAAGCACTTCTTTCCCTCTGGTTTACTTAAGGAAACAGGAGATTCAGCATCCTCGGAGCATATAAAAGCAAGAATAAAGGAATGGATCCAAAGGGAAAACATCGCCAAGCCTTACTCTGACCAGAAGCTAACAGAGCTAATGATCCAGGAAGGCATTCAAATTTCTCGCCGTACGGTAACTAAATATCGGGAGGAGTTA
This sequence comes from Paenibacillus alginolyticus DSM 5050 = NBRC 15375, assembly GCF_000422905.1. GTDB lineage: Bacteria > Bacillota > Bacilli > Paenibacillales > NBRC-103111 > Paenibacillus_E > Paenibacillus_E alginolyticus. The sequence goes on from NZ_AUGY01000015.1 coordinate 10,875, forward strand.
GGCATTTCTTCTTCACTGAGAAGGAAACGCATATAGATACTATGGGGGTCACAATCACTTCAACATTTTGCACCACAAATTCATGTCCTCAAATTTGTCGTAAATATCACAATTTTTCGTTAGTCTGCCATAATATCGGTACCCCATCTGAAAGAATACGGCATTCATACCGAAAGATAGAGCTCTAGATAACGAGTAAGCGCAAGTGATGTTTCGCGCAATTAATTCATCTTCCAAAGCATGCATAAGCAGTCTCATGAGTCCTTGATTCCGATAGGCAGGGAGTGTGGCGCAATCCGTCATTTCCGCATTAGCGTAAACCGTATTGATCTCTGCGGATGCGGCGCTAATCAGTTGCTGCGGCGATTCTATCAGATAATAAACCGTACCCTCCCGCATGGTTTTTTTGACATACTCAGGTTCATTCATAGGTGTCGGGTACGTTTGAAATATTTGATCATATAAAAGAGAAAGCTGCTCAGCATCCTCCATCCTTGCTATACGCAGTATACATTGTTCCGGAACTAAGGGCCGATCTGGCTTGAGGGGAAGAGCGAGCACTTGCTTTAATATGTGATCTTCCTCTATCCAATAATCGCTAGTCCGCCGCTCAAGATCATCGTAGAGAGCCATACAGTAAGCGTCGCCACCGTTGAAATATCCTTTATAAATTCCCTCCAGCATGCAGCCTTTGGATAGAAAGGTTTGCCAATCATCCTCCCTCGATTTAATAAACATTTTGGTCAAAGCATGGGCTTTGGCAATTTCGACAATTCGCTTGCAGATGGCATCCGCATTTCCTAGATAATCATCTACTCGAAGCCTCTTGTTCAAGAAATCAAGGCAATAGCTTACCGTATATTCGTCGCCATTCTCAACCAGATTTGTATAAGTTGGCAGATTACTTGGCATGGGGTATTCCCCTTTCTCCCTAAAATAGTTCCATCCAGGTATGTGCAAAAATAGTGCCAACTGCAAAACGAGATCATGCTTTGTGCTGCAAGCGTGCAATACGTGTGAATTCTAATTTTTGCTGCCAAAAATATAGCAACTGCCAAATAATTGGCGGCTTTTCCCACAATAACCGACCCTGCAGCAGTTTAGTTGCCTACTTCAAAAAGTTGGCATTTATTTTGCTTAATAATCAGACAGCGATAAGAAGGTTCTATATACATCACTTTGTGGGATACATGGAGGAGGATGGATGCATATGAAATGCATATGGTGTGAGACGGAGGATATTCGTGAAAGTGTGAAAGATTGCTACTGGATCATGCCGGATGGGAGAGTGTCGGTTCAGATTTTGGAAGTCCCGGCTATTGAATGCGCCAACTGCCGTACTTACGTATTGGAGAGCACCGCGCAGCAAATTGAAGAGACACTTTACTGGCATGATGTATCCGCGTTAGGTACTGCATTCAGCTATGAAGATCTGTTGAAGGCTCCTCGAGTTAAGAATATGTTTCTAAAATAAAACCATAGCAATGGTTATCAATGGAGGGAGCCTTATGACGCGGGAGCATTTGATTAAGCCGGTTTTGGATCACCATTATCCCACCATTCAATATGGAAAAGGCGTTTTTTTGTACGATGATCAAGGCAAAGCCTATATAGACGCTTCCTCGGGAGCTGTGACAGCCGGAATCGGGCACGGGGTTCAAGAAATCATCGATGCGATGCTGGAGCAGGCGGGCAAGGTCTCTTTTGTCTACCGTTCTCAGTTTACCAGTGAACCTGCCGAAAAGCTGGCGAAGAAACTGAGTGATTTGGCGCCTGGCCAAGATTACTGGGCTTTCTTCGTGAACAGCGGATCTGAAGCAACGGAAACAGCGATGAAGATTGCCATTCAGCACTGGCAGGAGAAGGGGCGCCAAGGAAAAAATAAAGTTATTTCAAGACGGATGAGCTATCACGGTATCACGATGGGCGCTCTTTCGATGTCAGGCCATGTACTTAGAAGAAGACGATTTATTCCGTTATTGGAGGACTTTCCGGTCGTCGTTCCACCTTATTGCTACCGCTGTCCGCTTAACAAAACCTTTCCGGATTGCAAATTGGCGTGTGCGGATGATATGGAAACCGCTATAAAACGGATCGGAGCTGAACATATCGCAGCATTTATTGCTGAGCCAATCATTGGAGCTGCAGGGGGGGCCATTGTACCGCCCGAAGGATATTACAAGAGGATCAAGGAGATTTGCGATCGGAATGAGATTTTATTTATCGCCGATGAGGTCATGACAGGCATTGCCCGCACAGGAGCTATGTTCGGTATGCAGCATTATGGCGTCGAACCGGATCTGATTGCTCTAGGAAAAGGCATGAGCGCCGGATATACGCCAATGGCGGCAGCTTTGGTTAAAGATCATGTGATGGAACCCATTTTGAAAGGCTCCAAAAGCATCATGTCTGGCCATACCTACAGCGCAAATCCGCAATCAGCGGCAGTTTCACTGGCGGTTCTCGCCTATATTGAAGAACATCAGTTAGTCAGGGCAGTTGAGCTCAAAGGCAGCTATTTGCTGGGCCAGATGCGCCAAATGGCAGACCAGATCGAGATCGTCGGCGATGTGAGGGGTCAAGGACTTCTTTTGGCTATGGAATTCGTTTCCAATCGGACCAACAAGCTGCCGTTTCCATCTGAGCTAGGTATCACCTCTCGGATCATCGAAAAATCTTTTCAAAAAGGCCTGCTAGTGTATCCTGCATCAGGCGCGGTGGAAGGGGTAGGCGATGCCATTATTGTGGCTCCTCCTTTTGTGATTACAGAAGAAGAAATGGATCAGCTCGTGCGGATTTTGGATGAATCCATTCGGGAAGTCATGGCCCAGGTTACCCGATCCGAATTGGAGGAGAGATGATGGTGTCACGTGAGAATTCACATGCGGTCGTAGAAGGAAAAGTAAGGACTTTGGAAGATGCGCTTCATGAAATCACAGATGGTTGTACGTTGATGTATGGCGGGTTCGGCGGTATTGGAACGCCCCCAACGTTGATTGAAGGTATTTTGCAAAAAGGAATAAAAGATCTAACGATCGTTGGGAATGATACCGGGTTTCCGCATATCGGCATTGGTCGCTTAGTCACAGCAGGCAGAGTAAAGAAAGTGATAGCCTCCCATATCGGCTCCAACCCGAACGCCGGCCAAAGGATGGAGGATGGCACTATGGAGGTGGTATTTTACCCGCAAGGAACGCTAGCTGAGAAAATTCGGGCGGGCGGCGTAGGTCTTGGCGGCATACTTGTGGATGTCGGCGTCGGAACGATTATGGAGCAGGGGAAGTCTACCGTATCCATCGACGAGAAAAAGTATCTGGTGGAGCCTGCACTGACGGCTGACGTTGCTATTGTTCATGCAAAAAAAGCCGATCCGTTCGGGAATCTTGTCTATGATAAAAGCGGCAGAAATCTGAATCCACTGGTAGCCATGGCCGGCAAATTTACGATTGCTGAAGTCGATGAAATTGTAGCGCTTGGCGAGTTAGACCCCGAAAACATTGTAACGCCGGGCATTTTCGTAGATATGGTGATACTCAGCAGAGGGGTGACTTGGGAATGGGTATGGGAAAAGAAACCCGCGTCCGAATAGCAAAGCGGGCTGCGGAGGAATTAAAAGACGGCATGGCCGTCAATTTAGGAATCGGCATTCCGACGCAGGTTGCAGATTACGTTCCTGAAGGTATCGATGTTGTTTTCCATGCGGAAAATGGAATTCTTAGGGCAGGGGGTGCCCCGCTTCCGGGGGAAGAAGATGCTTTTCTTTGCAACGCAGGGGGATACCCTGTCACGATTACCGACGGTGCTTCCTACTGCGATAGCAGTATTGCTTTTGCCATGATTCGTAGAGGATGTATAGATATCACAATACTTGGGGCGCTAGAGGTTAGTGAAAATGGGGATTTGGCCAATTGGATCGTACCAGGGAAGCGGGTGGCAGGGATCGGAGGGGCGATGGAGCTTGCGCAAAAAGCGAAAAAAGTCATCGTTCTAATGAACCATGTTAACAGGCAGGGAGAATCCAAGGTTAAAAAGCAGTGTGACTTGCCGCTAACAGCGCGGGCCTGTGTCAAATTGATTATTACGGAAATGGCCGTGATGGAGGTCACTGAACAAGGATTGCTTTTAAAAGAAATCATGCTTCCTTATACGATAGAGGACGTTGTCAGCCATACGGAAGCTGCATTAATCATTCCGGAGAACGTTGCGTACATTCCATAACCGTTGTTACAAAGTCGCTTACTCGTGACTAACTGAAGGAGGGAATTCCTTTGCCCAATCTGAACGCTGAACTGCAAAAGCAAATTCATGAGTGGATTAGGCTTCATCGTGAAGACGGAACCGAATTTCTGCAGAAGATGGTCAGAATCCCCAGTACGCAGGGCCATGAGAAGGAGGCTCAGGCCTTAATTGCCGAGAAATTTCGCGAGTTGAAACTGGACGTTGATGTCTGGGAGCCGGATGGAGAGGCTCTAGAGGCGCATCCTTATTTTTGTTCCCCTAGAAACCGTTTTACGGGCAGTCCCAATGTAGTGGGTGTCATGAAAGGGTCCGGAGGGGGACGATCTATCCTCCTTAATGGTCATATTGATGTCGTTCCGGAAGGTAATCGGGATCAATGGCAAGATGATCCTTTTGGCGGCAATGTGGTGGACGGTAAGCTGTATGGACGCGGGGCAACAGATATGAAGGGCGGAAACGCTTCGCTTTTTATTGCTGTGGAAGCTATTCAGAGTCTTGGCATTAAGTTGAAGGGCGATGTCATTGTTCAAAGCGTTATTGAAGAGGAAAGCGGTGGGGTTGGCACACTGGCTGCGATTGTGAAGGGTTATCGAGCGGATGCGGCTCTTATTCCGGAGCCTACTAATTTACGTATATTTCCGAAGCAGCAGGGCTCTATGTGGTTCCGTACCCAGGTTAAAGGCCGCTCGGCACATGGGGGAACCAGGTACGAAGGGGTTAGTGCCATTGAGAAAAGCGTGATCGTACTGCAGCATATCCGGGAGCTTGAGGAGCAACGAAATGCTCGGATCTCGGATCCTTTGTACGCTCAAAACCCTATTCCTATCCCCATTAATATTGGTGTCATTCAAGGAGGGAATTGGCCTTCATCCGTAGCGGACACCGTAAAGCTTGAAGGAAGAATGGGTGTTGCACCTGAGGAAAAGCTTGATGAGGCTAAGGAGGAAATGGCGCGATGGATGGAAGGGCTTAAGGGAAAAGATCCTTGGTTTGAAGAGCATCCGGCAACCGTTGAATGGTTTGGAGCCCGGTGGGTCCCTGGCAGCGTCGATCTAGGTCATGACTTGATGCGGGTTCTGATGGAGCAATATCGAGAGGTTAAGCATGAGGAACCAATCATTGAAGCATCGCCATGGGGAACAGACGGAGGTTTGCTCACGCAGCTCGGGGAAACGCCTTGTATTGTTTTCGGTCCAGGCATCACACAAGTGGCCCACTATCCAAATGAGCATATTGTGCTGGATCATGTATTTCAGGCAGCGGAGATCATCGCATTGACCCTGATTCATTGGTGTGGATTTGATGGGATGGAGGCATAGGGAAGGATCAGGAGACGAATTGTTTAGTTATTGAGAATGAAAAGGCACCCTATGGGTGCCTTTTGGGTTTTACTTGTGTTGTCGCCCGCCGCTCCAGGAAATCCATCTATTCTACTTGTAACCGCGCTGCTCGGATAACGAAATGAGAATCGAGCAAGATTGCTTTAATTCTCGGTATTTAGAATACTCTCCGTATCTTCCTTATTCTCCTTCTGCTGTGCTTTCATCAATTTGTCTTTCATTTCATCCCTTTTTGGCCGACGATCCTTCAACGAAGCGTGCTCCGGCGTTTCTTGATAAATTTTCCTTCTGCCAATTCGGCGCAAATTTTCTGGCACTAGGTTAAATTTTTCATCTTTCATGAGTGCAATAATACCAGTGCTTTCAGGTTGTTTCTCAATACCGTAGATTTCGTTGAAATATTCGTCTGCACGGCCCGGTACATAGTTTTTCGGCTCGGGATACCCGACGATAACACCTTCATAATTACGCAGAATGACCTTATCCTGGCTTTGCGAGATCAAATAATTGGGCTGAAGGGCAATTTTTCCGCCTCCTCCAGGAGCGTCAACAACGAAGGTAGGTACCGCATAGCCTGAGGTGTGGCCGCGAAGTGATTCGATTATTTCCAAACCTTTGGATACAGGCGCCCGGAAATGACCGATCCCTTCAGACAGATCGCATTGATAAATATAGTAGGGACGAACGCGTATTTTCACAAGATCGTGCATAAGCTTCTTCATTATATAGATACTGTCGTTAATACCAGCCAGAATCACGGACTGATTGCCTAAGGGAACTCCGGCATTCGCCAACATTTCACAAGATTTTTTCGCTTCGTCCGTCATTTCCAAAGGATGATTAAAATGGGTATTCAGCCAAACCGGGTGGTATTTTTTGATAATGCTGCACAAATGCTCCGTAATCCGCTGCGGGAAAACAACCGGGGCTCTCGTGCCGATACGAATGATCTCAACATGAGGAATCGCCCTTAAATTTTTCAAAATATACTCCAAAATATTGTCGTTAATTAAAAGCCCATCCCCGCCAGAAAGCAGTACGTCACGGACCTCCGGCGTATTTCGAATATAAGCAATCGCGTCATCCAATTGTTTTTTGGGAACCCCCATGCCTACCTGACCGGAGAAACGGCGGCGAGTGCAGTATCTGCAATACATGGAGCATTGGTTCGTAACTAGAAATAGCACCCTGTCAGGGTAACGATGAGTTAAACCAGGGGTAGGGGAGTCCTCATCTTCGAAGAGGGGATCCTCGAGATCATACTTTGTTTTCAATAATTCGGCGGAAATGGGAACCGACTGCATACGGATCGGGCATCGAGGATCGTCCGGATTCATCAATGATGCGTAATAGGGAGTAATATTTAAAGGGATGGTCTGAGTTGAAATGCGAACGCCATCTTCTTCCTCGGGGGTTAAATTCACTACTTTCTTCAGATCTTCCAGGGTACGAATGGTATGTGTCAGCTGCCAAAGCCAATCATTCCACTGTTCATCTGTTACGTTTTTCCATAGTTCAATTTGTTTCCAGTCACGTCGTTCCATAATTGCACCTCCAGTAATGATGCCTGCTCATAAGTAGTAGATGCAAAAAGCGTGCCAACATTTCCACACTATTTAACAAAAAAAGACTCCTGTCGGAGTCCAGACAAACGATTTTTATGGTTTTTTCATAATGCCGTAGCGGCTCAGTTTATATTGTAAAGCTTGGCGCTTAATTCCTAGCGCTTGTGCGGTGAGAGTGATGTTATATTGATGATTTTCCAAAGCATCCGTAATAGTTTCCTTTTCCATTTGCCTCATTTTATCGGTCAATCTTCCTGCTGAAACGGTTGCCAATTCGTTATTCCACGGAGCGGCTAGCCGGTTGGGAGTTGTCGTTGGTATATAATTCCCCATCAAATAAGCGGGAAGGTGATTTTCTTCAATGATCTCACTTTCCAGTTCCATCATATTGTAGGTGGATTCGATGGCATGGCTTAATTCGCGAATATTGCCAGGCCAATGGTAGTTCATTAAGCTATTGAGTGCAGCAGGGGTAATGCCTGTTATTTTCATGCCGAAAATGTGATTAAATGTATCAATAAAGTGGTAAGTGAGGAGAGGAATATCTTCTTTTCTTTGCACAAGAGGAGGCAGGTATAGATTAACGACATTTAAGCGGTAGAAAAGATCGCTGCGCAGCAATCCTTTTTCTAAAGCTTCCTTCGGATCAATATTCATGGCGGTAATAATGCGGACATCGACTTGCTGTTCCTGCGTTCCCCCGACTCGCCGTATCATTCCGTCTTGAAGCACCCGTAATAGTTTGGCCTGCAAAAATAAATCCAAGCTATTTAACTCATCCAGAAAAAGAGTCCCGCCGCTAGCTTGCTCGAATAATCCAGCACGGTCAATAGCGCCAGTAAATGCGCCTCTCGCAGTTCCGAACATAATACCTTCCATTAACTCGTTGGGGACGGCCGCGCAATTTTGAGCAATAAAGAGGCGGTTTCGCCGAGCTCCGGCATTATGTATACTCTGGGCGAACAATTCCTTACCGGTTCCGGTAGGTCCGGATAGCAAAACAGGCGAGCTCGTACGAGATGCTTTTTTGGCGAAGGAGACCGTATGTAGGAAGCTTTCGCTTTTGCCAATTAAATCGCTGAAATGGTATCGAGCAGAGCTTGCATTTTTCTTATCTTTTGACGGAGATTCGTAGATTTGATGCCTGAGATCAAGGATTTGGTCGTGAAGATGAACAATACTTGTTATATCCTTAGCCACTTCTAAGGCGCCGATGATTTCACCATGTTCCAAAAGAGGATACGTGCTGTTAATGGTCGTGATCCGTTTCCCCGTTACACTGACATAGGTTTGTATTTTTTCTCGTATTTCTATGCCTGTTTGCAGAACTTTAATGAAGGTGCTGGTATCATTCGTAAGAGAAGGAAAAAGGTCGAAAAAGTTTTTTCCAACCACTTGTTCTCGCTTAAAACCATCGGTTTCAGCCATTTTATTATTATAAAAAATGGTTATTCCCTTGTTATCGATCAGATGAACACCGACATCAATGATATTCAACATTTTCTCAAAATACTTCGATCCATGATTGCTCTGCTCGGACATTATGTTCACCTGCCTCACGTAGAATGATTCAATTAACACCTTATGAAATTCTGTCTGGAAAAATGACCAGTGGAAAAACAAAAAAGGCTCCGATATTGCAGGGGTCGGTGAAGGATTAGAAGGGGCAGCTCCAGCTTTATACAAAATAGCAAAGGGTTGCCGCGTGGCAACCCTTTGCACAATTATTTATCAGCTTTTTGAACTAGTTCTTCAGCTAAATGTGTAAAGACCTCCCCTAGGAGAGAATCTTCATCATAAACAGATGAACCGCTATTTTCCTCTGGCTGTGCAAAAGGAATTCTGGCGATGACCTCGGTTTGCAGCTGCAAAGCAAGCGTTTCTCCGCCGCCTTTGCCAAAAAGGTAATTCTTCACTCCAGCCTTGTCCTCATAATAAGACATATTTTCCACTACGCCTATAATGTCATGTTTGGTATGCATAGCCATAGCACCCGCCCTTGAAGCGACAAACGAAGCGACATTATGAGGAGTGGTCACAATGATTTCTTTGGCTTGTGGAATCATGGCAGCTACATCAATCGCGACATCACCCGTACCGGGAGGTAAATCAAGCAGAAGATAATCTAATTCTCCCCAGTGGGTATTCGCGAGAAAATTTCGGATCCATTTGTTGAGCATAGGCCCGCGCCACATGACTAGATTGTTTTCCGGTGAGAAAAATCCCATGGACATTACTTTAATACCGTGACTAATGGGAGGGATAGCCGTTTGATCAATCATCGTTGGCTTTTGGCTGATTTGCATCATGGCAGGGATACTGAAGCCGTATATATCAGCATCTAGTATGCCTACTTTTTTTCCTAATCGCGCCAATGCGGCTGCGAGGTTAATCGTTACAGTTGATTTTCCAACTCCGCCTTTGCCGCTAGTTACAGCGATAAACGTTACACCCGAATCCGGGCGTAACATTTTGGGCATTCCTGCTTCTGTAGTAGCCTCTTTTTTGAGTGACTGTGTTAAGGCGGCTCGCTCTTCATTCGTCATGGAACTGAATGTTAAGGAGATATCTGAAGCTCCGATGCTTCGAAGCGACTCTTTGATATCTTGCTCAATTTTAGCTTTCAAAGGGCAGCCTTGGATGGTTAACACAACTTCCAGCCCAATATGAGCACCATTGATTTTAATATTTCTTACCATATTTAAATCAACAACGCTTTTATGGAGCTCTGGATCTTCTACATGTCTTAGGGCTTCTAAAACATTTTCGTTTGTCAGCATACGATCATTTCCTTTTCTAAAAGATAGAATCACATCAAATTTAGGAAAGGAACCTTTTGTCTAAATAGACGAAAAGGTTCCTTTGAAGTAGATTTTAAAAAATCTTTCTAACTATTAATCTTTTAATCCTTTACCTAAACCCTTCATGAAATGAATTCCGAATCCGATTGCGCGGTTAATATCCGGATCATTTAATACTTTTAAAAGATCAAATGTGCCTATTTTTTTATTGCTTTGCAAATGTTTACTTCCTTCATCTAAACCTAATGTCAAACTGCCTACAAGTTTTGTTGTAAGTTCGGGATCAAGGTTTGTTAAAGCGCCGGCCGCGCCCATAAGATTATTGATCATATTGGTAATGGGTTCACGGGTTACTTGACCCAGGGCTATTTTTGCAATTTTTTCTTTAGCCTGAAGCATGGCATTTGCAGCCTCAAGGACGCCGATGTCGTTCAGTTCACCAATGATATCCAAGATTTTGTTTATGGCTTGTTCGTTAGCGGTAAGCAGTATTTTTAAATCATTCAGCTTTTGCTGCTGCTGTTCTTCATCGGTCCATTCTTGCTTTTGAATAGCTGTAATTGGTGCCGCCATATCCGTTCCTCCTGTCTAGTTATTCGTTAAGTGAACATATCCTGGGCGATCCCATTTGCGCTGGACCTCGACACCATTTTGGGGATGACGTTTTTTGTTGCGCGGGTTCGTACGCGGCAGAGGATTTTCTCCATCTACACGCAGCACTTCCAAACGAACCTTGGTTTGTTTATAAGCTGGCGTATTCGTGCGTTGGTCGACCGCAGGTCCGGTCAAAAAGTTAATCGCCGATTCTTTATCTACTGAGTTCATCGGAAGGAAAATCTCATTCGTTTTTACACGATCCGTTACAAGTGCGTGTAATTTTAGCGCTCCAAAAGGGGACACTAAGCGTACAAGAGAACCGTCTTTAATACCGCGTTCTTCGGCAAGTTCCGGAGAAACCTCAACGAAAATCTCAGGCACTTTAGACTGAATACCTTTTGATTTGTTGGTCATGTTTCCTTCGTGGAAATGCTCTAGCATACGGCCATTATTGATGTGAAGATCATATTCTTCAGGGAATTCAGCCGGGAGTACCCAATCCGATAGGGCAAAACGTGCTTTTTTATCAGGGAAGTTAAATCCATCGACATAAAGCAGCGGTGTGCTTGCTCCATCAAAGCTTCCCCATAAGAAGCTGTTCCAACCTTCAAGCACTTCATAGTTGGCTTCACCGAAAATGGGTGACAAGCTTGCCATTTCTGCAAAAATTTCACTAGGATGGCTGTAGCTCCAGTTTTGTCCCATACGGTTTGCGATCTCTTGCACAATCCACCAGTCGGGCTTGGAATCTCCCAGTGGAGGAAGTGCTTGATACAATCTTTGTACACGGCGCTCTGTGTTCGTAAATGTGCCATCTTTTTCAAGAGATGGCGTTGCAGGCAAGACGACGTCTGCGTATTGAGCTGTTTTGGAAAGGAAAATATCCTGAACCACAAAGAAATCAAGACTAGATAAAATTTCGTGCACATGATTTGAATTGGAGTCTACTAGCGCCATATCTTCACCTACGAGATACATGGCTTTCATTTTTCCTTCATCAATGGCATGAAGCATTTGAATGTTATCGAGACCTGGTTTGCCATCGATTGTAACGCCGTAGGCTTTTTCAAATTTGGTACGGGCAGCATCGTCGGTAATATGCTGATAGCCTGGGAGCCAACCTGGGAGAGTTCCCATATCGCAAGCACCTTGTACATTGTTATGGCCGCGAAGCGGATAAGCGCCAGCGCCTGGACGACGATAGTTGCCAGTTGCAAGAAGCAGGTTCGAAATCGCGGCGGAAGTATCGGAGCCGCCTGTGTTTTGGGTGACGCCCATACCCCAAAGAATGCAAGTACCGTCTGCATCGCGAATCATTTCAGCTACTTGAATAAGAGTTTCTGTTGAAATTCCTGTAACTTCTTCTGCATACGTTAGCGTATATTTTTCAAGCACAGCCTTGAAATCATCGAAGAAGTTAACATTCTCATTAATAAAGGATTGATCATGCCATCCTTGATCGATCATATATTTGGTAACAGCCATAAGCCATACTTGGTCTGTACCTTGCTTAGGACTGATAAAGATATCAGAACGCTCCGCCATTTCGTTTTTGCGAAGATCCGCAACAATCAGTTTTTGTCCGTGAAGCTTATGTGCCCGTTTGACGCGAGTGGCTAATACCGGATGACCTTCTGCTGGATTAGCGCCAACAATAATTACTAGGCCCGCTTGGGCAATATCTTTAATGGTCCCCGCATCGCCGCCCATACCAACTGTACGGAACAAGCCGTCTGTAGCAGGAGATTGGCAGTAACGAGAACAGTTATCGACGTCGTTCGTTTCAAATACTTGACGCGCCAATTTTTGAATCACATAGTTTTCTTCATTCGTAATCTTAGAAGAAGAGATGAAGCCTACCGAGCGGTTACCGTATTGTTGCTTAATAGAACCTAATTTACTTGCAACTAAATCGAGCGCTTCTTCCCAAGTAGATTCAACGAATGTTCCGTTTTTACGAATTAATGGCTTGGTGAGACGTTCTTCAGCGTTGACGAAGTCCCAACCGAACTTCCCTTTAACGCAAGTTGAAATGGCATTGACCGGCGCATCCGAAGTGGGTTGGACTTTAAGAATCTTGCGTCCTTTCGTCCATACTTCGAATGAACAGCCTACGCCGCAGAAGGTACATACTGTTTTTGTTTTTCTTGTACGTGTATCACGCATCGCCGCTTCTACTTCCGAAATGGCAAAAATTCCACTGTAGCCCGGTTCTACTTCTTTGATCAGATCGATCATAGGATCGAGAATGTCCTCTTTTAATCCAGTCATAAACCCGGCTTCGCCTAGCATTGATTTTTCCATTAAGGCATTACATGGACAAATAGTGACACATTGACCGCAGCTAACGCAGGAAGAATCGTTAATGGCCGATCCATCATCCCATATAACGCGGGGACGCTCCGCTTCCCAATCAATAGACAACGTTTCATTGACCTGGAGGTTTTGACAAACCTCAACGCATTGCCCGCAGGCAATACACTGATTAGGGTCATAACGGTAGAAAGGATGGGACATATCGACTTCAGATACATCTACTTTTGGTGTATATGGGTATTTTTGATGTTCAATCTCCATCAGCTCAGCCGTGTTATGTAACTTACAGTTTCCGTTGTTGTTGTCACATACCGTACAGTAGAGCAGATGATTTTCTAATAAGCGATCCATCGCTTCAGTTTGAGCCTCTTTAGCGCCCTTCGATGACAATTCTATGTTCATGCCGTTCATTGCAACCATGGAGCAAGACCGTACAAGCTTTCCATCGACCTCAACCATACAGGTGTCACATGTTTGGATGGGATCTACTTCTGGAACGTAACAGATTTGCGGGTGATCAATCCCATTTTGGTTAATAATTTCTAAGATCGTTGAACCGGGTTTAGCTTGATACCCTTTACCGTCAATTGTAATTCTAACCATGTTTTCGTTCATGGTTTACCTCCTTTTAGACAAATAAAAAACCACCATGCGCATACACACCTGTAGTGACAGGAAAGGTGTATGCTCATGGTGGAATAGTTTATTAGCAGATCTTGCTAACACACCAATCCATTTATAAGTGAATGAAATAATAGAATCATAACAGGATGTATATCACGACTCCATCTTTAACGTTTATTATTATAGCGCTTAGCGGGCGTATAAACAATATAAAACTATTTGTTTGTATATCCAGTTTTAGGCTCCACACTTTTTTTTTTCGCAATGTTGATTTATGATTATAAAATTAATTAAAGTAACAGTAATCATTTTAAATCAAACGGTTTAACGAGGAGAATTGTGGATATGTCAAAAATGGTGCATGAGTTCAATGATATTATTCGAAAGCTTCGAAAAGATTTATTTGGCAAAGGGCCGGAACGCATTCATACTGTATTTGTAGAGAACATGGCTGTTTCCACGCTGTACGGAAATTTGACGCCTACGGAAAAGTTTATTGCAGGAACACCGGACGGTAGCGATATGGTTCATGTTGCTCGAACGAAAATGATACAGCAAGTTTACTTTACGAATCTTCCGAAAGGTCTGGAAGAAATCGTTGGCGCCAAATTGGTTCACCTGTTTTCGGATATGAAGGTCGAAGAAGATATTGCAGTTTCCGTATTTGTATTTGATAAAAACATAGTCATAGATAGGGGCCACTGATCATGAAACCAATTGAGGTGAAAAGGGAGATTCTTCGTTATGTTAATGGTCGTGCCGAGGAGGTTGAGGATAGCATTGTAACGGAATATCCGGTTACAGTGAAAATTAACGGTCAGGAATTTGTTACGATGGTGTGTACGCCAGAATATATAGAAGATATGGTCATAGGTTTTTTGGCATCTGAAGGTATTATCAAGAAATATGATGATATTGAAAAAATATGGATACAGGAGAGAGAAGGATTTGTCCATGTGACAACAACAAAAATCAATCCATATTATCGTGATTTTCAAAGCAAACGATATATTACCTCCTGCTGCGGGATGAGCAGGCAAGGATTTGTTTTTGTGAATGATGCCTTGACCGCCAAGAAGATGGAGGATATTCGTGTAAAAGTTTCCATCGATGATTGTTTTCGATTAATGAATGAGATGCAGCAATCAGCGGATACTTTTCGTCATACGGGAGGAGTCCACAATGCGGCCTTGTGTGACGCTAACGGAATTGTTTTAAGTCGGATGGACATCGGAAGACATAATGCACTGGACAAAATTTATGGATATTGCTTGAAAAATGATATTTCCATCGGTGATAAAATAATCGTTTTTAGTGGCCGTATATCCTCCGAAATCTTATTGAAAGTTGCCAAAATAGGCTGCGAAGTGATATTGTCCAAGTCTGCTCCGACAGAATTGGCCTTACAGCTGGCAGAACAATTGGGAATAACCACAATTGGTTTTATCCGGAATCATTCGCTAAACGTGTATACGTGCCCGAAAAGAATTGTAAATATTTGATATAAAGAAGCGAGGGCCATTCACATGGAAAATGTTGTGCTGGATAACATGCAGCGCCCTTTAAGGGATTTGCGAATATCGGTTACGGATCGCTGCAATTTTCGATGTCGGTACTGTATGCCGGAAGAAATATTCGGTTCTGACTACTCATTTTTGCCTGACGATAAAATTCTATCGTTTGATGAAATTGAAAGATTAGCACGGATTTTCGTGTCTTTAGGCGTAAAAAAATTGCGTATTACGGGAGGAGAACCTTTGCTGCGTAAAGATCTCCCCACACTTATCAAACGGCTGAACCAAATCGATGGCGTAGAGGATATTGCCTTAACCACTAACGGTTCCTTACTAAAGAAATTTGCAGGTGATCTATTCAATTCCGGTTTATCCCGGGTAACTGTGAGTTTGGATTCGCTAGATGAAGAACGTTTTGCTACTATGAACGGAAATAGAAGCAAGGTGCAGACGGTTCTTGATGGCATGCAGGCTGCATCCGAAGCGGGAATGAAAGTGAAAGTAAATATGGTTGTCCAAAAAGGAAAAAATGAGCAAGATATTATTCCGATGGCGCAATACTTCAAAGAGAAGAAGTATACCCTTCGGTTTATTGAATATATGGATGTTGGCAACTCCAATGCTTGGAAGTTGGATGAAGTCGTGTCCAAGCAAGAGATTTTAAAGATGATACATGAGGCTATGCCGATTGAGCCCATCCTTGCGAATTATCACGGAGAAGTGGCGTCCCGCTTCCGTTACACAGATAGTGATCAGGAAATAGGGATTATTTCGTCGGTGACAGATTCCTTCTGTTCTACCTGTACAAGAGCCCGCATTTCGGCAGAGGGAAGGCTGTATACTTGCTTATTTGCTTCTGGAGGCTATGATCTTAAAGATCTGCTCCGCAGCGGGCAATCGGATGAGTCTGTTACCGATATGATTCGTTCCATTTGGAATAACCGTTCCGATCGTTACTCAGACGAACGGTTAAGTCATACCCATCATAAGACATCTCCTAAAGTAGAAATGTCGCATATCGGTGGATAAGAAATTCAAAAAAGAGGATTGCTGGTATCTTCATTTTTTGTTATGATGGACAATGCTAGCATATGCATTTTGTATATGCGGAATGGAAAGTATGCAAGCTCTGTATACTTTCTATTCTATTGACAGTGATGATTTGATATCCTTGTAGGAAAGCGTGCAAGGAAATTAAGCAGCATTCAAGAAACCGTACCTTAGGTAGGGATTCTTGATGCTGCTTTTTTATTTGAACAAATGGAGGAATGGTTATGTCGTTTCATGTGCCGGGGAAAATCGCCGGTATTGCTGTTGAAGTTGGAGTCCAAAAGACGAGGCTGTCTCTACCTACTATGCTTATGCTTGGTTTTTTGGGAGGAGCATTCATCTCATTAGGGTTTTTGCTCGATATTCGGGTTATCGGCAATTTGCCGCCCGAGTGGGGGAGTCTAAGCAATTTACTGGGAGGCATCGTTTTCCCTTTGGGGCTCATTTTAGTTATTTTAGCAGGTGGAGAACTCATTACAGGGAATATGATGTCAGTGTCGATCGCATTTTATGCGCGGAAAATTACTTTGAAACAGTTACTGAATAATTGGTTTTGGGTAACATTAGCTAACTTTGCCGGTGCTCTTTTTGTTGCTTATTTGTTCGGACATGTGGTCGGATTGACAGAATCAGGGCCCTATTTGGCTAAAACCGTGGCCATAGCTCAGTCTAAATTACATGACACTTTTGGACAAACCTTAATCTCTGCAATTGGTTGCAACTGGCTGGTTTGCCTCGCGATTTGGATTTCTTTAGGGGCTGACGATATCATTGGGAAAGTTGTTGGAATGTGGTTTCCGATTATGGCTTTTGTCGCCATTGGATTCCAGCACGTTGTAGCGAATATGTTTGTAATTCCTGCAGCTATCTTTGCGGGGCATTTTTCATGGATAGATTTTATTGGTAATATTGTTCCTGCTTTTATAGGGAATGTTATTGGCGGTGCTGTATTTGTTGGGTTTGCTTATTTCTTTTCTTTCCAAAAAAGTTTACAGGAAAAAGGGATTTAAGGAGTGGTAGTAATGCTAGAGAAACGGACACCAATTTCAGTAGGAGAAGCCGTTTGTAATCTGATGAAATTTGCAAGTCCAGGTTTAATAGAAATGGTAGCACTTGAATTGGCACATGGGCGTTACTTATCTGAAGATTTGGTAGCGGATCAGGATATTCCATCCTTTGACCGTTCTCCTTATGATGGTTTTGCGATTAGATCAGAGGATGCCGTTCAGGCAACCAAGGATCATCCAGTCACCTTCGAAGTCATTGGTAAAATTGGGGCTGGTTCCGTATACAGTGGAAAGGTAGGACCATTCCAGGCCGTTCGCATTATGACAGGTGCGGAAATTCCGAAAAACTGCGACGCAGTTATCATGCTTGAATTAACAAGCCAGTATGAAGAGAACGGTCAAACCTATATAGATATTAAAAGGTCGTTAAAACATGGAGCCAATATTTCAGTTCAAGGGGAAGATGCACGAAAAGGGATGATCCTTGCGAAGCGAGGCACTTACATTCATCCAGGTATCATGGCCCTCCTTGCTACATTTGGCTATAGTCAAGTACCTGTTGCTAGAAAACCAGTCATCGGAATCATTGCGACTGGAAGTGAGCTTCTTGATGTAAAGGAGCCACTTGTGCCGGGGAAAATTCGAAATAGTAATACGTATATGATTCTGTCTCAAATTCAAAGAGCGGGGGGAGAAGCCAAGTACTTAGGGAAACTTAGTGACGATTTGGAGACGTGTTACTCGGCTGTGAAAGCATCATTAAACCAAGTAGACATGTTAATTACAACCGGAGGCGTCTCGGTAGGCGATTATGATTATTTACCAGCTATCTATGAAAAATTAGGGGCAACCGTACTTTTTAACAAAGTAGCCATGCGTCCAGGAAGTGTGACGACTGTAGCACATTTAGATCATAAATTATTATTTGGTTTGTCAGGTAATCCTTCTGCTTGTTACGTTGGCTTTGAGTTATTTGTACGTCCGATTGTTCGCACTTCTTTATTTAATGGAAAACCGCATTTGAAAAAAGAAAAAGCAATTTTAGGAGAAAGTTTTCTAAAACCTAATCCATTTACAAGGTTCGTGCGAGCAAAACTCACGTATGATGAGGGAAAACTGATGGTATCCCCATCCGGCTTTGACAAGTCTAGTGCCGTTTCTTCATTAGCTGAAGCCAATGCGCTGATTGTCCTTCAAGGCGGTACAAGAGGATATGACAAAGGGATGTACGTGGACGTTCTATTATTAGAAGATCATCAAGGCAGCGAATGGCCTTGGTGATAGAGAATTTTACAAAAGGTGTCTAAAGGTAAATTTCTTTTGGAGGGTTACATGAATAACCGGATTTTGAGTGCGTTCCAATATATACTTAACGGTTCCTTAATTGTTCTTGGTATCATCTTAACGTTTTTAATGATACGTGAACTATGGATTATACTGTTATCTACGATTCAGACAACTCTAGACATTCATATTGTTTTGCAGGAAATTCTCGCCTTCTTCCTCTATTTTGCTTTTGTGTCTATGATCGTCAAGTATTTTAGAGAGAATTACCATTTTCCTATTCGTTATCTTTTATACATAGGTATAACAGGCACAATACGTTTTATTATTGTTAACCGTGATAATCCAACGGAAAATCTGATTTTGTCCTTTGTGATCCTGGTTCTAATGATTGCCTATTCTTTAAAAATTTCATCGTCACATCACTAATCCAAGTATGAATTAAGCAAAGCGTCTCAAGCCGAAAGATGGCAGGAGGCGCTTTATGTTTATATCGAATGGAGTTAATTGTGTGGATATGTATGGATTTAATTCAAGGGGGGAAAATAACATAAATTCTCAACATTAAAAACGTTAACCAAATCCAGCTGACATGGGGGTCACATGAAGGATCAAACGCTACAAATCAACGGACAAAATTTCACCTTTTCCCCTAACCAAAGCATTTTGGAGGTGGGTAAATCTCATAGCTTCTACATTCCTCATGTCTGTTATCATGAGAATTTGGGTACGATTCAATCTTGTGATACGTGTATGGTGGAAGTGGATGGCGTCCTGCAGCGCGCTTGTGCCACCGACGCGAAACCAAATATGAAGGTGGACACCAAATCACAAAGAGCGAAAGACGCTCAAATGGAGGCCATGCAGCGCATTCTGCAAAATCATGAGCTGTACTGCACGGTTTGCGACAATAATAACGGGAACTGTACGGTACATAACACAGCTGAATACTTGCAGGTTGAGCATCAGAAATATGAATTCAAGTCGAAACCGTACCCGCCGGATCATTCAAATCCGTTTTACCGTTATGAGCCTGACCAATGTATCCTTTGCGGACGCTGCGTCGAAGCTTGTCAAGATCTTCAAGTGAATGAGACGTTAACGATTGATTGGAGTTTGGAAAGACCGAGAGTTCTTTGGGATAACGGAGTCCCGATCGATGAATCTTCCTGCGTTTCCTGCGGACACTGCGTAACCGTATGTCCTTGCAATGCGTTAATGGAAAAATCGACGCTAGGCGAAACCGGTTATTTGACAGGTATTCCGAATGATCTGCTGCTGCCAATGATTAACCTTACCAAAGAAATCGAGCCTGGCTATCAGGAAATTTTTGCGGTATCGGAAGTTGAAGCAGCCATGAGAAAGTCGCGAATTAAACGGACGAAGACGGTTTGTACATACTGCGGTGTAGGGTGCAGCTTTGAGGTTTGGACGAAAGACCGTCATATTCTTAAAATTGAGCCGCAAACGGAAGCGCCAGTAAATGGAATCTCGACCTGCATCAAAGGAAAATTCGGCTGGGATTTCGTAAATAGTGAGGAACGCCTAACCACACCGCTAATTCGAAAAGGAGATCGGTTTGTTGAAGCGACGTGGAATGAGGCTCTTGATTTAATAGCTAGTAAATTGACTGAACTTAAGGATGCCCACGGTCCTGATTCGATTGGGTATATCGCTTCTTCAAAATGCAGCAATGAAGAAAATTATTTGTTTCAAAAATTGGCCCGGGCTGTTATGGGAACCAACAATGTCGACAATTGCTCACGCTACTGTCAATCACCGGCAACGGCGGGACTCATGCGTACCGTCGGAATCGGCGGAGATTCTGGAACAATCCATGATATTGCAAGCAGCGATTTGGTGCTAGTTATTGGGGCAAATCCAGCGGAATCACACCCTGTCCTTGCAACTCGTGTCAAACGCGCCCATAAGCTGCATGGTCAAAAGCTGGTTGTCATTGATTTGCGAAAACACGAATTGGCCGAAAGAGCCGACTTATTCCTCCGTCCTAAACCGGGTACTGATTTGATTTGGCTGTCCGCCGTTACGAAGTACATAATCGATCAAGGCTGGGAAGATGATAGCTTTCTCGAAAATCGAGTAGACGGATTAGATAAATATGTTCAAAGCCTTGAAACATACACATTGGATTATGCTGAAGAACAAACAGGCTTAAGTAAAGCAGATATTATTCAACTAGCGACCATGATTCATGAGGCCAAATCGGTGTGCGCCTTGTGGGCTATGGGCGTTACTCAACACATGGGGGCAACAGACACCAGCACGGCCATTAGCAACTTACTAATCATAACAGGCAATTACGGCCGGCCCGGTACTGGGGCATATCCACTACGCGGACATAACAACGTACAAGGAGCTTGCGATTTTGGCACGATGCCCGCCTGGTTTCCGGGTTATGAAGCCGTTCAGGATGACGCGGTAAGAGCTCGTTATGAACAGGCATGGGGTGTAAAGCTGCCGGAAAAGCCGGGTTTAAACAATCACCAAATGGTTGAGAGTATTCATGAAGGAAAGTTAAGAGCTCTTTACTTGTTTGGCGAGGATATGGCCCTTGTTGATTCCAATTCGAACCACGTGGAAGATGCTTTTGACAAGCTCGACTTTTTTGTGGTTCAGGATATTTTCTTTTCCAGAACCGCACAGTTTGCCGACGTGATATTACCAGCAGCGCCGAGTCTGGAGAAGGAAGGGACATTCACCAATACGGAAAGGCGCATACAACGCTTTTACAAAGTATTTGAGCCTCTTGGCGTATCGAAGCCGGATTGGGAGATTTTCCAAGAGATAGCCAATCGCCTCGGGGCTAATTGGCATTATAAGCATCCGGGAGAAATTATGGCAGAAGCGGCAAGCCTTGCACCTATTTTTGCCGGAGTCAGCTATGAGAGGCTGGAAGGCTGGAACAGCTTGCTCTGGCCCGTCGCGGCGGACGGGGAAGACACACCGCTTTTATTTAAGGAGCAGTTTGGTTTTCCGAATGGCAAAGCGAGGCTGTTTCCGGTTGAATGGACGCCTCCGTTTGAGGCAGGAGAGGAATTCAACTTGCATTTAAATAACGGGCGATTACTGGAACATTTCCACGAGGGAAATATGACCTACAAATCCGAAGGGATTACTCATAAGGTTCCAAGTGAATGGCTGGAGGTATCCCCTGAGCTTGCAAAAGAGCGCGAGATTGAGAGCGGCGCGTTGGTACGACTCACTTCGCCATACGGACAAGTTAAGGTAAGGGTTGAGGTAACGGATCGGGTTCAGGGCAATGAATTATATTTAACGATGAACTCGACCGACGAGGGCTCGGCAGTAAATCGTTTGACGAGTAGCTATCACGACCGGATTACGCATACGCCGAATTATAAAGAAATGGGTGTTAAGATGGAGGTTTTGGAACCGAGCGGAGAACGTCCGCTTCCGCGTGTTAACCATCGATTCGGAAACCGTGTACCTCAAATCGGCGTGAAGGTGGAAGAGAAATGGAACCGTTCCGACTATATACCGATTCCTGAATTAATTGATGGAGGGGAAGTCCATGGCCAAAGCGATTACCAATATTGAAAAGCAAATACCAGATCACATCGAGGCGGAGTCCTTAGCTTTGCAGCAATTAGTAAAAGACATAACGCACCGTCAGGATTCACTCCGTAAATTGCTGGATATCGCAGGTGAGTTAGAGAAGCTGGGTGTTCTAGACGCTCTTCAAGGAATGTTGAAAAACAGCAAACAAATCACTTTGATCGGTCTGGAGCAATTGAATAAATCAGGGGCTCACCGAATGCTCAAGAATGGGATGGGGGCCGCCCAATTTTTAACCCAGGTGGATCCTAACAAGCTGCAAACTTTACTGAACAGTGTGGCTGCCGGTATAGATCAAGCGGTTGATACAGAATCAAACAAAAAACAAGGCATATGGGGTATTATTAAATCATTACGGGAGCGGGAAATGGTCTCCTCGCTTTCTTTAATGACTCGATTTTTGCGCGGGATGGGAAGCGCTTTGAACAAATCACCATGACGAAGGATGAACGGGAGTGTAGATAATGGTAACGAGCACCTTAGTCATCCAAGGGATGACAAATCAAGATGACTCCAACAAAGTAAGTCGTGCCTTGCAGCAAATTTGGGGTATAAACAAGGTGGAGGTTTATTTGGACAGGAAAGAGGCTATATTCTCCTATGACGAAAAGGCAGCTACCTTTGACGATTTTCAACAGGCAGTTCTGGAATTGGGGTTTGCTGTTAAAACTAAGGATGGATTTAGGAGCCGCAGCTTGCATGTATGGCAACTTGAACATAGGGAAGGAGAAGCATCGGATGCCCCTAATCTGTGAAGTTTGCGGTAATGAGGATGCTGCAGAAGATAGTCCGGTTAGCGCCCATCTATATATTTGCACGAATTGCAGGGAAGATCGACGGCCGCCTGATTTATCAGGGTTACGAGAAGAGGGTCAATAAAAAAAGCTCCTACGGCACAAAAAAAGCCGAGTAGGAGCTTTTTTATTGGTTTACAGGATATATGTCATTCCTCTCAAACATTCTCCATAATTTCTCAGCCATAAACTCTCCAATATCCGTTCCACGATTATCTCGCCGGGTATGACAGAGTCGGAACTGTTGAATACATATACGAGCCCCGAGGTTCAAGCGATGGCGAGTCATATTAGCAGTCTGGGCATATCTCCATACCGAATCGCTAGTGCTATCGCCTATGTCATCAATGAACCTGAAGATACAGGTGTCAACGAGATTGTGATTAGACCAACGCTACAGCCATAATACAACGCTCATTTCTTAAAAGAACTGCATGAAAGTGATCGCCTTCTTCATGTTCAGCATGGGGAGGGCGATTTTTTTATGTATTGTTGTATGAGCTGAATAGGACAAGATTTTTCACTATATGATGTAGAATAACGTTTCGTCGAATCAATTTGGACGCCTAATTGGCCGGCTGATACAGAGAGGGAGTGTGTTGTGATTGTCGCTAATTGGAAAGGCTATTCCGAGGATTGAATCGAGAGATAAAGTAACCGGATTCGCCAAGTATACGAACGATATACAATCCCCCAATCTTTTGCATGGCTGGCTTGTTACCAGCCCCTATTCGCATGCCGATATTACATCCATCGATAGCTCGAAAGCATTGGAAGTAAGCGGTGTACATAACGTTATCACGGGCGATTATTTTCCTGTGCTCACCGGTGGCCTTCTCGCCGATCGTCCGCCCCTTGCGTACAAGAAAGTGCGCTATTTCGGCGAACCAATCGCCGTTGTAGTGGCGGAGACGGAACAGATTGCGAAGCGGGGCGCAGAGCTTATTCGAGCTGAATTCGTTCAGCTTCCTATTGTTCATTCCCCTAGCGCTGCCTTGCAGCCGGAGGCGCCATTGATTCACAAAGACTTAGGAAGTTACAAAACATTTGGCCCCGTGAATCCCGTTCCGAATACCAACATCGGAAACCATGTGAAAATCCGAAAAGGCGATATGCAGAAAGGCTGGGCAACAAGTGAGGTAGTGGTTGAAGGCTCGTATGCCTTTAACACATCCGATCATTGCGCTATGGAACCGCGCTGCTCGATCGTTGAAGTGATGCCGAGCGGCCTGATTGATATCCAAACCTCGACGCAGGATCCGTTTATCATTAAACGTTTGTTTCAACGCTTCTTCCAAGTCGACGAGCAAAATGTTATTGTGCATGTGCCGTTTGTAGGTGGAGGGTTTGGGGGAAAAGGCTCCGCACAGCTGGAGTATATCGCCTATTTGGCATCGAAAGCGTGCGGCGGCCGACCTGTGAAAATCAATAATTCCCGCGAATCGGACATGGTCAGTTCGCCCTGTCACATCGGGCTGGAAGCGAAAGTGAAGCTCGGTGCGAGCAGAGATGGAAAGCTTACTGCCCTAGAGATCACTTTCCTATTTGATACCGGTGGCTACACGGATGGGGGTGCAGCCGTCACGCAAGCTGCTGCGATCGATTGTACTGGACCCTATCGGATTGACAATGTATGGTGCGATTCATTGTGCGTTTACACAAACCACCCGTATACGAATGCATTCCGGGGGTTCGGCCATACGGAAGCGACTTATTGTATGGAGCGTACAATGGACTTGCTTGCAAAGAAACTGCAAATGGACCCCTTGGCGTTGCGGCTTCACAACGCCATCAAGCCGGGTGACACGACACCGACACAAGCACCGCTGAATGGCAGTAACATTGGCGACGTGACTGCATGCATCGTCAAATTAAAAGAGCTCATTCAGTGGGAGGAAGGAGAGCGGATTGCCGTTGACCGCTTTAAAGTCAGGGCCAAAGGAATGGCTTGTGTGATGAAAACCTCCAGCTCCACGATAGATACCGGATCTGGTGCGACGATTACCATCAATCACGACGGCACGTTCAACCTTAGCGTAGGCGCCATCGAGATAGGTCAAGGAAACCGCACGATTATGAAACAAATCCTTGCCGAGCGGATGAATATGACTGTCAACCAGGTCCATATCAAAATGGATGTCGATACGCAAATCACCCCGGAACATTGGAAAACAGTGGCAAGCAATAGTACGATGATGGTCGGACGGGCCGTACTGGATGCGGCAGAGGATGTCATTGCCCAGTTAAAGCAAAATACTTCAATCGTACTGAAAAGGCCTCAAGAGGAACTGGAAGTCGGTCGCGGCAGGGTCTATGTCAAAGACAATCCGAACATTGGCTTGGAGATCCTTGAGGTCGCTAGCGGTTATATGAATCCGGATGGCAGCGCGTCCGGTGAGCCGGTCATCGGTCGAGGACGATACAGAGTCCATCAGTTGACTGCTCTTGACCCAGAAACGGGCAAAGGCATTCCTGGCCCGCAATGGACAGTCGGTGCACAAGCAGTCGAAGTCGAATTCGATACCCGTGAGTGCACGTATCGAATACTTAAAGCAGCATCCGTTTTCGACGCTGGAAAGGTAATTAACGAAGCAACGGCAAGAGGTCAAGTCAAAGGCGGCATGAGCATGGGACTCAGCTTTGCCAGCCGGGAGGGATTTTTGTACAACAATGCGGGTCTTGTACTCAATCCCCAGCTGCGTTCTTATAAATTGACTCGTTTCGGAGAGAATCCGAGCTATTTGGTAGAGTTTGTGGAAACGCCGTACTTGGAAGGCCCTTATGGCGCACGTGGTATTGGAGAGCATGGCACGATTGGAATGGCCGCTTCTCTCGCGAATGCGTTATCAATTGCCGCTGGTGTCGAGCTAAACATACTGCCACTAACCCCAGAGCTTATCTGGCGTTATAAGGGAGGCTGCCCATGATCTCGTTTGATTTCGAATACTACACACCAACTACCGTCGAAGAAGCGGTTCGCATTTTTCAGCAGGCCGATTCGAATGGCAAAGAGCCTCTTTACTATTCCGGCGGGACAGAGATTATTTCCATGGCGCGTCTGAACCAGCTTCGCACAGGGGCTGTCATCGACATTAAAGGGATTCCCGCATGCAATGTGCTTCAAATTCAGCAGGAACAGCTTGTCATTGGAGCAGCTATTACGCTCACGGCTTTATCGGAGGCCAACCTGTTCCCATTACTCGGCGAGACCGTTCGAGACGCAGCCGACCATACCAATCGCAACAAAATTACCGTTGGCGGCAACCTTTGCGGGAAATTCATTTATCGGGAAGCACTGCTTCCTTTTCTACTCGCCGACAGCCAGCTTGTTCTAGCCGGTACCAAGGGGATTCGCCATGTTCCGGTTCACGAGATATTGAACGGTGAACCGCGTTTGGAAAAAGGCGAGCTCCTTGTGCAGATTTTAAGCGACAGACGATATCTCGATTTACCTTTTGTCACTGTAAAGAAGACCAAGATGGAAAAAATCGATTATCCGATCGTCCGGATTTCCGGTCTTAAAACAAAGGAGGGTATTCGAGTTGCCTTTAGTGGAGTAAGTGCCGTCCCTATTCGATCGCTGATCATAGAGGAGGTTCTGAACGATAGTGCAATTCCCTTGGAAGAACGCATAGAGAGTGCCATCCGTTTATGGCCTGTACCGATTTTGAACGACATCTTAAGCTCCAAAGGGTACAGAACATTTGTTTTACGAAACACGTTATTCGATACAATGTCGGCTTTGGAACGGAGGCGTGTATGAAATCACATGGAACTGTTAAAAGGGAAATTGAGCTGCATGTCAATGGGAAGCGACAACATGCAGTCATTCGTTCAGCGGATACTTTATTGCGTGTGCTGCGCGAACAACTTGGGTTAACCGGAGCCAAAGCCGGCTGCGAAAACGGTGATTGCGGAGCATGCACGGTCATCGTTGGCAAAGTACCTATCAAATCTTGTTTGATGCTTGCGATAGAGGTGCGGGAAAGCAGCATAACAACCATCGAAGGTTTGGGGGGAGACACGCCGATCCAACGCGCATTTGTTGACAATTTTGCCTTTCAATGCGGATTTTGTACACCTGGATTTATTATGGTAAGCCACGCCTTAGTTAACAATTATCCGCATGCAAGCGAAGAGGTGATTCGAGAGTGGCTGCAATCCAATATTTGCCGCTGCACGAGCTATGAAGAGATTCATGCTGCAGTCAGGTCAGTAATATCCCATGACTGATTATTTGTTCGCACTGTGTCCTGGGCATTAAACCCCGTGGCAAACGTCCAGTCAAGCACTATGTACCGTACATATACTTACAACGTAGTGAAAAAACATTGAGGGGAATGAGTAAACATGGGAGCAGTTGGTTATGGAGCAGGTTGTGGTGTAGGTTATGGAATGGGTAGTAACGTAGCTATTATCTTGGTTCTTTTTATTCTTTTGGTCATCATCACAACAGCTTTTGTTATTTAATATTCCTTCATCCATTGAAAAGACTATCGAGTAAAATAGAGACGGCCCTATCGCAAAATAGATGCGAACACGGGCTGTTTTTTCGTTCTTCATTCCCTATGAATACTCCTTTATTCAACTGGATAAAATAACCTTTGAAATGAGGGGCAGCGTGATGAAATCTTGGGTACAAATCCAGAAACTAAGGATATGGAGCTTTCGTCGTTACAAGAAAGAAAAAGTTATTTTCAAACACTTTTAAACAATACGGAAGATCTAGTTATACATACGTTGAATTGGAATCAACGACATGTCAACTTGATCTATTTGGCAACCTTAACGGATCAAGATACGATCTTAAATCAGATCATCTTTCCATTAAAGCGAACTAATGAAGGCGAGTTTCTTGACGCTTTGCCTCTGGGACAGCTTCAAATTACTTGCTTGATCGAGCAAGCTGTGGAAAATCTTTTGAATGGCGCTTGTGTCGTCGACTGTGAAGGTGAGACCGATTTTTACATTTTCCATGCCTCCTCTTCGATAGGGCGAAGCATCACAGAACCGATCAATGAGAAGGTGTTTGGAGATTCGCATGAGGGGTTTATTGAAAGATTAAATACAAACCTTCATCTAATCCGCAGAAAAGTGAACAATAAGGATTTGATGATTCGCTATTTTACAGTGGGCATGGAGACGAATACGCGTCTAGCGTTGGTTTACATCGAGTCGATAGCGAATCCGGAAATTGTGACCGAGCTAGAAAAGCGAATCACATCAATCCGGATCGATTATATTGCTTCTTTAGGTTTTGTAGAGCAGCTCATTGAAGATGTGCCCTTCTCCCCATTTCCGCAAATTTTAAGTACCGAAAGAGTGGACAGAGTAGCAGCCAATATCATGGAGGGAAGAATTGCCGTATTAGCGGAAGGATCAGCGAAAGCGATCATTTTACCTATCAATTTCTTTGCATTTTATCAGTCACCTGACGATTACAATGCTCGTTGGATTAACGGAAGCTTCTTCCGATTGTTAAGGGTTTCCAGTTTCTTCATTGCCATTACATTACCAGCCTTATACATTTCAGTTGTCACTTTTCATTTTGAGACCATCCCGAATGAATTGGTGCTTCTTATGCAAAGTGCCGTACTGGAAATTCCGTTTCCTCCGATTATTGAAGCTCTGCTAATGGAAATAACCATTGAAATGTTAAGAGAAGCAGGCTTGCGATTACATACGGCCGTAGGACAGACAATCGGTATTGTTGGAGGACTTGTTATTGGAGATGCCATCGTGAAGGCGGGGCTGGTGTCCAACATCATGATTATAGTGGTAGCATCGACGGCCCTTGCTTCGTTTGTCGTGCCATCTCATGAGTTCAGAGAGACGGTGCGTTTTCTTCGTTTTCCGATGATGATGTTGGCTGCTACTTTCGGCTTTTTGGGAATTACGTTCGGATTTACATGTATTTTGATCCACTTGTGTAAATTAGAGGGTTTTGGAACGCCCTATTTTTACCCCTTTTCTCCATTCAAATGGAGTGGTTTGAAAGACTCTATCTTCCGGTTGCCAATATGGAAAATGAATCGGCGTCCTGAGGACAGTCTTCCCCAAAAAAAGCTGCGGGAATTATTTTCTAGGGGATGGGTGAAGCATGAACGCAGAAAAAGATAGTATCACCAAAAAGCAGCTGGCTTTTTTCACGATCCAAACAGCGATAGGTGAGGGAGCGTTAACGGTTCCTTATAGTGTCCATTCTGAGGCATCTATCGATGGATGGATTTCCATGCTGCTTGCGGGATTTGCCACCCACCTGGTCATTATCTTGATATGGATGATCTGCAGGAAATATCCAAAGATGACGATGATCGAATTTCTCCCTCAGATGGCAGGGAAATTTGCAGGTCATCTTATTAGTGTTCTTTATATTATTTATTTTATTGGAATTGCAAGCGTGATCCTCATGAATTATTGTCGAATCATTAATGCCTGGATTTTCCCTTCGACACCGAAATGGGTCATTATGTCATTGATGATGGCTACCAGTTATTATCTAGCAAAAGAAAGATTGAAAATAATTGTCCGATTTGAAACGCTGGTTTCTATCCTTATAATCATCATTATCTTTTTGATCATTTTCCCTTTTAGCAAAGGAAATCCTTTGTATATTTTCCCCATTGGTCAATCTGGGATTGGTCCTATGATAAGAGGTATGAGAGAGGCTGTCGTTACACTGGCCGGCTTCGAACTGCTTCTCATGGTTTACCCTCAAGTTAAGGGGAAAGACAAAGACATATTAAAAACGATGTTGATTTCATACACGTTTGTCACCCTATTTTACGTATTAATTATCCTGTCATGCTTTATGTTTTTCAGTCCTGAGGAACTTAGTATCATACCAGAGCCTGTTTTATATATGCTAAAGGCGTTTTCTTTTAGGATTGTAGAAAGATCGGATTTACTGTTTTTATCGCTTTGGGTTGTGATCGTCATGACGTCTATTGTCAATTATGTTTTTCTTGCTTCAACGGGGATTACTCAAATATTGAAAACGGGTAACAGTTCAAAGGTGACTTTGCTGGTCATTGCCGCTTGCTTACTGATTGCGCTGTTGCCGCATAATTTCTTGTTTATCAGCAAGCTTAATAAATGGTTTTCTTATTTCGCTTTGGTCATGATCTATTTGTTACCTATCCCGTTATTACTATTGACCATCCTAAGAGGAAGGAGGAAAGCAACGGAATGAAAAAAATCCGGCCTGTATTGCTCGGCATACTTTCCATAAGTCTCTTAACCGGTTGTTGGGATCAAACGTTATTAAAAAACGTTCGTTTAATTCTAGGGATAGGCTTTGACAAAGCAGAAGGTGAAAATGTCTTAACCACCTTTGTCTTACCGGATGTCTCGGATAAGAAGAGGAATGCACCCGAAATCATATCGGTTACTGGTGAAACAGCTCGAGAAGCAAGAGGTAACTTGGGGAAAAAACTAACCTTGGTTCCGGACGGAGCCAAGAACCGGTTTATAATGATTGGGGAACAGCTGGCGAAGGTTGATATCTATGCGGTTCTGGATGTTTTTTATCGCGATCCCAAAAGTGCATTAAATGCCAAAATTAGTGTTGTCGAAGGTCGAGCCGAATCACTTTTGCAAACTAGTTATATGAGAAAGCCGAATTTCATCTTAAATCTGGATAAGCAAATTGTCAGTGCAGAATCATTCACGATCGTTCCAGAAGAAAATGTACAATCGATTTGTACCGTGTTATTTGATCCTGGGCAAGATGTCATTTTGCCGTATCTGGCAGTTGGGGAAGGAACCCCACTTATTAAGGGAGTGGCCTTGTTTAACAGTAAAGCCTTTGCAGGGACTCTGGATACCAAAGAATCAAAACTCTGTTTATTAATGGCTGATCGGATGGGTAAAAAGGCAAGTCTGACATTACCAATTCCTAATAAAACGAAGAAAATTGGCAGTAAAATGACTTTTCGAGTATTTCATGCAAAACGGAGATTAGATTTAGAGGTAAATAATGGGAATTTGTTGGTAACCCTTGATCTTCTGCTCAAAGTAGAAGCCGAGGAATACACTCCGGATCATTTAGATGAAGATGGACAGGCTTCCAAATTGAACGATTATCTCTCAATGGAGTTAACAAAGGAAGCTCAAAAGATCGTTCAGAAGCTGCAGAAGGCCAATTGCGATGTATTTGGAATAGGCAGACGAATTATGGCCTTCCATCCTAATTATTGGAAAACGATGGATTGGAAAAGCAACTATCCGACTATTACGATTCAACCGAACATAAAGGTAGAGATATCGAGACCTGGAATTATTTTTTAGAACTTCAGGATGGCGACGGCAAATACGATAACACCATTGTTATGGGGAGATTTAATGAATGATACTCATAACGTTTAGTCATTGATGCATGTGCTAATGTCCGTTGCCATTATCAACCCCAGATTCTCATATAAATCTCATACGGCGTTTATCGTACTATCAGAAACTATTGTTACACTAATCAATGTAAGAAAAATACAATTGATAAGGTGGAATGAACCCATGAAATCGATTAGCAAGAAGATCATTGTAGGAACAGTAGCAGCAAGTTTAGTTCTAGGGAGCGGAGTAGTTGGACTGTTACATTCAACTGCGTTTGCGAATACAGTGGGGACTTCAACGCCTCTAATGACGACAAGTCAGGTAACGAACACTGAAAACGACAAAGAAGTAGCTGGCAGTGCTGAACAACAAGATCAAGATCAAGAGGTTGCTGATGACGTAGAACAAGCAAATTTACAGAAACAAGCCACAATCACAAAAGAACAAAGTGCAGCAATTGCTATTGGACAAGTTCAAGGAAACGTCAAAGATGTTCAGTTGGAAGATGAGAACGGTGTGGTCGTGTATAATGTGCAAATCCAAGATAGCAAAGGTCTGTTATTTGAAGTTAAGGTAGATGCTAAGACAGGGAAAATCACGAAACAAGAACAAGATAACGCAGAGCAAAATGGACAAGATGATACAGAAACGAATGACGATTAAAAAATATCGGGTTTAAGTAGGGGCTGTCCTAGTTAGATGACCGTTTAGAGCAAATAACGCCAAAGTAACTGGAGGAATTCCTGTTAGATATCGCTCCCTTTCGAAACAAAATAGAGGCTACTCGCTAGGTTATTAACCTTTTGAGTCAGCCTCTTTTTATTTTATCCACATTCTTTCTAGTTGACCAATTAAAAGCTATCTTGAAAATTTAATGAATGAAGTATAAAGCCGCGTTCACTCATAATCTTTTAATCTATGTTTAGTATTATTATTAACCGAGGTTAATAACACGATTAAAGGAGACATTTATGAATTTATCTCAACTTGATTATCAGTGGTTTCAAGCGATCAATGACTTAGCCAGCAAGTTTGCCGCCTTGAATCCTCTGATGGCTTTCTGTGCTGATAATTTGGATTACCTGTTTTATTTGGGTGTTATCGTTTATTGGTTTAGACGAACGCCTGATATTCGTAGAATGGTGTTTAATGCTTTAGTATCCGCGGCCGCAGCGTTAGGCACTAACAGCATTATCGGCAGCTTCTATCATCGTGATCGTCCATTCGTGGCACATCATGTTATTCAATTAGTTCATCACGAGGCATCCGCCTCTTTTCCGAGCAATCACGCTGCGGCTGCATTTGCCGTTGCAGCCTCGATCTGGCTTTGGCGGCGGAAGGACGGGAGGGTTTGGTTCATACTGGCTGCCCTTATCGGCTTCTCTCGTATTTGGTCTGGCATTCACTACCCGATGGATATTATAGGGGGAGCGATTTTAGGGATTCTCATTGCGGTCCTAATTGGCAAGCTGATGCGTTGGCAATTACTTAAATGGTTATCTGAATCCTTGATCCGCATTTATGAATCCGTTGAAATTAAAGTATGGAAACCTCAGAAAACGAAATAAAAGACACTGCCATGAATTCCGAATTAGAACCTAACCAAAAAAGCAGTCATTAAATTGACTGCTTTTTTGCTATTTATTAATTTGTTCCGCTGTTGTCGTTATCACTATCGTTAATGTTTATAACACTATTTACCAAATTTTTCGCAAGACCAAGTGTTGTTCCTACAGCATTTTCTGCCGTGTTAAATACGAAACTGCTGATAGATTGAATACCGTCTACAACAGCACCTGTTGTATTTTCAACGAAGTTGTTTTCATTTTGTTTATTCTCTGACATATGCATGCCTCCAAATTGTTATTTATGTTTTAATGTGCCATGAGCAGCGTGAAAGTATGTATGCATCTACGGATAATGCACAAAAAGAAAATTGGGTATTCGCCTAAAACACTAGAGACATTAGCGGAATAAAGTACATGTAGAAGTTAAAGGCGAGAGAGCGAGGTATTACTGTGCAAATTCATGTGGTGCAAAGAGGGGAGAACCTGTGGCTGATTTCAAGTCGTTATGGTGTGAATGCCAATCGGATTATCGCCGTCAATGAGCTTCAGGATCCCAATCGTTTAGTCATCGGTCAGGCATTAGTCATCCCACCGCCTTATCCCGAATATGTGGTCCGATTGGGAGACACGCTTAGGACGATTGCAGGCCGTTTCGGCATTTCCGTAGAGGCCATTGCTAAGGCCAATTCAATAACCGATGCCACGCAGATTAGACCCGGACAAGTATTAATCATTCCGGTTTTGTACCATACCGTGCTGCCTGGTGAAACACTGTGGATGATCGCCAACCGTTACGGCGTTACTGTGCAGGCCATCGCACAAGCTAATCAGATTACGAATCCTGCGCTTATTTCTCCGGGTCAAAACTTGAAAATCCCGGAAAAGATGAGGCAAATCATTGATGTCAATGGTTATACCAACGTATTCGGAAAGGTAGCTGCTGGGCAAGTTCGCAAGGATGGGGTGCATCTAACGTATTTATGCCCATTTGGGTATCGCATGAAGGATGATGGAAGCCTTGAGCCCGTTGATGATCAGGAGCTCATCGCAGCCGCATATGAGAAGCATGTCGTACCGGTCATGTCGATCACCAATTTTTCCGCAACGGAAGCCGGCTCGAAGCTGGCACATACCATTTTATCAAGTCCCGAATTGCAAAATAAGCTAGTGGCGAACATCTTAACCATCATGACAAACAAGGGCTATCGTGGGTTAAATGTTGATTTTGAAAATGTATATCCAAGTGATCGTGAATTTTATAATCAATTTCTTCGACTTGCCGTCCGTAAACTGCATGAGAAAGGTTTTTTCGTATCATCCGCCCTTGCCCCTAAGACTAGCTCAGAGCAAAAGGGTTTACTTTACGAAGCTCACGATTACGCCGCTCATGGAGAAATTGTCGACTTTGTTGTACTCATGACGTATGAGTGGGGTTACAGATTCGGTCCACCTCAATCCATCTCTCCCATTAACGAAATACGACGCGTTCTCGATTATGCCGTCACAGTCATTCCAAGAAATAAAATATTTATGGGCTTTCAGTTATATGCACGTGATTGGCTCCTTCCTCATGTAAAAGGACAACAGGCAGAGACATTCGATATGCAAGAAGCTATTCGCCGAGCTGTTCAACATGGGGCGGAAATCAAGTACGATCGGCTGTCCCAAACGCCATACTATCGCTATGCAGATGAGAAACAACATACGCATGAAGTCTGGTTCGAGGATGCAAGGAGTGCGCAGGCCAAATTCGATCTGGTAAAGGAATATAACTTAAGAGGGGTTAGTTACTGGGTACTGGGTTATCCGTTTCCGCAAAATTGGGTATTGCTAGAAGATAATTTTCAAATCCGTAAAATCATATAAAAAATACGAAAGCCAACTCTTTACCAAATATAATTGCTATGATGGACGAAAATTTTATAATAGAACTAAGAGCCCAAATTAGATCATGGGCTCTTAGTTAAAGTATTTTAACAAAATATTAGAATTAATTTTCTTCTTGTTGGTTCTCTCCGCCCGAACTTCTTGTAGGACGGTGATATACATTTACTGGGTTAGACGAATGTTTGGCTGGTGTGTAGGCTGGTTTTGGCTGAGTTGCATTAGGTGCAGCTTTTTGTTGCGGCTGAGGAACGCTAGGATTAAAGGTTTGACCATCTGGCAGCACGCGGCGGGCTGTCGTATAGTGAGAATTCCACCATCCGGAGTTCAAATCAGTGATCGTTACTCCCGCGCTGCCGAAAGTATGCAATAGTTTTCCGTTCCCCATATAAATTGCTACATGATGAATGGGGCTATAAAAAAACACAAGATCACCAGGTTGCAATTGATCTCTTGAAACATAAGTCCCTGCTTGCGACTGTTGTCTGGACGAACGAGGGATATTAACGCCGTTAGCTTTGTAAACATATTGAGTAAATGAAGAGCAATCAAAGCTGCTCGTATTTCCAGTACGTGCACCAAATTGGTAACGTACGCCCATAAATTGTTGGCCAGTTTTAATAATGTTGCTTGCAGTAGATGAAGTGGACACTGAAGCGGCATGAACTGATTGAGGACTCAACATCATACTTCCTGCAGCAAAAATGGACAAACTAAGGCTTAATCCCACTAACGACTTGCCAAGACGGGTTTTCTGCATGTTTATCATGTTGTATTTCCTCCTGTGTTGGATCGTATTTGGCTTTCGCCTGAAAACATCGTATCATAAATATAGTCTACTAATATTTACCGAATAGGATGTAAAAGCAAGCACTTCCTAGTATTAGCGGTGATTATTAGAAACCTATTAGAAAAACATGAGAGAAGATACCTTGAAAGTTCAAAAACAGGTAAAACCATTCCTTTTTTCTACCGTCTAAATAGTAATAGGAAAAGAAAATGTTCAGAAAATAGTTCACTAGAGGAGTTGTCAAAATGAGCACTTTAACCAAAGCCATACTAATAGCCGCGAAAGCTCATGATGGTCAAACAGATAAAGGCGGAAATCCATATATCTTACATCCTGCCAGATTAGCAACTAAAACTAGCAGCGAAGAAGAAGCAATTGTAGCCATTTTACATGATGTTGTGGAAGATTCAGATATTACGCTATTTGATATAAAAAATACAGGTTTTAGCATAGATATTATTGAAGCTTTAGATTGTCTTACAAAAAGAGCAGATGAATCATATGAAGGTTTTATCAATAGGATCAAATTAAACCCCTTAGCGACGAAAGTGAAGCTTCTCGATCTAGAGGATAACATTGATATAAGTCGAATACCAAACCCAACAGATAAAGACTATGCAAGGATTGATAAGTACAAGAAGGCACTTGCAGAACTTAAATTCTAATACAACTACTATTACGAATAACGAAAATACAGCATGAGAGGATTGCAGATGTAATGAGTGATACGGTTAATCTTACAATTGGAGGTTCCTATGTTTTTGCTCCAGATAATCCAAGAAAGACGAAGAATCGGGGTAGGAAATGCACCATTCTTTCTTTCGAGTTAAATGATGAGTATGAACTAGAAGTTAGGGTTGTATATCATGATACGAATAGAGAAGCATTATTACAGGTAAGTGATTTAAAGACAATAACGGAATGAAATAAATATTCTAAGAGGTGAGTCAGTGGTAATTGTAAGACTTTTAGAAAAGCAGGAATATGATTTTTTCATGGATATGCACTATGAGTCCATATATGTATTAGAGGGCAAGCCATCCAAAAATGTACTTTTAAATGATCCTAATATTAAGAAATACAGTGAGGGATGGGGAAGAAAGGGAGATAGGGCTTTGGTAGCTCTGATTGAAAATAAACCAGTTGGGGCTGTATGGTATAGATTATTTGGCGAATCAAATAAAGGATATGGATATGTTGATAATGAAACCCCAGAATTAGGTATCGCTATTCTACCTGATTTTAAAAAACAGGGAATAGGTACGATACTTATGAAACAAATCCAACAACAAGCTATTTCCGATGGATATAAATCGCTATCTTTAAGCGTTGACCCAGATAATCAAATGGCAGTTCGACTATACGAAAAACTTGGATTTGAGACTTTTGGCATGTCGGGAACTTCAAGGGTTATGAAATTGACTTTCTAATCTACATACTACGGATAACTATATTCCTTTATTTTGATGATAGAGAATAATAAATCCAAAGTATTATTTTTAAATGATGGTTTAATAAATATCCCTCAAAGAACGGAAAAGTATTACGACTTAATATATTGGTGAGAATCTTAGCGATCATATTGTTAGGTGGGATACGTTTTATCAAAGTGAGGCGTTCAAACAGCCCGTAATAAACTTGCCTCGAGTAAGGAATACTATACTAAAAACCTTTTGAACAAGAAGAACGCGATGCTTCGGCCTGCATTCATAGCATGTGAAATAATAGTGGCACTGTTAACTACATAAAAGAAGGAGGTTGGTCGATTTGCCTCAGCTAGATATGCCATCGTTGATGCTCATTCTGCTAGCGCTACTTGGAGTCATCAGCCGCAACAACTCAATTACGATTGCTGCCGTCGTGCTTTTGCTGATTCGAGTCGTTAAGTTGGACCAAGCCTTCCCGTGGATTGAGAAAAATGGCCTTTCACTTGGCATCATTATCCTGACAATTGGTATTCTTTCGCCTCTGGCCAGCGGCTCGATCAGCATGAAGGAGCTTTATCAGTCCTTCTTGCATTGGAAATCAATCGCCGCCATTATCGTTGGGGTATTGGTAGCTTATCTAGGCGGACGAGGCGCTCATTTGATGGCCGGCAACCCTACGATCGTAACAAGTCTCGTCATCGGGACGATTATAGGCGTGGCATTTCTAAAAGGAGTGCCTGTTGGGCCGTTGATCGCTGCCGGAATTTTATCGCTGCTGATTGGGAAATGACAGATAAGCATTATTTGACGCTATGTACGAATGGGGAGGACATCGTAACAAAAACCTCATTATTATTTTAAAATTATAAAAAAAGAGGAGCCGCCCTGTGGCAGCTCCTTTTGGGTACTCATCCTATATACCTTTTGTCATACTTACAGACGTCTATGAGATCTGTCTGCCTTTATTAAGGGACTTCATATCTATGTTGGAGTTGGCAAGTAGAGGAAGCATCTTCACAGAGCTAATCATAGGAGAAAGGCACTGGTGGCAAGTTGGAACGTACTCAAAAGCGAAATTGTCTCGAATCCAACCCGTACAATCATCTTTCTTGCAAGACCAGATTTTAGTGTTTTCTTGAGGGAGATCTTCTAACGATTTTCTTCGAAAATACATTGTATACTCCTCCTTAGATTAAAAAAACTGTCCTTAACACATGTTAAGGACAGTTTGCTGTGTATTACAGTTCTACAGCTTTACAACATTCTCGGCTTGAGGTCCGCGGTTGCCTTGAGCTACATTAAATTGAACACGTTGTCCTTCGTCAAGTGATTTGAAACCATCGCCTTGAATCGCGGAGAAATGAACGAATACGTCATTTCCGCCTTCCATTTCGATAAAGCCAAAGCCTTTCTCTGCGTTAAACCATTTTACTGTTCCTGTTTCCATAATCAATTACCTCCAAATAGTTATTTAACATGTTTTTTTAAACAAAAAAATCACACATTGAAAAAGGAACCATTACACAAATGATCACCTTTTCAATATGTGAATTTATGTTAACACTGTTTATAAGGTCATCTTATCATACAAAGGTATGTAAAGCAATTTATTGACGATGTTGGTCAGAAGGGTCTATATAAAAGTGCGATTAAACTTACTCAGAAGTTTCCCGAACATTTGCTGATCTTCCAAAGACCAGTCATGCAATAGCTCCGCTACACGTTCGAATCGAGCCTGTTTGTTTAACGCTAGTTCTTTGGCCCCGCGTTCTGTGATTTGAAGGGAATAGGCACGTCCATCCTGGGGATCTAGAATTCGATACACATAGCCTTTTTGTTCCAAAGCGGCAGACTGTCGGCTGATTGTCGAGATATCCAGATGAAATTCCTCCGCCAAGGCTTTGACGCCTGCAGACCCGTGTGTAGAGATTTGATGAAGTAAAAGATAGGCTGCACGATCAAGATTCCCAACTTTCATATTGGTGGTTGCGGCCATTAACCGGCGCATAAGAATCGCTAATTCAAGCTCAATCGTTTCTGCAGGATGATTCTTCATAGGTTACCTCGTCTTTAATTTCATTATAAATTTTTACTATATTTACTGTAACATACCCGGTATGGTTTGAAAATCTTCGAACATAGGACTACATATGGATTGACATCGTCACATATAGTTGTATAATGCAAGTATATATTTTCATCATACAACTTATTTGAACAGAAGGCAATTTCTTAACTGGAGGGGATCGTCATAAAAGCATATGAGATTATGGTCCGTCAAGTCTACAAAGTAAAAGAAGGCGATTCTGTTCGCGACGTGATTGAGAAATTTATTAAGCACAGAATCAGTGGGCTTCCCGTTGTTAACGATCGGAATGAAGTGGTCGCTTATCTGAGTGATGGAGATATTATGCGCTACATCGGAAAGCATGAGGACCATGTCTTCGGCTCTTATTTCTACACAACAGTCATCAAGGGAGACAACGAAGAGTTCCACGAAAGAGTTCACAGCCTGCTTCCTTTAAATGTCATGAAAATCGCACAAAAGAAGGTAATTGCCGTAGACTCTGATGAGGATATTGAACAAATTGCTGCCATTTTGGGTAAAAAACGAATTAAAAAACTGCCTGTTCTGAATCAAGGCGTTCTTGTCGGAATTATCAGCAGGGGGGATGTTATTCGTCATTCCTTCCAATCCATTTTGTAAATACGCTTGATGCAGGGACAGAGCAACGAGTTGGAGGAATAGAAGTGGAGAGTACTGACTCAATACAGAAACCATTCTGGCGTATTGTTTTTGCCATATTTTTCGGAAATTTCATGGCCACCTTGAGCACGACTTCTATAAATGTGGCTTTGCCCGTATTCATGGATGATTTTAATGCTCCGCTGAATACCGTTCAATGGATGATGTCAGGATTTATGCTGGCAACAGGTGTTATTGCTCCTATTATTGGTTATATGGGAGATCGATTAAGTTATAAACGTCTATATGTCTATGCGTTAGGTGGATTTACTCTAACATCCTTACTTTGCATTTTCGCATGGAATATGGAGTCGCTGATCGCATTTCGAATTCTTCAGGGACTCTTCAGCGGCATTATTATGCCCACAACGATGACGATTATTTACCAGGTTATTCCCAAAGAGAAGCAA
The DNA here is from genome assembly GCF_000422905.1 of Paenibacillus alginolyticus DSM 5050 = NBRC 15375. Classification (GTDB taxonomy): domain Bacteria; phylum Bacillota; class Bacilli; order Paenibacillales; family NBRC-103111; genus Paenibacillus_E; species Paenibacillus_E alginolyticus. Next base: position 50,756 of record NZ_AUGY01000015.1, read on the forward strand.
GCTAGCGCAATCAGTCTTTGGACGGTCTCAGCCATGTTGGCACCGGCATTCGGCCCAACGCTCGGGGGTTGGTTAACGGAATCTTATGGCTGGAAAGCTTTATTCCTCATGAACATCCCGATCGGGATTATAGCAATGATCGTTACTCAGCGTTTTATTCCGTACTATCGGTTGGGGAAAGGTTTATCCTTAGACTTCATCGGATTTATTACAGTCATTATCGGAACGAGCTCGCTGCTAACATCGTTTAGCCAGAGTCATAGCTGGGGATGGACATCGTGGAAGACGATATTGCTAATGCTAGTCGGCATCATCATGATTGGCTACTTCATAATTACGTCACTAAAATCAAACGAACCGCTGCTTAATTTGCGCTTATTCCAAATACCTCGGTTTACGTACAGTCTAATTTTGAATTGCAGCATTACCATTTCTCTCTATGCGGGAACTTTCCTTATCCCGATTTACTTGCAAAAAATCCAACATGAATCAACACTGTACACAGGACTTGTCATGCTGCCGGGAACACTGGCTATGGCGCTTGTTTCATCACTGGTTGGAAAAGTGTATAACAAAGTGGGTCCATTCCGGTTGGTCATGTCCGGTGTCCTACTAATGGCTGTGGCTACATGGGCGCTGTCCCGATTAAGCATGACATCGGGTACCATCTTCGTTGTTAGCTGGATTGCCATTCGTTACATTGGAATCGCTATGAGCAATATGCCTGTAACCAATGCCGGTATGTCCGCCATTCCGTCTCAATTGTCAGGTCAAGCATCCGCGCTAATGAACTGGATCCGTCAAGGAACAGCGGCACTTTCTGTTTCTCTTTTCAGTACCATTTTATCTTCCAGAACTCTTGATTATATGGGGAAATCAGGAGCGAATGATAGTCTAGCGGCTTCGCGCGCACTCACCTTTAGCATACAGGATTTGTTTATAATTGGAACGATACTTGTTGTCATTGCGGTTCCACTCACTTTTTTCCTCCGGGAAAAAAATCACTCTGAAGGTGGACTGATCATACGAAAGATAGAGGGGTAATGCAAATGAATATCCGCCTAAATGGCGGCTTTTTTTACCACATAAGAAAGTATAAGTTTTCGGATCACGAAAACCACTTTCTTATTGGCGATAAAACCTACCTCTAAACGCGGTCGCTCATCTTTGAATGGCCTCGATAGAGGTTTTCTCATAGCATTCATGTTCGACATAATGTGATAAAATAGAAGTAAATGGTATGTGACGAGGAGGTGTCAGGATGAAAAATCAAAGTTTAATGCGCAGACCAAGTGAAACATCCTCTTTAATAAATCACGGGCAGGCAGCTTACGCGCAAGCGTCAATGGGGCAAAATTATATACATAACTTACATAAAACAGTGGGAAATCGGGCTGTTGCCCAAATGATGCGGGCTGGCCTACAAGCCAATCCGATGCAAACGGTCCAGAGTAAGACGAACCGTACAGGGCTTCCAGATGATTTGAAATCAGGCGTGGAGAGCCTTTCGGGGATTTCACTGGACGATGTGAAAGTCCACTATAATTCTTCTAAGCCTGCCCAATTGCAAGCCCATGCTTACGCGGAGGGGACAGATATTCATGTTGCACCCGGACAAGACCAGCATCTCCCTCACGAAGCGTGGCATGTAGTGCAGCAAAAGCAAGGTCTTGTGAAACCCATGATGCAAATGGGAGGTGTTGCGATCAACGATGATGCAGGTTTGGAGCAGGACGCTGATATCATGGGTGCCAGGGCCTTACAGCAAGCCCAAGGGGGAACTGAGAATTCACCTCCAGCCATTCAAAGAAGTTCGCTGAGTGGAGCCGGCGTTGTACAAAGAATGCTTGTTTCCAGTGTCAAAAAAAGTAACGGCGACGAGGAAGAAAAGCAAGTGAATGCCTCCGATCTCGGAGAATCTAATGTCATATTTAAGGAGTACGCGCAATTCCTTGAAAATGACAGCTCTGCCTATGTCAAAGGTGAGGTAAAAAAAGGGATTGCAGGCCTGAAAAAAGTACTGAATGAAGCGGAAGTCGACGCCGGTGAGTTAAAAGAAAGCTTTATTGCCGGACTGATTCAGAATGGGTTATGGAAAGAAGCAAAAGATAGCGATTTTGATGCGCTGCGGACACAAATATCCACGCTTTATCCAGATTTCAAAGGTGTTGACGAGTATACAAATCAGGAAACAATCGATTACTGTAAGGATGATCCTGAGCCGCTGCAAGTCTGGTTAGAGGAACTTATAACATTGACAGGGGACAAGGTGTCTGATTTTGTCGCTGGCGCTGCTTCCTTAACAGCAGGTTGGAAAAATTACTTGGCCTACGTTCTTTATGATAAGGCTAAGGTTAAATTTTACGATATGACGGAAGAATTTGTTCCGTTTGTTCAGCCATTTATTCAACTCATCGAGGATATCAACGCCAACCGGATTGATAGTTTGGACTATGTGAGAAAGTATGGCAATAACCCAGCTAATTACGGGGCTGAATTTGAGGTTGCGGGCCCTGCTGAAATGGTCACGAAGTATGACGATAAAGCCGTTGTCCATACGCATTATGACGCTAACAATGCACAGCCAAATTATGGGCATACGAAACCGTATGATAAAAGATATGAAACGGGTTACGGATATACGGTTGTAAATCTTCCCGCACTCTTAGGGATGGATGACACTCAAAAAACGTATAATGCCTTGTAGAAATTGTTGGTTCAGATGTACAGGCATATTATCCCCTTATAATCCGCATTCACTGCGGATTTTTTTGTTTTTGCTTTCTATTTGACTCGGCCAATCACTTAAGATAGAATTAATTATTTTCATTTAGAAGGAGTTGCCAGATGTATTCATATGTCGATCAAGAATATGTTGAACAAGATTTCAGCCATGCCGATCAGAAAGACGGAGAACTGCGGAATTGCACGTTTACAAGGTGCCGATTTCGCGGCACTCATTTAGAAGAAGTTTATACAATGGGTTCACACTTCATCGATTGTGATTTTACAGGCGCTCAGTTAAACGGTTCGGTACACACGGGTTCGGCTTTTACGAATTGCGTGTTTAAAGGAGCTAATTTATTCGTTGCCAAATTCATAGATTGCAAAATGATTGGTTCTGACTTTGCAGAGGCCTTGCTCGATGGCATTACCCTTCAAGGTGGTGATTGGTCTTATACGAATCTGAGACATACGAATTTAATGAAACAGGGGCTTAGGGGCATTCGTTTCCGGGAAGCCGACTTGAATGGATGCAATCTGGAGAAGTCCGATCTCAGGGATGCAGACTTGACTCGGGCTCAAATGGGGAAAGTAAAATTACAAGGATCGGATCTAAGAGGTGCTATCCTTGATGGAATTGATTTCAAGTCTCTAGATATTAAAGGGGTGCGGATGGATATGACACAGGCCGTAGCTTTTGCCCGAGCTTATGGAGCGAAAATCGACTAGATGCGTAGAGTTATTACTTGACACTTCCTATTTATAAAATCTATTATGGATAAATAAAATCTTTTATTGAGGAAGATGATTTCGTATGAAGTACTCGAAAGCTACGAACTATGCCCTTCACACCATGCTTTTTCTTGCAGCAGCCACGCCGAATAAGCCTGTTGGTGTGCAGCAAATGGCCGAGCAGCAAGAGGTTTCCCCTACTTATCTATCCAAAATATTAACCAAGTTAGTCAAGGCGGGAATGATTGAATCGGCATCAGGCGCCAATGGCGGATACAGGTTAAAACGGAATTGGGAAACCATCTCGTTCCTTGACATTATTCACGCTATTGAAGGGACTGCCTCTTTGTTCGATTGTAGCTTGGATCATGGAACGGAATGTATGATTATGCAAGTGGTACTATCGGCTGAGGAAAAGATGGAAGAACATTTGAGAAATCAGACCATGTCTGAGCTCGTCAAAAAAATGAAGATAGTTTTGTAAAAAAATTATCTTTTTTTTAGTTTAATTGCAGATATGAAATATCTTTAAAATCTATTATATAAGCAGCTCAAAAATATAAAGTTACTCCTATTATGCGAACCGGGCAGGATAGCGGGATTAACTGTTGAATATTGTTTGTATGATTTCAATTTAATAGAGAACGAGAACTCATGAAGGTGTTATGAAAGATAGTGAAGTTGGAATCCGATCTTGTCGTTTGTGGCCTAGTTCCCGCAGTTTCGGCGACTTCGGACGTTTTCGAATGGGAAGTGAACCTCTTATGATTCCGTTACGTTATAAGGCTCGATGCCATGCTATTTTGAACAAATATCTTTCAGGGGAATCTATTGATTACCGACAGGTCATATCGCTTCTTCTCCCGATCCTCATCGACCAGGCCTTCCTCGTCGGCCTAAGCTTGGTGAACACCGCGATGATCAGTTCGTCGGGGGTGGCGGCGATCAGCGCAGTAAGTATGGTTGATTCGCTCAATCTCTTCCTGGTTAATGTCTTCGTCGCTTTGGCGACCGGAGGAACGGTGGTGGTGGCGCAGTACAAGGGCAGCGGGAATGATAAGATGTTATCCAAGGCGGCGGCAGCATCGCTTACCGCGGTGACTTTGGTTGCGGTGACGCTCAGTCTGATCGTCCTTTTATTTTATCATCCGATCCTGAAGGTGCTCTTTGGAACAGCAGAACCGGATGTGTTCGACCATGCCGGCACTTATTTAGTGGGGAGCGCTTTGTCTTATCTCGGGATCGCGTTGAAGGAAGCGGTCTGCGGAGCGCTGAGGGGGATTGGCAGAACTAGAGTGACATTAGGGTTGTCTCTAATCCTGAACCTTTCTTACGTATTACTGAACGTCTTGTTTGTCCATTTCATGGAAATGGGGGTGCTAGGTTTGAGCGTGGCCGTGAATATTTCCCGTTATTTGGCAGCGGCCTGCGCATTGTACTACCTTCTCCGAATGGATGATAGCCTGCGAATTCGCCTTAAGGAATTGATGAGCTGGAATATTTCCATGTTTAAGAAAATCATGTTCATCGGGCTGCCCTTCGCTGCTGAGCAGTTGTTTTTTAACGGGGGAAAAATGTTAACCCAAATCTACATCGTCAGCCTAGGCACATACGAGATTGCATCAAACGCCATCAGTTCCGTATTCGCAATGCTTTTACAAATCCCAGCCATAGCATTATCTACAGCATTAGTCACTGTGGTAGGGCAATGCATAGGGAGGGGGAATATTCAGGATGCCCGCAAATTTACGAGGTCGTTTCTGTGGCTGGCGTCTGGCTCCCTTTTGGTGACAGGGCTTATTTTGATCCCGTTCTTTAAGCCACTGGTTAGTTTGTTCCGCCCTCCAGCCGAAATCATGGATGATCTGTATCTCATTATGATAATCAATATGTTAGCCCAGATCCCCCTATGGCCGATCAGTTTTCTGCTACCGGGCGCGCTGCGAGCAGCGGGGGATTCTCGTTTCACCTCCATTTCTTCAATGCTGACCATGTGGTTGTTTCGGGTTGTGCTCGGTTATGTGTTTGGTATTACGCTAAACCTTGGGGTAATCGGGGTGTGCGCGGCTATGCAATTGGAGTGGGGCGTGCGAGGTACAATCTTCCTGCTGCGTTATCGCGGGGAGCGGTGGTACAGGCACCGCCTGGTAGAGCCAGTGAGCGGAAAGTGAAATGAGTGACTGAAAATAAGAGCTTATTAAATAACTAACACGCACCCGGCATCACCAGATTTTAGCGGAACGTAGAAGCTTTATTTTGCTCTAAACAGCTTATTTCACGTTTTCGCGGAACAAGGAGCCTCTATTTCCCGCTTTCGAGGTGGAAAAAACGGTAAAACGGCAAAATAGGGCCCGTACGTTCCGCTGCGGGTCCCGCATTGGCATAATCATCGAAATAAGGGCTCCGCGTTCCCCGCGATCCTAAGATTTGCAGCCTAAATGTTCGAAATCACTCCACAGAGTTTCGCTTTCAAGTCGACCTATCATCCAGTGGATTTGACCGCCTTTTTATATGTATTTGAACAATTTTTTTCTATTACCTGCCCTCGCACCCAACTTTACACTACCCTCCAATAAAGGAGCAAGTCACATGGTTTACCACAAATCAAACAATGAATGGTCCCACCTGTGAACATATTCTTGACTATCTACCTGCCCTCGCACTCAACTTTCTACTATACACTCTAATGCCAGAGCATATCTCATGGCCTATCACAAGCAAGCCGCTCCAATAGTCTTCTATTTGTATAAGTCTGATGCCTAAGCAAACAAAATAATTTTGGAGACTGGAAGAAATTTTGGTAAAGTGGTGATTCGAGGTAAAGCGAAAAAAGGACTGTCCCATTAGGCGTTCATCTTTAGGCTTCCTCTGTTTTCATTGTTGCACTAAATGGAAAACTTCTTATTCTAGGTGCAGTTTTCCAGTTAGATGACCGTTTAGAGCAGTTACTCCAAATGAACAGGAGGAAATCCTGTTAAATTTCGCTCCGTATCGAAACAAAATAGAGACTGCTCGCTAGGTTATTAACTATTTCCACATAGATGTAATAGGCTGTATTTGCTGAACATCCCTTAGTAGCGGCAGACGATAAACGTCCTCAATCGTGCGAAGTACGTTTTTATGATTCACATACTCGTCATACTGCCCAGGTTTAACCATGGGTCCAACGACGATGAGGGGGATATGATTCGCCTTCGCATAATCGTCCTCATCCCATGTAACGATGAGCAAGCTCCGATGTGTTTGAGCCCAGGTCACATACGCATCCAGATTCGTTTGAAGCCAATCGTCTGCCTGCTTCACGGAACCGTCGTGCATATCGTCTTGATGATTTGGAATGACGAAAGATACGTTAGGTAGGTTCGTAAAATCCTGTGGAAATTGTGAATAGGGTTGATTCAGCTCTTTCGGTACGTTTGTAAATTGCACCCATGGATTATGCTTGCGCGCGTAGCCATTTGACCAGCAACCTGTGTAACCCGCGGTCGGCAAATCTTCCGAATATCCGGTGAAGGTCAAGTTGGCGCTTAATAATTCAGTGACGAGATTCTGTGAGGTGAACGGTTTTTTACAGATGTCGTCGGTTACTCCTTGTGTAGAGCCTGAAAACAAAGCGAGATAGTTAGGCTGGCTTGGATGTGTGACTCCATGCGCATTCGTGAACAGCGCACCGCGCTGAATGAGCGATTGCATATAAGGAGCATCGGGGCTTCCTACGATTTGATTATAGGAATGGTTTTCTTCAACTACAACGACAATATGATCAATCGGCGGCGTCAAACTGGAGTTTGCTCTATCGTTTACAAACACAGAGCTTGTGGCTTGATCCCAATCGATCTGAAGACCAAATTGCTGGGCGAGAAAACGTACCGGAAGCATCGAGCTGCCGCTTTCGATATAGGGCGCCGAATCAAGTGTATATAAGCTGTCATTCACTTGAACGACCGGGTTGCCGATCGTAAGCTGAATCCTTTTATCTGCCTTATCAAGAGTAACTTTATGCTGCTCGTTTTCCCAAGTCACTTGAAAGCCAAGCGCTTCAGCAATCGTCCGCAAGGGAACGAAAGTAGTGCCATTCACGTTTTGCGAGCTGACTTCGGAGTTTAGTTTGTTGCCGTTCATAAACACTTGTGTCGGAACACTGGCGTTTGCAGCCGTTGGAACCGACAATGCCAGTAACACTGCAGCTATAGAAAGTAGCTTCTTTTTCATCATGCACCTCATGTAGTAAGTTTTCTCAGACTTCCTGCTCTAAATACTTAGAGCTAAGCAGAGAGAAAAAGTTGCACTTTTTCGTATTGGTTAATTTTTCCGGAAAATAGTCGAACAGAACCTTACTTTGCAACGTCTTCTTGATGGTGGTTGCATAAGGAGGGATTCATTTGAAAACGAAATTCGTTTTGAGGTTAAGCGGGTTGCTTGTGGGGATAGTTCTTGTTTTATTTTTAAGTATTGAGATGGGAAGTCGTCACGTATTTACTCCGCGGCAAGATCACAGTTCTATTCAATCACCTCTACCGTCTGCCTCCTTAGATCATGTTCCCGTATCTACTCCCATACCAACCTTAGAAATAGCAGCAGCGGCTTCTCCCACTACTCCTGAACCAGTACCAGTCGAAACACCATTAGTCCTTTTCAATGGACAGATCGAACATATCTTTTTTCACCCTTTGATTGCATTCCCGGAGCTCGCCTTTGATGGAGATTCTATGGCGAAAGGCTATAATGATTGGTTCGTCACGGTGAAGGAATTCAATAAAATCTTAGATTCGTTATACCGGAATCAGTATATTCTAATTGATATTGGTTCGTTGTATACGGAAAAAGAGGGTGTTGTCAGGCCACAAGAACTGTGGCTGCCCGCGAATAAAAAACCCCTCGTACTTTCGATTGACGACCTCAATTATTACACGTATATGCGCGAAAATGGTAATGCCTCTCGATTAGTCTTGGATGACAATGGAGAAGTTGCAACTTATTCCATGACACCTCAAGGGGAACCGATTACGGCGCGAAATAGTGAAATTGTCCCTATTTTGGATGATTTTGTCCATGCGCATCCCGACTTTTCTTGGCACGGTGCGAAGGGAGTTATTGCCCTAACTGGATATGAGGGCATTCTTGGGTACCGCACGGATCAACGCGACTCGCCTAATTATATAAACGCCAAGGAGGGTGTACTTCCTGTTATAAAGCGCTTGAAGGAGACCGGATGGACTTTTGCCTCGCATGGCTATGGGCATTTGGATACAGCAAAAATTACCTTGAATCGATTCAAGCAGGATACGCTGCGCTGGAAGCAAGAAGTAGAGCCGCTGATAGGCGCCACCTCTGTATACATTTATCCATTCGGAAGTAGTGTGCTGCCTGAGGATCGCAAATATCAGTTTCTTATGGAGGAGGGCTTTCGAATCATGTGTTCCGTGGGTCCGGTTCCATACCTTGCTTTTAAGCCAGACAGCGTCATGATGGATCGCAGACATATAGATGGCATAGCTCTTCACGACCAGCGTTCCAGGCTGCTACCTTTGTTCGACAGTCAGGAAATTTGGGATTCTATAAGACCGGGATCGGGTCCAAAATAAATTAGGAGAAGGATTCGCTGTTATGGCAATCCTTCTTTTTACTTTAACTATGAATTAATAAAATCTTAAGAAATGATTCACACTTCCTTAACTGTTATTAACTATGATTTAGAAGTGATAAATGAAATGACTCATAGTCAAAAATGTATCGTATACATTAAATATAAGATATGATTTGCTAACTCGAAGGGGAGGTTCGTTTTAAAATGAATATATTTCCCAAAATTTTGGTTTTGACAGCTGGTTATGGCAATGGACATTTACAAGCTTCTCAAGCTTTGAGTGAACAATTCGAAAAGCAGGGAGCAAAACAAGTTGTCACACTTGATCTCATGAAAGAAGGACATCCTTTATTAAATACGATTACCATTTCTCTTTATAATAAAAGTACACAAGTGGCAAGAATGGGACTGGATTATTACGGTTGGAGCTACTATTTGACAAGGGAAGCGGAGTATGATGCGCTGATTAATCGATCTTTAAATATTTTGGGTCGGAAGAAATTATTTCAGTATATACAGCAAATACGACCAGATGCAGTAGTGAATACCTTCCCATTTGGGGCAACTCCTGAGGTTTGCAGGACACTTGGTGTTAGCAACTTTACTGTTATAACGGATTATGCATTGCATTCTAGATGGATTCATCCTGAGGTAGACAAGTATTATGTCGCTACAGAGGTGCTGCAGCAGCAGCTCATGAGTAAGGGTTTTACGAAAAATCAAATCCATGTCAGCGGCATTCCTATCCGTAAGCAATTCGATGAAATGAAATCAGACAAGCAATCCGTATTGGTAAACAACACGAAGAAAAAATCGATTTTGGTTATGGCAGGTGATTATGGGATCTCGAGCTACATGGAAGAAATGGTTCTATCTTTACTAGCCATAGGTGATCATGAGATTACGGTTATTTGCGGGAGAAATGAGAAAGTTAAGCATAAATTGGATGCTCTTCAATCGTTTCATCCTAACTTGAATGTTCTCGGATACGTTAGTAATATTCACGAATATATGTCAAATACGACTTGTATCGTTACGAAAGCAGGAGGCCTAACTTTGACTGAGGCGATCTCCATGCGCATTCCAATTTTCATATTCAAACCGTATGCAGGACAAGAGAGAGAGAACGCCATATTTTTGTCCGAACAAGGGGTTGCTTCGATTTCAAATCATGTGGATGAGCTTGCAGCTCAATTAAAAGGTTTGATAGATACGCCTTTGCTTCAGAGTGAGATCAAGAGTCGAATGCTTGCTCTAAAGAAAACCCAAGCAGCTTCTGTCATTGCTCATGACATCATGGAAACGATCCGTCAACCCATTTCTGTTTCTGTATGAGCAGGAATTTTAATTGAAAAGATTGAGAAAACTATCAAATATGGGAGTGACTGATCAACTTGAAATCTCAAAAGACTCTCCCTCACGCTCGGCTTATGAGTTTCATTAGTTTACTCATCATTGCTAGTATTATTAGTTATTATATCTATCTACTTCATACCGGTACTGCCCAAAACATGCTGAAATCCATCAAAGATTTGGGTATATTACCGTATAGTATCGCCATGAGCGGCATATATGCAGGGGTTCGTAAGGGCTCACTGCTGTGGGGAGTTATCGGAGCGGTCGTATGCATCGTATTATTAGGATTAAGTTGGTTGTTAAAGAGAAGAAATAATATGCTAATGGCTGCGAAAATAGGAGAATGATGCGACTTTGCGTCTTCCTTCATACATTATAAAAGATGGGGTAGCCAACGGCTATCCCATCTTTCATTAACGCCAACAAATTGAAGCATTTTAAGGAGAACACATGTGTGCTTGAGCTACATATGGATTACACATTTCTATCTAGTAATGTCCCTAGTTGTTCTGCCAAGACATGATGGGGGACAGGCTTTTCATTAGTAAACCACCATTCCACTACTCCTACGTAAGCAGATGCAACAAACCTAACTAGAAGATCTTCATGTAACTTCTCGTTCTTGCCTTTGGTTACTTCGACCTCACTCGTTAATTCTTCGATAAGTAAGTCAAGAAACCGACCCCGAAAATAAGGAGCACCTTTACTCGCTAACATCATTGAAAAGAATGAATAATTACGTTCAAAGTATTCGGTCCACATCAGAGTCGCTTCGATAAAATCCAATTCGGATGCCGATTTGCACATTCCCCTTAGAACGTTTATATGTTCTTCAATGAGCTTATCCAGTAAATCAAATTTATCCAAATAATGGAGATAGATGGTCCCGCGGCTCACATTCGCCCTGTCGGAAAGATCCTGTATCGTAATGTCATCAAAATTTTTCTCTGACATCAGTTCAATAACTGCTTTTTTTATCGCTTCCTGCGTTTTGAGTATTCTTCGATCCACTTTAGCCAATTGGCGGTCACCGAGCTTTCTTAACTAATTAACAATTATTAAGTAGTTGTTCATTTCTTAACAAATCACGCTTATTTAACAATTGCAGATTTTCTGTACCTACTTATAATTATAGACATGTGTTCAGGAATTCATCAAGAGTTATTCGACGACGTATTGTCTCAGAAGAAGACAAGATTTCTTATATGCTGGAACGAGAGGGGAAATTATTGGGCCGGTACTAAAGGACTATGCGAATCGAGATGAAATTGTACTCGCCACAAAGGTTAATAGCCGAATGCATGCTCACCGGATAGTTGGTCATCAGTAAAAGCGGTTAAGGAGGTAGAAAAAAATGGAGCGCCTATGGACGAAGCCATTTACTCTCATGACGGTAGGAAACCTATTCTTATTTAATGCATTTTATATGCTGTATCCGACGTTGCCGCCGTTCATCAAACAAATGGGGGGCAACCAATCGCAGGTCGGTCTGGCGATGGGCGCGTTTGCGCTGTCCGCCGTTATTTTCCGGCCGCTCGTCGGCGGACTGCTGGACCGGTTCGGCAGACGTCCGTTTATCGTCTGGGGGCTGCTTCTATTCATCCTGGCGATGTATATGTATAACTGGGTCGGGGGAATTGTCATTCTAATAGGGCTTAGAATCTTGCACGGCATGAGTTGGGCTATTTCCACAACTGCCACGATCACGGCGATTACAGATATGATCCCGTCTAGCCGCCGCGGCGAAGGAATGGGGTGGTTTAGCACATCTATGACCCTGGCTATGGCAATTGGACCGATGTTCGGCATCTGGGTTTCACAGAACCTATCGTACAGCTCTTTGTTTTTAATCGCCGTCGTCTTCTCTGCGGCAGCACTGCTCCTAACACTTGGTGCAAATACGCCTTACCGGCCGCAAATAGGCGGAAGAAGAATCGAATTGTACGAAAAATCGGTTTTGCCCGTTGCGGCATCTGTCTTTTTTCTGTTTATCGCTTATGGCGGCATTACCACCTTTGTTCCGCTGTTTGCAGACTCGATCCAGGTTAATTCCGGAGCGTTCTTTCTGGCCTTTGCTGCAGCACTTGCGCTCAGCCGTCCTATTTCGGGAAAACTATCTGATCGGTACGGAGAGATGTTTGTCATTGTACCGGCACTTGTGATTACGATTTGTGCCTTAGCTGTCTTGAGCCTCTCAACCGATTTGATCGGCGTGGTCGTATCGGCTGTTCTATATGGAATCGGCTTCGGCTCTGCGCAGCCGGCTCTTCAAGCAGCAACGATACGTCTGGCACGTTCGGACCGAAAAGGGGTTGCCAACGCCACGATATCGACTGCTAATGACCTTGGCATCGGGCTAGGTGCAATCATGTTAGGCTGGGTCTCCCAGTACACTAGCTACCAAGTATTGTTTGCGGTCAGCGCAGTGTCAGTAGCGTTTTCCTTGATTCTTTTTACTTTCTTTATGAAACGTTTTTTGAAAAACAAACCGTCTCTGAATGCTGATTCGAATTTATAATTGAATTAGCAAGAAACGATACTAAAAAGCAGGCAGCTGAGGCGGTCTGCTTTTTTACTTGAATTAGCGTGCAGAATCGTTCATTCGCTTTAAAGGGAAGTATGGATCCGTTCGCGAATAATTAAATATCTTTTGGTATTTTTGTGGAATTCGTAAACATACAGCTGTGATGGACGTGGTAAAAGGAGAGGAGAATATCGATCCAAATGTTAGTTGATCCTTCGAATCATGCGTTTAGTGAACTAAATGAGTACGTCTTAAAGATAAGAAATCTGATTAATGCAACAGCCGCATCCACTTATATTATTCAAAATGATTGTGTGGTAAATGAATGGTATTCGGGGTGTCACGACAATACAGTAGACAGTCGAAGGGTAGATGCCGAATCCAAGTTTAATATTGCTTCTGTCCGTAAAACATATTTAGGTTTCGTTGTTAGCCTCGCTCTTTACGAGGGGAGAATCAAAAATTTAGATGACTGTGTTACTGATTATCTAGATGATTTGGACGAAATTGTCTTAAAAGATACTACAATACGTCATCTGCTAACGCATACTCACGGTCTCCAAGGCAGTGATACTCTTATAAAAAGGGCTTTTCCACCAGGGACAGATTGGAAGTATAATAACACAGGTGTTAATTTGCTAATAACTCTTGTTCAAAAGGTATTTGGTCAAACACTCGCTTTGATTTTGCAAGAAAGACTGTTCTTACCCTATGGTTTTACAGAAACTGGTTGGCAGAAAGAGAAATCAGAAAAATTAGTATGGCTGAATGAAAACTATAAGGATAATCAAGGCAATTATGGAAATCTATTTGTTAGCACGAGGGAATTAGCCTATTGGGGTTATATTCATTTAACAAAAGGAAAAGTTAATGGCATGCAATTTGTTCCTAGCTCTATTTTCGAACAAGTCAGTTCTATTGCTACACCTTTAAACCTTAACGAAACTTTACCACGTAATGGATTTTTTTGGTGGATCCAGGACAAATTTCGACCTATAACTGAATTAGGAGACCAACTCCCCAAAGGTGCTTATCAGTCACTTGGTTTATATGAAAATACTATCTTAGTTATCCCTGAGTATAATGTTGTGGCAGTAAGAATGTTGAACCAAACCGATCGTAATCCTCCCCAATATGACTATATAAAAGACATTCAAACCTTCGGAAACCTTGTTTGCAAATGTGTTTTGTCACAAGAATAGATTTAACCTAACCTTTGCCTTAAAAAGGGGGCTGCCCCATGCCCATCAAGGTAAGATTTTAAAGTACCCCCAAACAGGAAAAAACGTCCTCGACATAAGAAATAGCTAAATTTTTTCATTTGAAATATCTATTGACTTCGCATTTGTTTGTTGTTACTGTATTAATTAATTAATACGGTAATACTGAATGAGATTGGTGGAGGCTGCGATGGAATTCAATCAGAAGGAACCGATTTATACCCAAATTATCGATGACATCAAAATAAAGTTCATCAACGGAACGTATCAATCGGGTCAGGAAATTCCCTCACGGCGCGAGCTTGCCAAAAGACTGGGGGTCAACCCGAATACGATCCAGAGAGCCTACAGGGAAATGGAGGACATGAAATTGATTGTAACGGCAAGAGGTCAGGGAAGCTTTATGACCAGCGATTCGAAAATTTTGGAAGCATTAAGGGAAGAAGCGTTGAACGCTGCGGTTAGCCAAAGCATCGAAATGTTACGTTCTTTCGGGAAATCGGATGAGGAGATTCTGGATACGATGAAAAAGTATATGAAAGGGGAAAATCTCAATGATCAGAGTGGAACAAGTCGTTAAGACGTTCGGAAATAAAAAAGCGTTGGACAGTATATCCTTCTCCGCCGGGGAGGGGCGAATCGTTGGATTGCTGGGTACGAACGGCGCAGGCAAATCAACGATGCTCAAAGCGATGGCCGGACTGCTCCGGCTGGATCGAGGCAAGATTACTATGGACGGCAAATCGCCGTGTTTGTCTACAAGAGGGATACTGACTTACCTTCCCGACAAGGATGTCTGGTATCCATGGATGAAATTATCCGATGCCATGCAGTATATGAAAGACATTTATTGGGACTGGGACGATAATAAGGCTCGTCATTTGCTCGATTTTTTCGAATTAATGCCCGAATCGTCGATTCGAGAGGCGTCCAAAGGGACGCGAGCTAAGATGAAGTTGTTGCTGGCACTTAGCCGGCAAGCAAGCCAAATATTTGTTCCTGGACGAACCTTTCTCGGGAATCGATCCTTTCGCGAGACAGCAGATTGCTCAAGCGATTGTGGAGGATTTTGTGGAGGAAGGTCAAACCATTATCCTAACTACGCACGAGTTATCCGAAGTTATGCCATATGTGGTCGGCGTTAACCGGATGCCGTTCAGGCGCTACGCCTTATTCTCATATACGGCGGGCTTCGTCTGGACATTCCTGTTCTTTATAATCGGACGTTATGCAGGCGATCACGCGCGGGAAGTCGGTTCGCTCATCTATGAATACGGCTTGCGCTTCCTTTGGCTACCGTTCGTCCTCGTTGCGGTGTGGGCGATTATCTGGTTTGCCTACAAACACAATAAACCTGGAAGGGGTCAGGCTTGACGATACTCGTTCTCGTTGCGGATGACGATCCGGAGATTCGCGGCGTCATTCGCTTTTATTTGTAAAACGAAGGCTACGGCGTCTATGAAGCGGAGTACGGCGTTCAGGTACTCGATTTGCTGCGAAAGGAAACGGTCGATTTGATATTTTGGACATTAATTCAGGCTTTCTTTATTTTTATGTTGGTAAATTTATGTCAACAAAATATGCACAAAAGCCCCTACATTGTCTAAGTCCATAAAATTGAAGATTCTCGCTTCTTTACTCAGGATGAGTCATTATAAATAATATACAAGAATAGGGTAGGGCAGTTCGTTTATGAGATGGGTGTTGGATGAACCGTTAGATATTTGGCCAGAACCGATGACGTTTTCCTCTATGTGGCCGGTTAGTGCATTCCAACTCCCCAGATGAACCTTCATACCCAATGACAACAGCAGGTTGCGTGTGCTCAACAACTTCCCGATCGAAACTTTTTCGGGTAAATCTTCTTATTGAGAGAGCCAAGTACAACTTGGACAGAATACCCCTTGTCCTTCAAATACTGCAGCATGAACTTCAGGGAAAAAGTAAACACCCCGCAGTGATCCCGTTTGGGTAAAGGGTGCTGCTCGGGACGGGCCTTCCATATCCATCGATGCTGCCGTTCCATCCTGCGTCTACATTGATGTAATTGTAGCCGTGCGATTGGAGACTTGTATGCATGGCATCGGACTGTGCTTTAATTTGCGCTGCCGTAATCCAACTGGAATTGCCCGAGTACACTTGCATGGTGTAGCTGCTCCAGCCCATTAAGGGTTTGAGTGCTAACCCATTATTGGCCGCATTCGCGACCTGTCCCGCTGAAATCCCAAAGCCCGATTGTACGGTGATTATAAGTAAAAACGCGAACACAATAGACCTTGCTTTTTTCAACCATGTCAACATAAATCCATCTCCTTTTTAAAAAATAACATCGTGTGAATCAAGAATTAGCGCACGGAACGAATACCTCCTATCAAAAATGATAGCGCTTTCTCAAATCTGATCATATAAGGATTCCGAAGTCTCAAGCAAGGTACATTTAAGCTATTTCACGTACAATATTCCTTATTTTCTCGATAGTACGAAACGGAAGTGAGAGTAGTCATGCCTTCAATTGATACATGTTTTTGATAATATTAGATTTTCATTCGCCGATTGTCTCCTAATGGCATACGTCCAAGCAAGCAATATGTACCGAGCATATATTTATACCGTAAGTGAAAAATCAATGAAGGGAATGAGTACACATGGGAGCAGTTGGTTATGGTGGTGTAGGTTGTGGTGATGGTTATGGATGGAGCCGCAATGTAGCAATTGTTTTGGTTCTTTTTATTCTTTTGGTAATCATCACAACAGCGTTTGTAATCTAATTTAACAACTCGAACAAGAAAAACGGCTCGTGTTCGCGAACTTCACGAACACGGGCCGTTTTTTCTGTTTTTTCTGATCATTAAAAAGGTTGTCTTGCTGCTGTTGAGCTTTCCTAGGCGTTTGCCTCCCAGTGACAAACGTCCAATCAAGAAGTATGTACTTAGCGTATATTTATATTGTAAGTTAAAAATCACTGGAAGGGAATGAATAAATATGAGCGGAGTAGGTTATGGATGGAGTCACAACGTAGCAATTATCTTGGTTCTTTTCATTCTTTTAGTCATCATCACAACAGCTTTTGTAATTTAATTCCTGTATCTCCTTAATTGAACACTAAGAATAACGAGAGAAACAAAGACGGCCTATCGCGTCATAGATGCGAATATAGGGCCGTTTTTTCTCGTTGTTCTTTTCAAAAAACGAACCCATGCAACATGAGAACAAGGCAATTCATCATTTAATTGGAAAAATTTCTCCTTTTTCATAAGAAGACAGTTTCATTGAGCTGAAAAATGGGATTCATGAATAGAGTTCGAGTGGGTTTTACGTAGATTAGAACGGTATACAAAATTCCAATTCATTTAAAAATAACTGACATCAGGGTCTGCGGTTTGCTTTTGTTTAGGAAATAGAAATCCTTCGATATATGGCGAAGATTGACCATGAAGTCGAAATGTTTTCTTTGTTCTGCGGTGAGCTTGTGAGCAACGATATCGTTCATTAAATTCAAAGCCATAAAATTCGCTCCTTCCTGGTCGCATTTTGCAGTGGCTTCACCGCTTGTGCGGTCAGGATATAAACTTCCGTCGAATTTAGCAAGCTCGTCAAAGCGTTCAGGAGGTACTCTGTAATCGATCGTTTGCCCCAAATAATCTAGATGGAGAGTAGGAAAGTGATGCGGTACGGTATCAAGATGAACAATAGTGCGTTTCCAAGGGCCGTTATTATACCATATTATTTTTCTTGCGCTCGCTTCGTTTGGTAATCCATATTACTTGATTAGCATGTAAGTTGTATCTTTGGGTTGTCCCGACCAACTGGCTAAGATTTGATCCAGAACGGGATGGACTCGGAAATGAAGGGATTGAGAGCCATAATTTCTTATATCCATAAGTCCTCCTTATATCGGATTAATTTTATCCTAATATATATGTTGGTGAGGTGCCTATGGTTACATCTTAGTTCCTAATTAATCATTACGAATAATTAAATAAACAATCAGTCCTATGATTGGAAAAAATAACATTGCTAATAGAATAATTATTGCAAATTCACTGCTTTTACCTCTCCTTAGGCTATCTCGATATGCCCATACGCATAAAACGATATGCACTAAAAATAACGCAAAGGATAATAAAAGAAATAATAAAATAATACCGGAGCTAAAGGCAAAACCAACGTTACTTTGCAAATTTGATCACCTCTTCTTGAATGATTAATGGGTCGTAATCACATTATGCTGGGAGTCACTTAATTTGGTTTTTACGCAGCCGATACGCTTTTGGCGTAAAACCTGTAAATTGTTTGAAGGTACGGTTGAAATGGCTAATGTCCTCGAAGCCCGTTTCCAACGCAATGCTGATGATCTTCCTATTCGTTTGGGCGAGGAGCATTTCAGAAAGTCGGATACGCATCTCATTGCGGTATTCCAGAAATGTGCGTCCCGTATAGTGTTTGAACTTGATTGTAAAAGCGGTGCTACCGAGGCCGCACATACGGCAGACTTGATCGAGCGTGAGTGGTTTATCGCAATGTGCAGCGATGAACTCGCATGTTCGCTTCATGAGCGCAGCATTGTCACCTTGTTCCACGAACTCATCTGCTTTTCTTATCGCATAACCCCGGCTCAAAAAAACGAGCAATTCGATCAGCTTTGTTCGAAGGAGGATGCGATAACCGGAATTCTTGCCAGTAAACTCGGCAAGCATGTTTTGCAGTAAAAAGTCAGCTTCCGTTCGTTGCGCCGCCGGTAAGGAAAGTCGGGTTCGGAACATGACCGCATTGCGAATGAATGGCTCCATGTAGTAGAAATCGACGAATGATTCCACTTCGGCCAAAGCGCGCATCTCATTTGTCAAAAACGAAGGGTGGAACAGAACGTTGTATACTTCAAGCGTATGGTTGGGCTCTATGTCATAGGCATGCTCTGCTTCTGGTTCGATCACGAATACATCGCCTTCCGAAATTGCAAAATTCTCGCCGCAATAGGAGTGACGACCCCGCCCTTTGCGCACAAATACAAGCTCAACAAATTCGTGCGAATGAAGGTCAATCGCGCTCGTAATCTTATAAATTTGCATAAAAAAAGGAAATGCAAGACTTTCCAGAAATTGATTGTTGGTTAAGCGGGACATTGCCTAGCCTCCATATGTTATCCAATATGTTTTCAGTATACAGTATATTCGCTGCATTACGCAGTTAGTAAAATCCGCATGGTTTAATGTAAAATCCACCAAGTTAACTATATAATTTCCATGTTAAAGTAATCTTGAAACTAGTAGGGAGGCCCTGACAATGGAGAATATGGATATGGTTAACCGTGTTATGAGTACGGAGCAAAAAGAGTTCTATAAAGAATACGGATTCGTGCAAGTGGATAACATTCTGACAAAGGATGAAATTGCGGAGCTGACTAGCTATATTGAGGAAGCAATGAGCGAGCAGGGCAGCCGATCACAGAAGACGTCAACGCCGGATATGAGCTATTACCGTGTGTTGAACCAGAAGGTTAACGTTTGGCGCGATCATGCGGGAATAGCGCGTTATACCGCACATCCGCTTCTTGCTAAGGTCGCGCTGGAGCTTGCGGAAGCAAGTGGAATCCGCCTGTTTCATGATCAAGCGCTGTGGAAAATGCCACAGGATTCGAAGGAGACACCTTGGCATCAGGATTTTCCCTATTGGCCGATGAACGACGAGATTGGGTCGGAGGGTGTGAACCGGACGAAAACGGTGTCCGTCTGGATTCCACTTGACGATGTGGACGAAACGAATGGCTGCATGATGTTCGTACCTGGATCGCAAAAGATCGGTAAGTTACAAGGCATCGATCTGGTGAACCCTCAAAATATTTTCGACGAAGCGAAAGGAACTGCAATTGATACAACGAAGCCGGTTCAAGTTCCGCTCCGTAAAGGCAGTTGCACTTTCCATAATGGGCTGACCTTTCATTATGCGCACGCCAACAAAACTGACAAACCGCGACGCGTGTTAGCTATCATCTACATGCCTGATGGTACGACTTACAATGGCAAAGCTCATATCATCACTGATCCGCTGAATCTGAAACAAGACGAAAAGCTGCAAGGAGGCATGTTTCCATTGCTCGCCAGACGATGACCAGACTAGTTTCTCATGCTTATTTCAGACTGAACACCGCGTAAATCGCGGTTTTTTTGTTTTTTAGATGACATAAAAGGTATTTGGAGGAATATCTAAAGCAAGGACGAATAATGTATCAGGCAAGCTGTCTTTGGCAAATGCTCAGTTACTAATGGTTATAGGAAGTAAAGGGGGTTGACATGAAATCCATTTCATACATCGCTCACAATATTCAAATCCGCAAGAAACTCATCCTTTCTTACCTATTTGTCGTATTCATACCGGTTTTGAGCGTAGGCCTACTGTTGTCCAATTCCTTGAAGAAAATTACGATCGGTCACGCGATCCAGCAATCGGTCAACAACGCAGAGAAAATCAAGAAACGAACCGAGGAGCTGCTGAGGATTCCTACTGATATTTCAAACCAGATTTATTTTGATAATAAGATTAAATCTCTCGTCAGCAACAATTATAGCTCCGTCTGGGATGTGGTTCATGCCTATAAAGATTACAATGACTTCGATGCTTTTCTTAAGCTGTATAAAGAAATAGCGGGCATTCGTCTTTACACGGGAAACGACACTCTGCTCAATAACTGGACGTTGTTTAAGGTGGATCAAGCAACCCGCAATTCTGAGTGGTACACGGATGGACTTAGAAATCGTGGTAAAATCGAATGGTTCTACATTCCGGATGTTACCCATCAGAATATGCGTTATTTAAGCTTGGTGCGGGAAATCTTTTTCGATAATATGACGTTTTGCGGCATGCTGATCGTGACGGTGAATCCTGAATACTTGCTGGATGCCGTAAGTCAAGAGCCGTTTGAGACGCTGATCGTGACCGGGGATGAAAATATTATTGCTGCCAAGGACTTCTCGTTAGTCGGAAAGACGCTTAGTGATATCGACTTGACCGGATTTGGCGCTAAAACGAGCACGGATATCGTGGATTCGAAGTATAAGGGGAAGGACGCTAAAATTATTTTAAAGAACGTAACGACAGATAACAGTAAAAACCAATTTCGCATTATCAGTATCATCCCGACTGAAACGATTACGGCGGAAGTAAGAAAAGTAAACGTTATTGCCTTTCTTATCATTTTTGTAAGCCTACTTGTCTCAATCGGAATGATTTTTTTCTTTTCAAATGTGCTCAGCAAGCGAATTGGCATTCTAAGCCGGCATATTCGTAGGGTAGCATTAGGGGACTTCTCTAGCACGTCAGTGGTGGAGGGGAAGGATGAGATCGGGCAGTTGGCAAGGCATTTCAACTTTATGGTAAGGAATATTGAATTGTTAATGTCCGAGGTTGAGGAAGCTCATCTTCAGAAAAACACGTTAGTGATCAAACAAAAGGAAATTAAATTTAAAATGCTGGCCAATCAAGTGAACCCTCATTTTCTGTTCAACGTCTTGGAAACAATACGAATGAAAGCGCACACAAACGGCGAAAATGAAATCGCAAATACGGTGAAATCGCTGGGTCAGCTGCTGCGGCATAATCTGGAGATGGGCCAAGAGCCAGTCTCGCTTGCCGATGAAATAGTGGTAGTGAGAAAATATTTGGAAATTCAGAGATTCCGCTTCGGGGATAAAATTGATTATGAGCTACCGCCGCCGGAAGAGGCATATGACTGCATTATCCTGCCGATGATCCTTCAACCTGTTGTAGAAAATGCCATCATTCACGGTCTCGAGAACAAGTTGGGGAAGGGGACTGTAACAGTTCGTCTGGAAAAATGGAGAAATCACCTGAGACTGATCGTGTCGGACGACGGGACCGGCATCGAAATAGACAAGCTCCAGCAACTGATGCGCTCACTTAACGAGCCTGATGATGAATCGAATCACCATATTGGCTTACGCAATGTTCATCAACGACTTCAACTGTACTATGGCTCAGAATTCGGCCTCGCAATAGAGAGTGAGCTGAGAGAGGGCACGAAAGTCACAATTCTTTTTCCTGACAATGGGGGGACCTCACATGTATAAACTGCTTATTATCGACGATGAACCGATTATTCGCCAAGGTCTGCGTACAATTATTGATTGGCTGTCTTTTGATATCGAAATATGCGGGGAAGCAGATAACGGCGCGGATGGAGCTAGGCTTTGTATTGAGCTCCAGCCTGATATTGCCATTGTCGATGTGAAAATGCCTGTGATGGATGGCATTCAGATGATAGAAGAGGTTCGAAAAGCCGGTGGTGAAACCGACTTCATCGTGCTTAGCGGTTACTCGGAGTTCGGCTATGCGCAAAGGGCTATCGAACAAGGGGTGAACAGCTACCTGCTGAAGCCCATCGAGCAGGAAGATTTATCGGCAAAGGTGGTGCAGCTTCACAAAATTTGGAGCCGTAAGATGAGTTCCCGTCAAAGCTTAAACGAGCTGCGTAGCTTAAAGCTGGAGAAGGCCATGCAAAGAGTCGTGACAAGGGAGGCTGGAACAACCCTCCAGAATGAGGATATGGTACTTCTGACGACCCATCTTGGGCTGCCTTGGACTTATTATCAAGTAATTCTGTTAAGCGATGAGCGGAGAGATTTGGAGCCTGAGGAGAAGGAATGGCTTATTGTTAAATTGCGCGAAACATATGATTCGGAACGAACAGGTATCACATTTAACATAGGGACGTACGTAGGCGTGCTGTCAAACAAAGAACATAGCGATGTAAATGGCTATGATTGGATTCCGCAGGCTAAAGATCGGTTCGGTGTCGAGCTTGTTTTGGCCGTTGGATCTGCTGCTGTGGAAATAGAGGGGGTTGCCGACTCGTACTATCAGGCCAGATTTTTGATCAAGAACAAATTTATGAACAGTCGTTGCGGAATCGCCGTCATGCCCGGCATAACGTCTTTTGATACATGTGCTGCTTCCATAGAAGATGCAGCTTCCTTTGAGCGGATCAGGGATTTATTAGCGAAAGGGATCGAGGCTGGCAATAAACAGATGATTTCGCAGCTTCTTCGTACAGCAGGTGCATTACTCCTTCGTCAAGACTGGTCGGAAAATCAAATAAAGGCTGCTTTCTCCGCTTTATATGTCGATGCGATGCATGCTTTGGCGATGAAGCATGGGCAGGAGAAGCCTACTTCAGCAGAAATGACGGAGAAGATATCTGGGATTGACGCTCAATATTCACTGGAGAGGCTTGTTTCTTATTTGGAAGGTTGTTTGCATGCCTGCTGCGAGGCGTGGAAAAAGGAGAAAACGAACGATTCGTTTCAACCCATTCTCGACTTCATTTCCGCTCATTATAGAGAGGATATTAAGCTGGAGTTTCTGGCTCAGCTGTTTAATTACAATAGCTCCTACCTCGGAAAGTTATTCAAGTCCCAGACGGGAATGTCATTTAATGCGTATTTGGACGATATTCGAATGCAGGAGGCCAAACGACTGCTCATAAACGGCAGCAAGGTATACGAGGTGGCTGAGATTGTTGGGTACGCAAACGTTGACTACTTTCATCTCAAATTCAAGAAATCGGTCGGCGTTTCGCCTTCGTCCTATCGGGAGAAAGGAAAAGCGCTCTAATCAGCTAATTAGAGGTGGAGAGCTGATCTCCACCTCTAATTTTTATATGAGAAACATATCTAAGTTCTCATGTAGTTGTAAGCTTTAACTTCCTTTAATATAGGTGTTGTAAGTGCTTACATTTAGTTGGAAGGGGGGCAATATCCTCATGCAACAATCGACTCAAACACTGGCAACACCGGTTAGTCTCATCAAGAGAAGGTCGACATGGAGCAAGATCATCGAACAGCGGTTTCTATTTTTAATGTCCGTCCCGTTTGTGATCTGGTTGATCATTTTCCACTACATCCCGATTTGGGGTTGGACGATGGCGTTTCAGAAATATAAACCGGGTAAGTCGTTCAGCGAGCAAACGTGGGTTGGGTTCGATAACTTCGTTACCTTGTTTCATGAGCCGCACTTTTATCTCGTTCTGCGTAATACGCTGGCTATGAGCTTCCTTAGTTTAATCGTAGGGTATACCGTACCCATCCTGTTTGCAATTCTACTCAATGAAGTTCGCGTAATGTCGATTAAGCGTACGATGCAAACAATCTCGTATTTGCCCCATTTTGTATCGTGGGTCATCGTTGCAGGACTTGTCTCCAAGATGCTATCCACGGACGGAGGGATTGTTAACCAACTGCTGTTGACACTGCATGTGATCGATAAGCCGATTCAATTCATGGCGCAGGGGAAATGGTTTTGGGGGATCGTGACCGTATCGGATATGTGGAAGGAAACAGGCTGGAACTCCATCATTTATTTAGCAGCTATCTCCGGTATTGATCCCGAGTTATACGAAGCGGCCACAATGGACGGAGCCGGTCGGTTCCGACGAATTTGGCACATTACACTGCCTGGTATTCGTCCGACGATTATGATCATGATGATCTTGTCCATCGGGTGGCTGATGAGTATCGGATTTGAGAAGCAGTTTTTGCTCGGCAATTCGATCGTCAAAGATTATTCCGAGGTGCTGGATCTGTACGTTCTGAATTACGGTATTAATCTAGGTAGGTTTTCTTACGGTACGGCCGTAGGGATGTTTAACTCGCTAGTAAGTATTGTTCTGCTGTTCAGTGCGAACCGGATTTTCAAACGTTGGACGAACGAGAGTGTGATTTAGAAAGGAGGTTACTACCGTGTACGTCAGCATACGATCAAAATTTTCCGGTTTGCCGTTTACGATTTTCTTATATGTGTTCATGCTTATCGTCGGCATCGTCACGTTGTATCCTTTCTTGAACGTGCTTGCGATATCATTTAACGATGCTACAGATTCGGTGCGAGGAGGTATCTATATATGGCCTCGCGTACTTACGATCCAAAATTATAAAGAAATTTTTCAATACCATAATTTGCTGGTAGCAGCTCGTAACTCGGTGCTGCGTTCGGTTATCGGTACAGGTATGGGTGTGTTCTCTGCTGCGATGGTCGCTTACGTGTTGAGCAGGAAAGATTTTATTGCACGCAAAATATTCTCGCTTATGTTCGTCCTAACGCTGTATGTATCAGGCGGCCTAATTCCTGTTTACATGCTAATGCGCGACCTTCATTTGACGAAGTCATTTTGGGTGTACATTCTGCCTAGTCTAGTCAACGCTTGGAACATCTTCGTCATACGCTCATATATCGAAGGGCTTCCGGTTTCCTTACAGGAGTCGGCAAAGATTGACGGAGCCAACGATGCTACGATTTTTTTCAAAATCATATTGCCGCTCTGCAAGCCCGTTCTCGCCACGATTGCATTGTTTGTAGCCGTAGGTCAATGGAATTCGTGGTTCGATACGTTCCTGTACAACAGTAATAGCGATTACTTGAGTACACTTCAGTACGAGTTAATGAAAATATTGGCAAATACGAACGCCGGGTCCTCTAGTCAAGACATCTTCCGCACAGGCAACGCCGAGCAAGCGACTCGCGTCTCGCCGGAATCGATTCGGATGGCCATTACGATCGTGGCAGCTGCACCGATTGTAATCGTATATCCGTTCTTACAGAAATATTTCGTCAAAGGGCTGACGCTAGGCGCGGTTAAGAGTTAGACAAAGTAAGCTTCCTATCGGTGATAACAGGGTGCATCTGTTGTTACAATATAAAAATTCTGGAGGGTAATCCGAAATGGCGAATTCCAAAAAGATGAAGCGAGCCGTTATGTTGTCAGCGGCAACGCTGCTCCTACTGATGACGGCATGTACAAACACGACGCAGCCGGCAGCAGACGGTAACACATCTAAACCGGCAGCAACGACTGACAACAAGGGAACCGACAGTAAAAAAGACGATATTAAGCCAATAACGTTTACGATGTTCAGCGAAGACATCAATCAGAACTACGAGAACATGCAAAGTCCTGTCGGGAAGAAAATTACTGAACTTACGGGCGTTTCGCTCAAGATCGACTATCCGGTTGGCGATGCGAAGCAGAAAGTCTCTTTGATGGCAGCTAGCAACGATTATCCTGACTTTATTTATGCGAAAGGCGATTCCAATCTTATCGTAAATGCCGGGGGCTTCATCGACCTCGCGCCTCTAATCGATAAATATGCGCCGAATCTGAAGAAGCTGTACGGCGACTACATGAAACGCTTGAGATGGAACAAAGATGATAAAGCAATTTATACACTTGGCGCTTATGGTGTGGGGCAGCAGCAATGGGAGCCAGCGACAGGCTTTGAGCTGCAGCATGGTGTGGTGAAAGAGCTTGGATATCCAAAGCTGCGCACCATCCAGGATTTTGAGAACGCGATTAAAACGTATAAAGACAAGCATCCAACAGTTGACGGTCAGCCGACCATTGGCCTTTCACTCCTCGCGGACGACTGGCGTATTCTCATCTCGGTCACAAACCCCGCGGTGTTCGCTACAGGAGGTCCGGATGACGGAGAATGGTACGTCGATCCGAAGACGCAGAAAGCGGTTTACCACTTTACCCGTCCAGAAGAGAAAGAGTATTTCAAATGGTTAAACCATATGAATGATATCGGTCTGCTCGATCCTGAAAGCTTCGTCCAGAAATATGACCAATATCAGGCGAAGATTTCGTCCGGCCGCGTTCTCGGTCTGATCGACGCGAAGTGGGAATATCAACAGGCCGAACAAGCCTTGAAAAAGGCGGGCAAGGAAGATCAAACATACGGTCTATATCCGCTGACGCTGAACGATAGTATTAAGTATCATGATTTTCAGGATTCAGGCTATTCGGGCGGTTGGGGCATAGGTATTTCCAAAACTTGTAAAGATCCAGTACGCGCGATCAAATTCTTAGATTGGCTCGCTACCGAGCCAGCCCAGATATTGAACAATTGGGGCATCGAAGGCGTCAACTACAAAATAGAAAACGGCAAGCGCGTTATCTCACCGGAAGAGATGGAGCAACGAAATAAAGATCCACAATACGGTAAGAAAACCGGTATCGGCGTGTACGCTTACCCGTTTCCGACATATGGAGACGGTGTGAAGGATTCGACTGGTCAAACGTACACGATTAAGAGCCAACAGCAAATTATCGACGCATATTCCAATACGGATAAAGAAGTTCTTAGCAAGTATAATGCAAAAATGTGGAAGGACCTGTACCCGCAGCCGTCCGATTTCCCGGTCAAACCATATGGAGCAGCTTGGCAAATTAATATTCCGCAGGATACGGATGCGGCCCTAATCTTCCAGAAGGCTGAGGACCTAATGAAGAAACGCATACCGGAAGCGATTTTGGCCAAGCCGGACAAATTTGACTCGATATGGGATAATTTCATGAAAGAACTCGAGCAAGCCGGCGTCCACAAAATGGAAGACCAATTTAACAAATTGCTGCAGGATCGCATTCAGCAGTTTACAAGCTAATATTTTAATGCGGAGTACCTTTATGGCGCTCCGCTTCAACATTTTGATTGTTCATATTGGCGTCAGTTGTAATGGATCGCAAGCAGCAGAAAACTATTCTAAATGGAATGGGTGAGTGTTATGGAGAAGGTGAAAGTAGGTGTCGTAGGATGTGGGATGATCAGCAGTATTTACTTGAAAAACTGTACGCAAGTGTTCAATCATATTCTTGAAGTAATCGCATGTGCAGATCTAATGCCTGAGCTTGCGCGTAAACGGGCGGAAGAATTCAGCGTTCCTACTTATTGTACGGTTGAAGAGTTACTAGCGAATCAGGACATTGACGTCGTGCTCAATTTAACCGCTCCCGCTGCGCATGCCGAGATAAACATGAGGGCCCTCCATGCCGGTAAGCATATTTATACGGAAAAGCCTTTTGCCCTGAGGCGTGAAGAAGCCCAAGAAGTGTTGGCACTTGCCGAATCTAAGGGACTTTTGGTCGGTTGCGCTCCAGATACCTTCATGGGTGCGAGTTTGCAAACATGCAGGAAGCTTATCGATGACGGCTGGATCGGCACGCCTTATGGTGCTAACGCAACGATTATTATGGGGAGTGCCGGAGACGGGATGCATCCTAATTTTCAAAATTTCCTCAAGCTTGGCGGAGATCCAATGATGGACATGGGACCTTATTATTTAACAGCATTAATTAACTTGCTCGGTCCCGTTCGGAGAGTCACAGGTTCCGCTAACCAGCTTCACGCGAAAATCAAGGTTCAAAACCCGAAATCTTCACGCTATGGTGATACTATTCCAGTGGAAGCACCTACGAACGTGGCTGCTGTGCTCGATTTTCACAGCGGCGCGGTAGCAAGTCTTCAAGCCGCCAAGGAAAGCTTCGGCTACAAACCGAGACTTGAAATCTTTGGCACAGAAGGCAATATGACGGTGCCAGATCCCAATTTCTTCGGTCCGGTTCCGGGTCTAGACACGACTGTCATCATTCAATTCCGCAGCGGTCAATCAAAGGAGATACCATTGACGCACGGTTTTACGGAAGACAGCAGAGGAATTGGCTTAGCCGACATCGCCTACGCGATCCGGTCGGGCCGGGCGAACAGAGCGAGCGGACGGTTGGCAGAACATGTTCTGGATATTTCTCTTGCTATCTTTGAAGCGTCGACAGAGGAGCGGCATATTCATCTCCAGACGCATGTTGAGCGTCCCGCTCCACTCCCGCTTGGCTTGAAATTCAACCAGTTGGACTCGTAATTTCACTTAATCGATTTATATAATACCCATTTGAAAGGATCGATGACCGTGCCAAAGTTTCCGATTGCTTTTCAGCCTTATACGATTCAAAAACAATTAGTCGAAGATTATGCAGGGTCTCTGGAACGTGTGGCTGCTATAGGTTATCAAGGCATTGAGATCGGTATGCCTCCGGAAGGCATGAAGATCGCCGAGCAGAAAGCGCTTCTGGATCGGCTCGGGCTGCAGGTGATTAACACGTGGGGTGGTTTCAACAGCTTCGATATCGATACGGAACAAATTGCCGATTATCTGGACGAAGTTGGCGGCCGCTACATCACGGTTTCTATGTTGTTCGACGGCACTTTGGAAGACGTACTGAATAAGTCCCGGCAGATGAATCGAATCGGTGAGGCTTTTCATAGACGGGGAAAGCAGTTCCTCTATCATAATCATGATTGGGAGTTCAAACGCATCGATGGCGAAACGATTTTGGACATTCTGCTGCGTGAAACGGATCCAGAACTCGTTAAGATGGAAATGGATACATACTGGATCAAACGCGGCGGGGAAGATCCGGCTGTCTACTTAAGCAAGCTTCAGAATCGTTGTCCGCTGCTTCATATTAAAGACATGGAAGCAGGCGAAGAGCAATTTTTTGCGGAGATCGGCGAAGGTATTCTGGATTTCACGAAGATATCGAGAGTGGCGGAAGCAATTGGGACTCAGTGGCTTGTCGTGGAGCAGGATCAAAGCCGCCGAGATCCGTTCGAAAGCTTAGCGATCAGCTACAGGAATTTGCATCATTTAGGCCTCATCATCGATAATGATAAGTAAGTCATTCAGCTGCGCTATGATGATATCGCTACAAATTAAGAGGCGCTGAAAAATAGCGTCCTCTGGTTAGAGTTAAGTAAAATGGCTGACGTTAATCGTCAGCCATTTTTTATGCAGGTAGAAGATCCATAGTGACAGTTGACATGGATATTATCTGTTACAGAAGTTGAATTTATTTTAGGGTTTGATGCATTGATATCAATTACTTTTTAAAAACTTATCTAAGCAAATAAAGGGATGCTACGCCCAGAATTGGAACCACAATAAGCATGATCCCTAGTCGAATTGAAATTAAATCTTCGTGTGAGTACACAGAAGCCACGACCTTTCTTGTCAGCTTAGTATATGCATACGATATGTATTCAATTTAAGCTTTGTCGAATCCTTTGATGAAAAAACACTACTTTTGTCAGTTGGCTTTTATTCAAAGAAGAATGGCAGCTTCTAGGCAAATTTAGTTCAATTAAATGGCAGGTTAGTTTAGGATAAATATATGTTAAAATAAAAGAGTGATCATAGAAATTGACTGTTATTCATCGTCCTATTAAGCTCTATCGAAATTAATTTGCACACTATTGGTATTATCCGGTAAGGTTTCTTCACCGCACTTCTTGTCGTATAGCTTATAACTATCATATAATAGTAAATAAATATTTTAATCATAGGGTTATAATGATCAGAAAAGGTGTATGACTAGGTCGAACTCTGGCTTGCTGTAGTGCAAAAGCAGGAGCGCCTATAACCTTTCTGCAAATTTTAGGGTATAAGGATGGTAAAAATGAGCAGCAGAGAAACTAAAACAGACGTCATCTTAATTGGTGCAGGAATCATGAGTGCAACTTTAGGGACACTTTTGAAAGAATTAGTTCCGGAATGGGAAATTACAGTGTTTGAGAAGCTTGAAAATGCAGGGGAAGAAAGCTCTAACGAATGGAATAATGCAGGAACAGGGCATGCGGCACTGTGCGAACTTAACTACACTGTCGAAAATCCAGACGGGTCTATAGATATCAGCAAAGCTATTAAAATTAATGAACAGTTTCAGCTTTCCATGCAGTTTTGGTCTTATCTTGTAGAAAGCAAGCTGATACGTAATCCACAGGACTTTATCATTCCATTGCCTCATATGAGTTTGGTGCAAGGGGAACAAGATGTAACGTTTTTAAAGAAACGTTTTGAAGCGATGTCGAATAATCCTTTGTTTCAAGGAATGGAATTTTCCGATGAACCTCAAAAGCTGATGGAATGGATTCCACTTATTATACAAGATCGTCCATCGAATGAACCCATAGCAGCAACCAAAATCGACTCTGGAACGGATGTCAATTTTGGTGCTTTGACGCGTATTTTGTTTGACCACTTAAAGAGTAAAAACGTCGATATTAATTACAAACATAGCGTTGATAATATTAAACGTACTAGAGACGGATTGTGGGAATTGAAAGTAAGAAACGACAGCGGTAACGTCGAACGCCATACTGCAAAATTCGTCTTTATCGGTGGCGGGGGAGGCAGCCTTCATTTGCTGCAAAAATCCGGTATTCCCGAAGGAAAACATATTGGCGGATTCCCGGTAAGCGGAATATTTATGGTGTGTAATAATCCGGATGTTGTCGCGCAGCATCATGCAAAAGTATACGGAAAAGCTAAGGTTGGAGCTCCTCCCATGTCGGTTCCGCATCTTGACACAAGATTCATCGACAATAAAAAATCGTTGCTATTTGGACCGTTTGCCGGCTTCTCACCAAAGTTTTTAAAAACCGGTTCAATTTTTGATTTGGTAACTTCCGTAAAACCGGATAATCTCGTAACGATGTTGTCCGCAGGTGCAAAAAACATGTCATTGACAAAATACCTGATCGAGCAAGTTATGTTATCGAAAGAAAAGCGCATGGAAGAGTTGCGAGAGTTTATCCCGAACGCCAAAAGCGAGGATTGGGATTTAGTAGTAGCGGGCCAACGTGTGCAAGTTATCAAAGATACGGAAGCTGGCAAAGGAACACTGCAATTTGGTACGGAAGTTATTAGTGCCGCAGATGGCTCGATAGCTGCATTGCTCGGCGCTTCTCCAGGTGCTTCTACCGCCGTTTCCGTCATGCTTGAGTTAATTAAAAAATGTTTCCCGCAACAAATGAAAGCATGGGAACCTAAAATAAAAGAAATGATTCCTTCTTATGGCGTGTCACTATTGAAAAACCCAGAGCTCATCCAAGAAATCCATACTTCAACAGCGCGGACGCTAGGTCTAAGCGAAAACTTGCCGTTACAGATAACACGCCAAACCGTATCATAAATATTAAAGTTTTGATTTGAAAACATTTTATATAAGTTTAGACCCTCGGCCCGTTGCTGAGGGTCACTTTTTTAGTATTCAAGAAAGACATCCGTTACGACTACAATAGCCGCTGCAATCCACGTACTTAAAAGGTTTTAGCCATTTCAACAGCCAGTTGAATAGCGTCTTAAAATTGACTGCCATTTCCAATGAAGCTGCCTCTCCCTCAGAATAGTAACACGCTTCATACAATTTAACACTTGCTGTTTGTTCTACTGGACGATTATTAGCCTTTACGAATAATACCTTTCTCATTCCCGTCTCCCACCTTATTTAGAAAATGGCTCTCGATCCCAGTTCTGTCCGACATCACCCCCTGAAATCGACAGAATTCGACGAATGCTTATAAAAGCTATGCATAAGGAGTGAATCACGATGGCGAATAATTACAAACGCTTCATTCAAAATCAATTCCAAAAAGCGAAGTCCACCGCTTCCGAATTCATTTCTTCAAGAAGTGAAGAACAAGAAGAAGGCACAATAGAACTCAATCCGCAATATTATGATGAGCTGAAAGCAATCGCCGACATGCAGCATACGACTGTGCAAGCGATCGTCAATGGAATCATTGTCCAATACCTGGCAAGTGCCCCCTTCGAATCAACCCCCATCTCAGTGGATCAAAAGGAAGATAACCCGCTTCTATATTTGGATGGTATTTGCAAACTTGAGGATTAAGGAGTGCTGACAACATATGGATAACCACTTGAACATTCAGGATGCAATTTTTCTGGATGAAACAGCTTTAGCCGCTTTAATGAACCCTGAAGACCCGCACTATTCGAAAGCTCGTTCCCTGTTTCTAGATTTGCATGATCTTGAACGTAATTACATAACGACCAACTCCATTATATTTGATCTTCATCAATGGCTTCGTAATGAATACAGTTATCAGAAGGCGGAGTATTTTTTGAATGCAATTGATAAAGCAGTGAGTAAAGGCAAGTTGTCGCTCGTCTCCAGCGGCCCCGAATTTGAGGGGGAATCGCGCAGACTGCTTATGGACAGGCCCGAGCTCCGTTTCTCGCTCAGCGAAGCATTCACTGCTGTGACCATGTCCTATTATCAGGTAAAACGCATCTTTACTTTCAACCGCAATTTCATAATGCTTGCCAATTTGGATAAAGATATTCGAATCATACCATCCAATTAAAAGCCAATAACTAATACAGTCTGCCCTCTTGAGAGGCCGGCTGTATTTTTTTCGTTTCAACTGAATCTTTTCCGCTTATTCGCAGGAATTAATCACTTTTTTGGAGTAGAATAGAAGAGAATGGGAGAAATGCGCATTAAACGACGGTGAATTATACTTAAGTAATCTGTAATGATGGTTCATTAAAGGAGGATTAAGATGGAAATACGAAAATTAGATACTTACGAGTCGGCTCCAATGGAGCTGTTATTGCTAGCAGACCCTTCTGAACAGATTGTTAAAGAATATCTTAAACGAGGGCAGTGCTATATAGCAGAGATGGACAACACTATTTTAGCTGTCTATGTATTATTGCCTACAAGACCTGAGACAGTTGAGTTGGTGAATATAGCTGTCAACGAGAACCACCAAGGTAAAGGGTTAGGAAAGAAGATAGTACAGCATGCAATTAACAATGCTAAGTATCAGGGGTATAAAACCATTGAGATTGGCACTGGGAACTCAAGTATGGGACAACTCGCTCTATATCAAAAATGTGGTTTTAGAATTGTTGGGATTGATAGGGACTTCTTTATAAAACATTACACTGATGAAATTTTTGAAAACGGTATACAATGCAGGGATATGATTCGTTTATCTCAAGGCCTATAGTTATATGCAAAACTGGTGCTATTAAGAAACAGGGCAGTGGTAGATGACTAATTCAAAAGGAGGGAATGAAATGCTAGTAAATGAAAAAATACTTTGGACAAACAATGATGGATTTACAATCAGTACTGAGAAGAGTTTTTTGGATATCGATGTTATATTTAATTTCCTTAGTAGGGATGCTTATTGGGTTAAGGGTATTACGAAGGAACTAGTAGTAGCATCCATAGAAAATTCCATTCTTTGCTATGGAGTCTACGATGGGAATCCTAATGATGGTCCCTATAAACAGGTTGGTTTTGCACGAGTTGTGTCTGATCTTGTGAGATTTTCCTGGCTAGGTGATGTTTTTATACTACCTGAATATAGAGGTCGTGGACTAAGTAAATGGTTAATGAGTGTCATCATAGAACACCCTAAATTAAAAGGAACGAGTTTTCAACTTGCAACAAAAGATGCCCATTCTCTTTATGCACAATATGGATTTAAGCCATTAGGACAAATTGAAAACAGAATGATCAGATCTCTTGATTGGGAAGTTGTATATCAGGGTTATAAAATAAATAAATAAATAAAAGACTAGACTTTATTCAATTAACGAGGGTGGGTTTAGTGGAGATATATTTAATTGCGGCAATGGACAAAAACAGAGTTATAGGAAACGACAACGACATTGGATAGAAGTATCCGTTGAAAAAGGGATTACTGAAAGTAAAAATCCTTATAATTACTATTTTCATATTTATGAAAGAAAATAAAACAGGGAGCGGACTGCCGCGGGCAGTTTCTCCCTGTTTTTCATTGAAGTAACGGTCAGATTTGCTTAATAAATACCTAGATTCTGCAAACGAAATAGGAGCAGATTGTTAGATATCAAGTTTACGGGTACCGAGCCATTTCACCATTTCAGGATCGCGATGTGAAAAGAATAGGCTCTGTTTTGTATCTAATGTAGTCATCGACTCCATATCCTCTTGGCTTAATTCAAAATCAAAGATATTGAAGTTTTCGATAATTCTTTCTTTACGAACGGACTTTGGAATCACAACGACTTCTCTTTGTGTCAACCAACGTAAAACCACTTGAGCAACGGATTTATTAACCTTTTCAGCTATGGATACCAATAGCTCATTCTGGAACAAATTATTTTTCCCTTCAGCAAAAGGCGCCCAGGATTCGATCTGAACATTACTCTCTTTCATGAATTTTGCATTTTCGATTTGTTGGTTGAAAGGATGCGTTTCAACCTGGTTTACAACAGGAACTACTTCATTATGAAGGATCAAATCGATCAGACGATCCTCATGGAAGTTACTAACGCCAATTGCACGGACCTTTCCTTCACGATACAATTCCTCCATAGCGCGCCAAGAACCATGCACATCGCCGAATGGCTGATGAATTAAATACAAATCCAAATAATCCAATTGCAATCTTTTCAGTGATTTTTTAAATGCATTTTTTGTGCGCTCATAACCAGCATCCTGAACCCAAAGTTTTGTAGTAATAAATAATTCCTCTCTTGCCACGCCACTCCGTTTGATCGCTCTGCCAACTGCTTCTTCATTTAGATAAGAGGCAGCTGTATCAATCAGCCGATAGCCTGACATAATAGCGTCATAAACGCTTTGTTCACATTCATTTTGATCTGCAATCTGAAATACACCAAAACCGAGTATAGGCATCTCAACACCATTGTTCAAAATTACTTTTTGCATATAAAATCCTCCATTTTTTAAAAATTATTTGTAAGTCGAGTTAACCTTTATCCCCATTCTTCACATCCTTATTATGCACCAGATAACAAAAGGACCGTTATCCCATTCATGCCAAATGTTTGCCTAATCCTCTCACTACCACTTATATAATAAACAAATATGGACTATAATCGAACTATGAGAAAACCTCTATCGAGGCCGTTCAATGATGAGCGACCGCGTTTAGATGTAGGTTTTATCGCCAATAATCAAGCCGTTTTCGAGAGCCGAAAACTTATACTTTCTTATGTGGTAAAAAATAGGAACAAGGAGAATCAAATGTCTGAAATAATCACTAAACAGCAGAATGAGCTCACCAAAATCATAGAGCGCTTTACACAAAAGGACGGTGTTCACCCAACTGCTATTCCGTCCTTATTTTTCATGCGTGTCTCGAATACGGCTGGACAAAGCCATGGAGTTTACAAGCCGTCCTTTTGTATGGTAGTTCAAGGGGCTAAGGAGGTTTGGCTGGCACAGGAGCGCTTTAGGTACAGTCCTGCCGATTACCTTGTTGCATCCGTTCACTTGCCAGTTACCGCCCAAGTCACTGAAGCCACTCCCGATGTTCCATATTTGGGTTTCAAACTTGAATTCACATCTAGTCAAATCTTAGAGCTTTTACATGATTCTGAATTTCGTGTTGATCTGAAACAAAATCCGAAGCGAGCTATGTTTGTCAGCCAGATAGAGTCATCTTTGTTAGATTCGGTCATTAGGTTAGCTCGTTTGCTTGATAATCCTAAAGATATTCCGGTGCTTGCTCCACTATTTACGAAGGAAATTCTTTATCGGGTGCTGCAAGGTCAGAATGGGATTATTTTGGAGCAAATTGGAATGGAAGGAAGCTCAACCCATCAAATCAAACTTGCTATTGAACAAATCATGAATAACTATGATAGCCCCTTACGGATTGAAGAACTTGCCGAAATAGCGAATATGAGTATTTCTTCGTTACATAGACACTTTAAAGAAATCACTGCGATGAGCCCTCTTCAATTCCAAAAACAGCTTAGGATGCAAGAAGCTCGGCGCCTATTATTAACCGAGTCGGCGGATGCTTCTGAGGTTGCCTACCGGGTAGGCTACGAAAGTGCATCTCAGTTTAGCCGTGAATATTCTCGCATGTTTGGTTTTCCTCCCAAAGCTGACATGAAGCGTCTGAAGGAAACATATGACCAGGAACAGGTAGTTACTGAGCAAGTATCCAATGTGTGAAGGGCATTATAAGCATTTAGTTCGATCTTTATCTAGAAAGGCCAAATAGAAACTCTCTCATCAATGTTAGAGGGGGAAATCTTTTGGTTTTTTTATTATATACACAATCGCAAATTCATAAGTATTCTTTCACGTGAGAGAAATAGGCAAACATTTAAGATAATCAGGATATCGGTTTCTTTTTGATTCGTTGCATAATTAAATTATGCATGGTCTGTCATTTTGGACGGGTCTGCAAACAGTATTCTTAAATGCCGTAATGGCTAATTTCGGAGGAGGAAAACATTAAAAAACTATTATTACTTGCCTTTGGATTAGTTTCTGCCTTACATTCTCTGCATGCGGAAGTGACAACAATGACATGACAAACAGTAATGACGGGAATCATCAATACAAGCCGTGTACAGGCTAAGGCTTAAAAGTAGATAATGAAAAAGCGTTTAGTAGAATAAAAATAAAAAATGTGGAAGTAGGGATCCTAAATGTCAGATTCTTCAAAAGAACTAACTGTCGCACAGAAAAACTTCGGAGATTTTGCACCAAAGATTGTTGAATTAACCGATGATGTTTTATTCGGAGATGTATGGAAACGTAAGGAGCTTACTCCACGTGACCGTAGTTTAATTACCGTATCTAGCTTAATTACTGGTGGGAATACGCAACAATTGAAATCCCATTTAACATTAGCAAAACAAAACGGTCTTAAGGAAGAAGAACTAATCGAAGTAATGACCCATCTTGCTTTCTATGCAGGTTGGCCGAAGGCAATGTCAGCCATGACAGTTGCAAAAGAGGTATTCTCAACAGAAAAATAACAATAACAAAAGGAAGTACTTATATATAATCATAAAAGAATAATAAAAAGCTCTTGGAGAGGTGAATTATTTTGGAAATTCGTTCTTTAGGACAAACGGGATTAAAAGTAACTAATCTGTGTTTGGGCACGATGACATTTGGCAATCAGGCAGACAAAAAAACCTCCTTCGAAATACTTGACAAGGCGTTCGACGCCGGAGTGAGTTTTATCGACACGGCAGATGTGTATCCCATTGGGAGGGCTTCTTATGCCAACGCAGGTGCAACCGAGTCGATTATCGGGGAATGGCTAGAGAGTAAACGAGACAAAGTGGTGCTAGCATCAAAGTGTTTTGGTACGATGGGATCCGGAGCAAATGATCGTGGGTTGAGTAGGAAGCATATCATAACATCCGTAGAGGATAGCCTCCGTCGTCTAAAAACGGACTATCTCGACCTCTATCAAGCTCATCAATTCGACCCAAGCACACCTATGGATGAGACTTTACGTGCGTTTGATGATCTCGTCGAACAAGGCAAAGTCCGCTACATAGGTGTATCAAATTGGCGTGCTTGGCAGGTGGCAAAAGCAAACGGAATTGCTGAAAGAAAAAATTACGCCCGTATAGTGAGCATTCAGCCTCGCTACAATCTCTTGTTTCGAATGATTGAAGACGACTTGGTTTCAATGGCCCTTGATGAGGGGGTTGGCATTATCAGTTACAACCCACTTGCAGGAGGCATGTTGACAGGCCGTTATAGGAATAATGCAAGTGTCGAAGAGGGGACTCGTTTCGGACTCGGAAACAATGCAGGTTCGTTGTATCAGGAACGTTATTGGCAAGAGGCGCAGTTCGACGCTGTTGCAAAATACCAGGCCTGGTGCCAAGAACATCACTATGATCCAACAACGACGGCCGTACGTTGGGTTACACAGCAACCGGGAATCACCTCCGCCATCATTGGTGCGAGTCGTCCGGAGCAGTTGAACGCGAGTCTGCGTGCTGCTGACATGGATAAATTAACGGAACAGGAGCTAGCTTGGCTCGATGGACTCTGGTTTGCTTTACCTCGTAGGCGCGAGTTTAGTTAAACCCAAGGTGAAAGAGCAGTAAAATTATAAAAGCTTGTTACACTAACGGAAACTATAGTTGAGGGGAGTGCTTCGCGGCAGCTCCTCTTTTGTTTACTAATCATTTTCTCTGAAATGATATTCAAATAACGAGGAACGATAATGGAGGAGGTTGCCTTATTGGCAGAGCTCCTTTTTTGTGATTTGCGACCCTTACTAGGTGTTTCTCCCGAAGTTTATAGGGACAGCCTTGTGCTGTTCCCTAATTTTCGAGCGTGTAAGGCGACATCTTGAGTCGGATCAACACCCCTAAATTTGTAATGCTGCATGTCGTTGCTTGTGCGGCGCGTAAAAGGAAGAGGAGGTTATCTTAAAACATGAAGAAGAAACTACAGGCTCTTATCTGCGTCTGTTCCCTTGGTGTAATGGGGATGACCGCACCGGTCGGTGCGCAATCGTTAGGTCAGGGCACACAAAGTGACCAAGTACTGGATTTGCAAGAACGATTAAGCGCACTGGGTTACTTTAAAACAGGAATTACCGGCTATTACGGTATTCAGACTAAGAATGCGGTAAAGAAATTTCAAGCCAGTTATGGCTTGTCAGTTGATGGTGAAGCCGATTCCCTAACTCTGTCTAAACTAAATAAAACGATTTCACCCAAACAGTCGGTTCTGGACGAAATGGCGCGAATAATTCATTCCGAAGCTCGAGGGGAGTCCTTTTTAGGACAAGTTGCCGTGGGAGCTGTCGTTCTTAATCGAGTTCAGTCCGAAAAATTTCCTGATTCCATCACTGAGGTTATTCATCAGCCAGGTCAATTTTCAGCCATTGATGATGGCCAGTTTAACCTTAAACCAAATTTGTCAGCCTACCGCGCGGCAATGGCCGCTTTGAATGGTTTGGATCCAACAACTGGGGCACTGTATTTTTACAATCCTGATATTGCCCAGGCATCTTGGAGCAAAAAAAGAACCGCCAAGATTACTATTGGTAATCACGTATTTACCTTTTAACAGGAGTTAGTCCAGGAAGAATGAGGTTAATTTTGTTCCATTAGTTAAATTATATTCATGTTAAAGTCCACTCCACCGAGAACAACTTTTCCTCAGGACATGACTGAAGAGGAACGGAACATCATGCTACAACATATTGCCTATTGGACTGACAAACAGAATCAAGGGATTGCTTTGGTTTTCGGACCGGTTCTAAATCCGACAGCCCCACATGGACTCGCAATTATTGAGGTTGAGAATAAAGATCAAGTTCCAAAACTCATCGCGGAAGATCCCGCCGTTATTGCAGGTGTGATGACAACGGAATTTTATTCAATGATGGCAACGTTACCAAAATAACCTGACGAAATACGTCAATACCCCATGGATGATGCTTAGTACAGGAGCTGCTTAACGCGGCTCCTTTTTTGGTTTAATCAACAAATGGGCAGCTTAGTGTAAAGATATTTTGATAAATGGAGGGCAGATTAGCGTGGTATAACAATTGAGTGTTAACTTCTTGGAGCCATAGTATTAGCACTCCTATGAGGGAGAATGGGCTTTACTGGATGACTCCGAGTTCCCAGTCCTCGGATCGCCGGTATGGATGACTAAAATGTATCAGATTGATTTTTGTTAAAATGGCCCGGTTTCGGGTTCCAGGGCTATTTAACATATGCCAAGCGGTATACTGTTCAGCATAAGGATTGAGAGCTGACATTCCATCAACTGGAATAATGACATTGTATCCACGGAATGCAGCACTAGTGGCTGTATGAAGGACTGCGCCATTAGCGGCATAACCGGTAATCAGAACGGTTTTAATGCCATGCTCATGCAATATTTGTTCTAAATCAGTTTTGTAGAACTTATCAACGTTTGATTTCACAACAGGATCACTTGGCAAAGGGGCTATCTGCGCGGCAATATCCGATAGGCTCCCCATATGTGTAAGGCTATAGACGACAAGCATGCCACATTCACGACTTCTCGCCAGTAGTTGATTAATTTTAGAGATGGAGGCAATACAACGAGGATTATTACATATAGTGGTCTCCATATCCAAAACTAGGAGTGCACTTGTTTTGGGGTCCACTGAAACGGATTGCAGCTGAGGGGGAGGAGGAGCGGAAACAGTGTTCCATTCATCGATGATAGTTGAATCCTTTCTTTCAGTGTAATAGTTCACATGTAGCCAGTGACTACTTGGCATGCAGTATTCACGCCAAACACCGTACAGGGGACAATAATAGTTCATCCTAATCCACCTCTGGGCCGATTATTTGATAATAGATTATGTTCGCGGCAAGGAAAAGGTGTGGCCGAACCGTTTTAAGGAAAAATCGACAATTAAACATAGTGGGACATCTGTCGTTCATACGCTTTCTTAAGGTATTAACCGTGAGGAGGTCTCCACTCATATGCCCGTAAAAGTAAAACTTCAAAAATTCGTCGATAAACTGCCGATTCCCAAAACCATTTCCCCGATAAAACGAGACAAGAAAGGTTCGTATTATGAAGTGACTATGAGGGAATTTACACAAAAACTACATAGTGATCTAGGGCCTACCCGCTTATGGGGCTACAATGGTATGTACCCAGGCCCAACTTTCGACGTGATGAAGGGTGAAACGTCATATGTCAAATGGATGAATGATCTGCCCAAAAAGCATTTTCTCCCCATCGATACGACCATTCATGGTGCAGAAAAAACAGTTCCACAGGTTAGGACTGTGGTTCATCTACACGGCGGAAAACAGCATGACCATAGCGATGGGTACCCTGATGCTTGGTTTACGAGAAATTTTGAACAAACAGGACCTAAGTTTCAAAGAAAAGTATGCGAGTATCCCAACCTTGAAGCCACTACATTATTTTATCATGACCACACAATGGGTATTACGAGATTGAACAATTATGCGGGACTTGGAGGCTATTTTATCATTCGTGATGAGCATGAACAATCCCTGAATCTACCGGTGGGGAACTATGAAATCCCGCTTATGATTCAGGATCGTTCATTTAACCCGGACGGTTCGCTCTTTTACCCTGCTACTCCGGATAAAAACAATCATCGTCTTCCTT
The DNA here is from genome assembly GCF_000422905.1 of Paenibacillus alginolyticus DSM 5050 = NBRC 15375. Lineage (GTDB taxonomy): Bacteria > Bacillota > Bacilli > Paenibacillales > NBRC-103111 > Paenibacillus_E > Paenibacillus_E alginolyticus. Next base: position 92,476 of record NZ_AUGY01000015.1, read on the forward strand.
ATCCTTCAATTGTTACACCTTTTGACGCAGATTACATTTTGGTAAACGGCAAAGTATCCCCCTATCTACAAGTAGAACCGAGAAAATACCGATTTCGCATGTTAAATTATTGTAATAGTCGAGCTATTACACTCAAACTGGACTCCGGACAGCCATTTTATCAAATTGGAATCGATCGAGGATTACTGGAGAAACCAGTGAAAATGAATGAGATCCTCCTTCTAACGACTGAGCGCGCGGATGTGATCATCGATTTTTCTCAATCCTATGGTAAGACGATCATTCTTAAAAATGTTTTCAAGGGTGCCTCCCCAGAAACAACCGATGTCATGCAGTTTAAAGTAACCACTCCGTTAAAAGGCAAAGATGCCAGCTCCCTTCCTGATCAATTAACGAAAATTGATTTCCTTTCTAGAGAGATGTCAACAAGAACAAGAGATATCACACTGGTTAGGGTGGAGGATGAATATGGAAGATCGCTAAACTTACTTGACAGTAAAATGTGGAATGATCCTATATCCGAGAAAATGGACTTAGGAACTGTTGAAATCTGGCGGTTAATTAATCTGTCTGCGGATGACCACCCCATTCATCTACATGTCGTTGACATGCAAATTCTAGAGCGCCAGCCCTTTGACGATGCTCATTTCCAAGCCACAGGTAAACTTAAGTTTACAGGACCTGCGGTTCCTCCTGAACCTAACGAGAGGGGCTTTAAAGATACGATTCGTGCTCCCGCTGGTTACGTTACCTCTTTTATCGCGAGATTCGATCCTTTCGCTGGACTTTTTGTATGGCATTGTCACATGCTCGAACATGAAGATTACGATATGATGCGACCATTTGAAATCGTGAAGAAAAAAAATAGACTTAAAAATATACTAATGAGAATGATTAACGGGAAATGATAGCACCATGACACAGGCTGCCGGCATAACATTGGTAGCCTGTTGAGCGATTTGACAAAAGAGTTCAGTACCTGGGAGTGTGATAATCTACCGCAGTGTCCTCCTATCAGTGATAATCCAAAAGGCCTATTTTACATCTAACTACGAACTTGTTATGACAGAAGCCCATACAATGCATCGTTAAATGTTTCTATATCATCATAAACGGAGGACAACAAATATGGGCTTTCACGGAGGATTTGGGCACGGAGGTTTTGGGCACGGAGGTTTTGGAAGTCCGTTTGGTTTTGAAGGTTTTGGAAGCCCGTTTGGCTTTGGGGGCTTTGGAAGCCCATTTGGTTTTGGAGGCTTTGGAAGCCCATTTGGCTTTGGAGGTTTTGGAAGCCCGTTTGGCTTTGGAGTCCCATTTGGTAATCCCTTCTTTTTCCGCCAACCGTATCAGGGAACATCTTATCATTTGTCCCCTGGGCAGCCAACCATGCCTTATGTAGAAACATCCCACCACATGTACCCGGCCCAACAAATGGCACCTCAATTTTACACTAGCAATAAAAATGATCTGTATACCTGATTAATGAAATTTATAAACGCGGTCCTTATTATTTGGGGCCCCGTTTTGTTTAGCGCATTTGAACAGAGTGTAGGTGCTGGCGCCTTGGTTAAACAATTGTCGGATGACAAGAACTTTATCCCATTCCCGATGGCAAACAAATAAATACACCATGGGATCTAATTTGCAAAAGAATTAAAACATTTAAGTTGTAAGCGTATTTGGCTTAGAGATCGTACTTAGAAAGTAAATTGACCGAGGAGATTTCGTTGGAAGACGCCACTAGAGCAACTGGTTTTTCACGATATCTTTTCCATCGAATATTCCAAGCCTTGGTGGGACATTCACTAGCTGAATATGTTAGGGATCGTAGACTAACGAAGGCTTCCTACGATTGTTATTTCAGTTCGGATCTCAGGTCTTATTGAGCACAAATTGTCCCAATCAGTATGTGTTTTAGGGTTGTGATCAAAGATCAAACAGGCTGCCGGTGATAAACTCGGTGGCCTGTTGTACTAAACATTCTTGTAAGGCCTAAGATTTGGCCTTTGTCAAAAAAGGAGCGCCTCGGTATGATGGGTTTGTCAACGGGTTTATAACCCAATACCATCAAGGAGGCGCTCTTTCTATGAAGTGTAAACAATCGACGGTCAAAATCAACGCATTGAACGAATTTCCACATCTCACCTTGTTGTGGGTATAGATATCGCGAAGGAAACTCATGTAGCTCAAGTAACTAATTTTCGCGGCATCGTACTTAGTAAGCGACAGCTTACATTCTCAAATACAATTGAAGGATTCGAAAAATTAGAACGATGGATTGACGAAATCAGGCAGAAACACCGCTTAAAAGGACTCATAATCGGCATGGAGCCGACCGGACATTACGGGTATAACTTGGCCAAATTGGCTTGCCGACAAGGGCAAGAGCGTTGTCATGGTGAATCCGGCCACCACCAAACGAAAACAAAGAGAACCGGGATAATTCTCCCTCGTGGGATTCTTTCTTTATGTTCTGATTATTATTCGAAACTAACTAGGATGTCCAAGCAATTGTATTAAAGGTCCGTATAATAGTAGAAAATCACACAGATTTCATTAGGAGTTAATTGTTTTGGTTATGTCTACTACCGGTGGCTGATTTTCGGCTACTGATCTTGTCCTGTGCGTCTTGATGGCTGTTGTTTCGATGTATTATGGAGGACATGCTTTAGCCTGTAACAACCTTGTTCTGTGCGCCTTGTTGGGTATCATTACGATGTAAAGGAAAAAGTCCTCGGGGTCCTTTCCCACGGACATATCAATAGAATCTGGATTTACTTATAGACTAAGCGGAGCGAAAATAAGTTGTGGATCTGCAATTTGTGCATCCTGCTTTGCGATTTTTGCTTGTCTTCAGCATCGATGACGGAAAAGGGCACAGAGGACGGAGTTCGTCGAATGTAGAATTTGTCCATCACTTTCCTACGATGGTAGTACATAAGCGGTCCCACCGACGAAGCCCCGGTGAGACCGCTTTGATTTTTTTGTGAAATGATTATAGACCCTGCGCCAGCCGGATACGCAGGGTCCTGATTCAAACATAGAAGGACAATGGAGGTGGACCAATCCTTCTTATTTTTATATTATGTGTTCCTATTTAATTTGGTGAATGCTCTAGTATGGATGGTATATCCACTCCGCATCCAATACTTCCTATCAGTTGTTATCTTGCAGGTACCATCGCTATTGTGTTTGTCTATAAAAATGTACTTAAAACCCCACGGAATTATTCGTAGGATTTAGAGGAGGATTCCAAGCCATCGGAAGTGGATGAAGACACGATATTAATTTATGATTTTAACAGAATCTTAAAAAACGAAAGACCCAAGCAGCAATACGCCGCTCGGGTCCTCATTGTGTTAAAGAAGCTTTGTATCGAATAGGGAGATATTAGTTCCCCTCCACGCACGCACATTCTTTGAAATACCCAATCACAATGGTATTAGGAGTATAACCCACTAAAGGTAGCTTTAATGAAAAAAGACGGAATGATTTTACTTGTCTCGATAGTATTTGTTCTTTTAGTCATTATTTTATTTTTTGTACATGAACCGCGATTAACCTTCCAAATGAAAAAATCTAAAAGGCAAGGTGATATTAAATGGCAATCAATAAAAAACATGTGAAAACTCTAATTGGAAAAAAGGTTTACGTCATGACACGCCAAGGACAGGTCGTAGAAGGCATTTTGCATAAGATGGACCGTAAGAAAATATATCTTGATACAAATAAGAAGCCTGTAGGCACAAGTGCTTTCTCACCATTCTTCAGCCCATTCACACCGCTTGTACTTTTCGATTTGCTGGCAATTTCTGAGTCTCCGTTTTTCTTTAGCCCATTTTTCATTTAATCATCTCGATGCATGAGTGTTTAAAGTTTGCCCGTGAAGTGACTCTTAAAAGTTAGACACTATATAGTTTGGAAGCTTCTAGAGCATGAGTTCGGTATTGTATTGAGCTCATGCTCTTTAATTTTGCCTTAATCCGTTTTGGTTGTAGCATTTAATGTATTTGTCCAGCTCAATTTTCAACTGTTCGATAATCTTACATTCCTGTGTCTCGGATTTTAAGATGTAAAAATTGAACTCCCAAAGTACATTTGACATTGGTTTGATATCAAACTATAATACGGTTATGCAAAGTAGAGATGCAATTTCATTGATTTCCAAAATTAGAGAGAAAGTTAATCGGTTTATAGTAGCAGAGATGGTGAAGTATGGGATAGACGGTATTGGCACTTCGCATGGTGATATCATCTATGAACTATTTAAGAAGCCCAGACTCACTATGGCGGACATTTCTAAAGGAATTAATAAGGATAAATCTACAGTCACAGCACTTGTTGACAAGTTGGTCCGGCTTGGATATGTGACAAAGGAAAGGGACAGAGAGGACACGAGGGTTGTTTATGTTGCTTTAACCCATAAGGGGAGTGAACTGAAACCAATCTTTGAATCAATATCTAAAGAAATGTTAGACGTGTTTTACTTAAACATCTCTGAAAAAGAAAAAGAAGATCTGCTTAACGTTTTAAAAAAGATTTATTACAACTTTTAAATTTTTTTCAATAAATAGTTTGATATCAAAATAAATTTCGAGGAGGAAATCATCGTGAAAGATTTTACGAAAGAATTGCCCGATCATATAGAGAAATACATTGGGGAAAACGATTTATTTTTAGAGATATTCGAGGGGGAAAACCTTCCGAAAGCAACTAAAAAAAGGCCCCCTTTGCTTTTTGTACACGGTAGCTACTCAGGAAGTTGGATGTGGAGCAAATACATTCCTCACTTTATCAATGAAGGGTGGAAATGCTATGTCATGAACTTGAGAAGTCACTACAAAAGCAGGCTGTTGGATATGACTAAGATAACTTTCGAGGATTATTTGGAGGATATTAAAGAGGTTATCGCTGAGTGTGGTGTTTCGCCGATTCTTATCGGATTTAGCATGGGGGGGATCTTGAGCCAGAAGTTGGCTGAAACCGTTGAGATCGCAGGATTGGTGTTGATCGATTCAGTCATAAGCAGAGAAGTTCATGAAGTAGTACCATACAAAGAATTAGCCCAATTGCCATCTGGTAACATATTGCCTGCCCCAGCTCGTGAAGAGCATACAAGCATAGATGAAACGGCAGATGACATTGAATTTCAAAGAAAGTATCTGACAATGGAGTCATCTAAAGCATTTAGCGCTTTTTCCTTTTCAATCGAAACAAAGGGGATATCAATAGACAGCAGTTTAATTTCTTGCCCGTGCTTGGTTATCAAAGCAGTAAACTGTGATGATGACGACCTTCGGGGCAGGGTGACAGCAGAGCACTTCCAGGCTGCATATAAAGGGCTTTGGAACACAACTCATACCGGCGTGCTGGTAGGGCAGAGATATATGGAAACAGTAGATACAATCATGGACTGGTTAAAAAGATTTTAAATGGGCGCCAGGGTAAGATAGCGCACCATAGAGTAATGTATAATCAACCGCAAGGGAGCGCTTTGCCATGAAGGCATTCGGATGTCGGATATGGAGGCCCATGTAATCTCATGGACCCACTAAATTTATGCACAAAACTTGCCGTTACAGATTGCGCGGTTAGCGATATCTCCTGTAAACGCAAAACGCAGCCAAAGCAGCTGCGTTCACTTTTATGCTGACAGTTGTTTAAATAAGGCTCGCAATCTCACTTGAATCAAAGTTATATTTTTTTCCACATACATTGCACACAATCTCTATGAAACTGTCATTTTCATAGGCATTCGCCAGTTCTTCCTTGTCCAAAGCAAATAGCATGGGATAAAGGATCTCTTTGGAGCATCCACAAAACAAACGTACAGGCTCAATGCCTACAATGTCGATGTCTTCAAATATCAAGTTTGGAAGTTCTTTAAAAGTCTTGCTGGTCTCTGGATCAATCAAGTACGATTGATGATCTGATATTACGTTTCTTATTGTATGAATAAGACGAATCGGAGCGCCCGGAAGCAGTTGGGCCATGACTCCCCTGCTTAACACAATCTCATTTTTTTCATTGAAAACTATGTTTACTGAAAACCATGAAGGAGTCTGTTCGCTTTGTTTAAAATAATGTGACATATCATCAACAATATTCCCGTATGGCATATCTGTGATCCCTGTAAATACGTTGTTCATTCCTATATCGGTCGTGACCTGAATACATCCTCTAGCACCTATCAACTGTTCGATCGATAAATTGTTCAAATAGTCTGAAGGCGCGTTTAATAATTCATCACTAATATAACCGCGTACATTTCCCTTAGAATCGACATCTGCAAAGATTTTATAAGTATGATTGCTAGCTTTTACTTTTAGACTAATCCGTCCGTTGAGTGCCCTTTAGAATTCCTGTTAGCATACTTGCAACGGATACGGTTTTACCAAGTGAGGTTTTAAGGAGTTTATTCATATGATCATGATTGCAAACAGCTCTGATCAGATCAGTATTTTCCACAAATAGAATGCGTGCTTGTTTATTATAGGCTAATGTTTTAATTAAGTAATTATCCATTTGAAACAAAATCCTCTCCATGATTTCTTATGTTGATGTTTTTACTAGGGTACTTTATAGTATAAATCCTGACGTAACGTCAGGTTCAAGTCGTTTTTTTATCGTGCTATCCTTGGAGGGATCTGTATGGAGAATCGGAGTTGGAAAATAGGAGAAATCGCAAAACGAACAGGTCTAACCATACGAAGCCTGCATCATTATGATCAGATCGGATTGTTCTCGCCATCCCGGGTTACCGAATCCGGGCACCGCCTATATACAGATGCTGATGTTACTAGGTTGCATCAAATTATATCGCTTAAGCAGCTCGGTTTTGCTCTAGAGGAAATCAAAGTAATGATTAATAACCCTGTTTATAATCTGACAAATATGCTGGAAATGCAGCTTTCCCGATTAAACGAGCAAATAAACATACTGGTAGAGTTACGTGTTCGCTTGCAAGATATTTTTGAACTGTTAGATTCAGGGCAATCGGTATCAAGTGAAAGGTTTATGATGGCAATGCAAATGATGAGGATCATTCAGAGCCCGCATTTTAAGCCGAGGCAACTGTAGCCGCATGGGCAGGCATTTGGATTGGCATCATAAAGAATAAAGCCGTCTTCCTAGTCATTTTAGGATAACGGCTATACTTTATTTACGAGGTTTTTTTTAGAAAGGTTTGGTGACTCTCAATGTCTATGGTGCATATTTGGCCATGGCTTTCAGTGCCAACCGTTAATGAATTGCTTTTAACGCTTGCCTGACTTTTCTTGCGAAAACAAGTGGTCTATCAACCGATTCAATATTGATATAAATCAACCTTGGTTGCTCGAACAACCATTCGTTGCGAACAGACGAAACTTTTATTCCTTGATCTCGAATGGCCGAAATGAATGTATTGACTTCTTTTTGTAAGAATGCACCTCTACCTAAACATAGTGCTCTTCCAGTTCTATTATTTAAAGATTCGAACGAAAAAGAAGACGTTACACGAAATCTTTTTCCCAAAATTGTTGCTCTTATTTGATCTCGATTTATTGTCGTCACACATTTTCCGCCAGCGAAGCCGGGTTGGCCACCTATAATCTTTGAGAACTGCTCACAAAGCAAACCGTTATTCGCCATACTTCGATCCTCCTTAGGTTTCTATTTATGGTATGAGCACACGAACAGGGTACTAAAAGCTTTTAAAAGCTGCTGCGGTTTACTTTGTGTTTTAAAAATATAAGATGTGCACCTAAAGGGCGCACATCTTAACTTAAAATACCACAATAACTCCTTGTACAGATGCTGCTCCTGCACCAATATTCGTGATTCGGAGTTTGTACGTTCCGGCCGGTATATGAAAGCTCAAAGCTACTGTAAGGGTTCCAGTCAGCGTTACGCTGTTGGTAACCGGGATACCAGTTACGGCATTCACAATCTGATATCTGACAACAGGGGTTGTAATACTGCCAGCTCCGCGGCGTTGGGAAACTATGATTTCTCCTCTATTTACTAGGTTCCGGACCTGGAGGGTAGCCAGCAGTAGAGTAGAATAACTCGTCGCTACTAAAAAAGGGTATTGAAGGATTTTTAAAGTACATATAGAATATTTTTGAATATATTTAACACCAAAATATTAACTAACCTCTTGCACCTTACGTAACGTCACGTTTTATACTAAAAACACCGGTAAACAGCTAGCGCCAAAGAAAGGAGTGGGTTATGCAGCAGTATTGGAAAGTGGGGGATCTTGCCAAATTGACTGGACTTACAATCCGCACTCTGCGGTTTTACGATCAAATCGGCTTATTTTCACCGTCAGGACATTCCGATATAGGTCATCGGTTGTATAACGAAGCCGATATCAAGCGGCTGCACCAAATCTTGTCTCTAAAAGATTTGGGCCTATCGCTTGATGAAATTCAGTCGGTACTTAAAGGGCATACTTATAACCCATCTGACATCGTGGATATTCAGATTGAACGGGTTCGGAAAAATATAAAAACTGGGCAGAAACTTCTGGCTGAACTCGAGCGCGTGGCCGAACGAATGAACCAGCAGGAGCCGCTTTCAATTGACGCATTTATTTCATTACTGGAAACGATGAAGTTAAGCCACGAAAAGTATATTATTGATCACCGGATGAACTGGGAGCGCCGTTTCGATATGCTTGGCGATTTTCTAAACGATAATTAAACTTGAGTTCTCTAAAGGGAGGCATTTACTTATGAAACAGTGAAATACGATTCATTCTACATTCCAAATTGAGCGCATTTACCGAGCCACTCCGGAACGCGTGTTTGCGGCATGGTCCGACCGAAGCAGCAAAGCTCGCTGGTTCCAGCCTGCCGAGGAATTCGACTTTCGCATCGGGGGACGTGAATTTAGCAGAGGTGGCCCTCCAGGTGGACCTGTCTATACATTTGAGGCCTATTACCAGGAAATCTTACCCAATGAACGACTCGTATACACGTATAGTCTGGACCAAGGAGAAATCCGGATATCGGTGTCCATCGCAACCATTGAAATCATACCGACCATCGATGGTGTCAAACTAATATTTACGGAGCAGGGAACGTTTTTAGACGGCTACGATACGCCGGAACAACGCGAGCATGGAACTAATGTAATGCTGGACCTTCTCGGGAAATCTCTTGGGGAAAGCAACGCAGCTACCTTCGAACTCGTATCTCGTCGGAAGTTCGGTGCCTCTCGGAATTTGGTAAACCGAGCTTGGACGGAGCCTGAACTTCTCGCCCAGTGGTGGGGACCTAACGGTTTCACGAATACTTTCCACACATTCGATTTTAGACCCGGAGGCATCTGGGAATATACGATGCATAGCCCTGACGGAACTGGCTTTCCGAACCGAAGTGTTTTTCATGAAATCGGGCCCGAATGTATTGTGCTACGGCACGAATCCAGACCTAACTTTATCCTGACTTTCACAATCGAGGTTGTTGACGGTGGGACTGAGATTACTTTCCGGCAGACTTTCGAAACAGAGGAAGAATACAATAAGCTTAAACCTATTTGCGAAGAAGCGAATGAACAAAATTTAGACAGGCTCGGATCGCTGTTGAAGAGGCTTTACGAGTAGGATTGGTAAACGTCTAATAAATCCGTTACTTATACCCATGTGCAGCTAGTTCAGACGGCTGCCTTCTAATGGACCGCCGCCTCAACCCGCTCAAAGTCCCTGTTGTCATGTTGCGCAAGCGACTGAACAGGGGCTTTTTGTGTTCTTTCTTTCTTCAAACTTTCTTCAGAATTCCTTTGTTTTTTTCTTCGTTCATTCTTTAGATTGTTTCGTTACGATAGATGCATCTTAAGTGAACGAGAGGAGAGTTCTTTCATGATTAGAACCATGCAAGAGCAACTGTTATTTCTATATAAATTCATGCGTGCGCCGAGACAGATCGGAAGTGTCACGCCTAGCTCCGTGTTTCTGGCAAAAAAAATGCTCGAGCCCGTAGAATGGAATCAAGTAAGGAGCATCGCCGAACTCGGGGCGGGCACCGGTGCCATTACGAGACAACTGGCACAAGTTCTGCATAAAGAGGCAAAGGTTCTATTGTTCGAAAAGGACCAACATTTACGCAGTCAATTGTCCGCCCGGTTTCGGGACTTCGCCTGTTATGCCGACGCTTGCAGCATGCAGCCTGCCATACGGAGAGAAGGAATCGACGGGCTCGATTGTATCTTGAGCGGTCTTCCATTTTTTAATTTTCCGCTGGCTATGCGCGAGCAATTAATGAACCAGATCGAAACGACGCTGAAGCCGGGCGGCTTGTTCATCGCCTTCCAGTATTCGCAGCAGATGCGAAAGCAGCTCAGCCGAAGATTCGAAATCGAGCGCGTTCATTTTGTCCCTCTCAATTTCCCGCCCGCTTTCGTATACGTCTGCCGCAAAGGGGGAGTATCTTGATGGGCTCGAAAAAAACCGACGCCAACATCAACGCCAAAATGAAGCTTGCCACCTATTTTCCGCTTCTTTGGCTGCTTGCGATTCCGGTTTTGAACGTATTTTACGGTCTGCTGAATAACGGCAGCGGCGATGTCGGCAATTTGATGACCGATTTGGACAATTTGATCCCTTTCATTCCGATTTTTATTATTCCTTACTTGATCTGGTATCCGTTCTTATTGGGCATGTTTATTGTCTTGTTCCTGAAAGATAGAGCAGTCTACTACCGAAGCTTGACTGCCTTGTGTGCAGGGCTTATCTCTTGCTTCCTTATTTATGCGACGTTTCAAACGACCGTACCCAGACCTCCCATAAATGACGACGGCTGGTTAATCGGGCTTGTGAAATTCGTTTATGCGACCGATAAGCCGTTCAACTGCTTTCCGAGCATTCATGTCCTGACTAGCTATATCGTATTGAAAGCATCGTATCGCTGCAGCTTTGAGCGAATAGCGCGAACGGCGATATTCATAGCCGCTTGGAGCATCATCATCTCCACTTTGTTCGTGAAACAGCATGCGCTTCTGGACGTTGCCGGGGCTGTTTTGCTGGCCGAAGCGCTTGTGTTCGCTGAGAAGCTTATCCGCTTTGAAAACCGCAAAACATCAAAAGAGGCCCGCGCCCATAAACTATGAATGGCTTCTGTCGCTCCACGTTGGAACACCTGTTTTGACACGTTGAGTCGCAAGATAAAAAAGGAAAAATAATTGCGTTTTTCGGAGACGCTTTTCTAAAAATATGGTAGCCTTGCAATAGGCATTAGTTATTTTTTTCCTAAACATAACAAACCTGGGAGTGATTCAACTTGACCATAAGCGTTCTCCTCGCCGACGACGATCCGGAAATTCGCGACGTGATTCGTATCTACTTGCAAAATGAAGGCTACCGAGTTTTTGAATCGGAGGATGGCGTTCAAGCACTCGAGATGTTGCGCCGGGAATCAGTCGATTTGATCATTCTGGACGTCATGATGCCGAATATGGATGGAATCAGAGCTTGCTTCAAGATTAGAGAGATGACGAAAATTCCGATCATCATGCTTTCAGCCAAAAGCGAGGATATCGACAAAATAACGGGTCTTACTACCGGGGCGGACGATTACGTGGCCAAACCGTTCAATCCGTTGGAGCTGATTGCAAGAGTCAAGGCGCAGCTGCGCAGGCAAAAGTTCACCGGAGCGGCCGATCATCAGGCCAAAGTTTCTAATGACAGCGTAGTAGAAATCGACGAGTTGGTCATTAATAAAAACAAGCACCTCGTGACAGTGCGCGGCCGGGAGGCGTCTCTTACGCCGATTGAGTTCTCCATTCTGGAGCTGCTTGCTGGCCATAGAGGACAGGTGTTCAATGTGGAGCAAATTTATAGGAGCGTTTGGAAGGAAGACAAATTTTTGTCCGACAATACGGTGATGGTCCACGTGCGCAACATTCGCGAGAAGATCGAAGACAATCCGCGCGAACCGCGATTTATTAAAACGGTTTGGGGAGTGGGATATAAAGTTGAATAGAGACTTCTTTTCCCTCTTTAACTGGAAAAAGAGCATCAGGCTGCGCTTGCTCGGATCTCTACTGTTTAGCCTTATTGTCTCTTTTTTCGGAACGTCCCTCATCAATGACATTTTGAAATATATTTTACCGCAGATTATCAGACCGAAGATTGATGGCGCAGCTTTTACCTTTGTTGGCGCGGCCTTTTCCTTCCTCTCGTTTTTGTTTTTCTTTTTGCTCCTATTTTTCTTCCTGATGCGTCATATTGTTAGGCAAGTGAGAACTCTTGCCGACGGCCTCATGGCGATCGCCAAGGGAGATCTCCATTACCGGGTGCCGCTACCGGGCCAAGATGAACTGGGGGAAGTCGCGCAGAACATCAATTACATGGCAGAGCAGCTACAAAGCATGATGATGAGAGAACGACAGATCGAGACATCCAAAATGGAACTGATCACGCACGTATCCCATGATTTGCGCACACCTTTGACGAGCATCATCGGCTATTTGAACCTGCTCAAAAATGACGACTACCATGACTTGGATGAACACAAACGGTATATTCATAACGCCTATAACAAGACCCAGCAAATGAAAAAGCTGATCGACGATCTGTTCGAGTATACCCGTCTTACCAGCGGCGACGTCAACCCCACCTTCCGGAAGATCGACCTAAACAGCCTCCTCGAGCAAATCATCATCGAGTTTGAGCCGATCGCGCAAGAACTCTCCCTTACGGTGAAGAAGGATTGGGACCAACAGCCCCTATTTGCCCATGTTGATGTTGAAAAGCTGGTGCGGGCGATCGATAACTTGCTCATGAATGCGCTCAAGTTTTCCTTGAAGCCAGGCGAAATTACGGTTCGGCTTGCCGAGAACAGCCATTTTATCGTGTTTGTTGTTGAAAATTGGGGAAGCCCGGTTACCAAGGAGCAAGAGAAGCTTTTGTTCGAGCGTTTTTATAAGGCGGAGCCTTCAAGGCGCGATCGGGACGTGCCTTCGGGCGCAGGACTCGGGCTATCGATTGCGAACTATATCGTAGAACTGCACGGAGGAAGAATCGGTCTGAAGCATGAGAACGGGCATTTCACCTTTTTTATTGAGCTGCCGAAAGCGGCACAAATAACGAAGTGCAATGGTGGCGAAGAGTTTAAATGAATGATGGGGACGAGGTCAACCAGAAAAATGGCTGACCTCATAATTAACGAAGCCAATACCAATTAACAAAGTGAGGAAGAATATGAATATAGTTCTTATAGGTATGTCTGGAGCTGGTAAAAGCACTTTAGGTGTGTTGCTTGCAAAAGCTTTAGGAATGGATTACGTGGATACAGATATTGTTATACAACAACATGAAGGTAGGTTGTTACAAGATATAATTGATAATGATGGTCTCGAAAAATTTATGGAAGTCGAAGAAAAAATTGTGTCTGAGTTGCAACTACAAAATTGCATTATATCAACAGGTGGAAGTGTTATATATTCAGAAAAAGCTATAAATGTCCTTAAACAAGGTGGACAGATAATTTATTTACATGTCCCATATGAAGAAATTAAAAGGAGACTAGTAAACATAACAACCAGAGGCATTGTAATAAAGAAAGGAAATAGTCTTAAGGACGTTTACGAGGAAAGAGTTCCTCTATACATTAAGTATAGTGATAAGACTCTTGATTGCTCAAATAAGGATATTGAACATTGCGTTAGTGAAATTATAGAGAAATTACAAGAAAGTCATTGATGGATTTTTTTTGCATTGTGCTCTGAAATGCCCATTCGATTCGTCAGTGATCTCCCCTTACTCTTCCAATAACCGACAGAGTATTTTTGCCTTTCCACGCCGTTTTCCTTTTGTATAACTCATTATCTAAAATCGGTATTCCCCTTATATCGAAGGTCACCTTGTTCTGGTCTCAAACGCTTCTGGCTTCGTTGCTCCTCCAATAAACGGACCATATGCAATCGGACGTTTTCCGATTGCGGCGTGGCCCAAGAAGGGTGAGCGAGATTACGGGTTTCCAAAGGATCCTCGGTTAAGTTGTAGAACTCGTATTGCTCAGGAACCGGTTCGGTTTTGCAAGTAACATGACAAGTGGGAGTAGATGTTTGTTCTGGATCTGCACATACGTCACCAAACAACTGAATCGTGAGGTCTCGCACACCCGGTTCGCTCCAGAACTGCTCGTTGTCGAAGTAACGGGAAAATTTCCATAGCTGATTTGGCAGTCCGTGCTGTCCGGGTAGATCGGCGATAACGGTCTCGATGTGGTTAGGCTGAACGACAGAGGTGTAAGCTCTCCCTAATGGATTGAATTGATGCTGGCCACGTGTTATATCGTCATCGGTCATGAAATAAACGGGCTCCCTGCGGTAGGAGGATCCCCCAAGCTCTTTACTACCGAGTAAGTATGGCGTAAGATCGCGGCCAACGAAGGGGCGGACTTCGCTGAAGCTGCTTTGCAACCGGTATTGAATACTGGGAATGTCTGCGTCCGCAAGTCCAAGCATCGTAGGCAGAAGGTCGACATGGGAGGTTAGCTCTGAAAAGCATTGCCTGTGCGGAAAGAGGCGCTTGTTGTGAATGAGGAAGGGCACATGCAGAACTTCTTCATAGGCGCAGTACATTTTCTGGTGCAGATGGCCGTGGGCGCCCAGCAGCTCACCGTGATCTGAAGTGAAAATGACAATTGTATCGTCACTGAAAGAAGAGCGGCTCAGCGCTTCTAAGACCTTCATTATTTGAAGATCGGCATTTTTTTGCAACTGATAATACAGCTTTCGATAAAACGGCTCATTTACGATTGGCTGCAGGGCTATTGGATAAGTATCCCGGTAGCTGGCCTGGCAACGTGGCTTCGTATTCAGAAATTCACCGATCGTGGGCGGAGGAAGGACTTCCGGCATCGGATCGACCTGGAAATGAAACAAGTTCGGTAGATGGTCGGTCAGCATACCATACAACGCAATATCGTGCGGGTTTACAAAGGAGGCGACGACGAGCCATGGCTTTGAACCAGAGTCGGTACGCTTTAGATGATCCAGCGCTTCAATCAGCTTAACAGTCTCTGTGCCGTAAACGACATCCCTGCCGCTCAAGCCTGTAGCTGCCGATGAAGCGGAATTACGAGGATTGCGGCCATGGGGTTCAGGCCCGATCCAAGATGAGAAGCCGAAGGCATACAGCGGATCTGCGGACAAATAAAGCTGTTCCCGCTGTGGGTCCGGCACACCAGTTGCAGGATTGTAGCTAGGCATATCATCTTTAGTTCCAGGAACCAGAATATCTTCATACGAAATATGCCATTTGCCTTTGTAATATGTTTGGTACCCTGCCTCGCGAAAGTAATTGCCCATCGTAGGCACAGTATTCGGCGGCAACCAGAACATATCTGAATCGAAAGCACTCTTCGCGATGCCGTTCGTTTGCGAGACACCATGGAGTGAGGGGTAATGGCCGGTAAACATCGTAGCCCGGCTCGGACAGCACGCAGCGCTACCGATATAGTGACGGTGGAGTTCCACGCTATTCGCGCGCAACCGTTCGTGGGCGGGGAGATTTGTGAGCCGCCAAGCTCTAATCTCGGGGCTTTCGTAGAGAGGAGGATACCGCTCCTCATCGACAACAATCAGGAGGAAGTTCGGCTTATTTATCATATACACACCCCCGAATTAACCTGTTCTACCCTAGATGTATGCGGGGAAGGTAATCACCATGCTGATTAAAATGGGGACTCGCATTCCCGACGGAGCTATCTCTAAGTAAAAGGATGAAGATCGTTTATTACGGCATTCAGCTAAGGGCAGGAATGTTGAATGATTCTAGTGAAAATATAAGAGATCGACTAAGTTAAGGGGGAAGGTTATGGATGATACGTGGGAACGTTCTATACTGTTCTATCATTTGGATACAGTTACGGCATCACACTTGTTTCATCTATTCGATCCAATGACCAAACTGGAGAGTATACATCAACTAAATGAGGGCAAACGCAACACGAATTATCGTATTCAAACGTCTGCTGGTGATTATGTTCTGCGCATCTACCCAAGTGGTAATGATAGTTGGCGTAAGGAATCCAAAATTCGCAGTGTATTGCAAGGGGAGATAC
Source organism: Paenibacillus alginolyticus DSM 5050 = NBRC 15375 (assembly GCF_000422905.1). Lineage (GTDB taxonomy): Bacteria > Bacillota > Bacilli > Paenibacillales > NBRC-103111 > Paenibacillus_E > Paenibacillus_E alginolyticus. The sequence goes on from NZ_AUGY01000015.1 coordinate 108,531, forward strand.
CTCTGCAGCATCTTTGTCATTTGGATCAGCATGAGGCGATTGGCAACCGTACTTTCGCGATTTATGAATTCGTAAAAGGACAAACGTTGCTTGAAGCCATACTCTTTGGCTATATGCCGAATGAGGATATCTTGTACCAGCTAGGTGGAATGTTGGCAACCATCCATGAGTTTCGTTATCCGCAGGTCGGATTTTTGAACGAGACGTTGGAAGTGGTAGAGGAACTTACCCCGTTGGAAACTTGGTATGCGTATTTTCTGAATTCAACAGTCTGCCAAAGATTGGGGAAATGCACAGTTGATCGTATCGAACGGCTTGTTAATCGGAACAAGAATATGCTTCGGGACATGGATAAACAAGTTTCTCTCGTCCATGGAGACTTTCGTCCGACTAACCTTCTGCTTTTAGAAGGAAAGATTAATTGTATATTGGATTGGGAGTTCGCGATGGCCGGTCATTCCATCGCGGATATCGGCCAGTTCTTTCGGTATGAGAGTCAGTTCCAAGCGACTCACAAAAATGTCTTTGTTCAAGCCTATAATGAACGATCGGCTTGGAAGTTACCAGCCGACTGGGAGTGTATGGGAATGATGCGTGATCTGGTCAATCTGCTGCAAATGCTTGGTACTGAGGAGGAACTTCCAGTGAAATTTTTTGATTTGACCAAGCTTATTGAAGGGACCTTACGGAAATTAGAAGCGATTCGGGTTACATGAGATTGTTACGCTTACGAAAAACGATAGTTGAAATCAACACAAACGAGTTTTTTATTACTAAAAAAGCAATCGAAAGTCTAACCGAAAAATTGGGACTCCCTAAACCCAATTTACAAACTAAAAAACAATTATTTCCGATTCATTCGAGCAGGTTTCGTATAATCACAGCATTAGTCTCATCCAAATCAATATCCGAGCCTTCCCTCTTGTGATATAATTATCCATTATCTTAGTTTGTGGGGATGGTGCATATGTCGGAGCAGCAAGTGTACGTCCGGTTCCCTGAGGAGGCGGACGCCGGAGAATTGACAGCAATGTACAAGCGCAATCGGGAGTTCTTCGAGAAGTTTTCGCCAAGCAACCCGGAGGAGTACTATACGGAGGAACACCAGCTCCAAACGATTATTAAGAGCAGGGCTGACAGGGTGGAGGATCGGAAATATGCTTTCTTGGTATGCCACAAGGAGGACGACCGGATTATTGGCAACATAGGGCTATCCTTTGTGGTACGGGGACCGCTTCAGAGCTGTATGATCGGATACAGCCTAGACCAGGCTTATAACGGCAATGGCTATATGACGGAAGCAGTGAAGCAGGTGGTACGCTATGCCTTCGGGGAGCTGAAGTTTCACCGGATCGTCGGGGAAGCCTCACCCCGAAATCCAGGATCTATCCGCGTGCTTGAGAATGCCGGCTTCCACAAAGAAGGCATCTCCCGAAGCAATGTGAAGATCAACGGGGTGTGGGAAGATCATCAGGTTCTGGCCCTTATCAATCCGTCCGAAGATATCTAGTCAACCACCGATGAACTATAACGCAGGAGCTGCATTGAAGCAGCTCTTTTTTTGATTTCAATGAATGCTATTTTGCTGGGGTAGAGATTTGTGTCAATAATGTAGGTACACCGCATCGGGCGGTTCCAGCTTCAAGCGGCGATTCAGTCCGTGCATGCCCAGCGAGCCTGGACGGGCCGAACAGAGTGGGAAGAGATTGCGTTGTTGTACGAGGGGCTCATGGGTTTCGCTCCAACGATCGGCACAATCGTCGGCCGGGCGGCAGACGTTGCTGAGGCGCATGGGGCCGAAATCGGGATGGCGTTGTTGAGAGAATTACCAGCCGAAGCGGTCAAGAGCTATCAGCCTTATTGGGCGCTGAGCGCACAATTTGTTCAAGCGAATGCAGAGATTCGAAGAGGCTCATGCTGCATACAGCCGTTCCATTGGACTGTGCATGGATCCTTCCTTTAGCGCGTTTTTGGAGAAGCAAGCTGGAGAATGTAGTTTTCATGTGGAATTTATGAATGTTATTGACACGACACCAAATGGTGACCTATAATTAAAGTGACACTAAATGGTGTCGAAATATGAACTCTCGCCTCGTGGGCGCTATGTCCGAAGTGCCGCATATGTCCCTTGGTAATAATATTTAGGAGAGGGTGTTGTGAAAGAGAACAATCAGTTGCGGGATGTGTATGACGCGATTGCAGATCCAACTAGGCGCCGACTGATTCGTCTGTTATCAGAGGCAGAAGAGATACCGCTTCATGAGTTAACGACTCAGTTTCAAATGGGCCGTACAGCGGTATCCAAGCATTTGACAATCCTTAAAGAGGCCGGACTGGTACTTGATCGAAAAGTCGGCAGAGAAACGCGATTTAGGCTAAACGCCTCTCCACTCAGAGAAATTCAAGATTGGGTTGCTTTCTACAGCAAGTTCTGGAGTACGAATATGTTGCGCTTGAACCAATTATTAGAGGAGGAAGAAGAATGAGTTTAACATTATCCTTAGATTTTCAGTACACGTCATCGATTGAGAAGGTTTGGTCCGCTTTAACCGATCCAAGCAAGCTTGCCAAGTGGGTCATGGAAAATGATTTTAAGCCCGTTGTAGGACACCGTTTTCAGTTCCGCACGCAGCCGACCGAATATTGGAATGGAATTATTGAAGGCGAAGTGCTTCTCGTGGACCCACCAAACCGGTTGTCCTATACTTTTGCCAGTGGAGAGGAGCACACGGTCACCTGGACGCTGCAGGACTTAGGGGATGGAAAGGTTAATCTACATCTCGAACAAACCGGAATCTCAAATGCTCAGGCACTGGGAGGCGCTAAGTATGGCTGGACTAACTGGTGCGGTGAGCTTGAAAAGTTGTTGGAACAATAACCGCATTCGGTACTAAAACATCTCCTTCCCCCCATGCTTAATTAATGGGTACGATAGTTGAACCCTGCTTGACCCGAATCGACATTAAACCGGCTGCATATAATTTGCAGCCGGTTTATGTTGATTCGGACATTTTGAGAATTTCTTGTCGGTTCGGGTCAAGTTCCCATTAGAATTTAACCGATTGCACGATGAATGGTACAATGTGAATATGAGTAGAAATTAACATAATCGGAAGGATGTTAATTATGAGCGAGTCTAATCAGGAGTATATCGTAATCTCGGCTGCGAGGGAAAACAATCTCAAGAACGTATCCTTGCGCATTCCCAAGCGGAAGATCACGATTTTCACCGGGGTATCCGGATCCGGCAAGTCATCGATCGTCTTCGATACCATCGCCGCTGAATCCCAGCGTCTGCTGAACGAAAACTTCAGCATGTTCGTCCGCAACTTTCTGCCGCGTTTTCCGCAACCGGATGCAGACGCGATCGAGAACCTCAGCATGGCTGTTATTGTGGATCAGAAGCGGCTGGGCGGCGGTTCCCATTCCACGATGGGCACGATTACTGATATCTCTCCCATTCTCCGTCTTCTCTTCTCCCGGGTGGGTCAGCCCTATGTTGGACATGTAAACATGTTCTCGTTTAACGATTCGCAAGGCATGTGTCCCGAGTGCAACGGGATTGGTCGAAGGCTTGGCGTCGACATGAGCAAGGCGCTGGACAAGGCAAAGTCGTTGAATGAAGGGGCGATTATGCTCCCGGACTATAAGGTGAACAGCTGGGATTGGAACATGATCGTGCAGTCAGGGTCCTTCGATCTCGACAAGAAGCTAATCGATTATTCGGATGAGGATCTGGATCAACTGCTGTACGCCAAGGCGAGGAAAGTGGAGATGGATTTCGCCGGGAAGGCAGTGAATATTACAGTTGAAGGCATTATCGAGAAGTTCACCAACAAGTACATCAAACAGGATGTGAAGACGAAGTCCGAGCGTACACAACAAGCTGTTGCGCCGTACATCTCCGAGGGTCCCTGCTACAGCTGCCGCGGCGCGAGACTCAGTCAGGCTGCGCTGGGCTGCAGGATCAATGGGCTTAACATTGCAGAGATGTCCTCCATGGAGGTCGGACAGCTCATCCGCATCATTCGGGAGATTGACGACGCGATCGCCGCGCCGGTCGTCAAATCGCTGACAGAGCGGTTGCAGCATCTGGTGGATATCGGACTTGATTATTTGACGCTGGACCGTGAGACGGATACATTGTCCGGCGGCGAGTCGCAGCGCGTCAAGATGGTGAAGCACCTGAGCGGCAGTCTGGTGGATGTCACTTACATCTTCGATGAGCCCAGCGTTGGCTTGCACCCCCGTGATGTACACCGGTTAAATGAATTGCTTCAGAAGCTGCGCGACAAAGGCAATACCGTGATTGTCGTCGAGCATGATCCCGATGTGATCAAGTTGGCGGATCATATCGTCGACGTCGGACCTCACGCCGGCAGCCGCGGAGGTACCATCGTGTATGAAGGAAGCTTCCAAGGACTTCTAGAGTCAGGTACACTGACAGGCACCCATATGAAGCGGCCGCTCCAGCTGAAGCACGATTGCAGGCAGCCATCCGGCAAGCTGTCCATCAAGGATGCCCTACTTCACAACCTGCGGAACGTGAGTGTGGATATTCCAACCGGAGTGCTGACAGTAGTAACGGGTGTCGCCGGCTCGGGCAAGAGTACGCTAATTAACGAAGTATTCCTCAGCGAGCATCCGGATGCAATCGTCATCGACCAATCGGCGGTAGGCGTGTCAACACGCTCGAATCCCGCGACCTACACGGGCATTATGGATGATGTGCGCAAGGCGTTTGCTTCCGCGAACAAGGTTAACCAAGGATTGTTCAGCTTCAACTCCAAGGGGGCTTGCGAGAACTGCCAAGGACTGGGTGTTGTGTATACAGACCTTGCATACCTCGACAGCGTTAAGCTGCCATGCGAAGTATGCGGAGGCAGACGGTTCAAGGAAGAGGTGCTCGCGTACAAGCTGAACGGTAAGTCAATTGCAGAAGTGCTGGAGATGACTGTGGATCAGGCATTGGATTTTTTTCAGCTAAAAGAGGTTATGCGTAAGCTCCAGGCGATGAGTGATGTGGGGCTGAACTATATTACACTCGGCCAGCCTCTCAGCACGCTCTCTGGCGGGGAATGCCAGCGCATCAAGCTGGCGAGCGAGCTGCATAAGAAGGGAAGCATCTACGTGATGGACGAGCCGACGACCGGCCTGCATATGTCAGATATCGGTCACCTTCTGGAGATCATGAACCGCCTCGTGGATACCGGCAATACGGTGATCGTCATCGAGCACAACCTCGAGGTGATCAGCCAAGCGGATTGGATTATCGATATGGGACCCGACGGAGGCAGCAAGGGCGGCCAGGTGGTGTTCGAGGGCACACCGCCACAGATCATCCATGCGGAGCAGTCGATCACGGGAAGCTACTTGATGTAATACATCAAATGCGATCTTATTTAATTCGAGGTCACTCTATTGAGTGGCCTTTTTATGTGCGACGGGCAGTCGCAACTTTAGCGCAATAGCGTTATGAGTAAACGAATACAAGCGGCGGTGACGTTACCTTGGTAAATACGAGCCGAGAACTTGGAAAGTTGCTTTCTCGAAGGTGAAAGTCCTTCCTCAAGCTTTCTGGTAAGACTTGAGAAGCTTAATCTAGGGCAATATCGCGAGGTACTTGTCTGAAGGAGATGCGGGAAATCGAGAGATCCGCAAGCGGATGTGCAGACCCAAATGCGAAAGCGTGAAGCACGTAGCGGCAGGATAAGTCGGCGACTGTGCGTAAATAACGGGAAGCCTAAGGAAAAAAATTGCCATCCAATGAACCAGACGAATAGCAATGGCTTATCAGGTGAAGGTGCTGGGTATGTACAGAAGGAAGATGTGATGACCCCGTGAGATTCTCCACTCCCCTGGAGGGAAAAAAAATCAGGATGGCTACATATAAAGCTTCGCCGAAATTATAGTCATGGTGGAGAATTCAGAAACGGAAGGGGAACGACCTCGTGGACAAACACTTGAATGTGGTGCTGGACAACCGTCACGTTACTGCGGTAAGAACTAACGGAATGAGCGCGATGAAAGGTGAGAGATAGACTTGAATCAAGAACTGAAGCTAAAATGGCATAGTATTTACGGGCAAATTCTGTTTGAAAGAAAACTTCATGGAGCATGGTTACAAGTAAAAGAAAACAAAGGCGCGGGCGGAATCGACGGTGAAACCATCGAGAGTTACGAGAGGAAGCTGGATGAAAATCTGGGGGAACTTCTACGAAAACTGAGGGAGAAAGCCTATGTCCCTTCCCCTGTACGAAGACGCTACATCCCGAAGAAAAACGGGAAGATGCGACCACTGGGGATACCGAAGGTAAGTTCATACTGCACGCCTCCCAATTTGGTTTTGGACTTTATAGCATAGTAACCCTATTTCAGCAATTTGACTGGTTCAAGATGCCCAGAATCCTGAATACGTTGTCGTAGTGCAATCTCTTTTTGCTCGTCTAGCGGGATATCCCAAGGAAATCCCGGTCCTATCTTCTGACCCTGCAATATCCCATGATCAAGCCAATAATAGACAACATGAGTAGATACCTCCAAGCGCTGCGCCACCTCCTTTACCGTGAAGCCTTGTCGTGGTAGTGAAAAGGCAGGTATTTTGTTCAAGTAGCGGATCCACTTGATCGAGGGGACTGTGAAAATTCTACCTTCT
>NZ_AUGY01000016.1 GCF_000422905.1 Paenibacillus alginolyticus DSM 5050 = NBRC 15375
CAAGCTCGGTGTGTGCTTGGAGTTGCTCAGACAGTTCGCAATACGATTTCAGTTGCAACAGCTGAGCAACGACATGAAGCCCTATGGCTGAACCCGCAAACAGCTTCTTTGACCGATGATCCTGAAAAATAGACCGATAATCTAGGACATTGAGCACTTTGAGACATTGACAAACTACTAAAAATTCCTTATCGTTATCCATGGTTTGCTCCTTTGTTTGGGAGAATGATGGATAGCGCGTCATTCCCTAAACATAGGTGCTTTTTCTTTGTTTGTCTAGATTAATAAATACTTTATATTACAAATTAAGTAAATATTTGATGTGAGGTTTGATGCATCGGTAATGTATTTTTTACAACAATTCACACGCCAAAAGGCTATTTCTCAACTTGAAGTTGCATTTCGTACAACATTTTGAGCACTTTTGTTGCGAAATGGTCTATATTGGGCCAAATTGTTGTACACTATGCAACAATGAAGGGAGCAAGGCGAGATTTAGGCATAAATTGTTGCACTTACTACAACATCATTCAACAGCGAATATGAGAATTCATTCATCCAGCAACCTAAATTCTGCCTATAAGACGTTTGATCTCGACTTAAGACAAATCAATGTAGAGCAAGCGAATGAATCGACGGTCTCGCTTACTCAACCTCGAAACCCTGGGAGCTTAGGAATGGTTTCATGTGCTCTCGCGGCCGCTGCGCTTTGGCTGCCATATCCTTGGACCAGGTCGTATCGACCTTGCCGCCCGATCGGACCTTCATATAGTCGCGGATGCTCTCGTCGTATACGTCGACCGCTCCTTCGTTATCCGTATACCGATTTTCATGGTATACGGCTTCTCGCGGGAGCCGCGGGCGCAGCAGCGGCTCTTGATCCGGCATGCCGATGCACATGCCGAAGACCGGATACACCAGCTGAGGCAAGCCCAGCAGCTGGGAAACCTCGGCGGGCTTATTACGCAGCCCGCCAATATACACTACGCCGAGTCCGAGTGACTCGGCGGCAATGGCTGCATTTTGCGCAGCTAATGCAGCATCTACCGTGGCAACGATGAAATTCTCAGCGTTGCCAGTAACCGGAGTGTCCCCGTGACGGTGGACAGCCTGCGCGTATCGGTGCAAATCCGCGCACCACACAAGGAACAGCGGACACTCGCTGACGTAAGCTTGATTGCCGGCCAGCGCGGCAAGTTGGTTCTTCAACCCGTTATCCGTAATGTGGATAACGCTGTACGCTTGCATATTGCTGGATGAAGATGCAGCTTGAGCCGCTGCCAGAATAGCATCCAGCTGTTCTGAGCTTACTGGCTCATTCGTAAACTTACGAATTGAGCGATGCTTTTGCAATAAAGAAATGATTTCGTTCATCCTTCAACAACCTTTCTTCTATATGCAGCTTATATTTAGAAAGTCTCCACCGATGTGGTCGACAAACTGTCATGATTTGAGCAAGCTGACCTCGAACTCGACTTCATTGGACCCGATTGTCCAACATTCCGTCTCTGCAATTATCCGATACTCGCGTGGAATTTTCAAACAACTAGCATCTAATGCTTGCCAAAAGTGTGTATTGCCACGAAAACTCAACAGCGAAGCCAAGGATAAACGACTCCGTCGTCCTTCAGGGACGATCGCGTTTGTCAAGGTAGATGCGAAGCAAAAGTATATAACTTATACTTTCTTATCTACAAAATAAAAAAAGACCCAACCAACTGGGTCTTTTTCTTTATATCGACAACAATTTCCGTACTTTTCTATACAACAGCGTAAGTACCCACGGTATCGCAACAATCAGCACAAAAACGATCCCATTGTACACGTTAAAAAGCAAAATCGAACCGGGCATATTTACTTTATATTTCCATAAGGATAACAACGCTGGATGCATCAAGTAGACACCAAATGACACCGAGCCTAGCGAGATGAAGAAGCTTGCCAATTTGGTAGATTTCTGGAGAAGCCATTTCGCAAGCCAGATAAAGCTTACACCAATGCCAATGCTGTAGAGCAGCCATAAAATTTCGTACCACGTATTTTCAAACTTATAACCTTTTAGTCCCAATAGGTAAAGCATCACATAGGCCAAACCACTGAGGAATGCAGCTGGCAGCACCCAGCCCTTATTCCGATCCATCCAAGAACGAAAGGCCCCGTAGTTCATGCCAATTGCACCGCCAACGAGGAAATACCCGAAGTACGTTATGCAAAGCTCTGGTTTATGATCAATCGTACCGAACCAGTGGGTGTAAATGTAAACGCCCGCTTGAATGGCTAGCCCCCAAAGTGCCAGCGTTCGGCGAAACCATGGCGCATTTCTAACAGCCCATACTAACAGCGGAAACAGTAAGTAGAACTGTACGATTATGATCATAAAATACAAGTGATAACCGGAATCTGCCCATTTTAACTGTTCCAGAAAAACACGTAGATCAAACTTAATGGGATGCCCTGGCGTCCAAAGCCAAGGGTTATATATATAGTAGAAGAAGGACCAAACGATATAAGGAACTAACACTTGGCGGACACGTTTCCAGTAGAAAATGCCAGCCTGTTTCGCGCTCCAATTATCCGTATAAATGTAGAACAATACGATGCCGCTCAAAAAAATAAACAGCGGAACGGCGAAATAACTGATTTTGTTCAAAAATAAAATAACTAGCTCTGTGCTACTCCCCTTCAAAGCCGGATCCACTGTCCAGTCCGCGGTAACATGAATCAGAACGACGGCAAGGATGGCGAAGGCTCTAACGATATCGAGCTCCGTGATTTTTGCTTTTGCCATAACGGTTTCAAGTCCTCTTTTCCTAATAAATACCCTTTTTACTATAGACAGTTTCGAGCTATTTCGCAACAGTGTGCCTAGCAAAAAGATATCTCTCTTCCTCGATTGTTTACCAAGGATAAACGACTCCGTCGTCCTTCAGGGACGAGCGCGTTTGTCAAGGTAGATGCGAAGCAAAAGTATATAACTTATACTTTCTTATCTACTAAAAAAAGAGTGTATCCCAGGAGTAGACTTCTAGACGGCTAGACTTCTACAAGGGATACACTCTTTTATTTCAGCATTGCTTGTAACGGCTCGGCAATAATCCGCTGCACATCTTCCAGCACGATCGACAAACGGCGCTCCGCATCGAATAACTGGTTAATACGTGGATTGCGGGCGAGCTCCTCATATTGTTTCTGCAATTGTTCCATATGCTCCTGCGGCGGCATCTCGCCTCCAGCCATTTTCTGCTGCAGCTCATTTTGGCGATTGCGGAAATCTTCCAACATGCTTTTACTGGATGCATCGCCGTCAATGATGGAGCGGAACTCCTTCATATCCTTGTATTCGCTGCTTTCCTTAATTGCTTTTGCCAATTCGTAAGCCTTATCATGGACATTCATTTTATTTCCTCCTCATTTTCTATTAGTACGTCCTACCTACTTTCTCAACGAATAAATGGGCACTTTCGGACAGATGCCTAGGCACCAAGGGAAATATGTCCTCATATGATGGAGTAGTTTACTTTGCTTAAGCAAACAATGCCATTTTTGATGCTGGAAGGAGTGTTCGCTATTGACCCGGACGAAAGTTGGAATATCCATTCAAGGCACCAGCATCTATTTGGATGATCGGACCGTTGTTCTAAGTGAAGCCATTGCAAAAAAATGGAAAGTTCCGTCGAATCAAACGATTACTATGCGATTTGGCTCTGTCAAGCAGGATATCAAGGTTGTCACTGCCTCAACGTCGAACAGTTTACGTGTAAACCCTGCTCTCGCTTCCAAAATCGGACTGCATCATGGCGCTCAACTCAATCTCCATTATAGACAAAATACAAGAACCTTGTCGATTGGACCTTTGATTGGCGTAATGATTAGCCGTGTTTATGCAGGCTCAAATGATCGTCCATTCGGTGCTATCACCGCTTTTTGTAAAGAAATGACGGACGCGTGTGACCTTTTTGGGGCTATTGTGTGCTTTTTTCCGCCTGAAGAAATGCATGCCAATGCCCAATCCATATCTGCATATTCGTATTCCAATGGTTCCTGGAGCAAAAAAACGTATCCGATTCCCAATGTTATCTATAACCGGCTCACCTCGCGCAAATTCGAGAACAAGTCGAATGTTCAACAATTCATGAATGATGCCAAAGCACATTTTGCCACTGAAATCTTCAATGAGAAATATTTGGACAAAACGGAAGTATTCGAAGCTTTGCGCAAAAATAACAGCCTCCATGGATATTTACCCGAATCTTACCTCTTCAAAAACTATCAGATGCTGAAATCCATGGCTGCCCGCCATAGTGTCCTATTCCTCAAACCGATTACCGGAAGTCTAGGTAAGGGGATTATTCGCATTCGTAAAGAGGCAGGGGAAGCTTACACCTGTCATTATACGAATCTCGCCGGAGTCCGCAAACAATCCTTCGCTTCATTAACTGCTGTGTTCCAGGCTTTATCCGGCAAGCTTAAGACGCAACGTTATCAATTACAACAAGGACTTGATCTCATCACTTCCGACGGTAATCCTGTTGATTTCCGAGCACTTGTGCAAAGAGGGGCTTTAGGCGAATGGGCTATAACCTCGATTGTTGCCCGTATTGCAGGAACACAGCATTTTGTTTCTAACCTGGCACGAGGTGGAAGTTTAACAACTGTGGCTGAAGCACTGACCAAATCACCTTTTTCGTCAGCTATTCGCGTCTCTGTCATAGGACGTTTGCGCAAGGCATCTCTGGATATTGCCAAAGGTATTGAAACGAATATCCCTAATCATTTTGGAGAGCTTGGGATCGATCTTGCGGTAGATAAAATGGGGAAGGTTTGGTTGCTCGAGGTGAACTCCAAACCATCTAAAGACGACAATACCCCACTTAACAATGAACGAAAAATTAGGCCATCTGTGAAACAAATTGTGCAATATTCGCGTTATTTAGCGAAGTTCTGAGGTGAAAGCATGCAGCAAAGATCACATCGTCCCTTGTTAGGGATTATGGTTACGGAATTGAATCGAGAGTTGCCCTTTGGAAGTTCAGAGTTCTATGAGCATCTCACCTACCATGGTGCCGCCAAGGGTCTTGACGTGTTCGTTTTCTCACCGAATCGAATCGATTGGAAGCAAGAGCTGGTGCGGGGGTACGCCTATTTAAGTAAAAAACAAGAATGGGTGATGAAGCTCTTTCCTCTTCCCTCGATCATCTATGATCGATGTTTCTTTACCAACAAAAAGGACTATCGACAATACCGTAATCATGTGCGCAAGCTGCGTGAGACACCTCATATTCGCTTTCTCGGTTATGGCTTGAGCGGAAAGTGGGAAGTGGATCAAATCCTACAAAAAGATCCCACTTTGCAACTATATTTACCTGAAACGAACTTGCTGACAAGCGGCACTGAGTTGAGGAATTGGCTTCGTACAAAAAGCGATGTCTTTCTCAAACCACAGGGAGGCAGTCAAGGCAGGGGGGCATTGCACATTCACAAGATAAGCACAAAAGACGATAACCGTTCTTATCATATAAAAGGGCGCGATGCCCACAATCTCCCTTTAGAGCGTGAATTTGAAGATTTTAATTCGTGCTGGTTTTGGCTTCGCAGCCTGATTGGTATGCGACCCTATCTAATACAAGAATACCTACCTCTCCATTCAACAGAGGGAATGGCTTACGATGTACGCTCCCTCGTGCAAAAAAACGGCCGTGGTTTATGGGAAAGTACCGGCATGGCTGTACGTATTGGCAAACCCGGAAGCATCACCTCCAATCTACATGGCGGGGGTACTGCGGAAGATGTGTTATCGTTCCTTACCAAAGAGTTTGGTGACTCGAAGGCAAATGAGCTAATAACCACACTCGCCATGCTTTCAAGCCGGATTCCCCCTTTTCTGGAAGCTCATCACGGGCGGCTCGCTGAGCTTGGCATTGATTTTGGCATCGATACGTGTGGTCGCGTGTGGATTCTTGAAGTGAATTCGAAACCGGGAAGATCGATTTTTGCGCGAACGCGCAACGAAAAAGCACGCACAAAATCCATCGCAAACCCTATCCATTATGCTGGATTTTTACTTTGCAAAAGACTGAGCTAGCTTGGTTTATTGTGAAGTGCCCGAGCAGGCAGAAGGTTATGTCTGCCTGCTTTGACACGGAAAGCCCCGTAGGGCAACAAGTTTAGGAGGGTAACCTAATGAGTTTGACAACGTGTATGCTCCACGCCGTACAACGAACAGATAGATCGGTCTACTTAACAAGTGAACTCGTCAAAGCTTTACGGTTAACCGGCAATAAATCGATTACTGTAAAGGTCGGCAGCAAAAGCTCAACTCTACCGATTCGTTTGATCAAGAAGAGTGGTCAGCATATGTATATACCGCTTTCCCTGATGGCCTCTTTACGCATTCCTCGAATAGGGAGTGTACTAGTCGCCAATAACAGTAATAAAGAACTTCGCATCGGTCCACTTATCGGTATCTTAACTAACGTAGTGAGCGGTTCATCTCCATTTGGTACAAAAACCGGATTCATTCGCCAAATTATGAATACCGGCTCTAACAAGTCTTTTATTTTTGCTTTTAGCCCAAGTAGTGTGAACTGGGTCCAAGAAACCGTTACTGGGATTATCCCAAAAGAAGATGGAGGCTGGAGTCGTAAAACATTCCCTTTGCCTGATGTCGTTTATAATCGTCTGTCCAGCCGTAAAGCTGAGAAATCCGCAGGGATTGAGGGCTTTAAGGACCGATTTGTACGCAGAGGAATTCCCCTCTTTAACTGGAGCTTTTTTGATAAATGGGATGTTTACAAAATGTTAGATGGCGATGATGCTTTCCGTTTCGTCCCAGAGTCCAAGATCAATCCGTCTGCTGATCAAATTAAAGAAATGCTTGATAAACATAAATTCATTTACCTGAAACCTACGGCAGGGAGCTTAGGCATCGGTATTTTCCGTGTAACGTACAATCCCAAACGGGGTTACTTTGTTCGGTATCGCAAAGGCGGTAAAAATGTTCTCATCCGTTACGGAAAATTCGAAGGTTTAATGCAAATGCTTGGAACTGGACGTGGCCGCCTCACGAATTATGTCGCCCAGCAAGGCATACGTCTCATTGAAATTGACAGCTGCCCTATTGATTTCCGCTTCCATTTAACGAAGAACGGCAATAACAATTGGGTCGTAGCTGCGATCGGCGCAAAGAAATCCGGGAAAGGCAGCGTCACAACCCATATCCGCAATGGCGGTCAATTGATGACACCCGAACAGGTGCTTCGTCAAATTTACGGAACTCGTGCAGAGCAGATACTTGCTAATGCCAAGGAGACAGCCATTAAGCTTGCCGAAGGCATTGAGAATAACTATAATCATTTGCTTGGTGAGCTTGGTTTCGATATAGGGATTGATCAGAGCGAAAATATTTGGATGTTCGAAGCTAATGCTAAACCGGGGAGATCCATTTTCAAACACCCCTCGCTGAAAGAAGGAGACACTGCCACCTTACAAAATATTTATGAGCACTGCCTCTTTTTGAGTCGCTTCCGCTCTAGGAGGGAAAATTAATGGGCTTCTTCCTTCATGAGATCCGACAAAAGCCTACTCTTGCCATTCTCACAGTAAAGGATAGTAATCGTGTATTTCGCGGCAATCTGGACAATTTCCGGGATTTAATTCAAACTGGCGAACGATTTGGTGTTGATGTTTACATCGTGACTACGAAGGACTTCAACTTAACCAGTCCTGAAATATATGGCTATCGCTTTAATGACGAAACCAAAAAATGGAGCAGGGAACTCGTTCCCGCTCCACAAGTTGTATACAATCGTATTCCCTACCGCAAGATGGAAATGAAGCCTGAAGTCCAGCAGACCATACAATCATGCAATCGCAGCTCCAGCATACAGTTATTTAATCCTTCCTTCTTCAACAAATGGACCTTGTTCGGATGGTTAAGCAGTGCCAAAGAAAGCAAACCTTACATGCCCGATACGCAGCAATTGAACTCGGCTAATGATCTCACTCAGCTATTGCGTAAACATGCCGTTCTCTACTTAAAACCAGTAAAAGGTAAAGCTGGAAGAGGCATTATGCGCATTGATCGATTAACAACTGTAAATGGCCGCCGTAATTATCGGCTGAGCCGCCAAGAGGATAAGAAGATGGCTTATAGTTACCATCATTCCACAGATGAACTTTGGAATGAATGGAATAAACACCGTGGCACCCATGACTACATCGTGCAGCAAGGTATCGCTTTAACGAGATACAAAGAGCGCGCTTACGATTTACGCGCTTTGGTCCAGAAGACGTCCAAAGGTGTCTGGAGTGTGTCTGGTATTGGAGCTCGTGTAGCAGGTAGAGCCAGCATCACGACACATGTACCACGAGGCGGATCCATTGACGAGCCGCGCAAACTGCTTGCGAGTGTGTTTGGTGCTACGGAAGCCAAGAATATTTTGAAGCGAGTTCGCAAAGCCGCTGTGACACTCGCTGAACAAATTGAGAAGTCATCCGGCAATCAACTAGGTGAAATGTCTATGGACATTGGTGTCGATACCGCTGGTCATATCTGGTTCTTCGAAGCTAATTCGAAACCAATGAAATTCGATGAACCAAAAATTCGTCAAAAATCCCTTGAACGCATTATCCGTTACAGCCTTTACCTGATTAATAATGGGAGAAGAAGGTGATTATGCTTGTCTTCGAAACGACTGGGCGTACTCGCTATCTATTTAAGTAAGTCTCGGCTCGAAGAGCTTTCTTACTTTCAGCGGCTAAGTAAGGAAGGAAAGAAACTCGGTGTTCAAGTTGAGGTCTTTACACCGGATGACGTCGAAGGCGACAACGCCGTTCGTACGTTGACTTATGATTCCGGTCTGGGGAAATGGATTCGGAAGCGAACTTCTTTCCCCCCTGTTATTTATGATCGTTGCCGGTATAAAGCGGCAGCTAATTATCAGATGCTTAAAGCATTTCGTAATCGACATGCCAAGCTTATCTATTTAAGTAAACCTTTAGCTAACAAATGGTCGATGCATCAAATCCTTTCAGAGAATGAGAGCATCCGCCCCTATTTACCAGCTACAGTACGATTTAGCTCTGTGCAGGATCTGCTGAAGGTTCTAAAGAAGCATAAGCTAATCTACGTAAAACCGAAGAATGGCACGGGTGGAAGAGGAATATTACGAATTGAACAGCTCGGTTCAGATCTTTATCTATTGCAAGGAAGGAACCAGCAGCGAACCATCATCGCTCCATTCCGCGCTACGGAAAAACAGCTTGCGATCAAGCTGCACACCCTGAAATTGAGCCCAGATTATGTGGTGCAGCAAGGAATCCACTTAACTCTTAGGGATGGTCGTGTGCATGATTATCGTTTGCTGATACAGAAAAATGGCAATGGCGAGTGGGAAGTGACGGGGTGTGCGGGTCGTATTGGGCCTCAACGCAGCATCACTTCGAATCTTCATGGCGGCGGAAGTGCGGTAACCCAGGATAAATTGTTAGCCTACCGTTTTTCTTCTGAAGAAAAAATGAATGAAATTAAAAAAGAGATGAACAGCTTCGCGTTTACGCTCGCTAACTATTTGGAAACGAAATTCGGAAAGTTGTGCGAGTTAGGCATGGATATTGCCGTAGATCCCAAAGGTCATGTTTGGCTGCTTGAGGTCAATCCTAAACCATCACGAGAAGTTTTTCGCAAAATTGGCCAACATTCGATTTATCAGAAGGCGGTTACAAGGCCGCTTGAATATGCTGTCTGGATGATGAAACAAAAGAGAATAAAAAGAGAAGAACAAAAAGAACAAGAAAAGACCGAAGACAAACAAGCCGAATCTTAACGTAAACGATCGGAAGCGTCAGCTAAAGGCTATAGCCGGCTTCCGGCCTACATATGCTGAAGATGTCCCAAAGTTTGAACAAAAATTTGCTCAATATGGTCATCGTCTAGCGAGTAAAAAACTGTTTTTCCCACTTTTCGTCTTTTGACAATGTGCAGATCCCGCAAGTAGCGAAGCTGATGTGAGACTGCCGACTGCCCCATCGCAAGCAGCGTTGCAAGATCATGCACGCATAGCTCCCTTTGCAGCAGGTAATAGATCATTTTAACCCTGGTCGGATCGCCTAAAGCTTTGAATACCTCCGCAATCCCTACCGCTTGCTCCTCCGTAATTTGAGCTTCCTGACTAAGCTGTACCGAGTCAACACCTGTACAAGTACATGTGTCCTCGCCTTCACTTGCTTCTATCCATATTTTTTCCATCATCATCCCTCCTTCGTGTTTTGCTTTAGCTATACTTGTAGTTCCGGATGGACGTTAGTCGAATTTTCAATTTGAATAGTAGCATGAGTGATATGAAATCGTTCCTCTATTTGATGAATAGCTTCCTGAAGGACTACCTGACTATCACGATCATCTGCAATGAGTAAATGGCAGCTCAGAGAATCAAGGCCTGAAGTAATCGTCCAAATATGTAAATCATGAACATTGATAACACCATCAATGCCCTCAAGTACGCGTTTGACATCTTCATAAGAAACAGCGGCGGGAGTGCCCTCCATCAAGATATGAATCGTCGATTTCAGGACGGTCCAAGCCCCCTTAAGTATTAATAGAGACACAAGGATGCTAATGATTGGATCAGCAACATACCAACCGAAGATCAGCATAGCCCCACCGGCTAAAATAGCCCCTACAGAGCCTAAAGCATCACCTAGGATATGCAGATATGCGCTGCGCAGATTGAGATTGCCATGCACATCCCCTTTGCGCATAAGTGCCCAAGCACTAAGTAAATTAGCTAGTAAACCGACGAAAGCAATGAGCATCATTGAACCACTGGCAACAGCAGGAGGATCCATAAATCGCCCAACTGCTTCCCAGATAATGAGCCCGGCTATTACAAAAAGCGTGACAGCGTTGAAGAGAGCCGCTAAGATTTCAATTCTATGAAAACCATAGGATTTATAAGCTGAAGATGGCTTGGCCGCGAACCAAAGGGCGGTGAGACTTAATACAAGAGAGCCAGAATCACTTAACATATGGCCAGAATCAGAGAGAAGCGCCAAACTATTGGTCCATAATCCCCCTACGAACTCTAATATCATGATGCTCGCTGTTATACATAGCGCAATAAGGAGACCTTGTTTATTCCCGCTGTGACCATGGTGATGATGTCCATGATGATGCCCATGGTGAGCGTGATCGTGTCCTTGGTGACCAACATGACCGCTGCAATTAGCGTGATCTTTGTGTTGATGTGATTGTACTTCAGACTCATGATGCTGCATAGAATTCCCTCCCTGTGTCTCAACCCTTTAAAATGTTGTGCTGCCATTTGATTTATGATTGACATTTAATATATGAGCATTCACTCATATATCCATAATAGTGAGTAAAACAGGCTGATGTCAATACAGCTCATGCAAAAAAAAGATCGATTCATTGCTCAATTTCACATGAGCCTGAATCGATCTAACAAATGATTGTCTAATTGCTATGTCCCTGTTGCGACTTTGTTCGCGCCTGCATCTACTACATCCGGGTCAAACGTGATCGTTGCACTAAATAGCGAAGTGGATACCCCGAAATCTCCCGTTATTCCGCCGCCTGCACCTGTATAGGTTTTGGATGCGGATGTCGGAGCAATGACAGCAGTGTCGCCATTCACCAGATTTCCTTCATTCCTAATAACATTGAATATTCCTATAAAAGAAGGCATTTCTGATCAGCACCCTTTATCTATCAAAGTTCTACAGTGTATGCCCAACTCCCCATATTTGCGACAGCCTACGCTTAATTACAATATTCAAGCAGTTCAGCGAAGCTGCGGATACGTATATGCGCACCCTCCAGCTCTCCCGACTCTCGAAAACCTGCATAATCGCAAGCGACTACGGTTAGGTTGTTCTGGAGTCCTGCCTCTACGTCGGATGAGCGATCGCCAACCATCCAGGCTGATTGGATTTGATGTGTTTCCAGCAGTATTTTTACTAAATCCACCTTGGATCTCGTTCGATATTGCCCTGCACTGTACAATCCTTCGAATAAATGCGCTACACCTTTGGCTTCAATCACATGCCGCACATAATCTTCGAGTCCATTGCTTGCGACAAATAAACGAATTCCTTTATTATGTAAAGCTTGTAAGGTTTCAGCCACTCCTGTATAAAGATCGCCGTGCCCCTGCTGCAGTCCCTCCACTTGATACTTGATCAGCAGTTTATCTGCTTCCTGACGAGTTGCCATCTGCTCATTCGGCATAACCCGCTCCCAGATATGCTCAAGAAGCATACCTAGCGCCCCTAAGATTCGTTCTTCCGGTGGAGTTTCCCCAGTAAAAAGGCCTTTAGCTCGAAGCTCATCGAACGTCTTATGGTAAGCAGGCAGAAGTAAGGTCTCCGTCTGAAATAATGTTCCGTCCAAGTCAAAAAGCATCGCTTCGGGTAGATTTCTCTGATTACTCATAATCAAGCTCCTTCTATGCTCAAAATAATTATTATGATCTTAGATAAGAATGGCAAACATACCCATGTAAGTCAATATTCATATTTAGGAAAAAGCCTGTTGCCGATAAGAAAAAATTCAGTTATGATTGAAATGAGAGTAATTTGTTTTCAAAATGATATTTTTATGCAAAATACCATCATAATTAATCAAAATAGGTATCACATCTTGCAAAAACCCCTATTCGATAACTTATCTATGAAAGTGAGGAAGACGATTATGAATCTTCATATTTTTCAAAATCAACAAGAGCTGAATGAAGCTGGAGCTGGCATTATTACCTCGCTTGTCCAAATGCAGCCTAAAGCAGTATTGGGGCTAGCCACTGGTGGAACACCTGTTGGCATTTATGAGGAGCTTGTTAAGGCTTACGATAAAGGACGTGTTAGCTTTAAATCTGTCACTACCTTTAACTTAGATGAATATGTCGGCTTACCGGTAGATCACCCAGAGAGCTATCACGCTTATATGCAGCAGCATTTGTTTGCACATATTGACTTACCTGCTGCTGCGGCTCATATCCCCAACGGAAATTCAGCAGATCTAGATGCCGAATGCGAGCGTTACAACCAACTTTTGGAAGAAGCAAAACAGATCGATTTGCAAATTCTCGGCCTTGGCCATAACGGGCATATTGGTTTTAATGAACCTGATCATTCCTTAATCAGCGGTACACACCGCGTAGAATTAAAAGCAGAGACTCGCGAAGCGAATGCACGTTACTTTAATTCCATCAACGAGGTTCCGTCTCATGCCTTAACCATGGGAGTAGGCACCATTTTGAAAGCCAAAACGATCCTGTTGATCGTTCGTGGAGCCGATAAAGCTGAAATCGTGCATCGCGCACTTACGGGTCCGATTACAACGGAAATTCCGGCAACTCTTTTGCAAACTCACCCACACCTTGTCGTTCTTCTTGATGCTGAGGCGGGGAGGTTTTTTGAATGAGTGAACTTGTAATTTCGGGGGCAAAGATCGTAACTGAGCAGGGAATCATCGAGCAAGGCATCCTTCATGTGAAGGATGGCTTTATCGCTTTTGTTGGCGAAATGTCCCAATGGGACCCGTCCAATGCCGGTTCTGCCGCTAAGTTCTTCGATGCCCATGGAAGCTGGTTGTTGCCAGGATTCATCGATGTTCACGTTCATGGTGGATACGGCGCCGATTTCATGGATTCAAATCCAGAGACACTTGACATTATTACTCGGTTTCATGCCTTACACGGCACAACCTCCATGCTAGCTACGACGATGACAGCGACTCGAGATGCGATTGATCGGGTACTTGGTGAAGTGGACCGCTATAAGAGCCAGGAGATGCCATACGCTCAGCTGCTCGGCGTACATCTGGAGGGTCCATTCATTTCACCCAAGTGGGCAGGCGCTCAGGATCCGAACCTCATGGTACCTCCTCAGCTCTCATGGATCGAAGACTGGCACGCGCGCTACCCGCAGCTCATGAAGCAGTTAACCCTCGCCCCCGAACGCGAGGGAGGGCTTGAGATGATCGCGTGGCTGCGCGACCATGGCATCGTTGCCGCCTGCGGCCATACCGACGCGACTTACGCCGACATTCAGTCGGCGATTCGCGAGGGGCTATCGCATGCGGTGCATACCTACAACGCGATGAGGCCGCTGCATCATCGCGAACCTGGAACCGTCGGTGCGATACTCACCGACGAACGCATCAGCGGCGAAGTGATCGCTGATGGGCACCACGTGCACCCAGCAGCGATTCGCCTGCTGGCTAAGGTGAAGCAGCCGCATGGCTTGCTGCTGATCACGGACGCCATGTCAGCCGCGGGACTCGGCGACGGGCAGTACGAGCTTGGCGGGCAAGCCGTGACCGTACAGTCGGGCGTAGCCCGGCTGACGGAAGGCGGCGCGCTCGCCGGCAGCACGCTGACGATGATCGAGGCGCTCCGCTTTATGGTGCGCGAGGTCGGTGTCAGCGTCGAAGACGCGAGCCGCTTCGCAAGCGGCAATCCTGCGAGGCTGCTGCGCCTTGAGGCGTCGCACGGCTCGATTGCGCAGGGCAAGCAGGCTGACTTGGTGCTTGTCAGCCCTGAATTAGAGCTCGAACATGTTTGGGTATGCGGCAAAGAAATGACAGATTAATTTGGCTGATGAAGACCGTCGATTCATCGCCCCATCTTACTCCACATAGATTTGTTTTAAACCGGGATCAATCGTCATATATGCAGAATTTAGGTTGCTATATGATTGAATTCATATTAGCTGTTGAATGATGTTTCGCATCAAATGAGCTCAAAATGTTGTACGAAATGCAACTTCAAGTTGCAAAATAGCCTTTTGGTGTGTGAATTGTTGTAGAATATACAACATTGGTAACAACGATAGCCCTTCAGCCCTCACGAAAGCTGAATGTCTCTAAAATACTAGCCCCGACTTCGTTCTAATTGCGAAGACGGGGCTTTTTCAGTAGATAAGAAAGTATAAGTTTTATACTTTTACTTCGCATCTACCTTGACAAACGCGCTCGTCCCTGAAGGACGACGGAGTCGTTTATCCTTGTCTCACTTCTTTGAAGCTCTTGTAAATTGGCAGGAAAGTACCAACATTTGTCGAAAATCCCTAACACCATACTTGAGCTCGTACAAGAAAGGGTTTGACGCCTGACATGATTTATTTGATAAAAATCGCTTACACCCTATTATTCCCTCCTGGAATTATCATACTTCTCCTCCTGGCTGTAGCTTTATGGCTGAAGCAAAAAAAGGAGTACCTCGGTGCGCTTCTAGTAGGCCTATCCGTATTACTTCTAGGCGTATCCTCTATGCCTTATTTCGGCAATACGTTACTGAATTCCATTGAAAGAAGGTACACACCACCGGTTCAAGTGTCTGGCGATGTACTAGTTCTACTAACTGGAGGCGCCACCCTAGATCATGCAGACCCTCTTACCAAAGGGGAGGGATATCTGACAGGGAACACGGCTGCGCGTGTTTTAACAGTTGCTGAGCTATACCGAAGCACAAAGCTGCCTATTCTTTTGTCTGGCGGCCAAGTGTTTCGTGACACAGGCAATGAATCTCAGATTGCCAAACGGCACCTTCTCGCGCTCGGCGTTCCCGAATCGTCCATTTCCATGGACGATAAGAGTCGCAATACCGAAGAAAATGCTGTGAATACAACAGCTATTCTCACAGAAAAAGGCTGGAAGGCTCCCATTCTCATCACATCAGCCTTCCACATGGCTCGATCCGTTAAGCAATTCCAAAAACTCAAAATTGACGTAGTACCCTACCCTACCGACTATATTTCCCAGCAGAATCAGCAGCTTAGTATCAGTAAATTCATTCCATCTTCCAGCGGCTTATCCACCACAACGATAGCGCTGAAGGAATTCTTAGGCTTGTTTGCAGCCAGGAACAATTAAAAGGATAGCCTCTTGTCCCTTTCAGCCGAGGATGATACTCAGAATTGGCGAATAGGCTCGGATACCGCGCTTTCTTACATAAACAAAAAGCAGGCCGTCTCGGCCCGCTTTTTGTTTCCCTAATTCTTTCGACCTCGACGTCCTCGTCCTCACTACCTGCTCAAAAAACCTTCTGTGCCTCCCGATCGTCCTTCAAAATCTCAACAGCTTCTCTAAAACGCAGGGAATGTACAATCTCCCGCTCTCGGAGGAACTTTAGACTGTCCTGAAGATCAACATCGTCGGTTAGATCAATCAACCATTGATAGGTTGCTCTTGCCTTCTCCTCGGCGGCAATGTCCTCATAGAGATCCGCGATGGGGTCGCCTTTGGCTTGTATGTAGGTAGCCGTCCAAGGTACACCGGATGCGCTCTGATAGAAGAGCGCTCTGTCATGTGCTGCATAGTGGTCACCCAGACCCGCGGCTTTCAGTTGATCGATGGTTGCATCTTTTGTAAGCTTATACACCATTGTTGCAATCATTTCTAAATGGGCGAATTCCTCCGTCCCAATATCTGTTAACAGCCCCACCACCTTGTCTGGGATCGTATACCGCTGATTTAAGTATCGCAATGCCGCAGCAAGCTCCCCGTCAGCACCCCCATATTGTTCAAGGAGCAGTTTAGCCATCCGAGGGTCGCACTTATTGACTCTGACCGGATACTGCAGCTTTTTTTCATAAATCCACATGCGCTCTCCTCCTTCTCAGACTTGCCATGGCCATGGAGGTTCACACCACTGCCAAGGATGTTTGGTATAGCTTTGACCGAAATGCATGAGGGGGCCGAATTCCATTTCAAACTGTTCAGCAATTTGTTTCCTCTTTTGTGCGAATTGATTGTACTGTTGAATGGCACCCAGATCATCAGGATGAGTATCTAAATACAGCGTCAGCTCCACTAAGACGAAATCTACGGCTTGCAGATCGTGAAGCTGTCTGTAATACGAGTCTGGCAACATGGGTTCACTCATGTCAATGGGCCTCCTTCTACCGCTTTAGACTCATAAGGCCCGTAAAGCGCCGGCCAGAGCGTTCCTATTTTCAGTGCTTCATAGGGGCTATACTGTGGCATGCCCGGCGGTTGAAAGTGGATATATAATTGTGGCGCTGTGTTATAAAGCTTCACTCGAATGGGTGGACAAGGATCAAAGGGACCGATAAATGGATAATATTTTTTAAATTGCGAATGCGAATGCATATGCATATGCTTATCTCTCCTCCTCTTCAGTATTGGGAGCAAATGAATTCTAGCCTAGCGACAAAGGTCTATATGCTCGTTATATGCGGCATGACTTGGCCAAAATCACATGTTTTCCAACATTTCCATATTGGTTGGGTTAAACGTTGACGGCAACGATGAAATCAATCGTCCAGATATTGAAAAAAAATCCCTGCCGCATTGCCATTTGGCAACAAAGCAGGGACTTCTAATTTGGAAGCAGCTATCGAGGGCGCATTAATTTAGATAAGGAATAAGTTCATGAAGTTGACTAACAATCGCTAACGGTTTCTTATCGGAGGCTGGTGCAGTTTTACCATATTTATTGAGCCAAACGGCCTTCATGCCTATTTGCAGCGGGCCAGCTACATCTGCCTCCCAATTGTCACCTACGAATAAGGTGTCCTCTGGCAGCACATTGAAATAATCAAGCGCCAGTTGATAAATTCGCGGATCAGGCTTGGCGATTCCAACGACATTAGAGATCCACACCTGCTCGGGAGGAAACAATTCCTTCAGACCTAAACGCATTATTTTACCCTCTTGCATATCGTGGGGTCCATTCGTAATGATTCCTAGCTTATAGCGTTCCTTAAGCTTCATCAGCAGTTCCAGCACGTGAGAATCGGGCGCTAAGCTATTTGCATATTGTTGGATGTATTGGAGGTTGAAAGCATCTGCCTCATCTTCCGACATCGTGTACTGATGATCAGCTAATGTTTCGATCAGCCTTCGGTTACGATACGCTTCAACCGTGCAAATGCGCTGCTCATATAGGTAGTATAGCTCGTCGCTTTTCTTTTGAAATGCAGTGAAGAACACCTCGTTGTCATACTCTTTGGTCACTTCATGTTCCGCAAACATCTTTTTCATCACGACATTCCACGTACTTGAGAAGTCAAACAGCGTATCATCCAAATCAAATAAAATTAACTTCATACCCTACCACCCTGTTCATATGCTGTGGCTCAATCCAACTTAATATTTAAGTTCAACAGGCCAGCTTTACGCATAGCTTGATAAATAATAACAACCAACGGCCCTAGAAAGAGACCTGTTATTCCTAATAACTCGAAGCCAACGTACAAACTGATTAGAGCAGCGAGCGCATTAATTCCTACAGCATCACTAAGCACTTTAGGCTCTACAATACGGCGGAATATCGTCAAAACAAGGAATAGGACTAATAAACCTATACCCATTCCGGTGTGTCCAATCAGCAGTTGATAGACGAGCCATGGAATAAACACAAGTCCGGTGCCAATCACAGGAACGAACTCCATAACCATCACTAATAAGGAAATGGCTAGCGGATATTCTGCTCGTAAGACCAATAAACCAACAAAAGTGACCAAATAGGTCAACACGGCCATGATAAGCTGCGCTCGAATGAAGCCAAAAATAGCTTCCCGCAGGTAAGTCAGCACGTTTTCCATCTTTCTTTTGGAATACTCTTCAAACATGGACAGAAAAGACAACCTGAGCTTTGGTAAACTAAACATAAACAAGTATAAAGCAATGACATACATGAGCATTAAAATAAATAAATTCGGGATTTTTCCAGCTATATTTAAAAAGAAGCCAGAAATACCGCTTAATGCATTGGTTAACGCTCTGGTTAAGGTTTCCGTACTGCTTGCCAACCAAGTTTGCACTTGTGCCGCTATATCTGGTGACAAGGAATCATAGAACAACTGTGTGCGGTCGACAGCTTGATCCATGTACTTATTCACTTCATCCATATAATTTGGCGCTTTGCGGCCTAGGTCAATAAGCTCTGTGACGACATTTAACCCAATGAAATAAAATAAGGTCAGCGTCAGCAGCGTAAACACGGTACAAATGATCGTAGCTGCAATTAATCGGTTCACTCTGGCAGCACGCATGAGAAGCACGGTTAAAGGGTCCAAGAAAATAGCTGTCACGAGCGCTAGTAAGAATGGCAAACCTATGGTGAACAATCCGTACAATAGCAGCAATCCAAGCACCATGATTATGATCGACTTAGGCGACATCAGGACTCCTCCGATTATTCTTCTACTGGTTTGATAGGGTTGATTTTCGTTATGTGAATGCGCACGATACGCAGTCGATCTACTTCGGATACTTCAAACACGTGATTACCGAAAGCCACTCTTTTGCCTTTTACAGGCGCACCTTCAAGCTTCTTAAACAACCAACCGCCAATAGAGTCCACATCATCGTCTTCGATGTCCAAATCCAGCATATCGTTCAAGTCTTCAATCAGGACACGGCCATCTACGGACGTATACTTTTCTTTCACCTCAACACCGGGCCGTTCATCGATATCGAACTCATCGTGCATCTCGCCAACGATCTCCTCCAGAATGTCCCCTAGTGCTAGAAGTCCTGCAGTACCACCGTACTCATCAATGACGATAGCAAGTTGAGAATGTTTTTTCTGCATTAATTTCAATACGCGGCTGACTTCCATCGACTCTGGAACATTGAGAATTGGACGTATAAAGTTTTTAATTTCCTGCTCTTCATCCGGATCTGCTGTTAGTAAATCAGCAATATGAACGAAACCGACTATGTTATCCTTATCTTGATCAGCCACAGGGTAACGTGTATGCTTCGTCTCATGAACCATACGCAAATTATCAATGAAGCTTAGCTCAAGGTATAGACAATCCATATCTGTCCGCGGCAGCATCACCTCACGGGCAATGCGTTCTGAGAATTCAAAAATATTATCGAAAAGCACCATTTCATCTTGATCGATATGGCCGCTTTTGACACTCTCATCCATTAAGATACGAATTTCTTCTTCTGTATGTGCAGCCTCATGCTCGCTTGCCGGATCTACACCAATCCATGAAAGAAATTTATTTGCTGCACCATTCAGCACCCAGATAATCGGGCGAAACACCCTGTAGAAGAAGAGTAGCGGCGCTGAAAGCCATAGCGAGGTCAATTCCGCTTTTTGAATCGCGAATGATTTCGGAGCCAGCTCGCCAAGAACAATGTGGAGGAACGTAATAAATCCAAATGAAACAATGAAAGACAAGGTCGTTGTATAAACCGAAGTCTCTACTTGAAGCTTATGTAAGAGGGGCTCCATAATCAACTCCGCGATGGCAGGTTCACCAACCCAGCCTAGTCCCAGAGAGGCAAGAGTAATCCCCAATTGTGTTGCTGATAAATAAGTATCTAACTGCGACGTTACCTTGATGGCATACTTTGCTTTGCCGCTGCCTTCATTGACTAACTGCTGGATGCGCGATTGCCGAACCTTCACAAGCGCAAATTCAGCAGCAACGAAGAAACCATTGAGCAGGACTAATATAATGACGACTATCAGGTTAAGAGCAATGGAACCGAAATCAAACGAAGTGTGTGGCAAGCGTATATCTCCTTCAGTAAAATGATTAGATGATAGCTTTGCGGCTTTTGAAATCAACAGAACGGTAATACGAGTCGGCTACCAGCAGGTTAGGGCCACAACAAGAAGCGCTGCTGCAGAAGCAGTTTACGCGCTGGTTCAGCGGATTGTTTTCCCAACGGGCAAAAATGGTATCTAACGGGTCATCATGGATGTTGCCGAGAGGTGGTTCATTTGCAAAATCTGTAACGAACACCTCGCCTGTAAAAGTGCTAACATTCAAGCGATTGCGTCCATCCGGATCATTACGAACTGTTACATTCGGCTCCTCGCGAAGCCTTTTAACCAATATTCTGTCCTCTTGTAGATCGTTGCAAGCAAAGAATGGCAGTGTGCCAAACAGCATCCACATGTCACGATTCCGGCTGTCTAACAACCGATGAATGCTCGTTCTTAACTCGTCCAGAGATACCATGGGAAGATGAGAAGCGAAGGAACTGGCATACATCGGGTGAACCTCATGGCGCTTGCAGCCCATTTCGTCAATCAGCTTGTGAATCTGCGGTAATTTCTCATGTGTGCGTGTATTAATCATCGATTCCGCTGAGACATAAAGTCCGCCTTTGCTGAGCGCGACCGTGTTATCAACCATTCGTTCATACATCCGTGCCGCGGTGTCTTGACCAACCGGATGGCCGCTATTCACAAAGCCGACTTGATGGAAATCGTCAGCATTCAAATAATTGAAAGAAATATGCATGACATCCAGATAAGGAGCGAGAAGCTCATACCGGGCTAAGTCAAGCGTTAAATTGGAATTGATTTGTGTACGGATACCGCGCTCTCGTGCATATTTAAGAATTGGCAGCATATAGTCTTTGACGATCTTGATGTGATACGAAGGCTCTCCGCCGGTCAAGCTGATCGTTTCTAAATGCTCAACCTGGTCGAGCTGCTTCAGAATGATGGGCAAGGGAATACGAGGCCCTTCCGTCATGGTTAACGAATCCCCAACCGCGCAATGCTCACATCGCATATTGCACAAATTCGTTATCGTAAGCTCTACACTTGTTAGTACGTGTCTCCCGTATTTGCGATAAGACCGAATCGGGTCCCATGGATCGTAAGCGGGGGTTAGCTCCTGTAAGATGGAGCTTGTTCCATTCATATTCATGCTGTTTACACCTGACCTATCATTTCCTATTCACTAGCTAATTGTTCCTATCATGCCTATACCTATGCCCTTTATTGTAACTTATGATTCGCAAAAAAGGAAACGGCTGCAAGTTAATGAGAAGCTCCGCTACTCCTTCTCTGCTTTCAATTGCGATCTCATTCGCAGCCACTTAGGTGCCCACCAGTTCGCATCCCCAAGCAGTTTCATAAGGGCAGGAACGAGCATCACTCGAACGATAGTCGCATCGATCAGAACAGCGAGCCCTAGACCGAGCCCCAACGCCTTCATGATTTCAATATCTGTAAAAATAAAAGATCCTACAACTACAACTAAGATGAAAGCTGCACTTGTAATTAAGCTTCCCGTTTTCTTAAGTCCTTCAGCCGTACTCTTATCATTGTCTCCGCTTGCCTCATACTCCTCCATAATGCGAGAAATCAGGAATACTTCATAATCCATGGATATGCCAAACACGACACAAAAAATGATAACTGGCAGCGTTGCGCTGACATAGCCAATAGACGTTATATGCAGCAAATCAGCCAGGTAGCCATGCTGGAATACTAGCACAACAACACCGAGGCTCGCGCCAAGACTGAGCATATTCATTAATACAGCTTTGAGCGGAAGCAAAACGGACCTAAAGGCAAGCAATAAAACGATGTAGGTAATCCCCATCACAAAAGTTAATACTTTAGGTATCTCTTTCTGAATTCGATCTATAATATCCAGCCTATAGGCCGGTCCGCCTGTGACTGCAATACCAAGTCCATCCTTACTTAAGCTGCGAAGTTCTCGGACAAGGCTATCCGTCGAAGGATCATCGGTATCTTTCTCAGGCACCACAACCATCAGAGCTGTGTGATCTTTTGCCAATTTATTGCCTTCAATTTGTGCTTTGACACTTGAATCCCTTAGCATAGCTGCTAACTCAGCATCCGAATGTTGACCTAGGGAACTGATGAAACTCTGTACTTCTTTTACACCGGATACCCCTTTAACCTGCTCACTATAAGCCCGAAGCTGACGAATCGAACCCTCTTCCCATACTTCTCCTTCCGTATGAATAACAATTTGGATGGGACCCATCATCCGCGGATCATAGGCTGCCTTCAATAATTCCGAGCCATATCGGGACTCGTAGCTGGGAGGCAGCACTTCCGCATTCGGTACATTTAACTTGATATGACCCATAGGAGTCATGGTGTAGATTAGGGCACCGCCGACGATGACAACCAGCAGCACGGGCCGTTTCATTACAGCATAAGCGATTCGTTCCCAAAAACGGGACGTTTCTTGCTTGCGAAAGCGTTTAGGAACGACCTGAAGAGAGTTAATCCGTTCACCCAGTATACCGAGAAGCGAAAGCAGCATCGTATTCGCGACGATAACAGATATTGACACGACAATTACGCCGCCCAAACACAAGGAGCGAAAGAAGGTGAGGTCTACGAACAGCATGCCAAGCAGCCCAATCAGCACGGCTATACCAGAAAAAAAGATCGATTTCCCAGCCGTTTGACAAGTCATGGCCACTGCTTCAGCCACATTCTTCTGTACCTTGAGTTCCTCTCGAAAGCGACTGACTAGGAACAAGGCGTAATCAATGCCTACGGCAAGACCGAGCATCGTCACCATATTCGGGAGGAAGTTCGATAAGGATTGGTGCTGGGCGATAAAATAGGTTATCCCTAACGTAAGGGTAACGCTCATAAGCCCTACAATCATAGGCAATAGCGCCGCGACAAGAGTGCCAAACACGATTAATAAGACAATCAGTGCAATCGGTAAACCAATCGCTTCTGATTTGGCAATATCATGCTTACTCGCCTCCTGCATATCATGCAAAATAGCAGGTCCGCCAGTCACATATACTTTCATACCCGTTGGCGGATGCACGTGCTCTTTAAGCTCCGGATATTTCTCTAGAGCAGGGTCGGTATCTAGATTTAACGATACGGTAACGGCGAGTACATCCAAATGACCTTCGTTACGAGGTGTCCCGACAAATCTCACACTTTCCACATACGGCAGCTTCTTCAAATCGCTAAGCGAATCCATGACGGCTTGCTGATGGTCTTTGGCCGTCATATCGAGCCCTTCCCCTGTATAAACCAGGTTCAGCATCGTAAGTGGGACACCAAGCTCATCCCGCAGTTGAATGAAGCCGCGATCGGACTCACTGCCTTTAGGCGTAAAGCCGTTGTCTTTGAGCATTCCCGGTGTTTTCTGAGCAAAAATAGCAAAGCTGAGAAGCAGAAGTACGCCAATAACCAGCACGAGCCATCGGAAACGATGCATCGCATATCCCCATCTCCAAAACTTCCCTTTCACAGCTGATTCTCTCACACGCATCCCCCTAATTTGCAAAAAGAACCTGGAATCCCAGGTTCTTCATGCTTGTAATCTATATTTTATCTTAAAATATGGTTGGCATACTTTCATCCGGATCAAATTCGCCTACTTTAATTTCCCCAATTTCTGAAATTAATGTAGAAAGCTTCGTTGACAGGTCAATTTCGTACGGCTCCTTGAGCTCTTGACCGGATTGATCCTGCAGCACGCGAACGATCGGCCTATGAGGTACGGTTACGTTTAACTTGGATACAATGCCAAACTCCCCCGTATTCAATCGAACAGTTATGCCCAATGGGTAAATCGCAATTTTATCACGGAATAAAGCAATCTGACTTTGATCATACATCGTTCCAGAGCCCGTGAACAGTTGTTCCATCGCTTCATGCGGCAGTAAAGGTCTTCGATAGACTCTTGTTGTCGTCATAGCATCATAAGAATCCACTAATCCAACCCATTTGGCAAACTCATTGATATCTGTACCTTGAATCCCACGCGGATAGCCGCTTCCGTTAATTCGCTCATGGTGCTGAAGAGCACAATGCGCTGACAGAAGAGGAATGTTCGGTTCGTCTTTCAAAATGTTAAAACCGTATGTCGTATGATTCTTCATCTCTTTAAACTCTTGCTCTGTCAATTGCGAAGGCTTACGAAGAATACCCAGCGGTACTTTCGTCTTGCCAATATCGTGAAGTAGAGCGCCTAACCCGAGTGTTTCGAGGTTCTCACGACTGTATCCAAAGCTAATTCCCAGCATAATCGCATAAATACTTACATTCACAGAATGCTGAAATAAGTAATTATCTTTAACGTTCATATTATTGAGCATAACCATAGCCCCTTGATGAGCGCTTAGATCGTCAATAATCATTTTCATCACATCACGAAAATTACGTCCGATATCATAATAATTAACGGCACCGCGTTTGTTCGAATCTTCCATAACTTTCTTAAAGGTGTTACGGATTTCGAGAACAGCCTTGGATCTCGTTTCATCCTGAATAATATCCTCTTGAATGATGTCATTGGTGCGAGAATCTTGAATATATATGTAGTCGATTCCGTATGTAAAAAGTCGATCAATGAGTCTCTGTGAAAGCTCAACATTAACGGCCAGCAGGACCATACCATCGTCGTTGTAAATATTCTTGGCCAACCTCATTCCAGGATGACACATGTTGATCGGCATTAACAGCATTTCAGGACCCCCGAATAGGTGAGCGTTACTTTCTATCTAAATGTAATAGATTTCACAAAAAAGTTCAATAAAAAAAACCGCATCATTCGACGCGGTTCGATAAATGAAAGAGTGATTATTATTTTAAGAACATATAAAGTGCGAATAGGATGGCTACTGCAAATCGATAGTAGGCAAAATACGTTAACTTCATATTTTGAACAAGTTTGATGAAAGTAACAACCGCTAACAAAGCGACGATGAATGCAACGATAAAACCAACTACAAAGAAAGCTAAGTCATTCGAAGAGAGAGCGTGGTAGTTTTTGAGAAAGTAAACACCAGAAGCTCCAAACATAATTGGAATCGCCATGATAAACGTGAAGTCTGCAGAAGCAGCGCGGCTTACGCCGGACAGCATTCCACCTGCAATCGTCGATCCAGACCGGGAGAATCCTGGCCAAATGGATAGCAATTGCCACAAACCGATGAAGAATGCTTGACGATAAGACAAATCATCCAAAACTACAGCACTCGGCTGTTCCTTTTTCTTCTCTGCGATAATCAACAGGATACCGCCTAGAACAAGTCCAATCAGCACGGTTGTTGTGTTAAACAGCTTCTCATCGACGAAATTATGAAACATGACTCCAATGACACCAGCTGGTATGATACCGATAAGAATGTGCAGCAAGTTCAATTTCTTCCCCGTCTTACTCTCGCTTTTCCTTTTCACTAACCCGAATAAAGATAAAATTCGTTTCCAATAAATAAGGACGACGGCCATGATAGCGCCAAGTTGAATGACAAAATCAAAGGTTTTCATTACATCATCATTTTGTGTGTTTAATAGGCTTTGTGCTAAAATCATATGCCCCGTAGAAGAAACCGGTAAAAACTCGGTCAATCCCTCTACAATCCCGATAATGATCGCTTCAAAAATAGTATGCATGTTTTCCCCCTATGAATTGAGAGTTTATAGATGTACTCCTGTCCAATTATCTATTCTACCTGTAAGTTGGTGGATCTGACAACTATTTCGACAAAAGTTGTGGTTGTTCGACTTATTCTATACGCGCAGGAGGTCTTCTATCCGTAAATCTTTGGAAATGACTGCTTAGGATTGCGTCTTCATCCCGTAGCTCAGCAGCTAGTACATCACGGATAAATTCAGGCAGCATATACGTCACCTGTTTACCGCGACTGAGTGATAAATAACCTGAGCCGAATGTAAACATGTCAATTGTGCCAACGACATAGTCACGGCTAGGGTCTAAAGGCTCATCGCCTACGTTCACAGCGATGATTCGTTCGTAAGGTGCACGGGTGCTGTCGGTCATGACGGTTAATCCGTCGACACACAGCACACCCAGCACCTCGCCCCGGAAGCCGAAGCCGCGAATCGGCTTCTCCATGAACTCGCCAAGCAGCGACTCTTCGAGCGCTTGGAGCAGATCCGCCCCGCTGAGCAGCAGCCGGCAGGGATTGATCGGACCCGGGCAGATTTCCAGCAATCTGCCGCGTGTCAGGCGCCCCTCCTTCAGTCCCTGAAGGAGCTGGCCGCTATTGACCAGCCCGATCTCGGCGCTGGTCCAGCGGCGAATCCCTGCGGCAAGCAAGTTGCCGAGCGGGGATTCGCCGTACCAATCAAGGCGCAGCGGTTCCCGCAGCTGCGCCACCTCCTCATCCAGCGCCGCTGCGCTGGCGATGCGGTAGTGCTCCAGCAGCGTGGTCACGCTGCTGTCTTCTTCACTTGCGTCTGTCATGGGGACGACGCGGCCGTTTAATTCTACGATCCGGCGCTGCGCCGGATCATAGGCAAGTTCAATATGGCCGGCATACTGACCGAACTTGCCGGCCGCGCAAATATAGGTGCCGCTGAGCAGGAGCGGCTCCTCAAGCACATGATGCGTATGACCGCCGAGGATCACATCGATGCCTTCCAGCTCCTCAGCCATCCGTTGATCCGAACGCAATCCCAAGTGGGACATGACAATAATGATATCCACCCTTGGGCGCAGAAGCCTCGCATAGGTCTTTACAGCTTCGATTGGGTCCGTTACATGCCATCCAAGCAGTTCATAGTACGCTTGGTAAGCTGCTGTTACCCCAATGATTCCAATGGTGAGACCCGATTTCTTAATCGTGAGTGTAGAAAGCATCCAATCCGGCGTCTTATTCGTCGCCACTTCTACAATATTGCTGCCGATAATTGGGAATTTGGCATGCTCTTTCACAACCGTTCTTAACAATTCCGGTGTGAACGTTAGCCCTTCATTATTACCCATGACCATCGCTTCGTAGCCAGTCGCGTTCATAATTTCCAAGTTGGCAGAACCATTCGTGCCTTCCGTTTCAGGGCGCATCCGGTCCATATGATCGCCAATATCAAGTGTCAACACCTGATCAGCCGGCCACAGTCGACGTACGCGATCAAAGTACGCGCTAATTTGGGGCATCTGTTCAAAATGACTATGAATGTCATTCGTATGTAAAATAACAAGTCGTTGCAAGGGCTCAGACACACCGATCACCTCTTTTCGTTGTAAGCCAGATCCGAAGCATGTCTAATCTTATGCAGCAGAATCCCCTATCATTTCTTGAATTTCAGCTCATCAAGTGCCACTCTGTTTTTAAAGCCAAAAGTCGCTTCTTCTCCGAGCGCCTGATCATGAAGAAACCATATTTTCACAACACTTTTGACATTGAGACATTCACTGCTGCCATCAGGTACATAAAGGCGAATCGGATAACCTTTCTTGAGCGCCTGTCCATCTTGGGAGTATAAAAACAAGGCAGAATCTAATTGAGACCAAGGCATAAGTGCTTGAAACTCGTCTATCGCCTCCACTTTCACATGTGTAGGTTCTTCCGTATGCTCCCTATTACGGCTGCTCTTCCAGCTTCGATACCACTTCTTCAAATCAAAAGCTTCTCCCTGCACATTCGGTACACGCTCCTGAAGCGCTAACTGCTGCTCAGCAAGAGCAACCATTTCGGTTGTCGTGAATACTTCATTCTTTATATATAGGTCTGACACTTGTATGCGTAAATCAACTTCCATCCATACATTTCCCCTCTCCTAATTAAGCTCCATTTCTTATCCAAAAGGCTCTACCCATTATACCATTTTCATGTCAAAATATGATATGCTGTAAGGAATTCCACTAACTAAGCCATTAGGAGCAGAGCCATGAACGTACACATCCAACTCTTTGCAGGTCTGGTAGACCTATTCGGGACTTCCGTCCTAAAAATAGATATCGAGCAAGAATCCATTTCTATAGAGCAGCTCAAACAACAGATCACAGCAGCCTATCCGGAAGCATCTTCTCAACTGACGACCTGTTTTTTTGCTAAAAACCAAGCTTATGCGGGAGATCAGGAAATGGTCACAGCTGCAGATGAACTTGCACTAATTCCTCCTGTTTCGGGCGGACAACCTTCTATGTATGAAATCACCCATGATACGATTGATGCAGCCGAGGTAGCTTCTAAAGTCAATCTCCCTAACCACGGCGCTTCGCTCGCTTTCATCGGGACAACAAGAGAGATGACTTATGGACAGCGGACCGTCCTTTTGGAATATGAAGCTTACATACCGATGGCACTCAAAACCATGGAAACCATCGGTGAAGAGCTAGATAATCAATGGCCAGGCACGCTTTGTGCAATTACACACCGTTTGGGCAAGGTCGCTATTGCCGAAGCTAGCGTCGTTATTGCCGTTTCATCTCCGCATCGGGCCCATTGCTATGAAGCGAGTCGGTATGCGATTGAGCGCCTAAAGCAAATCGTACCTATTTGGAAAAAAGAAATATGGGAAGATGGTTCGGAGTGGAAAGGCAGCCAAACAGGTCCTTGGAACCCGCTCCAAACGCCACAATTCGAATAAATCAGACTGGAGATGACCCTTCTTGGACACACATTTACATACAGATCATAATGATGACGTTGATACACGCTATTCTAGACAAGTTCTGTTTTCCCCCATTGGCATAGAAGGACAGCGCAAGCTCGGGGGAAGTCGAGTTGCTATCGTAGGCATGGGTGCGTTAGGCACCGTTCTTGCCAACCATATGGTTCGCGCAGGGGTCGGTTACGTACGATTGATCGATCGTGATTTTGTCGATACTAGCAACCTCCAACGACAAATGCTCTACGATGAAGAGGATGCTGCTAGCACAACACCCAAGGCGATAGCAGCTGCAAAACGGTTACAACTTGTTAATTCACAAGTAACGATTGAGCCTCATGTAACCGATCTGAATTCCTTGAATGCTGAACAGTTGTTAAGTGATGTAGATTTAATTCTAGACGGTACCGATAACTTCTCGGTTCGCTTCCTAATTAACGATGTGAGTATCAAACTAGGGATTCCTTGGATTTATGGCGGTGCGGTCGCCTCTAGAGGAGTCTCTTTGACGATCATACCGGGTCAAACCCCCTGCCTTCGCTGCCTTTTCACACAAGCACCCGCAGCAGGTACGACTGAAACATGCGATACAGCTGGCGTTATTGGCGGGATCATTCATGTCGTAGCTTCCTTTCAAGCAACGGAAGCTCTTAAATTGCTTGTTGGCGCGAACGATCAGCTTAATCTCCGAATGCAGCAATGGGACTTATGGTTCAACCAGAACTCAGCAATTAGTGTAGCCGGCGCTCATAAATCAGACTGTCCCGCCTGTGCAATGAAACAGTACGATTACTTAGAAGTCGGTGTGGAAAGTGACACGATTCAATCCTTATGCGGTCGCAATTCCGTCCAGATTCATCCGGTAATCCCTTCCGACAAACCGCTTGAATACTGGGAAGAACGTTTAAAACCACTGGGTCCAGTTGACAAAAATCGCTTCCTTTTAAAATTCCAACCAGCTCCAGATTTGCAAATGATCATCTTTCCTGATGGCCGTGTTCTCATCCAAGGAACCGAAGATTTAATTCAGGCTAAAAGTCTTTACAGTCGATATATTGGGATGTAGTATAACTATATACCTACGGATTATAAGACTAGGAGAGGGGCTTCTATGCGTATACATGTGCTTCAACTTATTGTTGGTGATAAACTAATTTCAGATTCCTACAATATGGTAGGACTTCATCTTCTTTCATCAGGCACAGTTGTCGATGCGGGAGATATTTTGATGCTCAATCGCCACAATGTGGATTATGTCGATATACAGCCTAGAGGAAGTGAAGCCATTAACGTACTTGATGAGCCTACAGTCCGGCACGCAAATAACAAGCAATTACTCACTTTTAACGGTGCAATCTCCAGTATAAAAGATTTATTTTCGGTCGTCGAAAACGGTGGATCCATTCAAAATGAAACTATAGAATCCGCTTTCAATCCGATGATCCAAAGCTTTCAGGAGGAGAAAGACGTTGTTTCTTTACTGCTCTCTTTGAATAGCAAAGATGATTATACATACCAGCACAGTGTGCAAGTAGGCATGTTATCTTACTATATTGCCAAGTGGATGAAAAAAAGTGAGAAAGAAGCCCTACAAATTGGAAAAGCAGGCTATCTTCACGATATTGGCAAAAGCAAAATTCATTCGGACATTCTACATAAGCCCTCAAAACTAACCAATGATGAATACAGTGAAATTCAGAAACATACGATATACGGCTATGAAATCATCAAAAATTCTTTAAATGACAATACCCTTGCTCTCGTTGCTCTTGAGCACCATGAACGTATGGATGGTACAGGCTATCCTTTACGCAAAAAGAGTACAGAAATCCATTCGTACTCGCTGATCATTGCGGTTGCAGACGTTTATAGTGCTATGATCTGCAACCGAGTTTATCAGCAAAAACGTGATCTCCTGGTCGTACTGAAGGAACTGCACCGCATGAGTTTTGGCCAACTAGATCCGAAAATAACGCAAATATTTATCCGCAACATGATTCCTAATTTTATCGGTAAGAAAGTGTCACTCAGTGACGGACGCGTCGGAACGATCGTCATGACAAATCCAACTGATTTCTTCCGACCGCTTATTAACATTAATAATCAATTCTTTGATCTGTCACAGCTTGGCGACGTAGAAATAACGAAAATCGCGATCTAATTAAATAATAAGACTGCTGACCGCAATTGCGATTCCAATATAGACAGCTGCTAGCAGGGTGCCTACAGCTACATTCCCATCCTTTAGTTGATCAGATAGCTTCACACCAGGCGTGAGCCAATCAAAGATCCAATACGTAGCAACCAAACATACATACCCTACCGCGAACCATAAACTCATATGCCAAATCGATGAATTTGTGTAAGCTGCAATACATAAAACAATCGCCGTGGCTACAAATTTACCACCCATGGTGATGCCGACGGCTACATTGCCGTTGTTAATTTCTTCCATATCGCGGTAGGGTGTCATTAAACTAAACACATACATACCTGCGAATTGCAGCAGGACAATCACAAATAAACTAATGACAATATCCAAAACAATCATTCTGCCCACCCCCGAAACTTCGCCATGGATTGATCAAAATTGCTGTAATCATGTACTTCCTCCAGAACAACCTGTACTTCCTTCTTGTTTTTAAAGTTTACATAGCGTTCCTCAGGAATGGGCTGCTTCACTTTCTGACCTGTTGGTAGATCAGCTACCGCGAAATAGCGGAATTTGCCATCCTGCTCTGTTTTGTAAACCCCTATTAATTTCACATCCGTCTTAATTTCTATTTTTAACTCCCCTGCATCTTTTTCTGCTTCTTCTTTCGTTTTAAACGTCTTAATTGGCTTCCATTGCGAAAGTGTTACATCGTTCTTCCCTTGATTATCCGTTTTCATTGTTGCCTGCATATAGCTCAGCACCCACACTTGGTCCCCTGTAGCAAAATTCTGATCGTTTGAAATCCGTTCATTATTCGGCAGCAGAACCATATCGCCATCCAATAAATCCCCGACTTTTGCCTGCTGGACTTGATAATCCCAAGGTACTTCACCGTTCATACTGCTTGTGCTTGCTGGACTTCCCACTGTCGCCTTGCTCAGGACAGCTGGCTTCTTATTGAAAGCACTGCTAATGCCCCAAATGATAAGGATGCATACAACGAAGCCCGCGGCCATAAGCCAAAATCGTCCTTGTTTCAAGGTGCTTTCACTCCTATCGCTACAAATTGACTCGCATTTCCTGTAATCATCCCACCTGCTCTCCCTAACAACCCGCACGGTGTTCCATTGAGGACAAAGAGACCTGTTAATAAGTGTTTATTTCCATGATCAAAAGATAGCTCGGGCAAATCGGCTCGCTGCTGATAAACACGCTTGAAAAACACACTCGTATCAAAGCCAACTTCATCTTTGACCTCTAATTCCCCCTGTGTGTTATACAATTCCACAGAGCCGCCTTCTCTACCGAACATGGATTTGGATACGTAATCACCTGTAAGCTCGGGCGTCATATAGGTAGGCAGCATGTAGGTCCCTATTGCCTTATGCTCGTCAGAGGTGAACAATTCTGCGCCTTCCTCATGCAAGCCCCATATGACGGCTTGCAAGCCTTTTGACTGCAAGATGACCGCGTGTAATGGATTGAAAACATGGATGAATTGTTCTTCAATCGCATAAGATAAGGCCTCTCCTCCATCATCAATGCCCATCCATTCCTTCGGATATAGCGCGAACAATTTCGTGATGATCTGGTTTTCTCCAACCTTAACAACGCCTTCGTCAATCCATAAATCCAAACAGTCGACACAAGTCATATTTCTTCCGCTATGCGCTACAAGAGCATCAATCGTTCCTGTATCTTCAACATGCTTGCCATACGCGATGCAGGTCGCAAAGTCTGGCGCTTCGATCTCCCACGCTGAGCTGATTAGTTCTTTCATTGCATGGTTTGGTGATTCTATTCCCATTTGATCACATAACCAGGGGGTAGCGATCGCTGCTTCTACATATCCCGTAGGTGTATCTGCATTCAGCTCTAATAACTTAATTTCACCTTGCTGATTCACAGTAAAATCAAATCTGGCATATCGGCTAATAAAGCCTGCGGCACCAGGTTCGAGCCGATCTAACCCATCCCATAGCACTTCAGGAATAGACAAAAGCTCATATAACTCCCTTTTTCCATTCACATAACGAACCGTCTTATCAAACACGCGCCACAAAGCTCCAGCCGCATGGATAAGTTCATCGTATGCTTGTCGCTCCATGACCACAATTTGGTCAATCCAGTACGCTTCCTCCTCCATATCTGCCCATGTAAAACCAAGGCTCGCCAGCTGCAGCACCCTTTGATCTCTGTCGGCAGAAGGCATCCCTATGACTTCATATATCACAACAATTAACCTCCTGAGCTGGAGCTTGACGAAGAGCTGAAACCACTTGATTTACCGCCAATACTTCCGGAAGAGGTTGAGGTCGATTTGGAACTTGATGTTGTTCCGCCACTCGTACTGTTTGACGAAGACTTATTCGATGTAAAAGAGCCGGTTCCACTCGAGGTTGTTGGTGTCTTCGTTGTGGATCGATTCGAGAACGAACTCGGTTGATAGGTTTTCGTCACATACGGTGTATTGGAACGATAATAATAAGAGCGATGATTGCTTCCCCAACTACTCGATGAGTAAGGACTTACCGTATTAAAGATCAGATGGTACAACAGGAGATCATCCCAGCCAAAACCACCGCCGCCGGTTACCTGATTCACAATGATGGGGGTCGCACTTCCTCCTCCAGAGCCTGTTGAGCTTCCCCCTGCAGATGGCGTAGGAGATGGAGAAGGCGATGTCGTTTTAAGATCTGATAGCACGGGCACAGGCAAATTCCAGTCAACGGAAGGGTCATAATAGGCTTTGACGTCTTCTGAAGACCATTCAACCAGCTTTGATGCTCCTGCTCCCCCAGCACTCGGATTAGGAGACTCTTCGGCATGCGCTGATAGCAGCAGCATTTGACTAACGAGCATGATGCCTAAAGAGGTTGAAAGCACTTTGAGCGGTCGTTTCACTGCCTGTTCCCTCCCCCTTCTGAGCTTACCGTAACCAACAGAAGCTCAAAAATATTAAGATCTAAGTTCAATCTTCCTTCGATCATTTCATATTCCTTACCGCCAATAAGAACAAAATTAGCTACATTTAAGGCTTGTATGAGCTTTTCATCCCATGGACGTTCACTAATTTTTTGCAGTTGTCCGTCCGCTAATTTTTCGAAGAGCGTAATCGTCATCGATTCATCTTCCTCCATCCAAATCTTTATACTAGATAAAACGCACGAGGTGACCATTTGTTTCAATTTAGCGAAAATAAAAAAGTCTATCCAAAGGATAGACTTTATAGCATTAATATGCAATGCGTCTTGCTCGTAGGAACGTTGATTTCCAATACGGTTTATCAATGTTACTGATCTGGACGCCATCCTTTGGCGCAGGCGAAGAATGCAGCATTTGCATGTTACCTATATAAATACCTACGTGCCCAATTGTTTTATTAGTTTTGAATCGACCTGGTACATAGAAAAACATCAAATCACCTTTGCGCAATGAGTTCCGGCTAACCAACTGTCCTTGCAAGCCTTGTTGACGTGCAAGCCTTGGCAGCTTTACGCCATATTTTCCAAATACATATTGAGTAAACGTCGAGCAATCAAATTTTCCTGTTTGCGGATAAGGTCCTGTACCGAATAGATATTTCACACCT
The DNA here is from genome assembly GCF_000422905.1 of Paenibacillus alginolyticus DSM 5050 = NBRC 15375. Lineage (GTDB taxonomy): Bacteria > Bacillota > Bacilli > Paenibacillales > NBRC-103111 > Paenibacillus_E > Paenibacillus_E alginolyticus. Next base: position 34,868 of record NZ_AUGY01000016.1, read on the forward strand.
AAATATTGCTTGCCTTTGTTAATCACTGCATTCATATCAATGTTCTTAAGAACTGGAATTACTTCTTCATGACTAGTGGAAGCCCACACCTCAAGGTCACCCTCATCTTGTGGCATAGATGCCGGGTTAGCTCCCGTACCTTCACCTTTGAAAGGATCCGTTGGATCATCGCCAAACTTAAGCTCCGCTGTGTTACCGCGGGGGTCAGTGTCATCTTCACGCTCAATTGGAGCAGCCGGAGCTGCATGAATCAACAATTGGCCATTCTGTACTTCATATGACATATCTTCTTGAAACAAATCTGCCAAAGCGGAGACTGGCAAGTAAGCCGAATCACCTTCCTTGATAAAGGGTTGGCTAACTCGGATTTCTGCACCATCCTTCATGGCTTTCGTCGAATTCATCGTCACTTCGAAGTTCGCGTCATTATCGCCAATTAACAGCTTCTGATTTCCTGCTTCCCAGTTTGACTGGAACTTTAGGGTTTGGATGAGTTCACGTGCAGCTACATAATTTACATTGTTAATCACTTTAATCGGTACAACAGCGTCATCATTACCTAATTTCGTTCCTTGTCCTGCTTGTGACAAACTTTGAGACTGCATATTGCCTGTACCTGACTGTGCGGTAGGATTCTGCGTTGGTGCTGCATTATTGGGGCTGACATTTCCCCTCCCACAAGCGGTTGTAGTTGCCATCATGACTACTATGCTGCCAATTGCTGCTACCTTCAGCCTTTTCCACATCGCTTCTACTCTCCTTTAAGGACACATAATTATCCTCTATAGAGTGAGATAAGCGGCTTGCAAATATGCATAAAAGGTTATCTGGACGGCTTGGATCATCTTGGAAGCATTAGATGAAATGGTACGCTACCAATCTCATACCGAGGAAGGGAGAGAAGAAGGTAATCCCATCCCATTTGTCGAATATGGGAATATATTGAATGAAGGAGTGATCGAGATGGCAGGTTTTTTGAATGGACTTTTAGGCAATTTTTCAGAGGTTTCCGTAGATGAGCTTACAAGGCAATATGGCGTCTATCTCATGCCAAGTGAGAAGGTGACAACAGGATTCAAACTAGTTCGAGATACATTTATCGTGACGGATGAAAGAATCATTCTGATCGACCATCAAGGTGTTACCGGTAAGAAAACAAGGATCGCTTCCATTGATCTTGACTCCATCTATGATGTCACGATGGAAACAGCCGGCACAGGCTTCGATGATAGTGAATTAACGATCCATTACATCACATCTCCTTATTACAAAGCCAACAATGCCGTGACAACTGCCTATAAATTTGAGTTCGGAAAAAAATTCAACCTACAACCTTTCTATGTTGCTATTCTGACTCTAGCAACACAGAATCGCAAACGTATTAACGCTTAATCCGAGAGACTAACATTCACTAAAAAAAGCGTGCCCGAGTAATTCGGGCACGCTTTTTTGTACATATAGATTAACCGATAGAACCTTCCATCTCAAATTTAATGAGACGATTCATTTCAACGGCATATTCCATTGGAAGTTCTTTCGTGAACGGCTCGATGAAGCCCATAACGATCATTTGCGTTGCTTCAGCCTCAGTAAGGCCGCGGCTCATGAGGTAGAACAATTGGTCCTCAGAAACCTTGGATACTGTTGCTTCGTGCTCAAGCGTAATGTTGTCATTCATGATTTCGTTATAAGGAATCGTATCTGACGTTGACTCGTTATCGAGAATCAAGGTATCACATTTGATATTCGCTTTGGAACCTTGGGAGTTGCGCCCGAAGGAAGCTAGACCACGGTACGTTACTTTACCGCCGTGTTTGGAGATCGATTTGGATACGATCGTCGAAGTTGTATCAGGCGCCAGATGCGTCATTTTCGCGCCAGCGTCTTGGTGTTGCCCTTTACCAGCTACAGCGATGGAAAGAACCATCCCTTTAGCGCCGCGGCCTTTCAGCACAACAGCTGGGTACTTCATCGTCAGCTTGGAACCAATGTTACCATCGACCCATTCCATTGTAGCGCCTTCTTCTGCAACCGCTCGTTTGGTAACGAGGTTGTAGATGTTAGGTGCCCAGTTCTGAATCGTTGTGTAACGTGCACGGGAGTTCTTGAGACATACGATTTCAACTACCGCACTATGAAGGGAGTTTGTGCTGTAGATAGGAGCTGTACAGCCCTCTACGTAGTGTACAAAGCTTTCTTCATCGGTAATGATCAATGTACGCTCGAATTGCCCCATGTTCTCGGAGTTAATTCGGAAGTACGCTTGTAATGGCACTTCACATTTTACGCCTTTAGGGACATAAATGAAGGAACCACCGGACCATACAGCACTGTTCAATGCCGCGAATTTATTGTCGCTCGGCGGAATAATAGTTCCGAAATATTGTCTGAATAGCTCTGGGTACTCACGAAGCGCCGTATCGGTATCTGTAAAGATAACGCCTTGGTCTTCGAGCTCCTTTTGCATGCTGTGGTAAACAACTTCAGATTCATACTGAGCCGATACACCAGCTAAGAATTTTTGTTCCGCTTCAGGAATACCGAGCTTGTCGAATGTTTCTTTAATTTCTGTAGGAACTTCTTCCCACGTTTTGCCTTGCTTCTCAGACGGTCTTACATAGTACTGGATATCATCGAAATCTAGATCATCCATGTTTCCGCCCCAACGCGGCATTGGCATTTTGAAAAATTGTTCCAGGGATTTCAGACGAAACTCTAACATCCAGTCTGGTTCGCCTTTAATTCTGGAGATTTCTTCAACGATTTCACGAGTTAAGCCTTTACCCGATTGAAAAATCGATTTGTGCTCATCTCTAAAACCATATTTATAATCCTCGAGATCTGGCATTTGTTTAGCCATGGTTGATTCCTCCTTAGAATTTTTGTGCTGCAAAAACTGCTATTCAATCTATGCATCGCTTTTGCGTTAGTTATCGTTTTTTTGGGAATGTTCAATCCCTTTGCGAAGTGCGTTCCATGCCAGGGTTGCACATTTAATTCGTGCTGGGAATTTATTTACTCCAGATAACGCCTCAATATCTTCATATTCAAATTCGACAGGTTCACCCTTCATCAAGCCAGAAAAACCATCAGCCATCTTCAGAGCCTCTTCGATGGTCTTACCTTTGACCGCATCCGTCATCATCGATGCGGAGGATAAGCTAATCGAACAGCCTTCACCTGTGAATTTAGCCATCTTCACGATACCATCTTCTACTTGCATTTGCAGGGATATCTTATCGCCACAGGTCGGGTTATTAAGATCAATGGTAACTGCTTCGCCAGACTCAAACTTCCCACGGTTGCGCGGTGTTTTATAGTGATCCATAATCACTCTACGGTATAAATCATCCAATTGCATGGCCGAAGTACTCCTTTGTTTTTTGTAAGGCCATCACAAGACGGTCAATATCTGCTTCTGTATTGTACAGATAGAAGCTGGCACGAGCCGTACTGCTTACTTCCAACCATCTCATTAATGGCTGAGCACAGTGGTGACCGGCGCGTATAGCAATCCCTTCCGCATCCAGAACGGTTGCCACATCATGAGGATGCACATCGCCTAGATTAAACGTTACGAGTCCAGCACGGTTCGCAGTAGGGCCATAGACAACCAGATCTTCAATCTGGGTCATACGCTCCATTGCATAATTCGTGAGCTGAATATCGTGTTTATAAATATTGTCCATACCGACTTCTTGAAGAAAATCGATGGCCGCGCCGAGGCCAACAGCTCCTGCGATGATGGGTGTTCCACCTTCAAACTTCCAAGGCAGTTCCTTCCATGTTGACTCATAGAGATCCACATGATCAATCATCTCGCCGCCAAACTCAACGGGCTCCATATTCTCCAGCAAGGCCTTCTTTCCATACAATGCCCCGATTCCGGTAGGGCCACACATCTTGTGACCGGAAAGCGCGTAGAAATCGCAATCCAGATCTTGTACATCCACTTTCATATGCGGTGTACTTTGTGCGCCGTCGACCATCATCTTCGCACCATGTTTATGGGCGATTTGGGCGATTTCTTTGATCGGATTAACGACACCAAGAACGTTGGATACATACACAACCGAAACGATTTTCGTACGATCGGTTATCGTGTTTTCAACGTCAGTAAGCGAAATCGAACCGTCAGGCTGTAAAGGAATATATTTTAAAGTAGCACCTGTTGCCTTAGCAGCTTGCTGCCATGGAATCAGGTTACTGTGATGCTCCATCGGTGTAAGGACGATTTCATCGCCTTCACGCAAGACAGATTTCGCATAACTGCTTGCTACAATATTGATTGCTGTTGTCGTTCCTCTTGTGAAAATGATTTCCTGCTCACTGGATGCACCAATGAACTTAGCCACTTTGGCTCTGGCTCCTTCGTATGCATCCGTTGCACGGGAACCTAGGGTATGAACCCCGCGGTGAACGTTCGCATTGTCCCACTCATAGTAGTGCTTCAGTGCTTCAATCACCTGAATAGGCTTTTGGGAAGTAGCAGCACTGTCCAAATACACCAGAGGATGACCGTTCACTTCTTGCTTCAGAATGGGAAAAAGTTCACGTATCTCCGAGGTAATCATTGTCCCAGCTTCCTCTCCACTAAGCTTTGCAGCTGTTCTTCAACGCTTTTAATCGGAATTTCGGAGACGACTGGCGCCAAGAATCCATAAATAATTAAGCGCTGAGCTTCTTCCTTCGTAATCCCACGAGACATTAGGTAGTGAACCTGCTCTGCATTCACTTGACCAACACTCGCTGCATGACCAGCTTTAACATCATCCTCATCAATAAGAAGAATCGGATTTGCGTCGCCGCGCGCTTTCGGGCTGAGCATAAGTACTTTCTCTGTTTGTTGACCGTTACAGCCTGTTGCGCCTTTTTCAATCTTCGTAATCCCGTTGATGATCGCTGTTGAGCCATCTCTCATTACAGCACGAGTAATCATGTCGCTTGTCGAAGCTTTGCCCCAATGAACAGCGCGTGTTGTCAGGTTCAACTTCTGCTCCTGAGTTCCTACACAGATCACTTTCGCATCGGAGTCGGAACCTTTGCCTTTGAGGATCGATGTTGTATCCGAAAGTGTGTTGCCGTAGTTCATTTCACCAACGACCCACTGAATGCTCGCATCGTTATCGATGATTGCACGGCGGTAAGTCAAGTCCGTAACGGATTCTTCCAAGTTATGAACGGATGCATAGTTAACGCGCGCACCTGGCTTTACGAATACTTCAACGATTCCGTTTTGTACCATCGGAACACTTGATACGGCAGATACATAATTATCTACATAAGTTACTGAACTAAACTGTTCAGCAATAATCAAGACATGCGGTGCAAAAGTCGCTTCAGCATCATCAGTTACAAATAACGCTTGCAGTGGAAGGTCCACACGAACGTTTTTCGGTACATAAAGGAAAATACCACCGTTCCATAATGCAGCATGCAAAGCTGTTAATTGATTTTCATTAGCTTCTACAGCTTTCATGAAGTATGGCTTCACCAAATCCGCATGCTCGCGAATGGCTGTTTCCAAATCGGTGAAAATAACGCCTTGTTGTTTCAATTCCGCCGAAACTTGGTTGAACACGATACCGGAGTTGCGTTGTACGATCAAGTTTTCGGAATTGGCTAATCCTTTAGCAACCTCAGGTAACGCATCCAGTGATGTCAAAGGGGCTTGCGATTTATAGGAACCATAGGAGGAGATGCTCCAACGGTCAATTCTCGTCTTTTCTAGCGCAGGTAATTCCAAAGAATTCGCTAACGCTAACCCTTCTGTACGAAGGGCAGTCACCCACTCCGGCTCTTGTTTGCTGCGGGAGAGCTCGATGACAGCATTAGTATCTATGGAAAGTGTTGTTTGACTACTCATGGTTTCCTCCATTTATAGGGATCTTTGACCCTTAGATCAAAGTCTCTCCTCTCTTTAGTACTTCGGTCCAGGCGTGTTCATTGGAACTTTGAACTCTTCCGTGTCTTGACCAACTGTTTCATCAACGATGCCGAGTTCTTCTTTGATCCAATCGTAACCTTCCGCTTCCAGACGCTCTGCAAGCTCAGGACCACCGGATTTCACGATACGACCTTGCATCATAACATGTACAAAATCAGGCTTAACATAGTTCAGCAAACGTTGGTAATGCGTAATGATCAAGAAGCCGCGGTCTTCGCTGCGCATAGCATTAACACCTTCAGCTACGATGCGCAATGCATCGATGTCAAGACCGGAGTCAATTTCGTCCAAAATAACGAATTTAGGCTCAAGCAAAAGCATTTGAAGAATTTCGTTACGTTTCTTCTCACCGCCGGAGAAGCCTTCGTTCAGGTAACGGTGCATGAACTCTGGGTTCATTTCTAGCTGCTTCATCTTTGCTTCCATTTGACGAATGAACTTGATCAACGAGATTTCGTTGCCTTCGCCGCGACGAACGTTCATTGCGCTGCGCAAGAAGTCAGCGTTCGTTACGCCTGTGATTTCGCTTGGATATTGCATAGCCAAGAACAAACCAGCGCGTGCTCTCTCATCAACAGCCATTTCAAGAACATCTTCACCATCTAAGGTTACAGAACCCTCAGTTACTTCATATTTCGGGTGCCCCATCAGAGCAGAAGCCAAAGTACTTTTACCTGTCCCGTTTGGTCCCATGATGGCATGAATTTCTCCGCCTTTGATTTCCAGGCTAAGACCCTTCAAAATTTCCTTTCCTTCGACGTTCGCTTTTAGACCGTCTATTGTAAATGTTGATGAATTCGCCATTTCTTAAGCCTCCATAATGTGTTGGAATGTACAAGCTAAACGACAACCATTTCAAATGATTATCATTGATTCTCATTAGAATAATTCTATTATAACTTACTATGTTAAATCAAGAAAGGGCAATTGCATGAAAAAGAAGGTCATTTTCTGAAAATGCTACCTTTTAATTACACCAAAGTATGCTTAATTTCAGCAACCCTCGCTGCAAACTCCTCATTACTCAAGACGGGAACCATGAAAGACTCTTCTGGCATGTCCACCCCAAGCTCAATCCATGATTTGCAGCCTATATAGACTTGTTCGATCGGAATTTGCAAGGGTTGTACCAATGTATATACCCTTAACAGCATAATATGAAGCGGATTTTTGCGTTTCCACTTTAATCTTTCTTCCGTGAAATTTTCCGTCCAAATGTGAAAAGGATACAGTTTATTCAACTGATCTTGATCACTGACCTCCATATCTTCAACCATTCGAGCAAAGCTGTTAATCGTTACGTGTGTATCCGCTGCACTCCAGCCTACAAGGGAATCATCGATAACCCCGCGATAATCTTCCTTCAATAATTCTTTTCGCTGATGTTCATATGTTGGATAGAGAAAGAAATCTGCGGATTCCACTTGAAAATCTTTTGTTTCCTCAACAATTCCTCCCTTGCGCATAATAAAAATTTGCGTTCCATCTTCCAGTGCTTTAACAGCCGATGCCCATTCTTTCAGGGCCTTTGGTTTCCCCATGACGCAAACACCTCGTTCTCCTCATTAATCTTATTTATTATAAGGAATCTAAGGAAGCAAAACAATGTGCCGCAGCTTGGGAGTGACTGTCGATTCATCATTAAGCCTCCTCGCAACTGGTAAACATAACTCCAAAATTTGATTTTAGAGTTGTTCAGGCAGCTTTGTGAGGATTTATAGACTATAGTAGTTACCAATGTTGTATTTTCCTCCTTCAACAATTCACACGCCAAAAGGCTATTTTGCAACTTGAAGTTGGAGTTTGCACAACGAAGGGGAAAGGCGAGATTTAGACAGCAAATTTTGCACTAAGCTTTATCGACTGCCCTCTAACTCAAAAACATATAAATTCTGACGTATTAAAAAGGGATAGCCGTATAGGCCATCCCTTTACATGTTTTTATTTCGAAGTTTCAGCGTAATAGGTCGGCTGCATACGGGTAAACTGGTCTTGATTTTGTTTCATGGGGTTAGGATCAGCAGCTGTGCTAGGAGAGTCTGCATCGAAAGCCATTAGGAGCAAGAAGCAGCAAGCGGCCATAATGAGCAGCAGATTCAGGATTTTCATCACATTGATATCCTCCAGAACTGTTCGTTTTGCTCCAAGTATAGCCAAGTTTCATCAACCAGATGTTTGTTCAGATTAAAGATTTTGTAAAGGTCGATTATCCTAGGAATGACTGAAGCATCCAGCGGTGCTTTTCCAAGGAAGTTTGAATGGCCAAAAACATGTCGGAGGTCGTATCATCTTGAACCTCTTCACAAGCCTGCATGCCCGCTTTTAATTCTTGCGTAAGGATCGTGAAATCTTCGATAACAGCTTCAACCATTTTCGTGGCGGTTTCTGTACCCAAAGCCTCTTTTAAGGAGGACAATTCCATAAAAGCTTTCATTGTAGCCGCCGGCTGACCACCGATAGAAAGCAAACGTTCAGCCAGCTCGTCCACGTGAAGGGCAGCTTCATTGTACAACTCTTCAAATTTAACATGCAGTGTGAAAAACTGATTGCCTTTCACATACCAATGGAAGTTGTGCAGCTTAACATAAAGCAAACCCCAGTTTGCAATTTGCTTATTCAGAATAACTTGGATAGATTGGGTTAAGGACGTTGTCACCATATTTAGGCCTCCTGATCTTTGTTTATTCGGTAATATTCTGTTCATGTACGCGTTAATTTACGTTAGAAACACTTATTTTATGTAATTTGTGCAACATTTCTAAAGTTAGTATTTCAAGCAGCTACATTTTGTCTTATACTAGGAAAAGACGATTAAAACACAGTAAGTTAGTTGGAATTAAATCCAATGAATCATAGGAGGTTACTACATGTCCACTTATCATCCTTTAAGTGAAGCTCAAGCTATTGAATACGCACGTCAAATTCCAAATTTGTTTCAACCGGGCTCAGATTTAACTAGTCATGAAATCGGCGACGGCAACTTAAATCTCGTTTTTCGCATATCGGAAACAGCTACAGGAAAAAGTATTATTTTAAAACAAGCCCTTCCTTATGCCAAAGTTGTCGGCGAATCCTGGCCGTTAACGCTGGACCGTGCACGAATTGAAAGTGAAGCGCTATTGATTGAAGAAGCCCTGAATCCTGACCTTGTACCTCACGTTTATGCCTATGACGCCGATTTGGCGCTTACCGTGATGGAAGATTTGAGCGATCATGTCATTATGCGCAGAGGGCTAATTGAACATAACCAGTACCCGCTCTTTGCTGAGCATATCGGTCGTTTTCTAGCAAATACATTGTTTTTCACTTCCGATCTAGGCAAAAACCAACAAGAAAAGAAAATCCAGCAAGGTCGATTCATCAACCCCGAGCTTTGTAAAATTACTGAGGACTTGATCTTCGATGATCCGTACCGCGATGCGGATACGAATAATATCGAAGCGCATATCCGCGATGCGGCAGAACAGCTTTGGGCGGACAGCGAACTTCACTTTGAGGTAGCTATCCTTCGCAACAAATTCCTTACGAGTGCACAAGCGCTCCTTCATGGCGATCTGCACACAGGAAGTATCTTTATCAAACCCGATTCCACGAAGGTAATTGATCCGGAGTTCGCTTATTATGGGCCGATGGGCTTCGATATCGGTGCAGTTCTCGCGAACCTGCTCCTCAATTTCGCAGCTCAAGAGGGCTGGAGTACGGATAGTGAGAGCCGTACTTCCTATCGTGCGTATTTGCTTCAAACAGTGAAAGACGTATGGACTCATTTCGAAACGAATTTCCGCGCTTTATGGGATGAGCATGGTGTAGATCGTGTATTCCAAACGCCTGGCTATCAAAACTTCTTCATGGCCAATTTGCTTCAAGACACAGTCGGATTCGCCGGAGCCAAAATGGTGCGCCGCATTGTGGGACTTGCACATGTGGCTGATATTGATAAAATCGAAGATGCAGCTGCAAGAGAGCGTGCACAGCGCTTGGCATTAGCCATTGGCACTTCATTCATTCGTACTAATCGTCAAGTGAAATCCATCGATGAGCTTATTGCCATCGCCACCCAAGAATCTACTGCAGAAAGAGGACTTGTCCTATGACAAACACAAACAACAAAGATTTAGACGTGCAAAACCTTGAGAATCAAGGTGCCTTGCAATCCTTGCGTTGGAATGGCAAGCAGCTTGATCTGCTCGATCAACGGCTGCTGCCGGAAGAGATTGTGTATTTGCCGCTGGAGACACCGATAGAGGTGTGGGAAGCAATCCGGCATTTGAAGGTTCGCGGCGCACCAGCGATAGGAATCGCCGCCGCGTATGGGGTCTACCTCGGCATCCGTGAAGTGGATGCTCCACTCGACGGGCTTCTGGCGGAGGTCCAGAAGCAAGCGGACTACCTGGCGACATCGCGTCCGACAGCCGTGAACTTGTTCTGGGCGCTCGATCGCATGCGAGCGCAAGCCGTAGCTTTGGCAGCTGCTGGCGGAAGCCCATCTGCCTTCAAGGAAGCTCTCCTGGACGAAGCGCAGAAGATTCAAGCTGAGGACGAGGAGACGAACCGCCTGATCGGCGAACATGCGCTAACGCTGTTCGAGGATGGATTCGGCGTGTTGACGCACTGCAACGCCGGGGGCTTAGCGACAGCCAAGTACGGCACGGCGCTAGCGCCGTTCTACTTGGCTAAGGAAAAAGGCATGAACATCAAAGTGTTCGCCGATGAGACCCGGCCCGTGCTTCAAGGCGCACGGTTGACCGCCTTTGAACTGCAGCAAGCAGGCGTTGACGTGACGCTGATCTGTGACAACATGGCCGGCGCGGTCATGTCGAAGGGCTGGATCCAGGCTGTCATCGTAGGGACAGACCGTGTTGCGGCAAACGGTGACGTTGCCAACAAAATCGGCACCTACAGCGTAGCCGTGCTGGCGAAAGCGCACGGCATTCCGTTCTACGTGGCGAGCCCTCTCTCCACGATCGATCTGAATACGCCTACGGGAGGAGACATCCCCATTGAAGAGCGTCATGAGGATGAGATTACGCAAGGCTTCGGGAAACGTACAGCTCCACTTGGGGTGAAAGTGTTTAATCCAGCCTTCGACGTGACACCTAACGAATATGTGACAGCCATTATTACCGAAAAAGGTATTATACAAGCTCCTTATACAGAGAACTTGCGGAAGCTGTTCGAATAAAAAATAAGGCTGTTCCCTGCGTAGACAACTCTACGAGGGAACAGCCTTATTCTTTTAAACAGGATTTAATTGTTGATCACGATATTGATTCGGCGTGACACCATGTGCTTTCTTAAAGACATAATGCAAATAATTACTTGATGCAAAGCCATTGCTTTCCGCAATTTTGTCAAGGGTCAACGAGGTTTGAAGCAGCTCGCTGCAAACGTGTTTCAAACGCACCTGTTCCAAGTATTCGCTGAACGAGATGCTCGCCTGCTCTTTGAAAATGCGCTGAAGCTGCCTTGAACTGATCTGTAAGCGTTCAGCTACGCCTTCAAGCGTCAGTGGACGACGGAAGTTATCCTCAATAAACTGAATAGCAAGCTGATACCGATAGCTCTTCATATCACGTGCAGGCAGGTTCAACCCCTGCTGGTCCGCTTTATAGGCCCCCACTGTTCTTAACAGCATTTGCACAATGGATTGCTTAATGATCGTGTACTGCCCTAATTGATTGCTTCTCCAAGCTTCATAAGCGATAAGAAAGCATTTCATGGCTTCCTGTCGGTCTAAAGCAGGAACATGAGGAAGCTCGCTCAGTTGTCTTAAGCAAGCATCAGCCTCAGCAATCTCCCAAGCTTCTCCCCATGCTTCAGAAACGGGCTTAGAATCTCGCTCATCTTCACCTTGATCCAGCTTTACAATATCCACATGCAGACATAATTCACCCATCGCTTCCCGCTCATCGGACTCTTGACGATGACTGACGCCTGGTGCTGTTACATAAAGCATGCCTTCTTGAAGGGGATGCGTAACGCCGTCCAGAATCACCCTGCCTTTGCCATAGGGGATGTAATGAATTTCATACTCGGAATGTTGATGAAAATCTATGATCGTTCCTGCAGGAAAGGAAGTCAGATGACAGCGCAGTACCCGAAGTCCATAAGAACCCCACCTGAAACTTAACTCCAAGCGATCCAATGCCATTGGATTCTCTACCATGGGTTCGAAGTAAAATGGCTGGCTCATCCGTAAACCCTCCTTTCCTACCTGCTAAAATTACTGGTTTAGTGAATCAAGTCGTACTTGCTGTTTGGCTGCAACGGAACGATTAGAAGCTTCCATCAGCTTCGTGAGATCCACAGCTAGCCCAATATTTTCAACCGCTTTAGTCCCATTTTGAATATGCGCTACCCATTGATCGAACGCAGATGGCTTCGCTTCTGGACCATTCTCATAGGCTACCCATTGCGTGCTTGCCTCTGCAAGCTTTTTCGTACGAAGCAGGACTCTTCCGTCATGGTCGGAATAAAGAACACTGCCATCCGTACCGTGAACTTCAATCACAAACGGCGAAGCTGCGTTCACAAAACCAGCTTCAACGATACCTAATGCTCCATTTGCATACTGAAGGGTTGCTACAGCATTATCCTCAACTTCTCTGCCTGTTACATAGCCATAAGAAGCGCTTACAGCTTCAGGAAGACCCAACAATAAACGAGTTAAATACATTGGATGACAACCGAGATCAATTAGTGCGCCTCCGCCACATTGTTCTGCATTGTAGAAATGCGCTGGCAGCCAACCGTTCGGATTTTCATTCGTGGAAATGCCGCCATTGTGTGATAAGCGTGTTCGAACGAGTGTAATCTGACCCAATAATTCTTTTTGGACAATTTCTTGAATCGCTAACGTATACGTTGGATTCAAACGAGGCAATGAAACGGTCAAGGTCACACCCGCTTCATTAACAGCATTCAGAATCTCATTCACTTCATGTAAGGTTGGTGCAATAACTTTTTCTGTGAAAATATGTTTACCTGCCTTCGCAGCAGCGATCATTACGTCTCGGTGTAGGTTGGTCGGTGTATCCACAACAACAGCATCAATTTCCTTATTCGCTAATAACTCAGCTAGATCTGAGTAAAAGCTCACTCCACGCTTCGCAGCCTCATCTTGCCCACGTTCTGGAAGCTCATCCCAAACCGCAACAATCTGAGTATCTGGATGTCCCTCTACCTGTTTTGCATAGTCATTTGCATGTACGTGCCAAAAACTTAACATCGCTACTCTAATCATGTTAACCTCCAAATAAGTGACTTGGTCTCATTGTAACATGCCATAACATCTTGATAAATTTCGAATTAGCGACAGATAGAGGTGCAAAATAGCGACATCTTTTATTACTTAGTTACAGGAACCGCATTGTAATACTCTTCCATTGTCAAGCCTTTGGCTGCTAGTTCTTTCGAAACATCTATACCCACATAGCGAATATGCCATGGCTCGTATTGATAACCGGTAATCGATGATTTTCCTTTGGGATAACGAATAATAAAACCATACTCCGCCGCATGTGCTTCAAGCCATTTCGCTTCCTTGGTCCCACCGAAGCAATCTTCGGCCGCGCATTTCCCGTCACTGCCCGTTACATCTATAGCTAGCCCAGTCTCGTGCTCACTCGTTCCAGGAACAGCGCTGTACATTTTGGCTTTCTCCTCGCCGTCTTTAAGCACATAACGCTGGAAAATAGATTTCTGCGTCGCATAAGAGCGATACGCCGAAACGCCAGCAAGGTGTATGCCATCCTTATCAGCCCCAGCAAAAAGCTTTTCGATCGCACTGGCAGCGTCTTTGCGCATTTTACGTTTTTCATTTTTCTCAGCAAAAGTAAAAGGTATGTCGGGGTATACCAAATCCGTCGGCTCGTAGCTAGAAGGCAATGAATTTTGCTTATTTACTAGAACAGTTATACTCTCTGGTTTGGCTACAACTTGAATAGCTCCACTCTTTGGCGGAACAGCTGAAGTTGATGGGGAAGCCGTAGGAGTATTTGAGGGTTTCGGAGTAATGGAAGGCGATGGAGAAGGGCTCGGAGAAGGTGTAGGACTTCCCGCACTAACCGGCGGAGTCGCCGTCGCAGCAGGGCTAACCGAAGGAGCTACTTCCCCCTTACTGCATCCTGATGCTATGGATAACGCCACAAATATGGCGAGTGAGTATGTCATCTTGTTGTTCATGATCTTTGGAATGCCTCCTCAACTAATAAAAAACTTACATAGAAATAGACTTCTGAGCTCGTGCAAAAGTTGCATCGCAAATGAGAAAACCTCTATCGAGGCCAATCAAGGATGTGCGACCGCGTTTAGAGGTAGTTTTATCGCCAATAAGAACGCGGTTTTCGGGATCCGAAAACTTATACTTTCTGGCGTGGACAAAAAGGCTGTAATTTTAGGTTTTGAGCCTAGATTACAACCTTCTTATTTTATGCGTATTCGTATTAGGTTACAAGTTTATCATTCGTAAAATAATTCCTTTGCTCTTCTAACCTTGACTTGATGCAATCGCTTGCTCCAAATCATAGATAATATCTTCGATCGCTTCCGTACCAACGGACAATCGAATAAGTCCTGGAGACACCCCCGCAGATACTTGTTCCTGCTCATTCAATTGTGCATGCGTCGTGCTTGCCGGATGAATAATCAACGACTTGGAATCTCCAACATTCGCTAAATGTGAGAATAGTTTTACAGCATGTATCAGCTTCTTGCCTGCTTCAATACCGCCTTTGATACCAAAGCTCAAGATAGCGCCTTGGCCCTTCGGCAAGTACTTCTGAGCAAGCTTATAGGAAGGATGGCTTTCTAAGCCCGCATAACTAACCCACTCTACGGAGTCATGTGACTCTAAATATTCAGCAACTTTAAGCGCATTGGAACTGTGGCGTTCCAAACGCAGATGCAGAGTCTCAAGCCCTTGCAATAATAGGAACGCACTATTAGGAGATAAGGAAGCACCTAAATCTCGAAGCAGCTGAACCCGTGCTTTAATGATGTAGGCAATTGGACCGACAGCTTCGGTATAGACGACACCGTTATAACTTGGATCAGGTTTCGTCAAACCAGGAAATTTACCGCTTGCAGCCCAATCAAATTTACCGCTGTCTACAATAACTCCCCCAATAGTAGTTCCGTGTCCACCAATGAACTTGGTTGCAGAGTGAACAACAATATCGGCCCCATGCTCAATCGGTCTAAGCAGGTAAGGACTCGGGAATGTATTATCAATAATTAAAGGAATGCCATTTTCATGTGCTATAGCCGCTACAGCCTCAATATCGAGAATATCCCCCTTAGGATTACCGATCGATTCCGCATAAATGGCTTTGGTCTTGTCCGTAATTGCACCTCGGAAGTTTTCCGGATTGCTCGGATCAACGAATTTCACTTTAATGCCTAGTTTAGACAATGTATTTGAAAATAAATTATATGTACCGCCATACAAGGAAGAAGCTGAAACAATTTCATCTCCTACTTCGGCAATGTTCAAAATTGAGAAGGTGATGGCTGCTTGTCCTGATGCTACAGCAAGAGCGGCTGGGGCACCTTCCAACGCGGCAATCCGCTTCTCAAATACATCGGTCGTAGGGTTCATAATACGCGTATAAATATTGCCGAATTCTTTGAGCGCAAATAAATTTGCAGCATGGTCCGTATCGTTAAACAAATAGGACGTCGTTTGATAAATCGGTACAGCCCTTGAATTGGTCGTCGGATCAACCTGTTGACCTGCATGAATCGCTAGCGTTTCCGGTGAATACTGGCGTTCTGAATCTGACATTGCACATGCCTCCTAGGATAAAAATAAAATGAATTAAAGTTGCCATGGATAAACTCGATAATTCCTACTGGAATAGTATACAATTATTCTAATGGAAATATCTTTGTAAAGTCAATATAACATATTGGGATTTATTTCTATATCATTTTCGATAGGCTGTGGATACTCATAGCTGGAACGGCCTTTTTCAAGATTAGTCTGGCGGAAGAAGGACAATTCGTCCATCTTCCATCGCAACGCGAACTTTATTCGTAGTAGAAGCGCCTATAGATTCTAGGAAGTTAGCTGGAATTTGCAGTCTACCTGCCTTGTCAATGACCGCATATTCGACATGAGAATCGCCATCAGCTGCAATGATACCTTGCTCAAGCTCCAGCAATTCCTCTTGATATGATTTGCGCCGCAGTATCTCCGAGGAGGTTTTACCGTCACGTATCGCAACGACGCGGTCTACTTTCTTAGCTAGAAGCGGATCGTGGGTAACGATTACAACCGTTAAACCGAAGCTGCGGTTCAGCTCTCGGAACAGATCGAGAATTTGATTCGCCATCTTCGTATCAACTGACCCTGTCGGTTCATCAGCAAGCAAGAGCCTCGGCTGATTTGCGAGCGCAATAGCAATTGCTACCCGCTGCTGTTCACCGCCAGAAAGCTCATTTAGCTTATTTCTTCTTCGGTGGCTCAAACCTACAGCTTCCAGTAAATCTAATGCCAGGTGGCGCTTGCGTCGTCCCTGCAGCAGGATGGGCAGCTCTACATTTTCTAAAGCTGTCAAATAGGGAATCAGGTTGCGGGCATTATTTTGCCAGACGAAGCCCACGGTCTCCCTTTTATACTTCACCAGATCGGATTCTTTAAATTTCAACAAATCCTTCCCATCCACATGGAGATTGCCTGCCGAAGGTCGATCTAACCCTCCCAGCATATTCAACAGCGTCGATTTGCCACTGCCACTGTTGCCGATAATCGCCATCAGCTCTCCCTCCTCAATGTGGAGATCAAGCCCTTGTAAAGCGACGACTTCAATGTCAGCCGCTTTATAAATTTTAACTAGATTTTCACAGTGAATCATCCTTAATCCTCCCCAAGCTTAACGGCTTGATGAATTTTAATTCTGGACAGCATTGTTCCGAGTAGGAGTAGACCCGCCCCTATCATCACAGTGACAATGACGTACAAATGCAGCTGATCCTTCGGATCAAAGCTCACTTGAAAAGGCGGCACTTGACTGGAAGAATCGAAAGTTAATTGGAATAAAGGAACAAACAATCGGCTGGCCGTATTCCCCGTAATCATGCCTATTAGAACAGCTGCGCCAGAAGTTAATAATTGTTCAGCGATAAGCATTCCAAGCAGCTGCGCAAAAGAAATACCCATCGCCCGAAGCACACCGAATTGTAAGATCCGTCCGGACAATGAAAGCACCCAATACAGGAGAAACCCAATAAAGCTTATGCCAATCGCAATCAGGAAACCAAGCGTCATAACGCCATTCACAGCCAGCTGGAATGGATCATTCTTGGAGAGAACCAACATTTGTTTCGTATCTATCAAACTTGAGAGGGAGATATGTTTAAGCTCTAATTCCTCATACAAAGCTTGACTGGTCATATCTGGTTTTAGCTTAAGCCAGACATCATACGGCTCTACAGCCATGTTATTTTGAATGTAAGACAGGTGCCCAACAACTAGCTTCGGTGCATCCACTTTACTTTGCTTCGTCGTGTCAGAGCTGCTCCCTGTTTTGGTTCCAGCGGTTAAGATCGGATTGGGATTCCAGCTCGGCCAGTAATCAATAATCCCATACACAACACAAGTGGCTCCCTCCACATCATTCCATCCTAAATGCACCACATCGCCCACTTTGGCTCCAGTTTCCTCTGCAATCGACTTGGAAATCAGCACGGCTTTGGAATTGCCAGCCAGTAGGTTTAAATACTCATAAAAGTGATGATCGAGCAAATGGTCGCGGAGCCAAGCCGTTTGACCAAATTCATCGGTATCAATGCCCATGAATGCTGTTTTTTTCGTTTCTTTGCCAAGCGCGAAATAAGCATCTTTCTTATTAAACACCCGAGCCGCTGATTCTACGCCTGCCAACTGTGTAAAGGGCAAGAACGGAGGTTCCGTATATTGGACACGCTTCTTAACAAGAGGGATTGAACTCGCTTCCCCCGGAAAGCCAGACGGCCCTGATTGCGGAGGCGGTGCATCATTGTCCCATTTGGTTTGCAGAACAATATCCGCCCCATTCTTATAACGGATCTTCTCTTCAATATTTTTATTCATCGTCCTCGCTGCGCTGGCACTAAACAACCCTGTTGCAAGTGTCATGATGATAAACAGCATAATGAATTGATATTGTGTGGTTGATCTGGCAACTTGGAGCAGCGTTGAATACAAATAGGGAGGCCACCATTTTCGGCCGATGAGATAGAGCAGCTGAATGACCCATGGATATACTCGCAGTAGGAACAGGCCCATGGCGAAAATGAACAAAGCCGGGACTACGAAAAGAAGTGGATCTACTTTCATGTCCATAGAGTCAAGACCTAAGGCTACCAGATCATTCATCCGTCGGTTAAAGCTTTGTAATAAATAAATAGAAACGGCCAATAAGACAACATCGAGAAACATTTTATGTACAAAAGAGAGCTTGTTCTTTCTCGCCATCGTTTGTTTATGGCTAACAATTGTAGCGCGTGTGGCAAGTACAGCGGGAATAAGAGTCATACCAACCGATGCGGTTACGGCAATTAAAGCGTATTGATAAGCCTCCTTATTCAGCTTGACCTCCATCGCTGCGCGCTGGACAAACGATAGGAATCCATTCGATGCACCCAATATTTTCGTTAATTGCAGGCCAATAAGAGGGCCGACTAGAAGGGCAACTCCTCCTAATAAAATACCTTCTAACACATATCCCAGAAGAATCTGAGTCCGGCTAGCTCCTCTGCTGCGCAGCACGGCAATCTCTGTTTTCTGTCGTTCTGTAATCAAATTGGCAACCATGAATAAATAGAAGGCCAATAAAATACTAATGGGCACATTAAGCGACCACAGCATAATTCTGAGCTTTTTCTCCTTCTCACCATACAATTTCAATGTGGTAATCGCTGGATTTTTGACCGTATATGTGTTGAAATGACTGCTTAAGAAGCTGGTTATCCTTGCATGAGTGTTGGCGTAGGCTTCAAGTCCTTCCAACTTCAATTGATGATAATCCAGCATGTAATTCCAATAGGAAAATGTGTTGGGAAAACTTTTGTTCTTCGTAAAATCTTTCTCAAATAAGCCAAAGGGAAGGAAAAATTTTGTGCGCGAGTCGCTCATATTATTCGTCCAATAAAGATCCGCATAATCGGCACGATCGATGACAGCAACCGGCTTTATTCGAATGGTTTGTTTTAATTCTTTGTTAACGATGGTTAATTCATTGCCTAGTACGATTTTTAATTGCGTCAACAGCTCCGGGAATACCCACGCTTCATAAACACCATCCACAGGTTCCGTAGAAGGCATGACACCGTCAACGATGCGAATATGCTTTTCCAACTCTGACATGGCTGTTAATTCAGCAGACCGGTTCACTTTAGTATCTACTTTACTTGGATCGCTAGGTGTAAGCTCGAAATTTACGGTGCTGCGCGTTATCGTGGATAGGAGAATCGGCAAGCCAAACTGCTGGCTTTGTTCTGCCATAAAGGCATCTGTTTCCGCTAATAGTTGATCTCCGTTTTCTTCCATTAAGTAGGCAGAATTATACGCATTCCCTGGATATTGCTGCGTGTTGGTTTGTAGAACTTCCAAATCTTTGATCAGCATGCGCTGTAAAATGGCGTGTGTATAAATGGGCATTGAGCTAGCAAGTGCGACAGATACAATAAGCCCTACTAATAAACTAAGCTCTAGCCAGCGGTTTTTGACCATTTTACGGAGAATCATCAGAAATAAAGCCATTGCTTTCCTCCTAAAGAATGCTAATTATTTAAAATAACATTCTGACCTTCCTTTAGTCCGGTTCGGATTTCCACTTCTGTCGGTGTTACAAGCCCTTTCTCTACATCGACTTCCTTTCGACTTTCACCAACCAACACTTGAACGTAATCCCTACCTAGGTAGCTCCGAAGACCTGTTCTTGGAATGACGATGACATTTTCTCTTTTCTCAACGATAATCGTTATGTCTCCTGATGCACCGATCACCGCTCCTTCGGTTCCATCAGGAACCCCAACAATAATCGTTTTAGCATTTCTTTCAGCTTGCGCTTTATTGTCGGTTGGAGGAGAACTTGAAGGCGTTCGCAGCACTTTACCTTGTATTTTATTTCCAGAGGATCCGATCTTCACTTCAACATCCATGCCGACTTCAATACCGGAAAGAGCACCTGTATCTGTAGATTCGTAAGATAGCTGCAGCTTTGTAGGATCAGCGAGGACTACAAGCGTACTGAAGGCATCCACGACAGCTCCCTGCTGTGCATCGGTTAAGTAAGTTACAACTCCCGCGGAATCGGCCGTCAGCATCGTCTTGTCCAGTTGGTCTTGGAGGGCTGCCAATTGAAGCTGCGCGGCTTCAACATCTATGGCTTTCAAACGGTTCAGCAGCGCTTGGTCGGGATCAACCTGCCTCGTTTGCACACTAGCAATCTGGGCTTTCTCCAGATTCAGTTTTTGGAGAGCAATCCGAGTTTCCAAATCACCCTTTTCCAGTTCGGCAAGCACATCCCCAGGCTTAACAGTATCGCCTAGTTTAACGCGCAATGCAGCTAACCGATGACCTGACTCTTTAAAATAATAGTTGGTTGTGCTGCTGGACTTAAAAGTCCCAACAACACTGACCTTCCTCGTTATACTGCCTTTCTTCACTTCGTAAAGGTCGAAATTTTCTTTCACCGGTTTGACTAAAGGCGGTTTAAGCGCTTCCTCTTCTTTGGGCAGCAGCGAGCAACCTGCTAATAAAAGCACAGCACTTGTTATTAGAACAAGCTGGGAAACGAGTTTATTAACCTTCATCGACAATGGTACCATCCTCCAATGCATACACTTCATCTACAATTTCCATAATTGCGAGATCATGCGTGGTCAAAATAATAGTCATTCCATCCTGCACCAAATCCTTGAAAAGTTTAAGCACCTGGAGTCCCATTCTACTATCTAGCTCAGCTGTAGGCTCATCTGCCAAAATTAACTTCGGCTTATGCGCTATGGCCCTAGCAATCGCAACCCTCTGCTGTTCTCCGCCAGAAAGTTCGTAGGGACGATGCTTCATTCTCGGCTTCAATCCTACGAAATCTAACGCCTCTTCGGCCAAACGCTTGTATTGATTGGGGTGAATACCCGAAATACGCAATCCAAACTCTACATTCTCGTAGGCGGACATATGAGGCACCAAGGCAAAGGATTGAAAAATAAGACCGATCTGCTTCCGCCTGACTTCATTGCGCTTGGACTCGGATAGACGGCTAATCTCCATCCCTTCTAAATAAACCGTACCTTCCGACGGATGGTCGAGCGCCCCTAATATATTAAGCAGCGTTGTTTTACCGGATCCGGATCTCCCGCGCAATGCGACTAATCTGCCTCTAGGAATACTTAAATCAGCTCCACGCAATGCGTGAACAGCTCCCGATCCTTTCCCAAAAACACGCGTAACGCCAATTGCTTGCACCATGGGTACTTGATCTTCATACGTTTTCAAAGCTAGCACCTCTTTAGAATTGGAATCGAAATGACCAGGCATAGAAAGAGAAATGCACTTCTTTGGAAGCGCTTAAATGAATGAATTGAATGGATGGAATAAATCACCTTTATTCTCAATATAAGATAGTTACTTTCATTATAAATCTATCTTTTGTCAAAAAGATACAAATAAAAAAGAGGATCAACATGTGATCCTCCCCGCTTGCTTCTATGCTTTTAAAAAGTGCTATAGCACTTTAGACAAAAATGATTTCGTGCGTTCCTGCTTGGCATTTTCAAAGATTTGCTCTGGCTTTCCTACTTCGACAATAACGCCTTGTTCCATGAACATTACGCGGTCGCCGACCTCGCGAGCGAAGCCCATCTCATGTGTGACGACAACCATGGTCATCCCTTCTTTGGCCAGCTGCTTCATGACAGCAAGCACTTCCCCAACCATCTCAGGATCAAGCGCTGATGTTGGCTCATCGAACAGCATAATCTTCGGCTCCATAGCGAGCGCCCGTGCAATAGCAACACGCTGAGCCTGACCGCCAGAAAGAGAGTCTGGAAGGGCATTGGCTTTATCCGCCAGCCCTACTTTATCAAGAAGCTCCAGCGCTTTCTTACGTGCTTTATCTTCCGGCCATTTTCTCACTTGAAGAGGCGCTAGCATGATATTATCAATGACCTTCATATGCGGGAACAAATGAAACCGCTGGAAGACCATACCGAGTTCCATACGGATCTCATTGATCTTATTCATCGGATCCATAATCGATTTACCTTCAATCAAGATACTGCCGCTATCCGGCTGTTCTAGCAGGTTCAAACAACGTAGAAATGTCGATTTCCCTGATCCGGAAGGTCCTATCACAACAAGAACCTCTTGATTCTGAATGTCTGCACTAATATCTCGCAGGACGACATTATCCCCGAACGATTTTTTAAGATTTCTTACTTCAATCATAGCGGTCATAGCTCTACACTTTCCTTTCCAGATAAGCAAGCAGCTTGCTTAGAGAGTAAGTGAGAATGAAATAAATAAGAGCAGCTGTCAAATAAGGTTCCCATACTTTAAAATATTGGCTGCGCATCGCATTGGACCAATACATCAATTCTGGCGCTGCAATGACAGCGAACAGGGAAGAGTCCTTAATAAGCACGATAAATTCGTTCCCAAATGGAGGAATCATACGTTTAATCGCCTGAGGCAAAATAACCGATTTCATGGTTTGGTAATGGGTCAATCCTAGCGAATGCGCGGCTTCTGTTTGTCCTTTATCGATGGATTGAATACCAGCTCTGAAAATCTCGGCCATGTAGCCTGCTGAATTCAGAGATAAAGCAACGATTGAAGCGATGATCGCATTCGTTGTTCCTATGAATAAGGGAACGATTCCAAAGTGGACGAGTAATATTTGAACGAGCAGCGGTGTGCCGCGGAAGAAGTTTACATAAATACTAGTTGGCCATCTTAGGTAGCCACGGTGAGACATTTTACCCAACCCAACAGCCAACCCTAAAACCGAGCCGAAGAGGATGGAAAGAATGGATATGCCAATGGTCCAAAGCGTACCCTTCAGTAATAAAGGTATATATTCAATAATGATGTCAAAACGAAAATCCATTCCACACTTCCTTTCTTCTTTATTCTGCTATTTAAAGAACAAAAGCATGCGCGAGGTTGAAGTCACGCATGCTGTTGACCTATTATTTTTGTTCAAGTAATTTCTTTGTATCCGGATCTTGACCGAACCATTTTTTGTACACTTTTGCATAAGCGCCGTTCTCAATCACTTTCTTGATCGCCGGGTCTAGCTTTGCTTTAAGCTCGCTGCCTTTAGGAAGCAGAATACCGTAGTACTCAGACTCAAAGTTTTTCGGATCAGAAATCGTGACGAATTTCTTGTTTGGATTATTTTTCACATATTCACGAACAATAGCAATATCAGCGACAACTGCGTCTACACCGTTATTTTCAAGCTCCATTAAAGCTAATGTGTTATTATCCAGACGTTTCAAGGATGGGTTCTTCTCACCCATAATTTTGCTCATCAGCGTATCCGCCGTTGTAGAAATTTGAACAGCTACTTTCTTGTCTTTCAAGTCTGCCGCGCTTTTGATCGGGCTGCCTTCTTTAACAAGAATCATGTTCGTAGATTCGAAGTAAGGAATGGAGTAATCGTAAGTTTGTTTACGCTCGTCTGTAATTGAAACGCTGGAAATTCCTGCTTGAAACTCTTTACCTTGCTTCACACTTGTTAACATGGTATCCCAGCCTGTGTTCGTGACCTCGTAGGAAAGACCTGCTTCCTTCATCACTTCTGCAAGAAAATCGATATCAAAGCCTGTCATCTTATCTTTATCCATATATTCCATTGGTGCATAGGCAGCGTCAGTAGCGAATTTATACTTCGTGCCACCACTTTGTTTAGAACCACAACCTGCTAGAGCAACAACTAAAACTGCACTTAGTAATAAAAACATTAATTTTCTCAAAATTATTCCCCCGTTCTATGTAATGGACGAATCATATTTTAACACTTGGTCAATAAAATAACAACGCCTTTGTTAAGGAATTTTGTTAGAAATATATTGAAAATGGCTCATTTTTCACATTTTTAGGTATATGCACAAAGGTATGAAAACAGGTTGGTCATCATGCATGCTCAAATAAATAAAAACGCCGAGATCCTAAGATCCCCAGCGTTCTAATTTTATCATTCAAACTACCTTTACATCATTTTCAAAATGGCTTCCCTTCCTGTCATCCCAGCAACAATGCCCAAATCTTCTGCGGTGTGTGTTACCGATTCAAGCGGCGCTTCCAGAAGTTCCTCAATCGTGCGAACCCCCGTTGCCCGTGCCGCCACAATATTCCTATCCCTTAAGCGTTCATTGAGCAGCGCAACATCGAGTGCGCCACACATAATGTAACCTTTATCCGTAGTCACAACCAGCAGCGTTGTTTTCGGCAGTTTAACTTCTATAGCAATTGCTGTATGTCCTTCAAGGAGAATGGGTTCTACGCGCATCATGCTCTGCACAGCTCCTCTTCGCAGTCTTACGGTAGTATATGCGCGCTCGGCTAGTACGGTGTGAGAAAGGTTTGAAAAATTTCAGGCGAATTCCCAGATTCATGTAAAAAGCAAGCTATTTTTGGGCATGATATCATGATATAGTAAGTGCAAGAGTAGTTTTTGGCCGCAAGGAGGCTTTATGAGTCAAGGGAAAGCAAACACAAGTCCGAATGGACATCTATTTACCGTCGAAATTTTGATTGAAGACGCCACCAATGGCCTTGCCATGGAAAAGCTCCTTCATCTTCTGAATGTGAACACAGTCAAGGATTACCAAATCATTAAAGGCATTCAACTTGGCAAGTTGATTGAACTTAACACGAAAAATGAGAGCCCCCCTCCGTTACAACCAAGTAAAAAAACGACTGCTGTCCCACCTTCTAAGGAAACAGCTCCGGCGAAAGCCACCACCAACACTGGAGCTTCAGATAAAATTATTGAGCAATTGGAAAGTTTCAAAGCGAATAATACGTTAATCCGTTTAACGGTCATTAAAGGACAAGGAATCAAGCTTAATCTTCCTTGTCGTATTTTGAATTTTGATAGCAGTAATCAAAATGTATCGGTGTATCATGTAGATGAGAAGAAGGTCTACTTATTCAAATTGAATGAAATTGATGATTATGTCGCATTTTAAATAAAAGCAAGAGGGTATCCTAGAATAAGGATACCCTCTTGCTTTTATTTGGCATGAACAGACGCAGCTGAAGCGTTCGGAATACCCGTTTTTAGCATTTTTTCTAGTTCATCCGCACTTACGGGTGGACTAAACCAGTAGCCCTGCACCTCATTACAGCGATTCTCATGCAGGAAATGCAGTTGATCTTCGGTTTCTACGCCTTCAGCAATGACCTTCAAGTTCAGATGGTGCGTCATCGCAATAATCGTGGCCACGATGGCCGCGTCATTCGGATCCACCATGATATCTCGAACAAAGGAACGATCGATCTTCAGCTTATCAATCGGAAATTTCTTTAAGTAGTACAGCGAGCTGTAGCCTGTTCCAAAATCATCAATGCTTACATTCACACCTAGCTCCTTAAGCTCTAGTAAGGACTGAATGGCGTGATCAACATCCATTGTCATGCTTTCGGTGATTTCAAGCTCCAAATACTGCGGATCAAGTCCTGTTTGTTCTAAAACATGTCTGATCTTGCCTTTGAGATTATGCTGGAAAAATTGCCGCATAGATAGATTCACAGATATCGGCATCATCGGATACCCTTGATTCTGCCATGCTTTATTTTGCTTACATGCAGCGCGCAGTACCCACTCACCGATCGGAACGATCAATCCGGACTCTTCAGCAAAGGGTATGAAATAGTTTGGAGAGATGAGGCCTTTCTCCGGATGATCCCAGCGAATCAAAGCTTCAACACCGACAATACGCCCCGTCTCAATGTCGACCTGTGGTTGATAGTATAAGACGAACTCATCTCCGACAATCGCCCTGCGAAGCTCACTCTCCAGCTTGAGTCGATTTATTGAAACGGACTTCATGTCCGTATTGAAGATCTGAAAGTCGTTGCGCCCCTTCTCTTTGGCTCTGGCTAAAGCAATGTCTGCATATTTCATAAGTATATCCGCGTCATCGGCATCATCCGAGGATATCGCAACGCCGATACTAGCTGTTATATGTAATTCATATTGTTCTAAAAGAAACGGCTTCTCGAGGACACGATTAATCTCTGCTATAACCGCAATTACGTCATTAGAATCGGCTACGTTCGTATAGAAAAAGGCAAATTCATCGCCTTCCGTACGTGCCAAATAATCATTGTCCGTGACACACCTCGTGAAACGTTCCGCCAGCTGCAGCAGCAGCATATTTCCATAATCATACCCAAAGCTGTCATTGACCAGCTTGAAGCGATCGATGTCCAAATAGAAGACTGCTACCTTTTGTCCAATGGATTTGGAAATACTTAGCCGCTCATTCAAGTTATCTCGGAACATGCGCCTGTTCGGCAGACCTGTCATATCATCATAATAAGCCATATAGCGAACTTGTTCATCGCCGCGCTTACGTTCAGTGATATCCTGGCAAATCAGTATATTGCCTTTGGAATTAGGCTGCAAATCAACAGGAACAGCGGTAACGTTCAAATCCACTCGGTAGCCGCTTTTATGAATGACAGCTGTTTCGAAGGTAACAGGAGTCCCGCTTTTCACTTGTTCAAGCTGGCTGCTTGTCCGCTCCAGCTGTTCTTGTGTAACAAAGCTGATAAACGGTTGATTAAGCAGCTCATCTACGGAGTAGCCTAGGATCGTTTCTGCGGCTAGATTAATCCGAATAAATTTGCCCGCTTGATCAAAAATACCAATCGCATTCGGATTGTGCTCGAATAAGGAATCAAGCACATTCAAATACATGTGATCTCGCGGCATGTCCTTTTTTAAGGATTGTGTACTTCCACCCTTTCTAAACAGAACGACTAGCAGCACTAGTGAGGTAAGTAAACAATTCCATACAGCATACGGCTTTACGTAAAAGCTTACGAATATCGCGACTAACAAATATCCGCCAATATAGAGCCGGTTTTTCACAAATTAGCCTCCTCTTACTGCTCACTATAGGTAATAGGAAGCGTCACACTGACAACCGTTCCTTCTCCCACTTTACTCTCAACAACAAACTGGCCATGATGATCCTCAATGATTTTATTCGTAATCATGATGCCAAGCCCAGTCCCTTTTTCCTTCGTTGTATAGAAAGGCTCTCCAAGTCTAGCCAGTGCATTATGCGGTATCCCATGCCCTCTATCTTGGAACAATACTCGCACGGCCTTGTCTTCAATTGAACATAGTTGAATATCGATTTGCCCGCCATCTGGCATTGCTTCCATCGCATTTTTGAGCAAATTAATGAAGGCTTGCTTCATTTGGTTTTCCTCACAAAGAACAAGCGGCAAATGATTCTCCATAGCAACAACGAATTGAATATTACTAATAATGGCTTGTGTTTCAAGCAGGGTTATGACACTTTTAATTATATTCTCGATACTTTTGGGCTGGTAGTGTATGAATTGCGGCTTAGCCAGAACGAGCATCTCTGTCGTAATCAGCTCGATCCGTTCTAGTTCGGACATCATAATATCGTAGTATTCTTTCTTATTTGCAGCACCCTGCTGAAGAAATTGCATAAATCCCTTGAGCGTAGTCAATGGGTTACGAATTTCGTGAGCAACCCCAGCAGCAAGCTGCCCGATAAGGGACATCTTGTCTGACTTGCGGAGCAGCTCTTCTGTGCCCTGCCGCTGAGTAATATCAATAAATGATAGGACAACTCCAATGATTTGATCTTGATCCAAGATCGGCGAAATCATATATTCAACCGGGAACGAGTCTCCATTTTTTTTGTAAAAGAGCTCGTTTGTACACTCACAAACCCCTTCAAGCATCGTTCGATATAAAACTTTTTCATACTTGAGTTGCAAATCTTCACCAGTACCATACGCACGTGTCAAAACCTGATAAGGATTCTTTCCCATCATTTCTTCGTAGGTGTACCCCGTTAAGCACTCCGCCGCTTTATTCCAAAACGTAGTGCCAAAATGCTCATCGATGCCAAACAAGCCCTCTGAGACGGCATTTAGAATGAGTTGATTTTGGTTTTGATTCAGCAGGGATTGATAACTGCGCTTACTTTCCTCAAGCTTCTGCTCCAAACGCTTTCTTTCTGATACATCTTGAATCTGAACCCATGTAAGGCTAGGATTAGCATCCGTATCACGAACGATGGAAACTTGAACCATTCCCCAAATGATGGAACCATCCTTATGGACATAGCGATTCTCTTTTTGAGAAGATATCCGCTCGCCAAGAAAGGTCTGTTTACATAGTTCTTCATAGATTGCCACATCTTCAAGATGGGAAATCTCTTGAATCGGCAGACCAATCAGTTCTTCTTCTGTGTAGCCTAAAAGGCGGCAAAATGATGTATTCACCCTGAGTAACCTGCCGCCAGACTAACGATTGCCATTGCGATGAGTTCGCAGCCAAACAATTGATGATACAGCTCTTGGCTTGTGAGCAGCTTTAGTTCCGAAGCAATTGACTTTCCCGTTTCTGATTGGTTCCCCATGAAATCAACCATGCGCCACATCCTCTCAATGAAGGAAGAATGATCGTATCCGTCATGGACTACTTTCTACATGATCCGCGCTTTTTCCTGCTAAGCAGACACAAAACAATGAAAAAAGAGTCAGATTCCCTGACTCTTTCCAATTTATTATTTGTAAGCAGCTATGGCCAGAAGTATCCATCCAACCAAGAAACTCAGTCCGCCTAACGGGGTAATAGGTCCAAAAACCTTGAGTCCAGTCAAACTCAGCGCATATAAACTTCCTGAGAATAGGATAATCCCAATAAAAATGGCCCACCCTGAGGCGTTCACCATAGAGCTATTTGCCAGTTTATCCGACAATAAAGCAATAAGGATGAGCGCTATAGCATGAATCATGTGATATTGTACACCGGTCTGAAACACATCGATCTTATCCGGAATCCTTTGTTTCAAATAATGAGCCCCAAACGCGCCTAGAGCAACAGAAAGAAACGCATTCACACTGCCTAACAGTAAAAAAAGTTTCATCATTTTCGTCTTCTTTCCTTCCGTAACGATTGAATTTACTTACTCTACTTCGCCAATATCATGCTGTCCGACAATTAACCGTACGGGCTCCAAAAAAACACGAGTTACCGAAGGCTTTTTAATAAGATCGAGCTCAATGTCTACAATCTTGTTACGAGCGGTTTTGCCTTCTCTTTTGTCATAAACAACATCAAATTGCTTCAGGCCAAGTTGATAAATCACAACAGATGAACCAATCGTTAATGCATTCGATTCAAAATCGCCATGGTCAAATAATACCTCAGACAAAATCTCTTCATTCATATCCACAATCGTAACATACTGGAAAAATTGGTAACGCATTAAGGATGTCCCCCTTTATAGATAAGTATGGTTACCTATTCGCTGAAAAATGTCGAAATTCCTGCTAATTTCATGATTCCCCTCTATGTTCATATAAAATTCAAACAAAAGATAACAACTGGGATTGTAAACATGCTAAATAAAGTTGAAGTAAAGACTGCCTGTGAAGAAAACTCCGGTTCATTCTCATATTCAATGGCCAGCAGCACGCTGCTTAGAGAGGTGGGCACAGCACATGAGAGGATCAATGCTTTAGCCGTAATTCCTTCAATCCCGAGCAGCCAAACAACGAAAAATCCAAGCAGCGGTCCTATGGCAAGTCTTAATATATTTGAAACAAGCACATTGGAAAAATGAAATTCCCATTTCATGCCGCCAAGCTGCACTCCCAGGGTTAATAAGGCTGTCGCCATAAAGGCATTTGAAATATACTGCAGCGGGATATGAATCGATCCTGGTACAGGTAAATGGAAATATCGCAGCAGAAGCGCAATCGGAATGGCATAAATGACCGGTAAGGAAAGAATGGTCTTCATCGTTGCTTTCCAGGTTGACTTATGTGCATTTAAGGTATAGATGCCATATGTATTGGGAATTAACGTTTGCATAATCATGATCACGATTTGGATAGATAAGGTATAAGCATTCCCAGCAAAAACAGTTTGATTCAGCGGCAGTGCGTAATTAGCGCTATTATAAAAAATCACGCTATTTCGCATGGCAATACGCATACCTCGCTGCATCTTTTTCAACCGAATAATGACCTCAATGCTAGCAAAAAGAAGACTAAAGAAAAGGACAAAAAACAAGAGAACCTGCATTAACACATGCAAGTTCATTTCGGACTCATACAGCTTAACAAAAACGAGCGCAGGAGAAAAAACGTAGAAATTAAGCTTCGACAATGTCTTAATATCGATTTGAAAAGCGCGGTACATCGCCGCGCCAATTGCGATCATTATACTAATAGGTACAATGTTATTCACTAAAATGTATATGAAATAACTCATTCCAGATCCTCAATTCAAAAAACCTATAGTCGTTCCTTAATCGAACGCATTTACGCTGCTAATAATACGTTTTAACTGTTCATTGAATTTGTAAATTTCTTCAGGAGATAACCCGCTTGACGCAAGCAGCGACTGTGGAATACAAAGCGCCTTCTCGTAAAGGGCAAGACCCGCTTCTGTAATTTGAATATTCACGACACGTTCATCTTCAGAAGATCGTTTCCTTTGAACCAATTGCTGAGCTTCCATCCGCTTAAGCATAGGTGTCAAAGTACCCGAATCCAGATCGAGCTTCTCACTAAGCTCTTTGACTGTGCTTTCCTTTTGATCCCAGAGAACCAATAGCACCAAATATTGCGGATAAGTGATCCCCAAACCTTCAAGAAAAGGGCGATACATCCGAGTAATGGCTCTAGAACTTGCATATAGACTAAAGCACAGCTGATTTTCTAGCTTTAAAAATTCACTGCTGCTCATTGGATTGGTTTCCTTTCTGTTCAGTCATATTGTAAACAATCGATTTGTTTCAAATGTATATAAAATTAATCCCTCTGTCAAGAAAAATACTAATTGTATACGCCGTGAATTCGTGCTAGTCTAGTTTCAAGAATCTACCAATAAAGGGGGTAATGACCTGTGAACTGCTTCCTTGCTCATGAGAAAGATCTCGCTGACGTATTTGCAGAGGCAGAACACATCATTAGCACATTTCCAACACCGTTAGATCACCTCGGACTTGCCTATCTAGCTACATTTGACGGGAGAAAAGAAGAAAGCACTAAAAATTATATCTGTTACCTTCTTCCATATTGGATGAAAGACATTACTGAACTGCCGCCAGAGTCGATGAATAAACTCTCATTAGCGAATGTATTCGTAATGCTCTACTATTTTATACAAGACGATATTATGGATTCAGCCAAAGGTGAGCATAAGGACAAGCTGCCGCTTGCCAATTTATTTCATATGCATTTCCTATCCATTTATAGAGAAATGTTCCCTGCGGGGTCGCCTTTCTGGAGTTACTATGAGACGTATCTCACAGAATGGTCTGAAGCTGTTTCCAATGAGCAGCAATCCGATTACTTCCATCAAGACATTGTCAAGGTCGCTAAGAAAGCAAGTCCAGTCAAAAATGCCAGCACCGGCGCTCTTCTATTAGCCAATCAAGATCACCTTATCCCTATCGTCACTTCAGCTGTTGAACAAACACTTATCACTTTACAAATGCTGGATGATTGGGCTGACTGGGAAGAAGATTTGGAAGAAGGATCTTACAACTGCTTATTAGCTTCGATGCGTAAGCGTATGCAGCTTTCAACGGATAGTACTATATTGCCAGAAATGGTGAAGCAGCAGCTGTATGTACATGACTTTCTGGATTTCTATGGGCAAATCGCTATTACTCATCATGAGCAATTACTAGACTTGCAAATATCTATGACACGAATGATCAATTTCCATGATTCTCTTGTGCAAAACATACAAAAAGTCGCACTGGAAATCAAAGAAAATAGAAAAATGTTAACATTAGGTGGATTCTATTATTTTTTGTCGAAATCTAGTTGATATTGGTAGATTATTCCGAATATTCATGCTACAATTTGTCTTGTAGGTAAAATTACCTAATTGACAAGGAGTGATTAGTAATGTCGACCAATGGAATTTTAAAAGAGAAAATTATTCAAAAAGCTTGGGAAGATGAAGCATTCAAGAACCAACTTATTGCTAATCCCAAAGCCGCGCTAAAACAAGCTTTTGGCATTACACTCCCAGATGACATCAAAGTTAAAGCGGTTGAAGAAACCTCAACGGAGTTTGTTCTCGTCATCCCTACGAATCCTGCAAAAGTATTAGTTACTACGAATGCCGTTGAAAATATGTGGTAAAACGAATATGAAATAGGTGCTGTGCTTTGTTAGCACAGCACCTATTTTTATTTAACAGCAATGGAGGGAAAACAGAGAATTACCTCCGTCCCTATATATCTCTGACTTTGGAACTCAATATGTCCCTGCATCGCCTCAATGATTCGAAAAGTAATCATGAGTCCAAGTCCTGTCCCCTTTGTTTTTGTTGAATAATAGGGTTCCCCTAATTTGATCAACTGCGCGGGTTCAATCCCCTCACCGTTATCTTTGATATGAATATAAACCTTCTCCTGTTTAACATATGCCCATATATGAATTTGACCATCAACCTGAAAGGCTTCAATGCTATTTTTGATAATGTTAATCAGCACTTGCTTCAATTTCGAAGCATTTCCGCGTAAATATAAATCATTAGGAACACTAACGGTTATCCGCCCGCCATGCAAGGTGGCTAGCGGAACAATAATACCTTCAATCTGGTTAATTTCCTTGGAAACATTTAAATCAACGAGATCATCAAGCTGTGGCTTGGCAAATGTCAGGAAATCCGTGATAATTACAGAAGCCCGATCTAATTCTTCTATCGCGATGCCCATATATTCTTTGTTCTTATCATCTGTTCTAGCAGCAATAAGCTGTAAGAAACCTCGTGTTACCTGCAGAGGATTTCTCACCTCATGAGCGACAGATGCGGCCAACGAGCTTATCATTTCCATCTTATCCGAGAGCTGAAGCTGATGGTTATAGAATTCTAATTCCTTGGAATAGTTAATCATATGTTCCTGATTGATGGCAAAGCGCCTGCCTAGTACGACAATAGTGGCAATAATAAATCCTACAACTCCCCATTTCCAGAAGAAAAACTGATAGTTTTGAGAACTAGAATAGAAGCATATAAGGTCTAGTGTACTCATAAAAGCTAACAAGAAAAAACCGGATGAGAAAATAACAGCTTCCTTGTTCCCTCTTCGTACAAACATAATGGAGAAACCAATCATTAAAATGAACTGACTAATCATAATAATTCCTAAAACGTTAACCGAAACAAATGAATAAGCTTTGCTAAAACGATAATCATTGAGTTGATTAACGAGCATAAAAGTAATTGAAAAAATTGAATACATAACCTGGAATTTTCTAAACCAACGAATCAGTTTATATTTGCCGTCATCAATTATTTTTTCAAAATAATAAGTGAGTGTCGGCAAGAAAACGGCAAGCGATATATCAAACAAAGCAATATATAAACCACCATAGTTCGTAAAGTTAGTGTACATGAAAGCGGAATATGTAATAAAAATAGTTCCAAGCGTTAAACTAAGTACACTAACTAAAACCCAGCTTATAAGTTGAACTTTTCTCAGGAAGAAAGAACCTAGCGGTATCATCACAGCCACGAAGAGAAAGACACACCCTAGTATAATGTCCGGCAAATCCTGAAATACAAATGTTCGCATCAAAGCCGTATAATTATCCAGCTTAATTGCTGAATGTATACCCAAGCGATCCATGTTTGTCTCCAGCTTTAAATAAACGACTTCCCCTCCATCCTCAATGCTAATAGGAAATAAACTTCTTTGACTATCATATGGAAAATCAAACTTGGTTTCTCGAACTAAGCGATCACCAATATACACCCAAAGGTTCTGCGTATGAATTCCTTCAATGTATATGCCATAGTCTTTAGGTATATGGGATGGAAGTTGGAGTTTAATCCATGCCGAAGAAACTTCTTCCGGTTTCTCAGGAGATGATTCGCCGTTATTGACTTTAATCCAATGATTGGAGGAAGCAGCAATTACTCCTTCTAGACCCCCTGGCGGGTCGCCCCACATGATGCTCCACTCTGGGATCGCTTTCAAATCCGCTTTCTCTTCGGCATAGGCATTGGAAGACATAAATCCACAACAAATAATCATAATCAACATCGTTTTCCAGAGTTCTCGAGATATTCGTTTCATTTATTTTCCTCCCCCGAAGAAAACTGTAAGTAATTAACAATATAAATTCGACAGGTTTCTTTTCATTCCCTTTTTATTTCATGGTAAACATTTGAAAAACAAAACATAAACAACCCCCTGTGTAATAACATCAGGGGGTACTGCTAATTGTATAAATTTTTACATTTATAATGCGGTGAACATTTGACTCCTTGCAGGCACAGTCTCAGCGACAATGCGGCCTTGGCTCACCACATACCGACAACTAGGCTGCTCACGAACAAGATCCATAGCATCATTTCCAGGCAGCATAATGAAGCTGGCGGGCTGGCCAAGCTTGAGCCCGTATTCCTTGAGCTGCAGGGTGTTCGCTGCACGTGTCGTGATCATACGCACAAGCTCTGCCACTTCTTCGCGCCCCGTCATATGCGCTAAATGAGCAGCGATATGGGCTGCTTGCAGCATATTCCCTGTACCCAGCGGGTAGAAAGGCGTCTGAATATCATCATGCGCAATGCTTACATTCACACCTGCCGACCATAATTCCTTTATCCGGGTAATGCCTCTACCTTTGGGATAGCCGTCGTATCTGCCCTGCATGGCACTATTGATAAGCGGACAACAAACAACATTCACACCCGAACGCGCCAGCAGTCCCTGCACCTTCTGGAAATAAGCTCCACTATAATAGGCTGCTGCGTTCGCATGCGCAGCTGTTACTCGCTCACGCAGTCCAGAACGAATCGCGAGATGGGCCACGTTTTCTAAGAACGTGGAGTGAGCATCGTCCATCTCATCGCAAAAAACATGGACGAAGCAGCCGTACTTTTCGGCTAGATTGAAGCAAATTTCCAGCGAAGCCAAACCTTCCTCACGCGTAGGCTCAAGATGCGGAATCGCTCCTATGCCATCAACGCCAAGCTCAAGCGCTTGCTCCAGCCGACGCTCATTATCGGGACACGCGCGAATGCCATCTTGAGGAAACGCGATAACTTGCAGGTACATGTATGGCTTAACGCGCTCGCGCAAGGCAAGAAGTGCACGTAGTGCAGTCAGATTCGGATCTGAGATATCTGCTTGTGTGCGCACGTGAAGGATACCGGCAGCCATCTGCATCCGAAGCACCTTCTCTGCTCGTTCCGTGACGTCTTCGTAGGTGAGTGCTTGTTTCCGCTTTTGCCATAATCCGATGCCTTCGAATAGGGTCCCGCTCTCATTCCAGGCGGGCTCCCCTGCCGTTAGGACGGTGTCCAAATGAATATGGGACTCCACAAACGGAGGGAGCAGCATGTGCCCAACGCCATCGATTTCGCGTTCACCCTGCTCGCCAATATGTCCAAGCATGGCGATTTTGCCGTTTTTTACACCGATATCTACAGGACCGAGGTCCTCTGAATGTCCAAGCCTACGCACATTACGAAATACAATATCCAGCAGCTAACTCCCCCTCTTTACCTTGGTGCCGTTTAGTTATCCTTTTTCATCTCTGATTCGTGCCACGAACTAAGCAACCATTTGGCAAAAGCGTTGACTAAAAGGAAGAAAATAATGCCTAGCGCTGATGCTGAAAGTCCACAGGCGAATAAATAAGGTGTTTTTAAACGCGCAGCGGCATACGTTATCGCATAGCCAAGTCCGCCTTGGCCCCCACCGATACCGGCAATGTATTCACCGACAATAGCCCCGACTACGGATAAAGTACAGGAGATTTTAAGACCCGCTACAATATAAGGAAGGGCAGCTGGTATGCGCAGCCTCCACATTGTTTGAATCGGATTCGCATTGTATAAATAAAACAGGTTGCTCATATTTTGATCCGTGGAATTTAGACCGATTAATGTATTTGAAAGCATGGGGAAGAATCCGATTAAGAATGTAATAATGACAATCGCATTCACACCCGCATCGAACCATATCACAATGAGAGGGGCAATGGCGACAATCGGAATCGTTTGTAAAATAATCGCATATGGATATACACTCTTCTCGATCCATTTGGAGCTTGCCAATAAAATGGCGCCTGTGACACCTAATATAATACTGAGGAAAAATCCAAGCACAGCTTCCAGCGTCGTTGTCCTTACAGATACCCATAGTCCATGTCTGTTTTCTACGGCTGCTGCGACGATATCGGAAGGCTTAGGCACGAGATAAATAGGTGCTTTCACTAAATAAGCGATGAGTTCCCAGCCTCCAATGAAAACAACAAAAGCAACCAACGGCGGCAAAAGATGTTTAAGCAGCATCTGAAGCCTACGCCCTGAAGCACCGTCTTCCAATCGATTAGCCCAAGCCACCCGTTCGCGGGCAGGGAATATTTCATCCGGTAATATTTGCAGGTATTTAGAATCTACAGCCATTGTACGTCCCCCTTCATTTACATCTCATAAATGATTTTCCCTGGATTGAGCAGCCCACGCGGGTCATTCTCACGTTTCTTGCGCTCCATGCTGCCAACTTCACCGCGTCCGCCATGATCCAGCACCCAGGTATGAGGATCAAATATTTTCACGCCGATGGATTCACAATATTGAATAATCTCGTATAAGCGTTCTTCGCTTTCAAAGCGAACAATAGGAAGCGAATTAGGCGAGATTTCCCCACCGCTGCGTACCCATTCAAAATGCAAGTACACTTCTTCCCCATATGTATCTTTAATCTTCCGAATTTGTTCCATATAGGAATCCAGCTTAAAGCCAGCTTGCAGATACGTCATCGAAGGGTCCGTTTTCATTGCCCATAACGTCGTATGATTCCATGTAAAATCCGACACCCCGATCGTTTTCCGGTAATTCTTAGCCTCAATCAGATGGCCGATGTGCCCGCCATAGCTTTGGGCAAGAGCTTCTACTAGCGGCAGCGTCTCCTCAGCAATTTCAAGCATGACAGCGGCCATACCCGACTTGATCACTTTGGCAAACGGAACGAAATACGAAGGAATTGGCCATTCCATGGGAGCAATAAGTCGTTTCAGAATAGCTTCCTCTCTTGCAAGAGCCTCACCGAATCGCATCGACTGCTCGAAGGTGTCGAAATTAGCAATTGCCTGAGCCCACTCGGTGCGAGGAGAAAGCGGGATGGTCACCTCAGTCAAAATACCGGTCGTCCCATAATTATGAATATAATCAAATAAGTCACGGCCTTGGATAACCAAGCGCTGAGGAGATTCTTCCATGGTGTAAATAACGGCTTCCAGCACATTGCCATCCCACAGGTTTCCGTGGGTAATCGAGCCGATTCCGCCGGAACCACCACTTACAAAGCCGCCCACCGTCGCTTTGACATAAGTACTGGGGTAAATGCGAATTTCTTGCCCAACTTCGCGAGCCTTTTTATCAATGACACCTAGACGAACTCCACATTGTAAACGAGCAAACCCAGGCCCGATTTCGAGAATTTCATCCATTAGGCTTAAATCTAAGACAATGCCGCCCTGCAGGGGAACCGCCTGACCATAGTTGCCTGTACCGGCTCCTCGAACCGTAACGGGAATATTATGGCGGTAACCAAAGGCTAATACTTCTGCCACCTCAGTTTCGTTACGCGGTATGGCAACGACATCGGCCGCTTTCATATGCTGCAATTGACGATTAAGTACAGGGGAGTACCAGTAATAATCTTTAGAGAGCTTTTCTCTCGTTTCGCCATCAACAAACACGATTTCTTTCGCAAGCTGCTCCTGTATCTCTTTCTCCCAGCTAATATTCATGGCCATGGGCCTATTCACCCTTTCGTATCAATGATCCAAAGCGGCAGATACTTCACGAACTAAATCACTGAACTGCGTCGTTGTACGGAAGCTGTCATCTCGAGGAAAAGGGACTGGAATATCAATCCTTGCTGATATTTTACCGGGACGCGGTGTCATGACAACAACACTTGTGGATAAGAAGACCGATTCGAATACGTTATGCGTGACGAACAGCACAGTCATGGATGTATCCTGCTGCCAAATATTGAGCAGCTCCATTTGCAAGGTTTGACGCGTAATTTCGTCTAGGGCGCCGAAGGGCTCATCCATGAGAAGCAGCTTAGGTCTCGAAATGAGGGCACGCGCGATGGAGACACGCATCTTCATCCCTCCAGAGAGCTGTCTAGGCAGCACCTTCATATAGTCCTTCAAGCCGACCAGCTCCAACACGCGCTGAGCCTCTTCTTTCTGTGTCTTCTTATCTACTCCGCGCAATTCTAGCGGCAATCTTACGTTAGCTTCTACCGTAGACCAAGGCAGCAGCGTATGATCTTGGAAAACAAAGGCGATATCACTTTGTTTGCGCGCTTCTTTGGGCGTCGTTCCGAATACGTCTAAGGTCCCTTTACTCGGCTTGGCAAGACCTGTGATCATTTTGAAAATCGTTGATTTCCCACATCCAGACGGACCAACAAAACAAAGGAACTCCCCTTCTTGTATCGTTAAATTCACATCTTGCAAGGCAATTGTTCCGTTTGGGTACGTCTTAGAGAGATTCTCCATACTTACGAATTTAGGGCCGGATACTTGTGAACTGGATGTATCGATCAGAGAAGAATTCATAGCCATTTACTTCATCTCCTGTATGTGATTTTTGGAACTTTCCTCCGTTATTGTTCCTTTTTCAATGACTTCATCTCAAAAGCTTGAAAGGTGAGCAGCGCCTCGGCAATATGTGCACCGTACTTTGCAGCCATCGCATGGCCTTTCGTTATCGTTGCTTGTGTGGCATCACCAGAAATGCCCGAATGAGATAAATCATCCATGACCCAAGCAAAAGCACGATTGCGAAAGCTCAAATAACGCGAATCCGGGTAATTCGGATATTCCGTAGGAGCAAGCTCCATATGGACCCAATCAGGCTTAGCAGACATCACTAAGGAAGTTTCCATGTCACCCGCATGAATACCAGCCTGCTTCTCCAGCGGCGTTATCCACTCATCAGCGGCACCAAGTCCGCCAGGATCTAATCGAAATACAGCCAGCCCCGTTTCAATGCGGATTTCCCGGCCCATCATATTTAATAAATCCGTGTTGCCCCCGTGCGTGTTCACTAGCACCAATTTCTGAAACCCGCTTTTACGCAGGCTTTTCGCTATATCCATCACGACAGCCATTAAAGTAGTTGCTGATAACGTTATGGTCCCTGGATGGCCAAGGTGCTCTGTACTTTTGCCATACGGAATGGCTGGAAGCAGCCATATATTCGCATCATCGGGAAGCTGTTCGAAAGCCTCGGTCAAGAGCACTTCGGAAATTAACGTATCAGTAAACACCGGCATATGCGGACCATGCTGCTCTATCGCGCCAACTGGCAGAACGATGAGCGCATCATCTTTGGGAACCTGAGCAACCTCGAGCTTACTTAAGCGGGGAAAAAAGCAGCGATCCCACGCCTTACCTTGATAGCGATTGAATGACAAGCTGAGCACCTCCGAATGAGTGGACATTATTGTACGCATAAGCTCTTATGAAAAAAGACCCAGACTCAGAGTGAAGAGTGGATCTTAAGCTTTCAAATTAGCATCGTTCAAAATTAAGGAGAGACTAACAGGTTAGCCATTAAGCTGCTCACCCTTTCGCGAATTCATGGTTATGGAAGGATACATTCTCACTTACTTCTTGCCAAAAATGAGCTAAGGCCTTATCCTGCCACTCCGTTTTTTTTGCAGCCATCCGCACAAAGCTTCCTTGACTATATACAAAGCGGCGTTCAGGCAGCATGGTAAAGAGCTCTTCCGGCGTACTTCCGTCCAAGATAACAAAATTCGCCATGTTGCCAGCCTTCACCGCATAGGCGGTGAGACCCAACACCTTTGCAGGCACATCTGTGATCATGCGCAGCAGTGTGCGAAGATCATCCGGTCGCCCCATATGAGCGGCATAGGAGCCAATAAGAGCAATTTGCAATAAATCGCCTCTGCCAAAAGGGTGAAAAGGATCGTGAATATTATCAGAAGCGACAGCAATAGGAATGCCTGCTTCCCAAATCTCCTTCAAACGAGTTACGCCACGTCTAACGGGGAAACTGTCATGCCTTCCTTGCAAATACAAATTAACTGCAGGTAAGGAGACTGCTTTGAGCCTCGCGTCAGCCATGCGTTCAATGATGCCGTGAGCATCCTGATTCGTCATCGAAGCTAACGCACATAAATGATCGACAGTAACTCTTCCTGAATACCCCTCTGATTTCGTTCGCAAAGCAATATGATCAATGGTGCGCATGGCTGGATTGTCTGTTTCATCACAATGCAGATCAATTGGCACATCATATTTCTCTGCTAATTTGAATATATAATCGATATCTTCCTTAGGGGTTAATGACAAGTGCGGTGCTCCACCAATCCCATCAACGCCCATCTTTAGTGCTTCCTCCACGGCATCAGCATCTAGTGACATGAAATTGTAGGGACACATCGGAAACAGCTGTAAGCTGATATAAGGCACTAATGCTTCTTTGGCTTCCAAAGCAGCCTCAATTGTGCGTAATGCTACTTCTCGAGAGGCTCTCAAATTAAAATCAAGATGTGTGCGAATGTGCGTTGTACCAAAAGACAAAGCTTGCAAAGCCGAACGCATGATTCTTGATTTAATCTCATTTTTGGTAAAAGACGGTGATGCACTTGAGTAATTGCGTACAGCCTCCTCTAATGTCCCACTCCGGTTCTCAACCGAGGTTAGCGAGAAAGATTTGTCTAAATGCATATGAGCATCTACGAAGCCAGGCAGTAGTATTTTTCCCTCAAGATCAATGAACGAGACGCTCGATTGGCCTGTACCCAGCTGCGGGTTCCATTGCTCCAATGACACTGCATTAGAATGGGCAGCATTAGCTTCTTGCTTCTGAATCTGAGTCCAAATGCCTTCACGAATCGAGAGACGAAACAAATGCCCCTCATCCTCCACTGGCAATCGAACGTTCACTAAATCCATATTCATATTAGAAGCCAATGCCGCCACCTCCTGATTATTTCTTCAACTTTATTTCTTACTTCTTAGGTAGAAATTGCGTTGTGAACACTTTGTCGATGTTCTCTGCTGTTTTTAGAACACCTACATCAACAAGCTGCTTCTGAACTTCTGTCCAGCGTTCTTTGGTCATTACTCCTGTTCCCTTGGACGCTGCATCTCCGCCGAATACGAAGTCCATCTCTTTAGCAGCGCTAAATTTCATCATATCTAAGCCCATATCTGGATTCTTCACTTGAATGGAAGGATTAATCTCCTCGGAATGATCCTTGTAATAATCCCAACCTTTAACCGTAGCTTCGACGAAAGCTTTTACTTGGTCAGGATGTTCAGCAATCATTTTCTCCGTCGTGAAGTATACACCAGCGTAAATGTTGTAACCGGAATCGGCAACCAGGAGCGTACCGTGCTCTACCTTTTGCTGAGAAAGAGTGAATGGTTCAGAAGTTACATATCCTTGTGTAAGAGCTTTTGGATCGCTGACAAAGTTAACTAATTGACCTGTATATTTCATTTCTTGGGCACTGTCTAATTTGTATTTCTTCTTAATAAATTGCCAAAAGCTGGCCGTTGAAGCCACATACACCTTATGTCCGTTTAAATCACCAAAATCTTTAATCGCAGTATCTTCTTTATGAAAAAACACAGCTTGTGGACTCTTTTGCATGGAGGTTGCGATAGCTACAATCGGAATACCCTCTTGTCTGGCTACCAGGATATCATCACCATTCGCCATACCGAATTGCGCTTTGCCTGAAGCGACGATTTGTGTAGAAGAAACCTGCGGACCTCCCGGCATGAGCGTCATATCGAATCCTGCGTCTTTGTAGAATCCTTTGGCCAAGGCCGCAAAGTTCCCGCCATGTTCGGGTTCGGCGAACCAGTTTAAAACAACCGTTGCAGGTACGACTGCTTTAGTAGCTGTAGTTGAAGCCGGTGAAGCTGCTGGAGCAGCGGAAGCCGTCGCTTGCGCCAATGGTGCTGTAGATGGCGCTGACGTTGAAACCGAGGAGCCTGCGTTACCGCATGCGGCGAGCATACTTGAGATCATAACTAAGCTAATGGACAAAATAACCGGGCGTTTCGCTGCAAGCGGGTTAGTAAGATTAAATGGTTTCATATTAAACTTCCCCTCCATATTTGGTTTCTCTACAAAAGAACATATCAATCTTTAGTCAAATATAGAGTTGATAGCCTGTTCAAGTCAACGAATAGACTAACGTTTTGTATTTTCACACAATAAAAGTACGTCTTTTTATTACTTTTCCAAGAGTTATTTTAAATAAATGCACTAATATATCATAGAACACGAACATTCACTCAAATTGTACCAACAACCACACCTAATTCTTTCAACCAACGACGATACGCAATGGAGAAACGATCTACCTTATGGTTGAGTTCGACCTGCAGGTCCAGCGGAAGCAGCTCCGGCTTCTGAGTCTCGATTACCCTCGCATCTTGTTCAAACACGATATCCTGGAAGCGAATAAAATTGGCATCATCAACGTCATAGGCATAATTCCGCGAAACCATCATGAACACGACACATTCTTCTGCAGCCACAGGCAATACCGTCAACATAATCCACAAAGTTTGGCCATTGCTCGGATCTGCCTTGGACAATCGAGCGGATAAAGGCCGATAAACTTCTTTCATATAAACGTAAGTCGTCCCTTCACTCTTATCCGAGCCAGAATGGGCAACCGGTTGAAAGATCGGAATATTTTCGATATAAATGCGTTCCTTCTCTTTGATAACCTGAAAGTCGGGCAGCTCCGCATAGTCGGGGTGTCCGAGCAGATTCTGATGGACGAACATCAAATGTGCAAAGTCTGTGAAATTCTCAATAACCCTTGTCCCAGCTGCCTCAACTTTGTAGGGGCCGCATGGTAATGGACGAAACTCCGGATTAGCAAACTCTTCGAAATGAGGCAAAGGTGCCACGGGTTCACCTATACATACCCAGATGAAGCCATACTTCTCTTCACAGGCATAGGTTTGCGCTTTAGCTCTGAGAGGAATTTTCTCCCCCTTCGGCTGCGCCGGAATACAGACACATTGCCCAGATGAATCATACTGCCAGCCATGGTATGGACAGACAAGGACATCATCTTGTACCCACCCTTTGGAAAGCATTGCTCCACGGTGAACGCAAAGATCTTGCATCGCATAAACCCCTTTGCTAGAGCGGTAAATGGCTACTCTTTCACCCAAAATGATGACACCCACAGGTTGGTCTTTCAGCTCAGACGCGAGGTACACAGCATGCCAATCATTTTCAAGTACAGGATCATGTAGACGTTGTAAAGCCATTGAAATCATCCTCCTTATCGTTTCTGAAAATTTGTTTAGCGCAAGCTTTAAGATGAATTACTCTA
This sequence comes from Paenibacillus alginolyticus DSM 5050 = NBRC 15375, assembly GCF_000422905.1. GTDB lineage: Bacteria > Bacillota > Bacilli > Paenibacillales > NBRC-103111 > Paenibacillus_E > Paenibacillus_E alginolyticus. Next base: position 78,441 of record NZ_AUGY01000016.1, read on the forward strand.
TATTTGAAAAAATAGGATATTGCCCAGCCAGTTTATTGCGCAGAGCATCAACCCTTGCTTGGGCCCTTTGCAGAATTTCTTGCTCATCGATCCACGTGCTTATCCCCTTCTCTACAACAACCTGACCGCCAACAATTACGAGATCGACATCATTGCCATTCGCGTTATAAACTAGCGCTGAAGAAGCGCGATGCACAGGACTAATGTGTGCTTTGAGCATATCTACGGTCACTAGATCTGCCTTCTTACCTGGCTCGAGACTGCCCAAATCAGCACTCCTTCCAACGGCCTTTGCGCCATTCACTGTAGCCATACGCAGCACATCCATCGGCGGCAATAAGGTAGCATCCAGCTCATTCACCTTATGCAAGCATGCCGTGAACTTCAGCACTTCCAAATTATCTTGGCAATTATTGCTGCCAGGACCATCCGTACCTAGGGCGACGTTAATGCCCATACGCAGCATTTCAGGTACTCTGGCAACACCAGAAGCTAAGTACATATTGGATACTGGACAATGGATGACGGAAGCTTGCTTTGCACGAATCAGTTCTAATTCTCCATCATCGAGCCACACACCATGAACAACCTGAGTTTGCTCGCCCAGCAGTCCAACTTCATTCAGCAATTCCAAATTGCGGAGACCATAGCGGGCCATCGTCGTGTCGATCTGTTCGCTTGTTTCGGCAACATGTACATGAGAAATCAACTTGCGATCCCGGCTAAAGACAGCCGCCCGCTCGAGATACCCTCGGGAACATCCATATAAATTAAGCGGCCCTAGTGCAATTCGAATCCGGCCGGACGCAGCCCCATCCCATTCATCGAGCAAACGATCAGTACAGTGGAAGATCTGTTCCTCTGTCTCCCGCAAGCGGACTTCACCAGCCAAATCCGAGCCACCTCTGGCCAAATGTCCGCGAATCCCTGAATCCACCATCGCTTGCAGTACACTTGCATCATTCTCTGGATACGTGTGGATATAATGGTGATCCATCATATATGTCGCGCCCGATTTCAAATTTTCAATACACCCAATTAACGCAGCCAAATAAAAATCTTCAGGCTCCATCGCGAGACTCATCGGCCAAATAATCTCCTTCAGCCACTGTGTGAGTGGGGAGTGATCCGATACCCCTCTCATGAACGTTTGAAACAAATGGGTATGACCATTGATGATCCCGGGAATGACGACTTTACCCGAAGCATTGTACGTATACGAAGATTGTGAGATTAAATGGTCCAAGCTCCCATCGGATCTCCATTCCCCCACTTCACGGATCACATCATGCTCCATATACACATAGCCGGGTTTGAAAATCTGATTGGTGGCATTCATGGTCAACACTGTACCGTTGTAAATTAACTTATTTGACATGTTACCCCCCTCTATCATGTTATATAATTTAACATTAATTTGTTTATTTTATTTATGTGTTATGTTAATTAACATCATTATATGAATGAACCTTTTTACCGTCAACTCCATTTGTAAATGAATTCACTGTATATAGTTTCGTTTTTAACATAATATTAGTTGATTCGATTAACATGGTTTGATTTTTCACGTAAAATTTGTTCTTTTCATGAGAATACTGTGATAATATTAACAACTGTATATATTTCACGAAAAAGGAGTCATGCCTGTGTTAGAACTCCCTCACCTCGACCAAGTCGATCAAGACATCATCAAGTTACTACATGAGAACGGCCGAATATCCTATGCAAAAATCGGAGAAATACTCAATCTCTCACGTGTTGCGATTCAAAAACGAGTCGAAAACCTCATCGAAAAGGAAGTCATCGAAAACTTCACAATTCGGTTGAACGCGACCAAATTAGGTAAAGTCGTCAGCGCTTTTTTCGAAGTCGAAGTGGAGCCGCGTTTTGCTGAAAAAGTAGGTAATCTGCTCTCCGCTGACTCCAACGTCATTAGTATTTATCAAATGACGGGGAGCAGCTCCCTGCACATGCACGCCTTGCTCAAAGACGATGCTGCGCTCGAAGACTTCCTCTACCAAAATATTTACAAATTGAAAGGCGTCGTACGCGTTAACACGCAAGTCGTCATTAAACGGTTTAAACAAGGGACTGGATTGGAACTGTGAGAAAAGACAAAAAAACTGCGCGAGCATCTGTGCTCACGCAGTTTTCGTTATTTTGAGATAAATTATAAGTTCAAACGATACATCGCCTTATTTTCTAGTCCGCGGATCATTGGCGTCCACGCTTCTGTTTCCGGCGTTGTCAGCAGGGTGTCCTCAACCATTTGCAGCTTCGCATCCATCGAATCAATGTAGTGCAAAGCAACAGCTTCTGGAATTTGAGGCAGTACTGGACTCCCCCATTCAGGCAAGTTGTGGTGGGACAAAACAATATGCTGAAGACCAATGACAACATCCGATTGAAGATCAAACCCATGATGTAAAGCAGCTTCCGTAATCCAATTGGATGCCATTGAGATGTGTCCAAGCAGCTTTCCTTGCACACTGTAATCAGAAACGATTCCTAGCTGCGCGATCATCTCTTCGGGTTTGGCAATATCATGCAGAATGATGCCCGCTTTAATTAAATCAGGATTGAGAAATGGCCGTTGTTTACAAATAAATTCACCAATCTCCAGCATCCGTACGATATGATAAGCAAGGCCGCCGAAATAGGCATGATGGTGAGTCTTGGCGGCTGGGGAATGGTTTAACTTCTCCTCTACTTTGCTCACACAAAACGAAACAATCGATTTGATGGTCGGATTCGTTATACTTTCCAAAACTTGATTTATCGTATGAATAAGATCGATTGGACTAATTGGTGCTGAACGAATGAACTCCGTAATATGTACGCCATCCTCTGGCAGCGCCTTGCGTAATCTACCGATTTTCACCTGTAGTTTATCTCGATAGGTTTGGACTAAGCCTTGAACTTTGACCAACGTCATCGGGAAAAATGTTTCTTTATCGGTCGCGCTAACATCCCATAGTTTTGCAGAGATCTGCCCACTAGCATCGCATAGAACAATGTCCATGAAATCTTTGGCAGGCGTGGTATTCGTTTGTTTAACTTCTAACTCTTTAATGAGGTAGTAACCTACAAACTCTTCTGGTGCTTGCAATTGCTTAATTAAAGTCATTTTAGTTCCTCCATATGTCGTTAGGAACATTATACTACGAATAGGATAGAATTAATTAATAGAAAATGATAGAAATTTGAGAAGTGCTAATGTTTTCACTCAAAGTCTTTTATAGTCAGCAACCTGTTGCGAGGTATCTCGCTCATCGGCTGTCAATCCATTCGATTTCAAAACCAAGTTTTTCGGCGATGATGCGTAGTGGAACAAAGATTTCATCGCCCGAAACGAACGCTTCCGGATGTTCCTGCAGGGTTTCATTTTTCACTTTGATTTTAATATCTTTGTACGCTGCGCTAATTTCATTAGGTGCCCCTTTATGGGGAGCAAGGAGGTCATCGGAATCTAGCTCTTCGAATTCCAAACGGTTCATTGTATCGATGACAATTTCATTCTTATCCTCATTCCAGTCTGCCGAATGCCAAAGTGTATCGTTGAAAAAGGAACGAGGAACATAAATGGAGTTGTTCGTTATGAACGACCTTTTCGAGTACCCTCTATCATGATGTTCAAAAAATACCCGGATCTCTCCTTGTCTGTGAGCAAGAATAGTCTCAGTACGGGGAGACAAAGGTTGTTGTTTCTCAGTCCTATCTGAGAGCCAATGAGTCAGGTCTTCTGCTCTTTCCGTACCACGAAGATGCGTATCAAATACACTAACGTAGGGTAAATCCCATCCATGGGAGTAAAATAGATAGGTTTCCCCAACTTCGATACCGGCACCGCATTGGTCCGAATCATCATTGGTCAAAACAAAGGACGGAGACTGTCCCTTGAATACTTTATCAGGTTCCACCACTGCCGCTTTCTGCGACGGATACACGGCAACCACGCTCGTGACTTTAGCCGTAAAGATCGCGCTCGCTTCTAGAAAATCTTCCTCAAACGTTGTCGGCCCGCGGGAACAAGCATATGCCGTAGGTGTCACAAAGCCGATAAACAGACCCAGCAACCAGACAAAACACAACAATCCGTGAATCCTACCTTTCAAGAGCACACTCCCTTTCCCACAAAAATACTGCTCATTGAATTTACGCATAGGACTGTTCTGCAGCTAGCATTATTAACTACATCCCCTTACCATGCTTCACCCTCTCCGCAAGCACCGCAAGATCATGCCCTTTTAATGCACCTTCAATGAATTCCGGGAGCTTCTCAGGAGAACATCCGAAACAAGCGATACCGTATTGTGCTAGTTTTTTAGCAACAGCATCGTCATAAGAAGGAACGCCCTGGTCAGATAAAGCGAGTAAGCAGATCGTCTTCACGCCTGCCTGGTGCATGTCGACAAGTCTTTGAATCATCTCTGTCCGATTGCCGCCTTCATATAAGTCTGAGACCAAGATAAACAGCGTTTTCTTCGGCTCCGTGATAAAAGGCTCGCAGTAAGCGATGGATTTGTTAATATCTGTTCCCCCGCCAAGCTGAATCCCAAACAGCATATCAACGGGATCTTCTGCACACTGCTCACTTAAATCAACGACTTCGGTGTCAAAAGCAACCACTCGCGTGTCCAGAGCCGGCATACTGGCGAAAATAGAACCAATAATGGACGCGTAAATGACAGAGCCCGCCATCGAACCGCTTTGATCAATATCCAGGATGACCGTCCATTCTTTGCTCCGACGTGCTCGGTCAAAGAAGTAGACTTTTTCAGGCAACAGGAGACCGCGCTCCTTGTCATAGTTCTTGAGATTTTTGCGGATGGTTGTGTTCCAGTCCAGTCCCGTGGACGACGGCAGCGGCGAATGCTGTCTGCGATTCAAGGCACCAGTTACAGCTCGGCGCAAATCCTGCGAAAGCCGCTTCACGATTTCATCTACAACAGCCTTCACTAATTGCCTTGCTGTTTCTTTCGTTTTCTCCGGAATTTTCCCTTTGAGTGCCATTAATGTGGCTACCATTTGGATGTCCGGCTTCACTTGGGAAAGAAGCTCCGGCTCGAAGAGCAGCTGTTTCAAGCCTTTGCGCTCAATGGCATCGGACTGAATGACGGAGACCACGTCCGGCGGGAAAAAAGTGCGGATATCGCCCAGCCACTTGGCAAGCTTTGGGGACGAAGGCCCCAGCCCCGCTTTGCGTGGGCCGCCCACGTTCGATCCGTCATCAGCACTAATGCCGGATGTCTCATCATAGATCGCGGCAAGCGCCTCATCCATGAGTCTCGACTCCTCGTCGAGCATTCCATCTCCAGCGCCAAAAGACTTCAGCTTCTCTTCGGAAGCAGCACCCAGAATTAACCGCCAACGCTTCAGTTGTTCTTGATCTATCATCGTCATAGGCTACAAATCCCCAAAATCAAAATCGTTGAGCTCATCCAGCTTCTCCTTCTCTTCCTCGCTTAACGGCTGCTGCAAAGCAGTTCCGGCGTTATCTGCACCAACGCCCCAAATATCGCCCATCATCTCGGCCACCGTTGCCTTCTCCCTCGGTTCGAATGAACCGAAAGCACGGCGTAGAAACACAAGTGAACGTTGGAAGGCCTCTTTGTCCAACGATCCGATATAGGTATCGAGCTGCTGCCACAACGTTTGTCTTGACAGCAGCGCATATCGGTTGCGCATCGACATCCCTTCGAACCATCCCGCTCCCAGATCAACGGGAATCCCAGGTGATAAGCGGCGCGAAACTTCCTGAGCAACACGCTCATCCGGTATTTCATTTCGCTCAAGCAAAATAGCGAAAGCGAAGCCCGAAAGCTTAGCATTTCGATCATCACGCGAAGCCAGCTCTTGCAGTTTACTCAACCATAAACTATCGTCTACCGTTTCAAAATGGTCTTGAGCAATTGTGTGCAGCAACTGCATCGCTCGAACCATGCCCTGAGCAGCTTCATCGTTGCAGCCCGCGCTATCTAGGAGAAGCAGCGTTCCGCGCAGGAATAGCTGCTGAAGCAGTGGAACAAGGGTATCCGTTTCGATTCGGCGAATCGATCCATAACGGATCAACACCGACAGCTCGTAGGCCGCCCCTGCGACCTTCTCGAAGTTGCCGGCATCCACCGCAAGCCCTTGCAGCGTGGATTTGGCCTGCTCCATTAGCTCGGTCAACGAAGCATCGCAGGCGACCCGAATGATGCGCGAAGCTTCCGCGATATCGCCGCAAACGTCGAGCCGTTCCTTCAGTACAAAAGCCGCCGCTAGCTCAATCGTCTCCCCCTTCAAGGTCGACTCCACGGCTTGGATCTCGGCTTCCGGCGTCCACTGAAGTACCCAATTCTCCGCCCATGATGCGGAGTCTTGATTCACTCTTTGCTTCTTGGCAAAGTTAATGCCCAGCAGTTCAAGACGGTGAAGGAGAACAGACCGCTTCAAATCCAGAAACGCAGCTTCCTCCGACTTCACCCTGCGGTTCTCACGTAAATCAAGCTCTAAGGTAGTAGCTACCGTAGATTTATATTTCTCCAGCTTAAGTCGCTTAAGTTTTCTGTTCAAATCATCTTGAATTGGCGTCTGGCTGACTCCTTCGGGCAATCTGCCGATGGCCGTGCCCACGTCCGTCCTTGCCAATGCTTCCGCAATTGTCGAAAGCTCCCCATGACCGAGACATACCGTTGCTGCGTCCCGAAGGTCTTTCCACGTAGGATGATTACCGTCGTGTAAAGCAGCAAGAGCCTCTGCCAGCCTCACACCTTCGATGAGCGAAGCTGTGGATCTAAAAGTGCCATGTTCCCTGAGATAACCAGCTACCTGAGAAAAATACAAGGAAGGAAGCCTGCTCAAGTCACCTTTTTGGAGGCACTGCCAAAACAATTCGAAATAAGCGGGGGCCTGGTTCCCTGCCCCATAGCCCGAGTGCGAAGACAGCTTATAGTAAGAATAAGGCATCAGCGTAAGCTTAGTTGTCGTCTTGGGCAGCCCCCTCATCTCTTCATCCGTCATCACCGGAAAGCGGAAATCTAATGCGGAGGCATGATGCGCGCCAGTTACGACTACAATTTTCTCAGGAGCGTGCCCAGCTTCAATAGCATCCTGAATTTTGCGCCGCATGTAAGCTTCCCGAATCTCATTGTAGGCCGCCTCTTGTGGCGTATATTGCCACTCCTGCTGAGCGGTAAGCTCACGCATTTGAGCCGAGAATTGATAAATGCCATGACGGTAGGCGTCTTTTTGCAAATTATGTTCAAAATGCCGCTCCCAGTATGCCTCGTAATCCGGTTCTTCTGACAGTTCAGCAAGCTGCTGATACAGAGTCCTCTGTTCCTGGACATACGCCCGAAAAGCGTCGTCCTCCGTCTGATTGCCCTCTCCCTCAGCAGAAGAGGACCTCCGCTGCCTCTGCTCGTATAAGGCCAAAGCATGCTCGGATGGCAAATCGATAAACTCAGCCTGCGCACCGTTGCGGCTAGCCCATTGAAACGCTTGATATTCCGGTGAATAATCTGCATATGGGTACAACAAGGTCCTTACAGGCAGTTGATCCGTATACGCCAAAATGGCAATCGGCGGAACAACGCCATGAGAGGTCAGTTCAGCAATAAACCCGCTTGCGTCGCTAGGTCCTTCAACGAGCACGGCCGTAGGCTTCACTTCATCTAAGAAAGCAAGTAGGTGGAAAGCGCCTGCAGGAGATAAATGCCGTATACCGAAAACATGAAACCCCTGACTGCGATCTAGTTGTTCATCTCCGAGCACGCGAAGTACAGATTTCTCCATGTCGATCCCCGCTTTTTCATCACATTTTCTAGATATTCCTTCCATACAAGACGGTCTTTCTCTTCATCTTTCACAATAGCTCCCTGGAGCCCGGCCGCTATGTCTTCTTCACTGATCTGACCGCTGCCAAAGCTCCCTGCAAGCGCCATGCTGCCTGTTAACAGCGAGATCGCTTCAGCCGTCGAAATCACGCCACTCGGCCCTTTCACCTTCTCTTTGCCGTCGAGTGTCATACCGCTTCGCAGCTCACGGAAAATCGTCACAACCTTGCGCACCGCCTCCTCCTCTGGGAGCGACGCTCTCAACTCATAGCTCGTCGAAATCTCTCTGACACGTTTGCGAACAATCTCCACTTCCGTATCGATATCCGAAGGGGATGGGAGCACGATGATGTTAAATCGCCGCTTCAATGCGGCTGACATCTCGTTCACTCCACGGTCGCGCGTGTTAGCCGTTGCGATGATAGAGAATCCTCTTGCAGCAAACACTTCTCTGCCCAGCTCCGGAATCGAGATCGTCTTCTCCGACAGGATGGAGATCAAGGCGTCCTGTACTTCGGACGCACAGCGCGAGATCTCTTCGAATCGGGCAATCCCACCTGTTTCCATTGCGCGGAAAATCGGGCTTTTAATAATCGCTTGATCGGAAGGGCCTTGCGCCAGCAGCATGGCATAGTTCCATGAATAACGAATATGCTCCTCGCTCGTGCCTGCCGTTCCTTGAATGACCTTGCCAGAATCCCCATGGATCGCTGCCGTCAAATTTTCTGAAAGCCAAGATTTAGCCGTTCCCGGTTCCCCGATCAACATAAGGGCTCGGTCTGTCAACAGAGTAGCTATCGCCATTTCTACCAACCGCTTGTTTCCGATATATTTCGGCGTAATCGCGACCCCTTTTACATTTCCACCAATCAGGAACGTCAGTACTGCCTTCGGAGAGAGCTGCCACCCGGCCGGCTTCGCATCTTGATCCAATTTCTTCAAAGCTTCCAATTCGTGGGTGTATAAACGTTCAGAGGGTAACCTTACGACATCTTGCTTTTGATCCATCCCCATAATCCCTGTCCCTTCTCTTCGTTATCTGAGCGTTCGATTTGTTCCGGCTTCGCAGCTATCGTTTCCGCGATTTCTAGCAGTTGATTTTTCATGCCTTGATAGGATAGCCCTTCTGCAAATTGCTGCAATCTCTGTGCATAATGCCTTGGCAGTAAAGAAAGCAATGTAAGCTGGACACGATCCAAGTAATAGAACTGCTTGGCTCCGCCTTTTTCCAATATATCCATGAGCAGCCTAGGCGCATCCTGATAGTTTTGGCTGAAAAGAATCAACAACATATTAGCTGTTTTATTTCGGTTAAAATTAGGCAGCTCCTCGCATTTTTTGACTAGATAAGCCGTGACTTTCGGGTCCGGGTCTTGAGCAAATCTGCACACGAGCTCTTCCTCATCCAATTTCACAAACAGATGCACCCATCTTGAATCCCATGTTACAAAATGAGGTGAAGCAGCCTCATTTGGTTCATCTGCTTGGTGCAGCAGCGTCGGTGTCACTTCATACAATACTCGCAATAAATCTTTAGCCGCAGGCTGCTTTTTATCCTTAAGATCATGGCAAAAGCGTTCGTAGACGTCCTCTGGAGGAAGAATCTTGATGGCCGCTCTAAAGCTATAAGCAATAAACTTGCGATTGTACGCCTCATGTAAAGAAACAGCAAACCGGTCTGCCTCCGGCAGATCCAATTGCAGCAGAAGATCAGCAGCAGCCTCCTGGACAGCTTCCGTTTCCGGAACAATAAAACTAGGCATAGACAGTACTTTTTCTAGGAAATTCACGACTTCCGGTACTCTTTTGCCTTGTAAGCTGCGGATGTCCGCCAACAACTGTTGTGCGGAATCTTCCACGTTTGTACGTTGAACGATTCGCTCCAACACATCTTCCGCATGCCCGATGACGTTGAGAGTCAAATCATTGGCCTTGCACAATTGAATCGGCTCTATCGCAAGATCCTGATCCTTCGAACCCAGTGCCTTGTAAAGGCGAGCGATGGCTTGCTCCGTTCCAAGACGAGATAAGGCGAACAAGGCGGCTCTGCGTATCTCTTTTTTCTTATCGTCAGCTTGCTCCAGAATAAAATCCTCTTGATCAGGATAATCCCCCAGAAGTTCAATCGCCGTGGAGCGGACTTCCGTTGAACCCTGTTTGGCAGCTTGAAGAAGGAGGTCTAAGGCAGATAGCGCAAGCAAACCATGGATAAGCTCCAATCTGCGGGCGTCACCTTTCCCGCCATCCAGCTGGAGTTGCTGCTGAAGCGCGGGAAGTGCCTCCATTCCGAGTGCGGGCAGCACCTTTCGATGAAGAAAATCGGGTATTTCTACATAACTGTCGTCTAACGCAGAAACAGCCGCAGGTATGACGCGGAAATCATGAAACAACCCATCGTCGTACCCTTGACGAAGCTGCTCCATTCGGCCCTGACCTTTTTGCGTCAATGCCTCAATGAGTGGGTGCAGCTTGCGGTAAGGGATTAACGTCGAAAGCTTCGCCCCAGTTCCTTCCACAGGAATGAGTTCCTCTTTCGTCTCCGTTTTCCCCTGCGTGTACAGCACAGAATTCAACAGTGTGCCTAATTCTAAAAGTCTGCTCGCTGAGCCACTCGTCTCGGCCTCTAGAACTTGACTAACCGCCTGAGCCATTCGATTAAACACCGGCGCTGACTCGCCCAACTTCTGCAGTTGGGGAAGCATTTTCTGCAAACGTAAATCACCCGCCGCCATCCCGCTCCCTGCTATAAACAAACGCCGCACCTCATGCTGCAGCTCAAACAATAGATCTATACTCATGGGTTCGTCTCCTAATTCTATTCGTCAATAAAGTAAGCGAACGACTTCATTTGTCGTTACGATGCTTAAAGGCTGCGCCTCAAGCCTGTTAATCTTCCAATTTTGTTCGAACATAACCAGAATCGCCTGATTCTGTAAGAACGTCTTATTCAGCATAGGCAGCAAGTGAGTCGTAGGCTCGCTGAGATATGGAATGTCTGCAAGAGGAAGCTGATTGCCTTGTTCATCTAACAGCACAAAGGATGTTTCCGTCTTCTTGATCTCAGCAAAATGCAGTAGTACGACAGGGCGCTTGTCCGAAAGTGGATTTTTAATCTGATTCTTTACTTGTTTAATAACTTCTGGGAATGACTTGTGAGCTGAAGCACGGATTTTCTGAAAATCCTGTGAATCGGCTTCGCGTAATATCGCTTCTTCCCAACGCACCCTCGTGTTAAGCTCCCCGGGATATTGCGCAAGTTCTTTCGCTTCGACGACTTGAAATATAGAATCTTCTTCACGTATGTATTTCGCTGCACGGAATGGCCGATACGTTCTTGTGATGTGGAGCTGTCCGCTTAGTAGGTCCGCCCAGTATCCTTCATCTATGAACTCGCCTCTCGCCTGATCCGTATAGGATCGGAACGACAAGTGAAGCAATTCCGAGGACTCGCTGCGAACGCGACCATACTCCCTCAGTTCTGCGATTTGCCACGCATGCCCAATCCATTCTTCCAACATTGATTCCGTATCCATAGGATGATCTGGATTTTCCAATCTGCCGTTGAGATACTCCCTGCTTTTCTTGATCAACGCTTGCAGTGTAGTGAGCTGCTCGATCACGTTTGTATACAAGGTCTCCCGATCGTCATCCGCGCGGAACTGCTGCGTCAAATCACGAAGCGCCGTTTGGATACCCGGGATATAATAGTTGCCGAGCTGTTTGGCCTGCTCTTCAGCAGTTTGCATCGCCTTTTTGTCCAGGCTTCCTAGTCCTGACTGTACAAGCTGCAAGATAAGCTTCTCAGCAATACTGATTCCTTCCAGCTGTGCAGCTATTTTCTTCACTAATGCTGACTTGTTCGTCTTGCGCTTAACAACTGGAGCATCCGGGTCGACAGGTTCTTTCTTCTTTTCCTCCCGTTTCTCAGCCTTTTCCCTTTTATCCGCAATATCTTGTGGAACAGGTGCAGTGATGAACGTCTTGCCTGACGTGTAGGCATACATCAAACCGAGATTGTGTTTGCACGGAAACTGACGGCTCGGGCATGAACAGCGGAATACGGGATTCCCCTCTTTCGCCACATCAACTGAACACTGATATGGGTCCTTCCCGCTGCCTTTACACTCCCCAAAAATGATCGTCCCGTCCTCCGACTGACAGAGCAGCGGAAAACTATTTTTCTTCACCAAATCCTTGCCATTCTTGATCGCACTGCTGTTAAGCGCCAAACTATCTACATACGATTCCGTTAAATAATTCATCTTGTACCCCTCATAACTTGGTTATACAAACAATTTCCACACTGTTCCTAAATTTTCCTTTTTCATGGGTATGAAACTCCAGCTGTGAATAGAACGAAGAACTCGAAAAACTAAATAAACGGCTTACGCCGTCCATGGGTGAGAGTGTTTATAAAGTTTGATACAAAGCAAGCTACGCTCAAGAGGAAAATGCTTAGACATTCATTTGCTTATCCGTGTAATGTTGTATATTTGAGACCGTCGATTCATTCGGCCAAACTTGCTCTACATTGATTTGTCTTAAATCGGGATCAATCGTCTTATAGGCAGAATTTAGGTTGCTGGATGAATGAATTCATATTCGCTGTTGAATGATGTTGTAGTAAGTGCAACAATTTATGCCTAAATCTCGCCTTGCTCCCTTCATTGTTGCATAATGTACAACAATTTAGCCCAACGTCTGCCCTCACGAAAGCTGAATGACGCTAAAATCGTGTATTGGAAAAGCTGCTTTCGGAATGCCGAAATCTTACACTTTTTTATGTAGTCAAAAAATTCGTTCATCACAGATCCAGCCTGTGATTCAGATATAAAACCCCAACTGCAAATAAATCTGAAGCTCCTGCAGGGACCCTGTAAAACAATGGACCACAGCCTTCATTGAGCCAATATAAGGCTTCATTATGCGAACGAAATCATAATGTGCTTCACGTTCATGTAGGAAAAGCGGCATTTCCAGCTCGCAGGCAAGCTGAATCTGTTCCTCAAACCATTTCCGCTGCACGTCGCGAGGTGAAAAATCACGGTTATAATCCAGTCCGCATTCACCAATAGCAACGACTTGAGACAGCTTCGCCAATTGACGCATCTTATCAATGGTTTGCACCGTACAATTGCGCGTATCGTGCGGATGAATCCCAGCCGTCGTAAATAATTTCCCCGGAAATTTATCGGCATAACGCGCAGCTCCTTCGCTGTTTCTCACGCTTGTGCCAGTCAAAAGGAGTGGAGATACTCCCGCTGCTAATGCCTTTGCAACCACTTCGTCGCGGTCCTGATCAAAAGAACGATGCATCAAATTAACTCCAATATCAATGAGTTGATCATCCATTTAACAGTCCCACCTTTTCGTCCCCATAAACGCGACAAAACTCGGCAGGAACAGCGTCTGCAAGCCATACTTCATTGCCTGCATAGTAGAAGACTACCCCAGCATTGGAAGCTTGCTCTGCATCAATGGCTAAAATAACTAATTCCCCTCTTCGTTTACCAGCGAGCGTTGCAAAATGCAGTCCTTCGGACAAATGGACATATTGACGCTTCATGGGACGCAGCCCTTGTTTTAAAATCACAGGAGCAGCCTGCACATTCGTGCCATGGTAGAGCACAAGAGGAGGCACAGCCATTGGGTAGCTGACTTTATCATGGCTATGTCCGTATCGGGCCCGAATCCGATCGCCGATAATTTCAAATCGCTGCTTTTCACAACGCGCTACAACTTCTTCAATATCGCTTACTTTAAGCTCTGACCACTTCGTCTGTACACGAAGAATTTCTAGTAAATCAGCAATCGCACATGAACCATCTACAGAATTCAGGATCAGACCGAAATCTTCTGGCGAATGCCGCAGTATTTTACTCATAAACTTACTTAATTTTGTTTGCACCTTATCATGTAACATGTCAATCACGTCCTCAAATCTAATCCTTATTAATTATCACACTTCTCAACTAACCAAAAACCCAACCCTCACATCGGAATCCTCTTTCATCCATGACATCGTCTGCCCTTTATGCAGATCCGACTTCATCGATTTCACCAGCTTCTCGATATTCACGCTTTGCTCATAATGCCACTGAAGCGCAGCCGATACATACAATTCATTTAACTGGGCAAAAGAACCCTTCTGTTTGCTTCACCGTTATACGAATCATTTCTTCGTTCAGAAGCTTCCCTATCCCCTTTTGCTCCAAATAGATCTGTCTCAGCTCTAGATCTGGAAGCTTGATTTCATAAGCTCGGTCGAATCTCCCTGCCCGGTTCATAAGAGCCGGATCAATTTGCTCCGGATAATTCGTTGTCCCAATGAGGAAAATGCCTTCTTTGGAAGTCGCACCATCCAAAATGTTTAAAAAGTACGACCTCGCCCGCTGAGGCATAGCGTCGATATCTTCAATAACAAGAATCATTGGCGCCATGTTAGCCGCAGCTTGAAACACCTCTTGAATAGATTCACTACCTGTGTTCTCCGTTATTTGCCAATAAGCAACAGGAGCTTTCACGCTGCCGGCAATCGATTTGACAAGCGTCGTTTTACCATTGCCTGGCTTCCCATAGAGCAGGATGCCTCTTTTATAAGGAAGCTGATACTCTTTGAAAAAAGCACGATCCTCAGCAAAAAACTGATCGATTGAGCGATAAATGTCTGTCTTCACTTCGTCCTTCATAATGACTTCCGAACGGTCGACCATGCGAGTAATAGGAGCTAGTTCCTTCTCCATGCCATGAGGTCCATCCGTGAAAACAGTCACCTGCCTTCGGTCCAAATCCCTACGGCGCTTCCGAGCATGTTCTAGAAAACGCAACAGACTCGCATCATCCACAGCAAAAACAAAATCCTCTTCTCCGACGCCATTCATGCGAAAGATAGGTACTCTAGCTAACGCGATTCCCCAGGACGGGTAAGCAAAAACGTTATTGCGCAGTGTTGGAAACGTGCGATAAGCCGCAGCTTCACTTTCCGCATCTATTCCGAATGCACGTGACTCCATATGGTCAAATATCTTTGTGACGAACTGCACATCACTAGACCCTGTCTTCACATCCTGTTCAAGCAGCTCCCAATACTCTTCTTTTCCATCATCACTCAAATAGGGTTAGAAGTCGTGACCATATTTCTCCCCCAGCACAGATTGAATGCGTTCTAATACATAGGCATAGTCCCCATACGCTGTTAAAGATCTGCCGTCAGACCTAAAAGGAGCCGATACAGCCGCTGATTCTTCATTCATTTTTACGATTTGAACATGTTTCATTTAGCACCCTTTACTGCCGCCAAAGGCTTACATTTGGCTACAACTTCAGCCAATCCTGCTCCGACGACACTTTCAATAATTTGATCTACATCTTTGTAAGCCTGCGGTGATTCATCTAGAATCGATTCTAACGATCTTTGGTTAACGACAATTTCCTCATCCGTACCTACTCGCATGGAAGAGGCGAATTCATTCAGCGTTATCAATCTTTTCGTCGCGCTGCGAGAGCGAATTCGCCCTGCTCCATGACAGATGGAGTGAAAGTTGGCTTTGCCACCCTGAGCTCCTACCATAATGTAGGAAGCTGTCCCCATCGAACCCGGAATCAGTGCAGGGTGACCTGTATTTTGATAAGGCTGCGGATTATCAGGATGTCCTGCTGGAAGCGACCTCGTCGCCCCTTTTCGATGGACAAAGTAGGACTCACCCTCATGTTTTTCCTCCCAAGCATAGTTATGCATAAGATCGTACAAGGTGGTCATTTCAAACTTCGACCCAAACACATCTTTACCAGCTTCACGAATGGCATAGGTAATGAGATGGCGATTTACAACAGCATAATTGAGCGCTGAATACATGAGATTTACGTAAGTCTGAGCTGCCGGATGATCTAAAGGTGCAAATAACAGCTTAGGATCAGCCGTTCCTAATCCGTTCATCCGCATCACCTTCAACATGTCACTGCTGCAATATTGACTCACAGAGCCGCCCCATGCACGCGAGCCCGAGTGAATCATAACGACCACTTGACCATCGAATAGTCCCCATGCTTCAGCCACCTCACGGTTCTCTTCGGCAATCTCAATTGACTGAATCTCCGCAAAATGGTTCCCATTCCCAAGCGTCCCAAGCTGGCGATGTGACCGATGCCAAACGTCGCTCGGAAATCGATTCAATGCATTTTCATCCAAAGTAAATTTGCTGCTTTCTACATGTGTAAGCGAAGTCGCCTTTCGAGGCGTATAGCCGTCGGGAATATATTTCTTTGGAAGTCCATGTAGTCCTTTGGTGACGATGTTCTCCAATCGGATGTCCGAGAAGTGACCACGTGCGTGATCTTCAACAGGCAAATACTTCTCGATCGTCTTCACCAGCTTGCGGCGCAGCTTCACATCCTTCAGTTCATCCTTGTGCAAATTCGTCATATGCACCCTCATGCCGCAGCCTATATCGCTGCCGACAATGGATGGTGATACATAGCCGTCATGCGTATTCCATACTGCTGTCGTGCCTATGCAAGTACCAACTCCGACATGTACGTCAGGGGTATAGCTCATATACACTTGATTGGGAATCTGCAAATTGTTGTTAGCCATTTGAAAAACTTGATAATCAAAAGATTTAAACAACTCAGGTCCTGCGTATACATGCACAACTCCCGAGGGGAGCTGGACCTGCTGAATATAATTTTCTTTCATTCGTTTTGTTCCTCTCTATGAACCCCAAACCTCCCTCAGCGCATCTCGGAATAAAGCATCTAATGCTGCTTCTTGCTTTTCACCAGAGACAGCGATATGTTTGGCAGTTTCTTCAAAATAAGCGATTTGTCGATCTAAATAATCGTTGATTACCGTAATTTTCGGCTCTAAATCGAATTCGACACCAGCCTTTTTACGCGTCAACAACGTATATACTTCTTGTTTTAATTTCGATTCTGGCAGCATTTGCTCCACCAGATCTTCAAAATCCATCGGCGGCATGCTGCCGTGTTCCTCAATCCATCGGCAAGCCAGTATGGGGCGTAACACATAAAAATACTTTTTGATTTTCACATACTCACCCTGCAAATATTCCCGAAAGTTCCCTTTGGCCATATGCAAATAGTGATACATACTGGACCGCGGTGAAAAGGTTAACGGAGATAGCTGGCGGATTTGCTCCGTTACACCATATTGCTCCAAATACTGAATCGGCGACTGCAACCATTCGAGCAAAGGCGGGTTCGACTTGCGAAACAAGTTCAGCGCCTTTTTCAAATCCCAACCGTTGATGTCCAGCTGATCACTGATCGGACGCTCAATGACATCTCTTTTCTCGAATAAGGATAAGTACCAATCCACAGGTCTAACGTAGATAAACCTCACATCATAATCACTGTCTTTCGATGGAAATCCCCAGGCTCTACTACCCGATTCGCAGGCATAGAGGATGCGTACGTCTTCTTCTTGCTCTATTCGTTTGAGCTCACTATCTATTTTTGTCATGTCAAATGTCATGGGACTCACCCTTTCTTCGTATTATGAGGACGCAAAAAAGCCATAGACCAACATCGTCTACGGCTTTATCATGTCAAATTTAAACTAGGCCTACTCAAAGAGTACCTACGTATTCGTCATTAGTCCGGTTGAGACCGATGGTATGAGGTGCTTTTCAATTGTCAGGTTATTCTTAGAAATTTGATTGCGAATCATATCGTCGGCCTCCTTTCCATTCATTTACAAACATCATACGAGTCAAACCTAAGTACTGTCAATCTGTTGCGGCGGAAAGATTAATTATAATGATCGTGTCAATTAATAAAATTTATCATTACAAATCCTGTTATATACCTGCTCTATTTGTTCAGTCAGCTAAATGCTGTTATGCTGTTATTATTAAAGTAAATCAGAAAGGTGGCACCTTTTTATGGCAAAAAAACTGGATAGTCACACACTAAATCTAATTAAGGAGGCTCTCTCTAAAATGGATGTTAATTATAAAAAAGTAAATATTGACTTGGAGAGCGGAGATATTACTGAAGATCCACGCAGCATGAACATAGAGGATTTATTAGCATTAGGAAAAGGAATCAGCAAAGAAAGAGCTAAAGAGTGGGCAAAGGACGTAGAGGAGGCAAGAAATGACTGGTAGAAGTAGAGTCCTTCTTGACACCAATATCGCAATAGGACTAATTATTCAATATCCAGAAATAACCCAAACGCTTAATTTATTACACAGCAACGGCATCTCATTCTGTATGTCAGTTATTTCAAAATGCGAACTTCTTAGTGGTGCTAAAAATGATATAGAAATCGATCAGATCATAAACCTAGGCAATGAAAATTTTGTCGAGGTTAATAATGAAATAGCTCAAATTGCCGGAGCAATTCGTCGCGAACAGAAGCAAAAGCAGGGAAGGGCTTTAAAGACTCCAGATGCATTAATTATAGCAACAGCCAAACATCATGGATTTGCTCTCTATACAAAAGATAAAGGCATGCATTTTATTGAAGAGTACGGCGTGGCTTTAATCAAATAATTACTTCACTATGAAAGTCCCCGTTCCCACCCTCACCACTTCGTCTGAATCAGCACTTGGTCGTAACAATAAACATAACATGTACATTTATAACTGTAATGGGCATTAGTAGTTACAGTAGGATTCGAACCTACAGGACATGGCCCCTCACATCCACCATCAGGGTCCAACTTACCCAGTTGGCGGGTTGTGCTCACCTTCAGACAAAAGGCTACCAACTTCATAATGAAATAACTACTTACAACAACTCTGTTTTCCAATTTGCTTCTTGAATGGTCGTGTCTAGCTCGCGAAAAGCTTTCGAGTACTGATCAACCTGCTTTTGCAAATCCACAATAGATACAGTTGAATAAAACTTCACTTCCGATTTACTGAATCGGTCCTGTCTAATAGCTGCAGCATTTATAACATCTTGAATGATAGATCTCCGCGTGGATAATGTATCCCTTTGTGCCAAAGCTTCCGCAAGTGTAACCCCAGTGCTCAACGAGACTTGAGAATTCGTCCGATTGATAGCTGTCACTAAGGACTCAAATTCATTTAAGGTGTCGTTCAACTCTTGAAAAAGGTCTGTTGGATTCTCAGGCGGTTGCTCGCCTTCTTGGACTTTAGCACTCCGTGTTAATCGCGCTTTCAATTGCTCCACACGCTTTTGGCAATCGGCTCTATTCATTAAAGCTTCTGCTAATTTCATTGTTATCACCTCAAATATTTATTTTCCTAAATGCCTTTAATCGCAACCATCGGCTTACAAGTGGCCACCACATCAGCAAGCGATGCGCCCACAACACTATCAATAATCTGATCCACATCCTTGTAGGCCTGCGGACATTCATCAAGTATCGTTTGCAGGGAACGATGATTAACGAGAATCTCATCGTCTGTCCCAACTTTCATCGATTGCGCGAATTGATCCACAGTGACAAGCTCTTTTGTCGCTTTCCGCGATCTCGCTCTGCCCGCACCGTGACAGATGGAGTAGAAGTTTTTCAGCCCTTCCTCTTTCCCAACCATAATGTACGATGAGGTCCCCATAGAACCAGGGATTAAGGCCGGATGACCCGTTTCTTTATAGGCAGCTGCATTCAGGAAATGACCTGGCGGCAGCGCTCTTGTCGCTCCCTTCCGATGTACGAGCATCGGCTGATTGCGATGAAATTCTTTTAATGCATAGTTATGCATAAGGTCATACAGTACAGGCATCTCCAGGTCTTTGCCAAATACTTCTCGGAACGCTTCTTGAACGCCATAAGCAATCATATGTCGATTACTTACTGCAAAATTTAGTGCGGAATACATCAGATTTAAATAGGTTAGCCCTTCATGACTTGCAATTGGGGCATATAAGAGATTCCGATCCGGATTTACGACACCCCAGCTGTTCATTACTTCTCTGAAAACCTTGGTAAATTCTTGACCCAACATAGCTCCCCATGCACGTGATCCGGAGTGAATCATGACGACAACCTGACCGTCGAACAAGCCCCATTTTTCTGCCAAATCCTTATGAGCCTCCGCCACTTCTAGATACTGAATCTCTATAAAATGGTTCCCGCCACCGAGCGTCCCAAGCTGCCCATGGGCATATTTACGGATTTTTGCTGGCAAATTCTCAAGGTAGGCGTGGTCGAACTCGAACGTAGATTCTTCTACATGCGTAAGCCACTGTTCATTCGGAACGTATTTATCAGGAAGTCCTTTTAAGCCGTGTTGAACGACATCCATGATATTGATATCTGAATAATTCGTATTCGTGCGCTCATTCGTTGGAACATATTTCTCGATCGCTTTAATTAGTGCTCTACGAACACTTTTGTCTTGAATATCACGTTTATGCAGAGATGTCGTATGCACGCGCATACCACAGCCGATATCCACACCAACGATGGAAGGGGAAACGAACCCGTCTTTCATGCTCCAGACTGCCGTTGTCCCAATACAAGTACCAATTCCAACATGGGCATCCGGGGTGTAGCTCATATGCACATTACGCGGAATCCGCAGGTTATTATCTGCCATTTCAAATACTTTGTTTTCAAAAGATTGGAATACATCTGAGTTAGCAAAAACGTGCAAATTGCCATGCTCTAGTTCCATTTCATAATGATTACTTCCGTGAGCTTTTGTTATCATATCCATTTGGTTAACCTCCGTTTATCTTCTAAAGCTATCTTCGCTGATTTGCGTTCGAACGAACATGGTGAAAGTATGACGACAGTGAAAAGTTTTCCATTTTCTCCATATCTCTCCCCTGTTACAATAAGATAAGGTTGAAATGAAGAGTGAGGGATACAAATGGCTAAGGAAAGCTTTGATAAAGAAATTCAATTTCTGCGAATGCTTGTCCTCACTAGTGGCGCGTATAGTCGTCAGCAATTTGCGGAGAGGCTGGGTATCTCGGTTCATACCTTTGATAAAACCTTACGCCGGCTAAAAGAAATCGTAGCGACGATGTATCAACAGGCGCCGGACACACAAAGGAAAGAATTCACCGAGATGCTGCGATACAGCTATTTCGATTCAACGGATCCTATGCTGTTGTTCTTATTTCGAGCGAAGTCATTGAAAGAATCCGAAAGTCAGCGAATATCTACGCTTCTTGCTGCTTTGAATGAGCAGGCACTTACCGCTATTGAGCTGCTGGACGTATGTTGTAAAGATATTCAAACAGATTCCTCACTTCCTGATGAGAAAACGGTTCGAAACGACTTGAAATACCTCGAAGAAGTCGGTGTCATCAAAAAAGTACCAGGACCACGCCCCTACCGTTATCGCATACACAATGATTTAAGCCAAGAGCTTACACAGGATGAGCTTGTTGATCTATATGATTTTGTCGATGTGATGTCAAATACACAAGTACCTTCGGTACAAGGCTATTTACTGCGAGACGGGCTAAAAAAGCATATGAATCGAACTTTATCGGAACCGGCATCCATAGAGCCATTCCTTTATAAATATCATTACCACTCACGTATTTTGGATGAAGCGCATCTGTCCATCCTTCTATCAGCGATCCAAAACCGCCGCAAGATCGATTTCTTATACTTTTCGCCCAAAAATACGCAATCTTATTCATCGAAAAACACAAACCCATTGTTCGAACGTGAAATGGAAGGGAAGCTGCAGAAAACTTTACCGCTCAAAATTGTCTACGATCACCAATATGGACGCTGGTACCTTCTTGCTAATGACTCTCGGCATGGTATCAAGAAATATCGCATGGAAGGTATGACTCAGATTGAGCAGGGTGAGACTGTCGACTCCATCCTTTTTAATGAGAAGAAAAGTGTATTGGAAGAGAGCATAAAGCATAGCTGGGTCCTTGATACCGGACGATCGGTTATCTTGAAAGTAAGATTTTTTAATCCAGGCGATACGGGGCCGAACTTCATTAAAGATCGTGTCCTTCTTCAGGGGCAGTGGGGAGAAATTACGGAAGAACAGCTCGATTCGTTTATTTTCGAAATTAAGGTTAATGGAACTACGGAAATTAAGCCTTGGATTAGAAGCTTCGGATCTAGCTGCGAGGTGCTTGAACCGATCTATTTTCGGAATGAGATGATTGCGGAGTGGAAGGAGCTTGAGGCGTATTATGAACCTGTTCAAGAAAATATTTAACTATCAAATGATTACGCGCCTAGAGAATTCGGGCACTTTCATGATCACCGCACAGGAAAGGTCATGGCTGAAGACCATGCTTAATCACCCTTCGGCGTCCCATGCTTTCACCCCAGTGACACTCAAAAAGCTTGAATCTGTGCTTGTTGATGAGAACCCCTTGGATTTTTCTGATGCCTTTATTGAGAAAGCTCGAAGCAAGGAGAAGCTAGTCTATCACCCGATGCTTCGCGCATTACGTCGATTCATTACGAGTCAAGCCGCTATCCAACTTACATACAGGGTGAAGGATGATCGGACTTTTACCAATGAAATGGCTTTTCCCTATAAGCTTGAGTATTCCTTGGTGAAAAAAGAGTGGTACTTGCTCTGGTATCACATCCGACATCGAGCAATGATGAGTACGAAACTGGAAAAAATTGAATCGATCAAAGAGTTGTCCATTTCTCCTGAGCGAGCTACCCAAATTGGTTTAGACATTGAGAAACTGCTGCAAAAACGTCAGATTCATGCGACGATCGAGGTTATAAAGGAGTACAATCGAGAATTGTCGCGGATTTTATATGCCTTCTCTTGCTTTGAGAAGCAAGTCGACTACGATGAAATGCAAGAAACGTATACAATCCGATTAACCTTTTTAAATAATGAAGCCGAATATGTCCTTAGCAAACTTCGCTTCTTGGGTAAGCGCGTGCGTGTCACCCAAGGCGAGCATTTGCAAAGGAGAATGCTTGAATCGGCCAAAAAAGCTTTGGCTAGGTATGGGGAGTCCTAGACTATTCTCTCAATTCCACCCGCGCCAATTGGGACAGAACAACCAACTTATCGTAATGATCCGGATCATTCTTCTTGGTTAGTAAGGTCCCCAGAATCCCTCCAAGGAATCCAAGCGGAATAGAAACAATCCCTGGATTATTCAATGGGAACAGCGCTTCACGACGAATCCAGCCAGACAAAGGATCCATCACATTGGGGCTTAGAATCACGAACAAGATCGAAGTGATAAGTCCCGTTAACAACCCGATTATCGCACCATTTGAATTGAATCGCCGCCAGTACAGCGTAAGCACAAGTAAAGGCAAGTTCGCAGAAGCCGCTACCGCAAAAGCCAACGAGACAAGGAATGCCACGTTTAACCGCTGGGCACCTAAAGCAAGTACGATAGACAATACACCAACCACTACCGCTGAACATTTGGCAACCAGCATTTGCTGTGCCTCTGTTGCTTTTCCCTTTTTCAATATACTACTGTAAATATCATGCGAAAAAGCGGACGTTGCCGCCAATACCAACCCTGAGACTACAGCCAGAATGGTGGCAAAAGCAACTGCTGAAATGAACGCCATCCAAAACTCGCCGCCAAGCGCCTTGGCAAGTAAGGGTGCCGCCATATTGTCCTCACCCAATAATAATGTTCGGTCAACGAAGGCTGCTGCACCAAAACCAAGAAAGATTGTCATCACATAAAAAGCGCCGATCAACCAAGTGGCATGAATGACGGAAGACCTGACCGTCTGCGCCTCTTTGACCGTATAAAATCTAGAGATGATGTGCGGCAGCCCTGCCGTCCCCAATACCAAAGCCAGATTAAAGGAAAGCGTATCCAAGGGTCCCGAAAATAAATTCCCAGGCTGCACAAACTTCTCCTTTAACGGAGTTGCTTGCGAAACATACACATATAGATCAAAAATATTCCAATGAAATCTGGCAAGTACTATCAGGCTGATCATAAAAGTACTGCACACGAGTAAAATAGCCTTGATGATTTGCACCCAAGATGTAGCAAGCATACCGCCGAAAGCCACATAAATGGTCATCAAGCTGCCCACTACAAGGATGGCAGAGGAATATTGCACCCCAAGCAGTAAATGAATGATCCCCCCTGCGCCAACCAACTGAGCAATCATATAGAAAATTGTGATCAAAATATTGTTAATCGCCATCCAACCTCTAAGATTCTTCTCTTGAAACCGTACTGCAATTGCATCTGCCATCGTAAAACGTCCTAGATTATGCAGCGGTTCTGCGATGATATAGAGCACAATTACATAGGATGCTAGAAAGCCTATTGAATAGAAAAAACCATCAAAGCCATATATGGCAATAGTCCCCGTGATACCAAGAAAAGAAGCGGCACTCATATAATCACCAGAAATGGCCAGCCCGTTTTGTAAGCCAGTGAGTCGATTTCCAGCCACGTAAAAGTCATTCGTGTTCGTTGTACGTTTAGCCGAATGGTACGTAATAACCAGCGTTCCAATCACTACGGCCACGAAAAAGACAAACGCGAAAAAATTCATAGTGATCCGATTCCTTTCTTGGCTGCTCTTTATTTACTACTAAAAGAATAGCATATTTAGGCCCACAAAAAAGCAATAACATGCAGCAAGCCTAATGAAAGGCTGACTGCATGTTTTTTGGGTTCAATAGGATGGGCTGCTTACATGCCCGTATTAGCTTTTACATTAATTTCAGTATATTTTACATCGTCTCTTTGTGTAGAAAGCATCGTTCCAATATAGGCTCCAAGGAATCCAAGTGGAATGGAGATAATGCCGGGATTGGCCAAATTAATAAGCGGATTGCCCACCAGAATCGCCTTCCCTGCCTCTCCCCAAATATTCGGACCCACGGCAACAAGCAGGATACAGCTTACTAGTCCACTTAACATACCGACAATCGCGCCTGTCGTATTAAATCTTTTCCAATATACGGTGAAGAGAATGACTGGCAAATTGGCACTCGCCGCAACAGCGAAGGCAATGGATACCAAGAAAGCTACATTGAGCTTTTGAGCGAACAGTGCAAAGATAATTGAGAGTACAGCTACACCAATCGAAGCGAAACGGGCTATTTTCAATTCTTCCTTATCCGTCGCTTTGCCTTTACGAACGATTTGTCCGTAAAAATCATGGGAGAAGGCCGATGCAGCAGAAAGCACCAATCCGGTAACTACCGCTAATATCGTAGCAAAAGCTACTGCGGAAATAAAGGCAAACAAGAAATCTCCGCCTAGTGCTTTGGCCAATAGCGGCGCAGCCATGTTTCCACCTTTATCTATCGCTGTAATATCTTTTGCACCAACAAATGCCGCAGCTCCAAAGCCAAGGAATAAGGTCATGACATAGAAAATACCGATAACCCATGTTGCCGAGACGACAGAACTTCTTGCCGTAGCCGCATTTTTCACTGTATAGAAACGTGTGAGAATATGCGGCAATCCAGCAGTTCCAAGCACCAAAGCAAGGTTAAGCGAAAGCGTTTCAACCGGAATCTTATATTTGTTACCCGGGTTTAAAAACGCCTCTTTCAAAGGTGTCGCTGTT
Organism: Paenibacillus alginolyticus DSM 5050 = NBRC 15375; assembly: GCF_000422905.1. Taxonomy (GTDB): domain Bacteria; phylum Bacillota; class Bacilli; order Paenibacillales; family NBRC-103111; genus Paenibacillus_E; species Paenibacillus_E alginolyticus. The sequence goes on from NZ_AUGY01000016.1 coordinate 103,723, forward strand.
TTCAATTGGGTAAACATTTCGGAAATACTAAAATTAAACTTAGCTAGAACGATAAGTGACAGGATCAGCGTCCCACCCATCAGAAGAACAGCTTTCGTAATTTGCACCCAACTCGTGGCTCGCATTCCGCCAAATACCACATAGATGGTCATCAGGATACCCACAATTAATACAGAGGTATAGTAATTAAAGCCGAATAATAGTTTGATCAAAGCACCCGCACCAACAAGCTGCGCGATCATGTAGAAAATGGAAATGGTGATCGTGTTTAATGCGGCAACCCCACGAACATTCTGATTAGCAAATCGCGCCGCGATCATATCCGCCATCGTATATTTCCCTAAATTCCGAAGCGGTTCCGCCACTAAATAGAGGACGACAAGATAAGCAACTAGAAAACCTAGACTGTAGAAGAATCCATCAAATCCAGTCAAGGCGATCGTCCCTGCGATTCCCAAGAACGATGCTGCCGACATATAATCTCCGGCAATAGCTAGCCCGTTCTGCCACCCCGTTAATCCTCCACCGCCTGTATAGAACTCACTCGAGCTATCCGTTTTCTTAGCTGCATAATACGTAATAATCATCGTTAATAAAATAATGCAAAGAAATAGAATGACGGCTGTTGGACTCATAACGAATTACCCCCAGTTTCCGATTTTATTTCTTCAATTTGTCGGTCGAATTCCTTGGATTTCCTGGAGTAAATGATACAGAGAGCCCAAGTCATCAGAAACTGGGCAAATGCGTACACCCACGCCCACGAAATAGGGCCGATTGCCGGATTATTCAATACTTTCGTGTAAGAGGTTAAGATGGGTAGAGTAAAGTAAAAAAGGAGGAAAAAGACTGTCATCGGAATGATGAATCTTTTCTTGCTGCCGATTAATTTCTTGAATTTTTCAGATTGTGCCACTTCCCCATACTGTATTGGCTTGTTGTTAGACATTCGCACGTCCCCCCTTAAATGTAAGCGCCTTCAGTTTGATTATATGCGAATTTTTGCCCCTTGTAATAAGACTGTCGCGAATCGTCATATTCCCCGCCTGAATTGCCAAATAAGGAGCTTTAATCGGTTTCATTTTTATTTGAGCAGCCTAAACAGCTCTTTGGCCATCTCCCGTGAAACGGGTATTTGCGTTCTTTTTTCATTTTTCAAAATCAAATTAAAAGCGCCATTGAACCATGGAACTAATTCATCGATACCATTTAAATTAACTAAATAACTGCGATGAGGACGAAAAAAAGGGAGTTCCCCGAGCTTGTTTTCCAATTCCTGCAGGCTCATTTTGGACATATAAATCTGGTTGGAAAACGTATAGATATGGATGCTTTTTTCTTCCCTTTCAGCATAAAGGATAGTTTCAGGATCAAGCAGGACATGCTTCTCCCCGTCTATGATTAATAGCTTATTCCAGTTCCTTGCTTTGGAGGAAAATTGCATTTTGCTAGGCAGTGATGTCGTTAATGGACTATTGGAAAGCTTGCTGCGAATCCTGGCCAGTGATTCCTTTAGACGCTCATGACTATAAGGTTTAAGTAAATAATCAACAGCATTCAACCCGAACGCCTCTACCGCATGATCATCGTGGGCCGTTGTGAATACAATTAAGGGCGCTTGTGCGGCAGTTTTCAGCATACGGGCTGCTTGTACGCCGTCTAATTCCGGCATTTGAATGTCCAAAAAAATAGCATCTGGCTCCCATTCATTTACAAGCTCCAATAACTCCTTACCGTTGGAGGCATGCGGCATCAGCTCTATATCTTCTTCCATCCCCAACAGGTAGATCAGCTCTTTACGGGCCAGCCACTCATCTTCAGCAATCATGACCTTAATGGGTCTCATCAGCGTATCCCCTCCTCTCGGAACTTGTCCCAGGAATGTTAAATGAAAATCTACATCCGCCATTTACATTATTTTCGATAAAAAGTCGAGATTCCTCGCCAAACAAGCCGATCAGCCGTTGATTGACATTGTAAACACCAATCCCGTTCCCATTCCCCTCGCTGCTATTTACTGGTCCTTTACCTAGTTGCTCTATCAATTCAGGAGGTATACCGCTTCCGTTATCTTCGATTGATATTTGTAAAGTATCCTCATGGTTCAATACCTCTATTCGGATTCGCCCTCCATGATTCCTATCTTTCAATCCATGTTTGATACAGTTCTCAACCAAGGGCTGCAGCGTAACGGGAGGAATCATAGCTATCAGCAAATCAGGTTCCATCTGAACTTCCATGGTTATTTGGTCCTTGAATCGAATCTGGATAATTTCTAAATACGAGCTAAGGTGCATCATTTCCTGTTGGATTGAAATTCGTTGAGACGCCATTAACTTGATATTAAGCCTCATGAAGGTACTTAGCTGCATGGTGATATGCCTTGCCATATCTGGCTCAATTCGAATCAGCGAGATGATTGAGTTCAATGTATTGAATAAAAAATGAGGATTGATTTGCGACTGCAGGATCCTTAGTTCGGATTCCTTCATTAATGCCTCCATACTCTCATGCATGGCCACACTAAGCTGATAGGACAACAGTTTGCCTAATCCTTCTGCAAGTACGATCTCAACCGAACGAATTTCCTGGGTTTTTTTAAAATAAAGCTTGATCAAACCTGCAACATGTCCAGCCTGCTTGATCGGAACGATGATCGCAGCTCTAAGCAATCTATGATTCGGTTGGATATCCTCATGGTTAATTGCGATTTGCAGCTTACCTGTGCCAATGGCTTGCCTCGAAAGCTCAGAGCGAATCGGCTCACCGGGTATGAGAATCCTATCACCGAGTCCAGCGTGAGCAAGAATATTCTCCGAATCGGTAACAGCAACCGCAGCCGTCTTAAGCTCCCTTAGCAGTAACCGAGCAATCGCATCAGCCGATTGATAAGTTAGTCCCTGCTTCAGATGAGGCAGTGCAGCTTCTGCTATGTGCAGGGCTCGCTGTGTTTCATAAGCAACGGCGCGTTCCTCTTCCCGAAAAACAACACGCAGCATGGTTGTGAATATCGCGATGGAGATGCTGTTCGTGAGCACCATCGGAATGCCGATCAAGTCCACAAGTTCAATAGCCTTCTCGGGTGGCGTTGATACAATAAGGATGATTCCCATCTGCACGATGGGTGCGAACATGCCGATAAAAATCGCTTTGGCCGGAGAAATCACCCGTTCCTGCAAGAAGAATCTCGCCACTCCGCCCGCTAACAATCCGGTCAGCGGAGCGGCGATTCCGCCCGCCAAACCTGTAAATCCACTCATCATATATAAGTGGCTTCCAGTAATTAAACCTGCACCGATCCCCACAAGAGGACCTCCCATTAAACCTCCGATGACAACGCCAACCAGAGCGGAATGGGCTAATGCTTGATCGGCTTGCAGTGGAAAGATCCAAAAGGAAGACGAGATGACTCCCTCTTCGATCACCACACCTGCATAGGTGCCAAGAATGCCGAACAAGCCAAATAAACAGATGAAATAAATCGTATTCATAACGGACATTTTTCTATCCAGAAGCTGACGAACGATAGGAATTCGCGTGAGGATAAATGTTACGATCAACAGAATACCCATACGCTCAAAAAGCAAAAGAGCAAGCGCTTCCATATTATCCCTCCTGCTATATAACTCGATAACACGATGGGTCTAATCAAAATCATTCCAAGTGAATCCTTCTATTTGCCTTCGGCGCTCCTCTCGGCAAGAAGAACAACGTTTTGGCGGATCCCAGCCACGCATGCGGAATACATCCTGTTCCTCTATCTTCCATTCAAAACGTTTTCCGCATTCCCAGCATTTAAGCCGTTCCGCTTCGCGCGGTTGATGAAACAGGTCGGAAGTAATTCCCACTTGAGGAGCTGCACCTTCTAAAGCTAAACGACTTTCCCCCTTATTCTGAAGATGAGCAATAACCTCCCTTATCGCTTTCTTCACCTTTTGATAATCGACAAGCTGCCACTGCTTGAGCAGAGGAATGAAGCGTTCATCCGAAGTGTCCGCAACTTTCTGTAAAAAAAGTAAAATCATGCCTCGGTTGCGATCTTTCAGATAAGTCATATCCATGTCACTAATTCCGGCTTCAATCCACTGCCTCCACTGATGCAGCAGCAGGTCAGTCAACTGATCACACTGGATCAGCCATCCTTTTTCTGTGAAAATAAGCACGGGCATATCGCGGTTGTACTCCAATTCAAGAAAATCATTCTTGATCATCCAATCGACTCGTTCTGTAATTTGCACTAGAGTCAAGTAACTATAGTAGCCATAAGCCACGTTCGTGTTCAATTCCAGCTCCAACAGCTTTTTATCACGTGAGCCCTTTAAAATTTTGGCTAACATGCTCCTTCCTCCTCTACCGATCAAACTATCTGCCGCGTGAAGGATATAACGAATTTCCTCTTCTCTTAAACTAGCTGCCAGCTCCGGTTTCGACTGCTTATTCTTATGATTCAATGTGGCCATAAACAACCGTTCCTCCTCGCCATACTTTTTCGGATTATCCAGCTTCAATCAACAGTTTCTTTTTCAGACTCATTCTAGTATTGTATTATTAATTATAGACAATATTTTAATATAGCAAAACTAGAATAGAAAGGTTGTTCTCCGTGCTCACACCTAATCAGATTAAACCGTTTATTTTACACCCAGAGCTAGTCGTTAGCCACGCAGCGATCAATTATTTTTACAACAGCAATTTATATTTGAATGATGATACACTTATGCCGCTCGTTCTTCAAAGGCTGAAGCAAATTCATAAAGGTGAGACCTTCTACCTGTACAAAGCCCGTTTATTCACTCAATCCAAGGAAACGATATCCGAAATCATGGAGCTTCTTCAAGCAGCGGATATGGATGTCAACATCAAATATCATTTAGCTAATATTCTCATTCATAGCAATCTGTCTCTCCTTGAACCTTATCTGGATGTTCTCGCTCAGTCTGAGGACTTGAATAAACGGATACAAACCAGAATGAACATTGCTAATTTGGAAAATGATGTTCTCTTCGATGCATTCGAACATTTCATTAAAGAAGCTTATGGCAAATACTTTAACGACATTGATACATTTTATGGAGACCAACTGATACATGAACTCGCACAGCGCAAAAGTGTATCGCCTGACCACATTTTGCATGTACTCGATTCCTACGACCCGGACGATTATAGTTACGAAATAATCTTTTACGCCCAATTGGCAGGTGAAATGCAGTTGGAATCGGCAATTCCGCTGTTATGCAGCTTTCTGGGAGATGAAAGTGATGTTCTGCCAGAAACTACTGTGAGAGCCCTTGTTCGGATTGGCACCGAATCTGTCATTACGACATTAGCTGAAAAATACGCTGCAGCATCCGAGAAATACTATCGCCTGTTTGCATCGGAAGTGTTCGGAAGAATTAAGCTGCCCGCTTCTGAGAAAGCACTGCTTGCGCTGCTGCCCAACGAAGATGATATCACTAATGCCACTAGACTGGCCGACGGACTGTGTGAGTTAGGCTCCACTATAGGTATTCCCTTGGTGCACGAACTCTTGGAGAATGGCTATGACAGCGGACTCCTGAATCTCAAGGAAACGCTTTATGCCCATTGTATAATGTCTGACGCTCTGCTGCCTCAGAGGAATATCTGGAAGCTAGAGCTAGAAGAAGCGGAGAAACGACGCGCCAAACGAACAAATGAGATAGATCGGCTCTTTAAGGGTAAAAGTTCAGTACCTATGTTGGCCCCTTCCAAGAAGATGGATAAAATAGGACGTAACGACCCTTGTCCTTGCGGCAGCAGTAAGAAATACAAGAAGTGCTGCAGCAATGCTTAGATAAATTTGGCTCTCATAAACAAAATCCCAACTACTGACATTTGGTTTGGGATTTTGTTTGGTTCATCAAGGAACAGGAACGCCCGGAAAAATAATTGCGGAAGACTCGCTTACAGCGGGAGCGCACGAACAAATAAGCGCGAAAAACGCGCTTTCAGCGAGAGCTCTGTGAGCCGAAGCTCGCTGACAGAGTCCGAGAAGTCGAAAATCGACTTCTCAGCAGACTGTCTCGCGCGTTCGTTCAGAATAAGCGCGGAAAACGCGCTTATTCTGGAGCGCACAAACAAATAAGCGCGAAAAACGAGCTTTCAGCGGGAGCTCTGCGAGCCGAAGCTCGCTGACAGAGTCCGAGAAGTCGAAATTCGACTTCTCAGCAGACTGTCTCGCACGTTCGTTCAGAATAAGCGCGGAAAACGCGCTTATTCTGGAGCGCACAAACAAATAAGCGCGAAAAACGCGCTTTCAGCGGGAGCTCTGGGAGCCGAAGCTCGCTGACAGAGTCCGAGAAGTCGAAAATCGACTTCTCGGCAGACTGTCTCGCGCGACCATGCAGATTAAGCTCGGAAAACGAGCTTAGTCTGCAGCGTAAGAAGTAAGCGTTTCTTACCCCAAACCCAAAACATATAAATTCTGGCGTCAAAAAAAGTCTGCCTGATCTCCTATGCATAATCAAGGGAGATAGGGCAGACTTTCTTAAACAGCACCAGTGAAGATGATCAATCGAGTGGTAAATTTCCTATATGAATAACTCCATCTGCTTAACATCCCCTAATCGCTCTAACGAAATCGGTGCGTAATCACGGAAATAAGCCTGATTAATTTCCTTCTCTTTCGTCATCACTAGTTTGCTCCCATTCGCCGCTTGTCTGAGCCTGCAGCTAAAGACGACAGGGAAATAGTCTTTGAGAAATTTCCCTTCCGCATGCGCGGTGAGCGCTATAATTTGGAAACCGAGCTGTTCGGCAATAAAAAAGACAGGACTCAAGACATGATCGCTCGACGCTTTCCCGAAAGGATTATCCAGGATTACGGTACGATGTCTTTTCATATTTGCTTGAATATGCTGACGTTTTTCAGCGACGTAGTTGAGTAATCCCAAGAATAGCGTCATATTCTTGCTCCATTTTTCCCCGCCGGACCAATTATTAGACTGCTCCCAGGAGAAGGAAGCCTTCGTTACGTTATTTTCATTGGTTACTTTGCGGCAGGAGACTTTCATCGGTCTTTCTTGCAAAACAATGTGCAGAAGCTGCTTGGTATCCAACCATTTTTCGATCTCCTTACGAACGGTGGATTTCACTTCCTGCCCGTTGTCATCCCGATAGTGACCTTTTTCCAGTTCGGCTAAAATCCATTCCAGATGCTTGCGCAGATGGTCCTTGGCCTCCAGCTCATCCCATTCAGGAATTTGGAACGAGTAAATGTGCTTCCACTGGTCCTCAACCTTTACTCTGGTTTTGTTAGGGATATCTCGAAGTTCAGAAGCAATCAGCTTTATATGGCTGTGCACATGAATAATATACTGCTCTAGCTGCTGATTATGGGTGCGCATCGTTTCTTCTGCGACATGGTTGACACGTTCAATCCGGCTGTGCATTTTCTGTTGAAATTGCGTTAGCTCCTGATAGTTGTCTTTTTTCTCGACACCTTGCTCGGCCATATCTCTCATTTTGACATCTTTGATTTGTTTCCGGCAAAAATCAATAAAATGAAGTCTGGCCTTTTTCACCAATGACTCTTCGACTTCCAGTTCTTTCATAACAGCAGATAACGAAGCCACAGATGTCCTGACCATTTTCATTCTGTCAAACGGAAACTCCGCTTTCTGCTCCTGAGCGATGAAGGCTGCCTGAATGAGCGGATTTTCAAAACCATGCATGATTTTGTACTGATTTAAATATTGGATAACCTCTTCCATTTTGCTTAATTGGGCTTGGATTTGCGCATGCTGCTGCAGTAAGCCCGTTTTCTGCTGTTGCAGACGTGTTTCCTCACTGTGGACTTGCTCATCCACCACGCTCAGTGACTCCGTAAAGGTTAGCGGCAGCCCACCCAAATGTGCAGCGCTAAACTGCTCAATCAGAAGTTTAATCCTCGTCGCCAGCGCATCAAATTGCTTCTCGACTCGCACGAAATCTTCTTTGTCACGAGACAATCGTGATTCATATTCCTTCAGCTCCGTTAACAGCTGCGACATCTGTTCTTCGCCGGTCACCGTGAAGGCAAGATCTTCATTCAATTCCAAGTCTGCTTGTTCCAGCCGGAGCTTGCTCATCTCTTTCTCCAGCGTTGTTCTGCTGGACTTGGCATGGCTCCATTCAGCTTCAAGCTGCTGTCGTCCTTGGGATATGTGATTTATCTTAAGATGCAAATCTTTTCTTTCTGTTTTCAACCAATCTAAGCTATGATTCGCTTCAATCGGCTGCATATCCAGCAATTCGATATACAAATCTTGACTTTGAAGACTCGCTTTCTCCGTTCTCAAATAGTTCATTCTGCTTTTCACGTCTTCAATCTGCAGCTTCACTTGCTCCATGGAGCGCTGTCTGCTCTCCCACTTGCTTTGCCGATCTTCTGACTGCTCAGCAAGCTGGTCGATGCCCCCATTCAAAATGTCGATTTCTTTGCCCAACTCGACATATTTTCGCCCTTTTTCAATCCACTGCTGGAGCTGAACTATCTCACCTTTTTGCTCGTCCATGACGGAATTGTGCTGCCCAATCGTCTGCTCAACCTGGCGAATGGATTTCCGAATGGCATCCACCTGGCTCTCTAACTCACGCACTCGTTCGCGATGAAGTCCAACTTGTCTTTCCATTTCTTGCACGACCTCAAGCGGATAAGAAGCAATGAATCGACTGAAAGAAGCTTGTAGATCAGAAGTGCGCTGCAAATTGTGTTCCTTTGCTTTTCGTGTCGTCCGAACTTCTTCCCCTTTTTGCGATATCGTTTGTTTCCAGCTCACGAATTCCGCTTCATCCGCATTATCACGCCAATGCTGCGGTTCAACCCAAGCGTTATCATCGACAGCTGCCGGTGTATCACTATTGGCAAGACGCGCTGCTTCCTGTGACGAGATCACTTGAATCGGGAACTGCATGTCCTCCGCATACTGCCGCAGCTTGCTCGCTACTACCCCAACCTCACCCTCGGTCGTAATTAACGTCACAGACCAAAGAGGATGAGTCATCGCCCGTTCGGTTAGCTCCAAGCCTTGCAAATATTGAATGCCTGTCTCCAATAAGACGAACTGATTTCTCCACTTGTCCACTAAGCCTGCCACATAGACATCAGCAAAAAATGTATCCTGGTAGCTGTAATCATCGATGTAACGGAAAGCAAGACGCTCCTTCAATAAGTAAGCTTCCTTCTCCAGCTGCTGCTTTTCCGTATCTTCTCTAAGCCGCTCTTCAATTGAACTCTGCTTCTCATAAACGGTGGAGAGTCTCCCCCATGAAGACTTGTACGCAGCAATTTCGGCAAGCATGGATTGATGCTCTTTTTTAAACACTTCGAGATTTTGCTCTGAACTTGCACGTTCCACGTAGGCGATCTTGAGGCTTTCACTCACACCTTCCAGCTCTCGCTCGCTTTCTTCTTTACCGAATGCCAAATCCTTGTTCTTCTGCACAAGCAGCACATTGCTGTCATCCAACTTCTGATAACGCTGAATCCAGTCCGCCATGCTGCCTTCCATGCTTTCGACGGCCGGGTTGGCCAAAACATTGGCTCTCAGCGCCTCTTTATCTTTCTCGCGGGCCTGCACGATAGATCTATGTTCAATGAGCTGCTTATTTAATTCTTCTAGTTCGCTTGACAGCTCTCTAAGCATCGTTTCCTCTAAGTCGGTCCGATTCAGATAAGCAGCTAATTCCTGACTCAGTTTCTCTTCTTCAACCTGCCACTCTTGCTCCATCTGGCTGTAAATACTGCGAATTTGCCCGCCATTATTGAGCCATGCTTCCCTGAGATCAGCTTCTTCCTCGGTATTGCCGAATCGATCCAGTTCGCGCTGCAAATAGTTCATGCGCTCCTCGGCTGAGGTTAACTGCTGCCTGTATTCGGCCAAACGCAAAGAGTAGTAGTGCTGCTTAGCACTTCGTACCAGCGTTTCTTTGAGCTCAACGTCTTCCTCAACCAATCTGAGCTTTGTTTCCAAAGCGGATTGCTCCTGCTTTTGCTTGGCAATATGAAGCGACTCCTTCTTCCGAGCCAATACCTGCGATTGCTGGTCGCATTCTGACATCTGATGATGCCATTGCGAGAGCTTGGCACTTTCCTCATTCTTCTGCTCATTCACGAGCAGCCAATAGGCCTTCGTTTCAGCTTGAGTGGCTGCATAAGCCATCTGTTTGTTATCCATTTTTGCAAAATGACCCACATAGCCATCCAGTTCCACGAGGATTTTTTTATTTTCTTCGATTTTTTCTTTTAATTCTTTATATTTTTTGAAGCTGTCCCTGTGCATTTCAAAATTATTCGCGAACTCGCCTTGTTCGTATCCGGCCATCGCATCTTCGACCGTTGGGATCAGCAGCCGATCAAACAATTGGCTTGTCGTTTTACATTCATCAAAAAAGCTCTCTACACCGCCCTCTGAGCTGTTGATCTTCGCAATACGATCCCACTCCGACGCGATAATGTGGTAATCGTTCTCCAATATTTTCTTGTATTCTTTTATCGAGGGAGGCAGCTTAGCGTTCATTTTTTTCGACGTCATTTGGTGGTAATAATCATTAATTTCGCTTTTATCCGCTGCTCTAAGATTGCCTGCACTTTCCTTGACAAAAGGTATCCGATCAATAGCATCTGCATCAAGCTCCTGATAATCATAGACATACCGGTAAGAGTCTATCCCTGTTGCTGTCAGAAACAAGCTGACGCAAGTCACCACATATCTCCGTGGCCTTTCACTCAGAATCCACTCGATCGCGATATGCGCAGGACCGTTTTCGAGACTTAACGTATCCTTCATTTTACGTCCGGCAAGCTCCGCGTGCGGAAGGATAGCTTGAATGGCAGACTGGATGAAAACCGTCTTGCCCCCTCCATTTTCGAGCAGGATTGCGCCATTATGCCCATCGAAATGAAATAATTCATCGTTATAGCGCTTATTTCCATCCTCATAGACCACATTCGTAAATCGTATTTTAGAGATCGCTGGCATGTTCGCTTCCCTCCCCCTCAATCGAATCGCTTTGATATAAAAACTCCAAAATGCCGCGGTTGTATTCCAGTTCCATGAAATAACGCTGTACAACCACTTTCGCCTTTTCGGTTAACGTAATTTCCTGATTGCCAATATCGATTACTATATAAGTTGAACTAAAATTGTTCAGGGAAATGATCGCTTTCCAAGCGAAGACAGAGACGATCAATGACCGTTTGAGCATTGAGAGCTATGTTTTCCATAAATCCAGCAACTTTCTTGCGGATCTCGGTGACGGAATGAAAAAACACGTTATTAATGACATCAGACTTCAACCATTTCCAAAGTCCTTCGACCAAGTTCAACTCTGGACTATAAGGAGGTAAGAATACGAGTTCAAGACGCTCGCTATGGTCCTCCAAAAAAGGTTGGAGCAACTTGGCATGATGAATACGGGCATTATCAAGCACAATCACAATCTTTCCTTGAGGGTAGACTTCA
>NZ_AUGY01000017.1 GCF_000422905.1 Paenibacillus alginolyticus DSM 5050 = NBRC 15375
CAATCTCTTTTTGAACGATTTCTCGTTCGTGCTTACTCACTCGTTGTTCAGTTTTCAAAGATCAATTTCTTTCGATTTAATCCTTCGCCCCTCAAAGGCGACTTGATCAATATACCACATCAGTCTATTCGATTGCAAGAACTTTTTTTAAAATTTCTTTCGTTCTTCATTCGACCGCCGAAGCGACAAGGAGTAATATAACAAATCCACGAACTGATTGCAAGCTTTATATACCTTGAAAAATATGGAAATAAAAAAGCTCCAGTGCGTAATGCACCAGAGCTTGAAGCTTTTTAACCTTGGCTTCCTATAAAGATGTAACGAGCTAGGATTAGAATCGCCAGTACCCACATTAACCAGTGAATCGGGTAACGTGTCTGACTTTTGCCACCTAGGTTAGAAGCTGCTGCCAGAACTACATACGAAACAATACCGAAGGAGATACCATTCGCAATATTGTAAGTGAAAGGCATCAAAACAATGGTAAGGAAAGCTGGAATCGCCAGAACAAAGTCTTGGAAGTCGATCTCACGAATGGATTGAACCATCAGAACACCAACCACGATCAACGCTGCCGCTGTCGCAGAACCAGGAACCAACATGGCAATCGGAGCTAAGAACAGGGCAAGCAAGAAACATACGCCTGTCGTTACCGCCGTTAAACCTGTACGTCCGCCTTCAGCTACACCTGCTGCGCTCTCTACAAAAGCAGTAACCGTACTTGTCCCAACTAACGCACCGCCACTAACACCAATCGCATCCACGAACATGGCCTTACCTACGCGCTTGTTGCCTTCTTCTTTATTCTTCATAATACCAGCGCGATTCGCTGTTCCAACCATCGTACCGAATGTATCAAAAAGCTCAACAAACGTAAACGTAGCAATAACCGAAACGATCCCCGTTGTCATAATGCCTGCAAAATCAAAATCAGCAAAACGAAGCTTTGTTAAATCAGGAACCCATGTCGTATCTGCGCTAGTCAATGAACCTAGATTAACCATACCCATGAAGTACCCAATGATTGTCGTAGCCAATATACCGATCAAGATAGCACCACGAAGACGAAGCACCATAAAAATAGAAATCAACAAGACCCCAACGATTGTTAAAATAACGCCTTTATCTTCTAATGAACCCATGTGGAACACAGTTTCAAATGAAAGTACATCTGTAAATTGATGCGCCTTAATATCTTTGCCGCTTTCAACCGCAACGGTTAAGATCCCGCTGTTTTTGAAACCGATCATGGCGATAAACAAACCAATACCCACAGTAATCGCATGCTTCAGGCTATCAGGAATGGCCACGAGGAGCATTTGACGAACTCTGGTAACGGTAAGAATGATAAAAATAATCCCCGAAATGAATACAGCTGTTAAAGCCATAGAAAACGTAAATTTACCTTGCGAAGTTAAAATGATGGTCGCGAAGTAAGCATTCAAGCCCATTCCCGGAGCTAACGCAACTGGAAAGTTAACGAATAACCCCATTGCAATCGTCATTACACCCGCAGCAATCGCTGTTGCCAAGAAAATCGAAGTCCAGTCACCGCCGGTTGCACCCGATTTAAAAGCACTGAGAATGTCTGGATTTACCGCCAAAATGTAAGCCATCGTCATGAACGTGGTGATCCCCGCCATGATTTCTGTTCTTACGGTCGTGCCGTTTTGTTTCAATTTAAAAAAGCGATCCATTTTCCTACTCCTCCTAAAACGAATGTGGGGAACCCAGGATAAACGCCCCTGTCGTCCTTCTAGGACGAGCGCGTTTATCAAGGTTGTGCGAAGCAAAAGTATACATATATACTTTCTGGCAACAGCAAAAAACCCGGAATCATACTGCCTGATTCCGGGTACGAAAAAGGAGCTATCCATATGAGAGCTGCCTTCATGTGTAAAGGTGCACGTAGTAACTCATACGGATTCCGTTCCTTTTTTTCGTAGCCAGATCATTTGCGGTGATCTCGTAGAAACTCTCAGGCCAATTCCCAAGATTATACGAAAAACTGTTATCCATAACACATTTTAGTCGGGAAATAACCTGATGTCAATAAAAAAGACGAACGATAAAGGGGTATATTTTCCCAAAACGTTCGTCTTTTACAGTGATTTATATTATTCCCACTCAATGGTAGCTGGCGGCTTAGAAGTGATGTCATAAACGATACGATTCACGTTCTCAACTTCATTAACGATTCGAACCGAAATCTTCTCAAGCACATCCCAAGGAATACGCGCCCAGTCCGCTGTCATTCCATCAATAGATGTAACTGCACGAATACCTACGGTGTAAGAGTAAGTTCTTGCGTCACCCATAACTCCCACGCTTTTCATGCCCGGAAGTGCTGTGAAGTACTGCCAGATCTCACGATCTAAGCCTGCTTTGGCGATTTCGTCGCGCAGAATGGCGTCGGATTCACGAACGATTTTCAGCTTATCTTCCGTAACTTCACCTAGAACACGAATTGCCAGACCAGGACCTGGGAAAGGCTGTCTCCACACGATAGCTGCTGGAAGGCCACATTCCTCGCCTACTTTACGCACTTCGTCTTTGAAAAGTGTTTTAAGAGGCTCGATGAGCTTGAACTTCATATCTTTCGGCAATCCGCCTACGTTATGGTGCGATTTGATCGTTTGAGCCGTAGCCGTACCGCTTTCCACGATATCTGTGTATAAAGTACCTTGAGCTAGGAAAGTAAAGTCATCAAACTGACTGGACTCCTCTTCAAATACACGGATGAATTCGGTACCGATAATTTTACGTTTTTGCTCGGGATCGTCTACGCCGGCCAGTTTGCCTAGGAAACGTTCACGCGCATCAATTTTGACTACTTTCATATCGAATTTACCGACGAAAGTGTCCATAACGCTCTCTGCTTCACCTTGACGCAGCAAACCATGATCAATAAACATACACGTCAGCTGAGCGCCGATGGCTTTGTGCAGCAGAATAGCAACAACGGATGAATCCACGCCGCCACTAAGTGCGCATAGGACTTTCTTGTCGCCAACTTCTTGACGAAGCTCTTTGATCATATCTTCCACAAAGGAGGACATCGTCCAGTCGCCCACGCAACCGCAAACTCCATAAATAAAGTTATGGATCATTTCATTCCCTTGAAGGGAGTGACGGACTTCTGGGTGGAACTGTACGGCATGAATGTTGCGCTCACGGTTACTCATTGCAGCAATCGGAAGAGAATCCGTGCTTGCTTCTATAACGAAGCCATCAGGCAGGACGGAAACGTGATCGCCGTGACTCATCCACACGGTTTGTTTGGATTCTAACCCTTTCACTAGCGGGCTTTCATTCGTAAATGCAAGATCTGCCTTGCCATATTCACGCGTATGCGCACGTTCAACTTTACCGTTCAGTTGGTGAGCAATTAACTGCATGCCATAGCATATCCCCAAGATTGGAATGCCTAGATCAAAGACTCCTGCGTCAACCGCCGGAGCTCCTTCACCGTATACGCTCGACGGACCGCCCGAGAACACAATCCCTTTAGGGTTAAGCTCACGAATTTTATCAACAGTTGTATTGTGCGGCAGCAGCTCGCTGTAAACGCCCAAATCACGAATTCGTCTAGCAATCAGTTGATTATACTGGCCTCCAAAATCTAATACGACAATCATTTCACTCGGTTTACTCATTATCCGACCTCCTAGATTCATAGCGATTGAGGTTTAAGGGGCTCCCCTTGTCCACTTATCACTATTTATAGGTACTAATTTTAAACATTAGGTACCTAGGATGTAAAGGGGTTTAATGTGTCTTTTGAATGGCTTTCCAAATCGCGGTAATTTCTCGCTTCGTATAGGTCAGTGAATTGGCCGTATCATAGCGGACACTTTCGTAAATTAAGGCAAACTCGAGCAGTGCTTGTTTCTGCCTTTGATCATTGAAATTTAGCATTGCGACGTACTCTCGCACCGTCTGACTAGCGGATTTTGCGCCGTATTTTCGAAAAAGCTGTATCCATAAACGATCCATATACGGTGTCATGGGGTGTGAATTGCCCGTCTTGCTTTTGTAAATTGGAAAATACAGCCGTGAGTTGACTAGGAACCCTTTTCGCCTAAGCAAAACGAAAATACCCGCAAGCAGGAGACAACATCCGATTAGAACAATGAATGCTTTCCTATAAGGCTTTGCAAAATTGACGATTTTATCCTTCGTTGCATGAAGCCACTCACTTGGATTGGTTGTAAACTTAGTAGGCGTAGGAACGCTCATAAGGGAAGCTGTCATCGCCGCTTGTTCCATGGCAGCTGTCGTCAAAGTTTCTCTCGGATGATCGGACGAAATACCAGAGAAACCCGGCGTAGGCTCAAACGGCACCCAGCCCATAGAAGGAAAATAAACCTCAACCCATGAATGCGCATCTAGATTGCGAACCACAACTTCTTTAAGCTCATCACCGTCGCTAGATGCTTGCAGTGTCCCTGGAGCGAAACCTTTTACCCAGCGGGCAGGCACCCCGACAGAACGAAGCATAACGACCATCGAGGTTGAAAAATGATCACAGTACCCTGTTCGGTCTACGAACAGAAAATGACTGACAAAATCCTCATTGCGGCTTGGATTCGTTGGCTTTTCGAGACTATAGGTATAGGTATTGCTTAAATACTGCTCAATCGCAACCGCTTTGGCATAAGGCGTCAAACGACTCGCTGTCACTTGCTCAGCAATGGCGCGAACAGACCGCGGCAATGAAGATGGAAGCTGAAGATATTCCCCTGCAACATCAGAGGGATAGCTGCCTGTATCGGTATTGAGAATAGATGGATCTTCCTGCACGGGTTGGACGGTTATTTTGTAATATGACAACGGATCCATGATCTCGGGCAAAGTCACTTTACCATTAGATTTAGATGTAAGGAGGCTGTTCGATGTTAGCGGTTTCCCCTTCTCGCTCAACAGCATATCAACACCTAATAGCTTTCCACCCACAAACATTTGGTTATTTGGCGACTTCGTGTTCCATAGAATTTCCTGATTCACAGCCCGACCTGTGAATGGTGGATTAGTAGAAACAAAAGGCTCCAGCGTTTGATTGGGTTCAGTCCATCCTTTGCCGTCGTAGAAGCTTTTGGATTCTCCGCGCCAGTAGGTTAATTCGGATGTTTTAGCCGTGAATACTGGGGTCGTGTCCACCTGGAGTGGACCTCCTAAGGAGGAGTCGTCTTGACCGTATCCAGACCGAGCAAAAGCCCCCTTCCCCCCGGTATCTTCGTTGTAAAGTTCAAATATGCGATCGTATAAATACGCCCAGCTAACAGGTTTCATGAGGGGAGTAGGCTCCGCCTGCCTTGCCGAGTACCACCCTACACTTGCTAGCGCACTTACAACGACCAAGCTGACTACGATCCATTGAAAAAAGCTGCCCGAACGCACCGAAGCGATGCCATAGGTTTGTTCAATTCTAGAGAGATTGAGCAGCGATAACAGAAGTAGTCCATATCCTATTGTGCGCATAATCCCTTGAACCGTATCCGCGCCAAGCACCAACTGTAAGAAGACAAGATAAACGAGCGTGGCCGCAACAAACCAAAGACTGTGCTGCCTCTGCAGCATGAGAGCCTGCACAACGGAAATCAGGAGCGACCAACCTAACAGGAAGAGCAGCGTTCGCATTTGACCACTGATCAGATCGAAATGAGCTTGAACGATATGAACCATATCCTGAGAAATGATCCTCACCAAATCAATGATCCATGCTCCGGTTAGAAAGCCTTCACGGTCGAACATAAAGCCGATGAAGAGCAGGATCATAACGCTTTTGGCTGTCCATCCCCACGCATAAGGAACCTTGAAGCAATCTATGGCGATGCAAATCGCAAAAACGACCAGAATGGGACCGATTTGAATGGAGGCATCGGCCATCCAGGCTAGAGGACGGAGCCATTCTGAGAGCAGCAGGAAGAGCAGCAGTGAGATTAGACTATCTCGGAAAAAGGTGTTGGTGATTAGCGATGATGACTGTGCGTTAGAGATGGCGCTTGAATGGAAGATTGGGCTTGATGGGATAGCGGCATTAGCTCCTGTATGTGTTGAGTCTACGTTAGTATGTAGAGACCGAGACTTCAAGCGCGACGAGTCTGCGCTTGAGCGTAAAGGACGTGAAAGAGCGCGCGGCGCGCGGCCATGTTCAAGCGGTTGCATCCGCGACACCTCCTTGCTTTGGCCACAGGCGCACGGGATGCGGCACTTCCGTGAAGCTGCAGCCTACGGCCTGCAGCTGGGAAGCTCCCTCTCGCTCCGCGACCGAGAGGGAGGGCCGCGCGTGCACGTAGATCACGTGCACGGACCGGCGCTTGGTGCCGCTATCTGCGATCGCGCGCACCAGCGCCGAATCCAGCGTCGATGTGATGCAAAGCATCGACGCATCCAGCGGCAAGGCCGCCGCCTCTTTCCTGACGAGGTCAGGAAAGGAAATGGCGGGCTTGCCGCCCACGCTCGCGAGTACTTCGTACGCGAGCGTTAGATCAGGGCGAATCGTCGGCGCGATTCGCCTGCTGGTGGAGCTGCTGCTGGCGAAGCCGCAGCTCTCGCGCCCGCCAGCGGCGGCTTCGAAGAAGCCCGCCGCGAGGGCGACGCCCTTCTCCAGCAGCGGCTGCGCCGCCTCAGCTGGACCCGCCGCAGGCGCCGCGTCGAGCAGCAGCATCCGCTTCGCGGAGGATGCTTGCTCGGGGTCTTTGGTCATCAGCCGGCCCAGCCTGGCTGTGGATTTCCAATGGATGCGGTGATAGGGGTCACCGCTGACATAATCGCGAACACCGCTAATCAGCGGTGTGTCGGCTTTGGGGCCACGGATGGTAGACACATCACCATCCTCGGATTGAAATGTCATGCCTGATCCGGTCAAAGAATCAGGTCTCGGATAAACAACACACCGGTGAAGATCATCGCGATAGGCTTTTCGCACAGCAAAACCAAATAAATCACCGGTCACCGCCTCAAAGCCTGCGAACCGATATACACCTCGCATAAGACCCGTCATTTTATAATGGAGGATGAAGGCTGATCGAAACCATGGGAAAACCAGCTTGCTATAGGTCAGCTTCACCCCGCTTCCTTCATGAACCCAATTATCCTTAATAATCATCCAAGGCAGCGGCAAAAACGTACGATGCCCAATCTGCAAAGTGATGGCAACGTCTTCACCAGATACGAAAACCTCGCCTGACAACTGCCGGCTAACGGTGAGTCCATTTAATGCGAATACATAAAATAATCCAGCCTGAATCCAAATTAATGTCAAACAAATTCCTAAATACCAAGCGGCAAATCCACCTTGCCAATACGCCAAAACAATCGACAGCACACATCCCACAACCAACAGCGACGTCTTACCCCAGCTTCTCATCATTGGCCTACTTCCCCGAGACATAGCGAAGAACAGGAGTTTGTAAGGTGGCTAGTAAATCTGTCAAAATCGTCTCCGCAGACTTGCCCGTCATTCGTGCTTCGGAAGTCAGAATAAGCCGGTGTGTCCAGATCGGCAGCACCAAATCCTTAATGTCGTCTGGCACCACAAAGCTTCTGCCCTTCATATAAGCCAACGTTTGCGCAGCGCGCATCAAAGCATAGGATGCTCTTGGACTTGCTCCCAAGTACAAATCAACATGCTCCCTAGTTGCCAAAGCCAGACGCACAATGAAATCTTTTAACGTATTATCGACATGAATCATGGTTGCTTCTCTTTGCAATTGCACGAACTCATCCTGTACGATAACAGGCTTCAAGTGCTCCAGCGGCTGGCGATCCTGTAGGCGATCCAGCATCAGAATTTCTTGCTCAGGCGTCGGATAACCAAGTGACAACTTCATCATAAAACGATCCATCTGTGCTTCCGGCAGCGCATAAGTACCTTCATAGTCCACTGGGTTTTGCGTAGCTAATAAGACGAAGGGTTTAGGCAATTCATAACTCACCCCGTCTATCGTAACCCGCTTCTCTTCCATCGCCTCTAAGAAAGCAGATTGTGTCTTCGGTGAGGTACGGTTGACTTCGTCTGCCAACACGATGGGTGTCATTAAAGGTCCGGGACGAAACTCAAAATCATTCGACTTCACATTAAATACAGATACACCGGTTACATCCGACGGCAATAAATCAGGCGTGCACTGAATTCTCTTAAACTCACAACCAATCGTCCTAGCCAAGGCACGTACAAGCATCGTCTTCCCCACACCAGGAACGTCTTCTAGCAAAAGATGGCCGCCGCTCAGCATAGCAACGAACGCTTTCTCTATCGTCTCTCTCTTTCCAACAATTACTTTCTCTACGTTCATGATCATCCGTTCCACGAGAGGCTGCGGCTGATCGAATATTCGGGTTTTCGACTGCATAGACAAGAAGCCTCCTTTATAAGGGTATGCTTCTAGTTTTTCCAGCCCTCTACTATTTTAGACATTATCCTCCCATGGCAAATAGAGAGTTTTTCTGAAGACTATTATTCTCTTTAAATATATAATAAGGCCGTAATGCCACAGACACCTCTCGCTTATTAGAATCTATGACCGTATCCGTAATTCGCCCGCCTAGTAAATCTATGGTTTTCCGTAAAGGAACGATGATCTTACCATCCTTGAAATTCATATCAGCTAATGAATAGGTAGCAACGCTATTACCTAGGGTGTACAGCCTGATGCTTCTAGTGGATAAATCGTATTCCAAATCATAAACACCAAAATGTGCATTCGCTGTCTTCTTATCATCCTGCCACTCTACTTGCCCGCCTATTTTCTCAATAAGAAGGCGTAGCGGCAGTTCAATCCGATTAGCACGCAACTGATACGCTGAAGGTTCAATTGTAAAACTGCTGCCGCCTACCACATGAACTTGCAGCGGCAGCGCCGCTTGCGCGGATAGAATTTGTGCCGTTTCTTCTCTGGCTACAATGGTTTGATTGGCAAGATGCTGCTCAGCATCCTTCTGATCTTGATCCGCCTGAATATGGGCTAAAGCATATTGCTGGGTTTCTTTCATCAGCTCTTGGAAATGGGCCAAACTCATGTTTCTCGACCACTTCGACTTCCCCACTGGGAATTGTTTGGGCTTAACCTGAGACGTAAGGGGCGCGAACGCGTAACCTAATTTTTTGTAATAGCTAATGACTTGGGGCAATACTTCTACCGTTGACTCATGCCCACTGCCGTCATGAAACAGGATGTTGATCTCGTGTTCAAGAGGTGCTCCCTTAATCGTTTGCCAAATCTCATTCACAGGCACATGCACTCTTTTGGAATCACCGCTGTCTACATTCCAGTCTGTAACGATATAACCCGCTTGATCCATCAAATAGTAGTAGTACGCATCGAAATTCGTATATGTACCTCCAGGGGCGCGCACCAATTGCGGTCTGGTATCAGCCAAACTGGCAAAGATGTCCTCACTACGCTGGATTTGGTCCCAAAAGGTTTGGAAATCGCTGTATAGCTCTTTATATACATGATTATAGGAATGATTGCCTAATGTATGTCCGTCTTGCACGATTCTTTTAACCAATGCAGGGTGTGCCTGCGCTTGCTCACCAAGTGCAAAAAACGTAGCTTTCACGTTCTCTTTATCTAAAATATCCAGCACCTGACTTGTCAGCTTGCTAGGGCCGTCATCAAAGGTCAAGTAAACGGTTGGCTGTTCCGGTGTTTCATACGTCTTCTCGTTCTGCGGGCGCTTGCCTGTTTTGAGCTTTTGAAAAAGATCTTGCCCTTCTTGTACTTGTGCGGAGTTTCCATCGCTCTCTGTTGCCTTTGCTGGAATTGTAAAGAAAAATAGAGAAACTAGTAAAAGGATTACCAATGAAAGTTGAACTCTTTTCTGTCTGTTGGTCGCACGTTGTACACGAAAACGCATCCGATGATCCCTCCGCTTGTTCTATCATTTTGCTAGCTGATAGATTATATGGGAGAACCCTCAAGAGTATGTCACCATAACAAAAACTACCCCTCTCGGAGTGAGAAGGATAGTTTTCTAATGAAACATCCGAGCTGCCTTCGTTCGATTTATTGCTAAATTTCTTGCGGTACAGCCTCATTTTTCGTTTGTGTTGCCACGTTAAACAAGGGCCTGCTGCCAATAAGACCAATGAAACTAACGACTAATAAGATTCCGAGCAAAAGAATGGCCATCCTAGCGCCTTGAAAAGAAACAATTTGCGTACAGACACCAATGAGCAGAACTCGCATCCCCATTCCTACGGTGTTGAAAAAGCTATTCACACGACCAATCAAATGATTTGGAACCATTTCCATCAAAATCGTATTACGCGCTACGCGACTCCCTGCGTTCCCCCATCCGTTCAATGTTTTGAAGAGGAGAAAAATAGAAACAATAGGGAATACATAAAAGAAAACAATCGACAGACTAAAAATGACAAACGAGAGAATCGTCGTATAGTAGGAGCCCAAACGCTGCATAAGCAGCGGGATCGTTAATCCGGCCACGACAGCTCCGATGGCGAAAATCATATCGGCTGTCCCGAGAACATTGGCCCCTCCATGGAGGACACTTGTGATATAGACGGGGTAAAGGTAATTACCGACCATCACACACAGAAACGGCATCAACGCGCAGAGGAAAAACATGACCAATAGAGGTCTCGTTTTCAAATAATCGAAGCCTTCTCTGATATTGGACCACATGGAAACGGCGCCGGTTGCCGTGACAGACCTGTTCTTGATATAAGGAATAAGCAAAAATAGACCAAAGCCTAAAAAGTAAGTCATCGCGTCCGCTAATAGAATCCAGGCAAAATCGATATGATCAATCAGTAGACTCGCCAAGCCGCCCGCGATCATCGATGTGGATTGATTTTGGACCTCGAGGATGGAATTGAGCGTCTTGTACTGTTCCTTCGAGAAGATCTCCTGTGTAAAAGCGAACTGGGTTGGAAAGTGAACGTTATAGTACAGAGAACCGCTAAAATAAATGACGATCAGCTGCCATGTTTCGAAGTGGCCTGTACTTAGTCCCCATAGCGCAAATAGCAGTGTGACCGATCCGCCGATCACTTCACTGCCCAGCAGCATTTTCTTCCTAAAAATGCGGTCAATGTATACGCCGATATGCGGCGATAGGAAGAAAAGTATGATGGTTGATGCAAGTGTTGCATAACCAAAGATCTCACTCCCCCCTGCTCGATTCACTAACAGCCACGGCACGCCAATCATGGTTATTCCTGAGCCGATCGAGGATAAAATGTTGGCTATCATGAGAAACGTCATTCTTCGGTCTTTGAGCATGGTCCACATGTGAGAAGTCCTTTCAAGTTAGGCGGATTTGTTTTCGGTGCAGCTAGTAGTAAGCGTTGTCCTTATATGTATCCTCACTAATAAATCAATCGCTGTCAATCATAAAAAGAAAACCACCTTACGATGTCATCGTAAGATGGCAGGGGCATCAATGGAGTTAGGACCCTGCGGGCTTGCCGTCCAGAAACTGTCCTTCAAATATAATTTTACCGTATTCGTCTGTCAGCTTACCCTTGCCCTCCGGTTTACCGTTCTTGAACATTCCCTCGTAAATCCGTCGATCAGACTCAAAGAGCTTGCCATTGCCTTCCCTCACTCCGTTATGAAACTCACCCTCATAGTCCAGAAGGTAAGAGGAATATTCTTTACCTATCCCTTCTTTTTTCCCGTTCACCCATTGTCCTGTGTAGAAAGAATCTATTGATGAGTAAAAGCTGCCTTCGCCATTGAATATGTCATTTTTGAATTCACCTTCATAGTCCAATGTATGATGAAAGGCTTGTTCATATAGCTTGCCTTTACCGTGGCGGTTATTAGCTTTAAACTGCCCCTCATACAAGAGATATCCCCCTGAGTATAGTTTACCGTAGCCATCATATTGGCTCATTACAAAATCTCCATCATAGACAATTTTGCCATTGACGAAATATTTGCCATGACCGGCATACTTTCCATTTTCGAAACCGCCTTGGTATATTAATCTACCTCTAGGATCATACCCCTTACCTTGTCCGTCCGGAATTCCGTGCTTAATCTCTCCGACGTAATAAAAGTTAGTCATGTCGTTTCCATCAATAAGCCCTTGCTGGATAAAAGTGCCTGTGCCCTCGACTGCGTCATTCATAAATTCTGCGTCGTACCAAAGCGTTCCATCTTCCCGATAAAGCTTGCCCTTGCCATTCATTTTGCCGTTTTTCAGCTGGCCCTCATACTTCAACTTTCCATTTGGATACAATAACTTACCTACCGTTTCCGGGGCGATGATATATACCGCGTGTAGCTTATCGTCCCAAATCACCTTTCTTCCCGTTGCCTCGCCAACGAAGCGAAGCGGAACGACGGTAACTTCATGTTCTATCCTCGGCGCTTCTTCCAAATCTACGGCTACTCCGTTCACGAAGGCTTCTGGCTTGTTGATCTGCAATCGAATACTCACTCCGTCTGCCGAACCAGTGATGGTTTGCGTATCGCCGTCCCACTGGATTTGAAGTCCCAGCTTTTCAAAAATGGGTCGAAACTGAACCAACGTGGTACCTTCTTCAATGAAAGGTTGTTCATCAAATTGCATCTTATGTCCTTCTACATTTACTTCAATTTGTATTTCGGATTCTGTAGCCATTGGTGCACTAGGTGCAATATCAAATTTCTTCTCGGGCACCCTCGGCCTTTTTATAGGCTCGGGTTTTGGCGCGTTCGGGATAGGTGCGTAGTTGAGAGAACCGGAAGTTGACTTTTCAATGTTTAGGGGCATTGCCCTCGTAGTAAAATAGTTCTCCACCCATATGAGTGTATCACCGATAAAACCAATCGGCAGCGGTTGCACATCGCTTGCTTTGGCCTGGGTCAATTGCACCGCGCTTCCATCATCCACCCTAGCGCCCATTAGCTGCGGAACCCCATCCTTATCTTCTTCAAGCCATACAACATAATGGTTTCCGACCGCCATTTGGCTGAAATCACGTTTCTTTTTTGCTAAAGGTGTTACATAGTCTATTTCCGGTTTGGATCCGCCTAGCTTGAGTATCGCATATTGATTACCTTCATTGAATTTATTCAATATTAATAGCGCTGTTTCTCCTTGAAATGCAAACCAAGTGATTGCATAACCTTCGGGAGCAGCTGCAACCAGATTCGTAACCCCCGTCGCTATGTTATGCAGGTTAAGCCCTTCTTTTGATTTGAACAGGATGTTTCCTTTGTTGATAATTGGATCAATACCTTCCCCAACCGATGTCCGTGTATCTTGTTTCCAGTTATACACATGAATGCTGCCACCGTTTGACCAAACAATATAATCCCCATCTGTACTGGGCTGACCGTAAGTACCGGATGTTTCGTTAAGTTTCTTTTCTGTGCCAGTTGTCAAATCATACGCGTACACATCCCAATCCCGCTCGGGAGTGCTCATATCTCTTTTTTCCTGCCATGTCACCAGAGTACCGCCTATGTTCGTGAATCTCTTTTTTGTTGTTGTATGGGTGATTTGCTTTTTTTCACCAGTGGTAATGTTTTGAACGGTCACCTGCTGATAACCATCGCCACCATCCTGTTGCCAGACCATCGATTGTCCGGAAAGGTGGGTTTCACCTTCAAACCTAGTGGGAAAAATATTTTCTTCCGCGTACCCTCTTGGACTCTGCGTAACCGCCAATCCAGTAAAAATAACAACTGCGGTAACCAATCCAAATAAAAGGTTCTTTTTCAAAACAAGCTTCTCCTCCTGTGATAAAATAAAAACCAAGCTCAAAGAGCGGCCCGGCTGTCCTATCATGAGCTGTTACTCATGACTTAGACCCGTGGCTTTGCGTCCCCGGCTTTCGACGGGTTTGCCTTTGATCATTTCACTTGGTTTATAGGTAGATAGTCTATCAATCTAGTTCATATGATTCACTACGGTTTACATATTAACCCAATTCACGCTAGATTTTCAACAGTATTTTACATATGAGACCGTCGATACACTTAAATCGGGATCAATCGTCAAATCTGTTCAATTCTCTGAGGTTGCTGAAGGTAAGAATCCACATGATGTTGTATAAATATACAACTTTGGTAACTACTATAGCCCAATTACCTCATAAAAGCTGAATGACTCTAAAATCGAATTTTGGAGTCCGCAAAAATAATATTATTTAATAAAAAATAAAAAAGCTACCCACTCCCAATGGGTGGAAATAGCTTTCACAAAAAGATTTATCAAAAAAACCATGCGCATAGGCTCGAGCTTGACTCCTCTATTTCCCCTATAGGAAAGCTTCAATCTCCCCAAGGACCATGATTTTACCCGTTCTGGCATCAATATACACAACAATTTTGTTGCCTGCCGGATAGACCGCTTCAACAACCCATCCGTCATAAATTATCCTGTTCGTGTTATCATGAAGCACCAGCCCCTTCTTGAAGGTTGCTTTCCATTCGGCTTCAGAATCAGGGTCCTTTTCTTTGGCTATTTGCAATGCTGTCTTCTCATCAATTAGCAAAGGGGTATCGTTCAATGTCTCCCTTAAGCTTGCACGGATAGCAAGAGCAGCAGCCTCAGCATAGGTTAGGTAACCATGGACGCCGAAGCTTTGACCGCTTTGTCCCTCCAAAAGCCCATCTCCGTAGGCAACAGCGATTTTATCGGAGTCAAAAGCATCGCGATAATCGGCAAACGCTTGTTCAGCTTTCATTTTTTCCTCCGCCGTTGCGCTTCTTGGATTTTTCCCCAGCTTAGTTATTCCGACTACCGCTCTGTCCCTTAGTATTCCTCCATCCTTGTCATAAGCAAGCGTATACATAAACGCTTTCTCCTTCAGATAGGCAGGCACCGGCAGCCCTGAAATGAGCATTTCGTGCCACAAACCAACAGGAATATTGCGTTCGGCATTCATCGGATCTTGAAAAGCACGACGCAGCACCTTAAGCATCGGCTTTGGAAGCTTGTTGCTTTGGTAGGCAGACCCCAACTCTTCGCTGAGCCAATGGTTTGCCGGCAGATCCGGCTTGTCATACGCCAATTCCCCCATGACCTGATACATCATAGAAATGGCTTCGGCATTCGTCAGCCTATCGTTCGGCCTAAACTTTTCTTTCACCGAATCATCCAAAATTCCCTGTACATACGCGATCTCAACCAGACCTCGCTGCTTATCACTGATATCCTGGAGATCCAGCAGCGCTTTTGCCGGCTTTACTTCTTCCGCAGACCAGCTCCCCTTGAAGTAAGAACCGATCAACAACTTTACCATCCCTCCGACCGCATTTTCACGTGTGATCCCCGTCCCTTGACCCAGCTCGTGAACATACATGCCGATCCAGGCATCACGGTTTTTTTCCGGCAAATCCACCGCTATTTTAAGAGCCGTCGCCCAATCATCGAGCAGTATAGGTTTATCCAGCTTGCCAGAGTCCAACACATTTAGCTGAAATGAATCCCACTCTTTCTGCGTGATCGTACCTTGTATCGAAGCGTTGTCCCTATAAGGCACGATGTATTGCT
The DNA here is from genome assembly GCF_000422905.1 of Paenibacillus alginolyticus DSM 5050 = NBRC 15375. Classification (GTDB taxonomy): domain Bacteria; phylum Bacillota; class Bacilli; order Paenibacillales; family NBRC-103111; genus Paenibacillus_E; species Paenibacillus_E alginolyticus. The sequence continues at coordinate 15,463 of NZ_AUGY01000017.1, forward strand.
TGTAATCCTTGAGCTCTTTCATCACCCAATGGGTTTCCTCCACAGCCCCGTACGCGGTACTTCCGTAAGCCATGAAAATAGACAATATCGAAACCATCAGCTTCTTATTCATCGCTTTCCCCTCTTCACAAGTTTTCTCCCATGCAATGAATTAGACGAAGAATTTGTAAAAAAGTTCCATTTTTATTTGCTGCGTATTAGCAACTATCGTTTGTTCATTATGTATTAGTATTCAATGCCATTACAGCGTCCAAAACTGACTGAACGTGATTCTTAACCCTCACTTTACTCCATTCCTTGACGATATACCCCTCTTCATCTATCAAGAAAGTAGACCGAACAATCCCCATATACTCACGGCCATAAAGCTTCTTGAGTGCCCATACTCCAAACTTCTCAGCCACCTGATGATCAGGGTCGGAGAGCAATAGAAACGGCAGTTCATACTTTTCAATGAATTTATCGTGGGCTTTCAGCTCATCTGGGCTAATTCCAATCACTTTTACACCGAGCTTTGCAAACTTACCATTATAATCGCGAAAATCACACGATTGTTGGGTACAGGTCGGCGTGTTGTCTTGTGGGTAAAAGTAAATCACCAGCTTCTTCCCTTTGAAATCCTTTAGGGATACTTTTTTCCCGTTGGATGCAGGAAGTGTAAAAGTGGGCGCCGGTCGCTTGGGTGCCTCTAACTCAATCAGTTTCTTTTTACTCATCTATGTTCTCTCCTCTATTTAACCACTCTTAGGTATATCCATTATGCGCCATTTGAGGTTGGAACATCAAACCGCCATTACCTAAACTAGCATTTTTAAAGAAAATTATGGTATTTTCAATAGGAAGGAATAATAAATAAAGGAGTGAATCATCGTAATGATACGAATCAAACGCACAACCTTACTCACTGTGATGGGATTAACGTTAGTCATCCCTCCCCTATCGGCATCTGCAGCATCACCCAGTGATAGCTTGCCTATCACACGCGGACAATTTATCCAACAAATTGCAGATCAACTTCAACTGACACCTACGAATAAACAAACGATTCTCCCCTCGGATGTCAGCTCCGAGTCCCCTTATGCAGACACTGTCCGTGTCATGCGGGAACGTCAAGTCCTGCAGGGATACTCCGACGGAACGTTCAAACTAGATCTAATCATTAGCCCAGAAGAAGCCTCATTTATTCTTGGGCGATTCCTCGGTCTCTCTGATAGCAAAGCAAGCGCGGAGCTGCAAGCTGATTTCGCTGTCGATTTTGGCAAAGATACCGGAGTTTCCAATGAAATAGCCCGAACAGCAATTAAAAAAGCTTTGGCAACTGATTCTTCCATTCCAAAATGGTTAGCGGAAGATCCAACTACCCAAACCCAGCTAAAAACCTTCCGTGCCCATATGGATATGGACATGAACATTTTCTTTAAGCCAAGTGTTGGTTATCCGATGAACAATCTTCCAACAAAAGCAAAATCGGATGTTTCCTTTAACAGAGACCAAGGACTTCATCAAACGATAATAACCACATCGCCTGGCTCTGATATGGTAACCAGAACGGTCAAAATGGAGCAATATACAGTCAGCCAAGGTACCTACATGAGCATGCCGATTCCCAATAACGACGTCGTCGAATGGTACGATGTATCCAAGCAAATGCCATTTACCTTCGACCAGCTTATGGAGCTGCAGAAGAAAAGCTTAGATGTGAACAAATCGCTGGTAACGCCTTATTTCTTCTATAAGGATCTTGGCTCTACCGAGAAGGATGGGAAAAAGCAGCGTAAGATTTCGATTCGCGGCAAGCTCACGAATTCCGCAGATATCATGAAGACGCTTGGTGGACTTGGCGGAAGTCAAGATACATTCAAGGAAGTTCTAAACTCACCAGCCATCACGGGTATGAGTGTTTCTCTATCAGCCATTGTCACCATGGATGAACAAACGAAGCTGCCAATTAATATGGACGGTGACTATATTCTCACTTACGGAGAAGATCCGAATATTCCGATCGATCATATGGATATGACGATGTCCATGACTTACAAAGATGTTAATCAGCCAGTCGATATTGTTTTACCAGAAGAAGCCAAGAAAGCAAAACCTTTCCCAATACCTACACCGTAACATGAAAAAGAGCTGCTACGAGTCCGAGACTTCGTGTGCAGCTCTTTTGTATTCATTTTATGAGAAAACCTCTATCGAGGCCATTCAAAGATGAGCGACCGCGTTTAACGAGGAGAGATTTTGGTCTACGACCAAAGATCCCTATATTAGGTTTTATCGCCAATAAGAAAGCGGTTTTCGGGAACCGAAAACTTATACTTTCTTATGTGGTAACAAAGACCCATAAAATATTCTTTTGGTCTTTGGCCGGAATAAGCTAATTCATTGCAGCAAACCGCTATTTTCCATTACAATGAGGTTTAGAAATTCGACTCAAGTGGAGTGATTCCTATTGTTTAAAATCTTGCTCATTGAAGATGACGCAACTCTGTTCACAGAGATTAAGATCAGACTGGCCAAATGGTCGTATGATGTACACGGCATAGCTGATTTCAGCAAAGTGGTTGAAGAGTTTATTGCCCTAAAGCCTGATTTAGTTATTATAGATATTCAACTGCCCAAATTTGACGGGTTTCATTGGTGCCGGATGATTCGGACCCATTCCAACATTCCGATTGTATTCCTGTCTTCACGCGATCACCCCACTGACATGGTCATGTCTATGCAGCTGGGAGCGGACGATTTTATCCAAAAACCCTTTCATTTCGATGTGCTCATTGCGAAGATCCAAGCTATTCTCAGACGCGTCTATAACTACAACACGGAACCCATCAAGCTCAAAACATGGTGCGGCGCAACTGTTGATTACGAGAAAAATATGATTACTAATCAAGCAGGCTCGATTGAGTTGACGAAGAATGAAATCTATATCCTCAAGCTGCTAATTGAACATAAGAACACGATCGTGAGTCGGGAAGAAATGATTAACAGCTTATGGGATGACCAGCGTTTTGTAAGTGACAATACCTTAACCGTGAATGTCAATCGGCTTCGGAAACGACTGGACGAGATTGGCTTAGGACGTTTTATCGAAACGAAGATCGGTCAGGGTTACATCGCAGCAGAGGAGTCCCCTTTCCATGATTAAGAAGTATGTTATGGAAAGGAAAAGCTGGATCCTACTGTTTCTACTAGGGCAAGGGCTTCTACTTTTTATCGCATATCTCGATTACGAGATTCCCTTCTCCCCTATTCTCTATATTGTTTTTTTATTGACGACCTTGTTTGCTATCTTTCTGATTATCCGCTACAACAAAGAAACGAAGTTCTATAAGAGGTTGGAAGAACGTGAAAACAATCTCGATCTCGCAAGTATCGCCGATGCTGAAAGCCCATTCGAACAAATTGTCGAGACTAGTATGACGGGCTTGACCGAGCGGCTGAGTCAAATCGCCTCACGGCAACAGGTGGCGTTAGAACAAGAGAAAGACGAGCTGCTGTCCTGGATTCACGAAGTGAAGACACCGCTCACGGCCATGCGTCTCATGATTGACCGCTTGGATGATGAAGCCATGAAAGCTGCTTTGACCTATGAATGGCTGCGAATCCATCTGCTGCTTGACCGGCAGCTCCACCAAAAACGTTTGCCGTCTATGGAGAACGACCTGTATATCGAGTACGTAGATCTTGAAGCGCTTATATATATGGAGATCAAGACGTTGAAGTCCTGGTGCATCCAAAAAGGAATAGGCTTTGATGTACAATTCGACGTCACGAAAGTGCTCAGCGATGCCAAATGGTTAGCCTTTATTCTACGGCAGCTCTTGACGAACGCAGTGAAATACAGCGACAGCGACTCTTCGGATATCATAGTAAAGAGCTTCCAGCTGCATGAGCGAATGGTGCTCGAAGTAAAAGATCACGGTCGCGGAATCGATCCTAAGGATCTACCGCGTATCTTTGATAAAGGCTTTACTTCTACGACTTGGCACCAGGACAGCGCCGCAACAGGTATGGGCTTATATTTGGCCAAAAAGGTGGCGCAGACCTTGCTCATCCATATTGCTGTACATTCAGAAGCAGGCGCGGGCACAACCTTTACGCTCACTTTTCCACAACCAAATGAAACCGTCCGGATTACGGGCATGTGACAACATTGTCACATGCCTTTCTTCTTTGTTCGTTCAATCGAAGGAAAAAGGATGCGAAGCTTTTTATAATAAAGCTATCGTAGAAGAGGAGTGAATCATATGAATATTTTGGAAGCTGTCAAAATCCATAAAAGCTATGGCAATAAGCTGAATAAGCAAGAGGTGCTCAAGGGCCTGGACATCAGCATTGAAAAAGGGGAATTCGTTAGCATCCTGGGCCCATCCGGCTCAGGAAAACAACCCTGCTCAATGTTCTTTCTTCGATTGACACGCTCAGTCAAGGCTCCATTAAAATCGAAGGCCAAGAAATTACGGCCATGAAAGAGAAGCAGTTAGCTGAATTCCGTAAGCATCATCTGGGGTTTATCTTTCAAGACTATAACCTGTTGGATACATTGACCGTTAAGGAGAATATCCTTCTGCCGCTTTCCATTACCAAAGCCTCGAAGCAAGAAGCCAATCACAAATTTCAAGCGGTAGCAACAGAGCTTGGCATTTTGGAAATTCAGGATAAGTATCCTGGCGAAATCTCAGGCGGACAGAAACAGCGGACTTCTGCTGCTAGAGCATTTGTCCATGAACCAAGTATTATTTTCGCCGACGAGCCCACCGGTGCCCTCGATTCCAGATCCGCTTCGGATTTACTTAACAAGCTAAATGAATTGAATCAACGACGGAAAGCGACCATCGTCATGGTTACCCATGATTCAGTTGCCGCCAGCTACAGCAGCAGAGTCATTTTTATTAAGGACGGACAAATCTATACCCAATTATATAAAGGTCAAGCATCCAGGCAGGCCTTCTTTCAAGACATCATGAAGACACAGGGTGTTCTAGGCGGGGTGCACAATGAGCATTAACCAGCTGATTACTCAAAACCTGAAGTCCAACATCAAGCATTACTACCTGTATATGTTTGCCTTAATGTTCAGTGTCGCGCTTTATTTCGCATTCGTTACCCTGCAGTATGACCCTGCTTTAGACCAAACCAAAGGCTCCATTAAAGGCGCGGCATCCATTCGTGCAGCTTCCATCCTACTTGTTGCGATTGTCGCTATCTTTAATCTGTATGCTAACAATATTTTCGTGAAAAGGCGCAGTAAAGAAATCGGTTTATTGCAGCTAATCGGTATGACGAAAACCGCGATTTTCCGCATCCTAAGCGTCGAGAACTTTGTCCTATATTTCGGTTCATTAATCGTCGGGACATTTATCGGATTTTCCGTATCTAAGCTCATCTTAATGATTTTATTCCAAATTACAGGCATTAAAGCTGCCGCATCGCTTCACTTTTCAATGCAAGCACTATCCCAGACTCTCGTTGTATTTAGCGCCGTCTACTTGTTGATCATGCTGGTCAACTATATTTTTATTAAAAGACAGAGCATTTTATCGTTGTTTCGCGTCTCTACCTCAACTGAAGTGAAGGTGAAAAGATTGTCTACTTCAGAAGCCATCATGGGGATGGTGGGATTGCTCCTTATTTTGCTTGGCTACTACGTTTCTTCGAAGCTGTTTAGCGGAGATTTCATGACGATGGTTGCCATCTTTTCGGCCATGATCTTCATTCTGGCATCCGTCATCATCGGAACCTATCTGTTCTATAAAGGGTCTGTCCGGTTAATCCTTAACGTCATCCGAAGAAGGAAAAATGGCTATTTACATGTTCGCGAGGTATTATCGCTTTCATCCATCATGTTTCGCATGAAATCGAATGCTTTGCTATTGACGGTTATCACAACCATATCCGCGCTTTCCATCGCCTTGTTATCTTTAAGCTACATATCCTATTACTCTGCAGAAAAAACGGCCCTAAATAGCGTACCCGCACACTTTGCCATTACGAATGTGGAAGATGCCAACAAATTTAAAGCCGCGTTAGATGATAGTCAAATCAAGCACAAGGATACAGCAATCGAGGTCGTTCAGGTCAAGGCCAATCTAAAGGAAATCTTGGCTTCCAATATGGAAGGCCTTATCCTTGATCCGAGTAACATGACGATTCCTGTTATCAGTGACAAGGACGCGCCATTCGCCGATCTCACTGCCGAACAAACGCTATTTACGGGTACCAATGACATGCTGCAAAAATTTATGAGCCTCAAAGATTCCGGACAAATCCAACTTAGCGGGCAGCATATTGTTATTCCGCAAACTTATGTAGGCTCTAGGAAGCAATACATCGTTTCTTGGTACTTTTCGAATGGCGGCCTGCCTGTTGCTATCGTTGATGACTCGGTTTTCAAGCGTTTAAAGCAAGATATCGACCCCGCGATTCAAAAAGAGTCATCTGTCTATCTGGGAATTGATATCGAAAATGAGGCAAAGCTTCTCGAAGCAAATCAGATTTATCATAAGCTGGGCTTTGATCAAAATCGTTCTTATGATTCCCGCCAAAACATGGCAAATGACCAGAAAAACAGGATGGGGCTCATCATGTTCATCGTCGGCTTCTTAGGACTTACCTTCCTGATTACATCCGGCTGCATTCTGTATTTCAAACAAATGGATGAAAGCGAAGATGAAAAGCCGACATATACGATCCTCAGGAAACTTGGTTTTACGCAGGACGATTTGTTAAAAGGCATTCAGTTGAAACAAATCTTTAATTTCGGTATCCCCTTAGTCGTTGGGCTGATTCACAGTTATTTTGCGGTTCAGTCGGGATGTTTTCTTTTCGGTGCAGAGCTATGGACGCCAATGATCATTGTGATGGTGCTGTATACCGTTTTATACTCAATATTCGGCATCCTCTCCGTTCTGCATTATAAAAAGGTGATCCGAAAAGCGCTTTGATTAACAAGTAAAAGCTGCTACGAATCGCGAAGACTTCGTGAGCAGCTTTTTATTATCTTTGTATGCCAGGTAACAAATTCGGAATGCTGGCTCTTCCAAGCGCTACGATATAGTCGTTTAGTTCGGTTGTAACTGAATTTTGCTTATATTTAATGTTATCAAACCTTAGACTGGTACCATACAGAAACTTATTATCCCCAATGGTTAATTCCATTCCGTACAGAGACCCAACAATTGTTCTTTTATCATTGGCTCGGACAAGCTCAATTCTTTTCAATTTTGACGAAATATCCTCAAGTGACTTAGCATCTGTAATAGCCAGCTTTTTACCGTCACCGAATCTGACATCAATTTGTTTAATGCCATTAAAATCTGTCTTCATTAAATTTGAAAGAGCAACTGGTGTCTCATCTTCAGGCTCCACCACTTCAATATCAAGCCCTGAGTACTGCGCAGGATAGCTTTGCAATACGGCTCCTGTCGTCCATACGTGCAGCCAATCTCCTAGTTTTAGATCCTCAAACTTATTGGAACCGTTGCTTTTATTCGTTACGATAACGGCATCTTCATCAAGCTTCACCCAGAACTTCTCTTTTTCCTTGCATTCCTTATCTAAACAGGCCTCAGGATTAACAAGGAGAATCTTTTGCTCTTCCCTATCCAGTTCGGATATATACCCAACCAACTCCTCCTCTTTCGGTATAACCAAAGTTGTAATATAAAGTGAAAAGCGTGACCCTATGGCCTTGTAGATGGCTTCTTTAATCTGACCTTTCTCCTGTAAGCTCAATTCCTCACGATGATTACCTAGCTTAAGAAGTTGAAGATGAAATGCACCATTGGGGAATTCTAGTTCAGACTTAGAAATACTCATTGGCTTAACAGAAAATTGTCTATACACATTTTCTAAATGGAACATTCGATCCTGCAAGTTTTCAGGCAGCGGAGCTGTAGGATTCGGGGATGGGAGCTCATAGACACTTTCCACCTCAGTTGGGGGAACAGCGACGTCACCTTGATTCCCGATACTAGACAAACCAAATGCAAATACAAGCAATAAGAGTATGGACTTCATTGGTCTACTGCACCTCAAATCTTTAGATTCTTTATAAGTTAGACGCAATGAATTTCCAATTGTTGCATAAAAATCCTTTTTACTCAAAATCCATGAGAGAAAGGCTTGGCGCTTAGCGAGACCCGGCAGTAGTTGCAGTGAATCCCAGAAGCCAACTCTAGAGGTATGAGAGCACACTTTCTTCACTTAATGTATTTAGTACAGTTAATTATCTCCGAAACGACCTTCGGAGCGATTTAGCTGCATTTTGTGCAGGTAATCTTACCTGAAAGACTCAAAACCCTCATTTCAGGCACAATTAGATGTAGGAAATGCAGCAACTGCGTTCAAAAATGATGATTCCGCGAAATTTGATGTATTTTTTGCAGCTAATGTATTTCCCCTGGAACTGATTTGCGCTAGACAAGGTTGGCACAGCCAACTTAGGAGCAACAAATCCGTTGGGGAGTGCACAAAAACCTTCCTCCGCATAATCCCTAAGAGAGAGATCATGCGAAAGAAGGTTTGAGCAGGAGCTAATTTATAGATGCCTCAATTTGTCTGGATTAACAACGAGATAGACAGCAGCAATCTGACCATCAACAACATGGAAGGAAGTCACATTATACGGTTGGCCATCATCGTAAGCCACAATGCCCAATTCTCCATTCACGGTCGCCAATGAATAACTGAAGCCAGGCGGTACTTTGGCGAGAACCCCGGACATGAACATGGCGACACGTTCTGCCCCCATTATAGGCCTAACAGCGGCTTTCACCTTACCTCCACCGTCAGAGTAAAGAACGGCATCCGCTTTGACAATGCTCAATAACTGACCGATATTGCCAGCTACTAAAGCCTGCACGAATTGTTCCACGACGGCTGAGGTTTGTTCCACTATAGGCTGTTTGTCCTGTGCCTTAGGATCAGCTTCGCGATCTGGAAAGCTGCTAATGGCACTCTTGGCCCTGCGGAAAATTTGCCGGCAATTCGTGCTGCTTTTCCCAACAATCTCGGCAATTTCGTCGTACTCGTATTGGAGTACCTCCCTCAATAAGAATACCGCCCTCTCTACCCACGACAGCTGCTGCAGCAGCAACAGGTACGCGGTCGAAAGAGACTCTTTTTGCGAATAATAGAGATCAGGTTCTGTCTGGTTGTCAGCACTCATGATAAGTGGCTCCGGCAGCCACGGACCTACGTAGACCTCGCGCTTTTTGCTGGCGGAACGCAGCTTATCGATACACCGATTGGTCACAATTTTGCATAGATATGCTTTAGGATTGTTGACATGTGCCGGATTCGTCTCATTCACATATAGAAATGCCTCCTGCACGACATCCTCAGCATCCATGACACTCCCAAGCATCCGATAGGCTAGTGAGAACAAAAGCGGTTTGTACGATGTGTACACCTGCTCTGAAAATCCGGCTAACTCCATACTGTACATCTCCCAACTCTAACTAGTGGATATGGCAATTTTACGCGAATTGGCTTTCTTTTAAAATAGCCTCTGCCGCTCGTTTAGCGCTTGCCGCTGATGCGTCTGCGAGCATTTCACCATGACTGACCCAATCCCCGGCCACATAGAGACCACGAATCCCCTGAACAGCCGGACCTGTAAACCTATCTGACTTACCTATATGCATATAGTCGTGGACAACCGTAATATTAGGTAGGAACTGTCTTGCGACAACCTCTTGTTCCCAGCCTGGATGAAGTGCATTCATGGTAGCGGTTAGCACTTGCTCGTCTGCCTTTGGATCACTTTCCCCAGGCCCATTATACTTCACCATATGCACAACCAATGTACCATTATCGCTTAGTTTGGCATGGACGGTATGATGGGAGAAAAAAATGGGTTGATCCAGCGCAATAGCAACATCACGTCCATGGACGGGCAGCTTCTTCAACCCTAAATCAAGGCATGCCGCTTTCGATGGACGGGCCTCATCCTTCCACTGTTTCAGTACCGTGTGAACGGCATCACGAACGAGCTTGTAGGTCTCCGAAGCGGAAGCGGTGCTGATCACGTTTGAGACTTCTAAATATTCCTCATCGGCAAATTTAAGCTTTTGAACCTTGCCATCCTCATATACGATCTCTTTCACATCTTTGCCGCTAACGACATGCACTCCCGCTTGAACCGCTTTCTCATGCAGCTGATCTACGATCTTTTGCCAGCCGCCATGGAGGTATAGGACTCCCTTAAGTGAACGCTGAACTTGTGCAAGTACGGGACCCGCCAGCTGATAATCTGGATCGTGCGTGTATGTGGCGGTTCTGCACAGCGCATAGAAAATATGACGCACCATAGGATCAGGAATCTCACCTTCCGCCCAATCCCTCAAGGTTGCATGTCTTAATGTAGTTGTATCGATTTTGTTTAATTTCATCGCCAGTCCTAAGAGGGACATTTTGCCAGACCATGATAGAAGCTTAGATGATAACATGCTGATCGGACTCGCTGGCATTGGAAGGATTTGATTATTCCAGATGGCGTTCACTTTGGATGAAGGCGTTCCTCCCTCTATGCGAACTCCAAGCTCTTGTAAAATCGAAAATGCCTTCCCAGCGCGATATAACGCATGCCCGCCTAAGTTAAAGAAAACACCATTTTTCTTATTCGTAATGGCTCTGCCGCCCAAGCGCCCCGATTTCTCCAAAATCACCACTTTATTTCCACCCTTAGCTAATTCGTTGGCCGCAATTAATCCAGCTAAACCTCCGCCAATAATCGCTGTGTCGTATTTGTTCATGCTCATCACCCTCCGTTTTTCGCTTTTCATATATAAGGCGAAATAGGGCGGTGTTTTGTGACAGATACGGTTTCATAATTAAAATTCACTTGTGGATATCTCCATCTGTGGATATGTTGACACTATGCATGAAAGTTATACACAACGGGGCTTTTTACCCTGTGGAATTGTGGACAATTATGTGGATATCTTTGGAGTTATGCCTGACTCCTAAACCCATCGTCCAATCGATACCCATATCTCGGATATGGTCATCGTGTAAATAAATCATGCTCCAGTCTCCCATGCCAGGTACTCGGATTAGAGCCTATCTCTTTCTGCACCCATTCGTCGTTATACACGGTGTTCAAGTAACGCTCGCCTCGATCTGGTAAAATGGCGGCACAAACCGCTCCCTCAGGGATGCTCCCGCTCATTTTGCGTATCGCGGAAACAACGCCTCCCGACGAGGCCCCCGCCAAAATCGCTTCACTGCGCACCAAAGCGCGGCAGCCTTCCACGCAGTCCAAGTCTGACACGTACATGACAAGGTCCGCTACTTCATGCTTATACAGACTCGGTACTATTCCGGCGCCGAGTCCTGGGAACCTTCTCGAACCTTTTTCCCCGCCAAAAATGACACTGCCTTCCGCATCCACAGCAACAATTTGTGTGGGCCACCCGCGGCTTCGGATGTATTCCATACACCCTCGTATCGTCCCGCAAGAGCTTACACCGCAAAATAAATAGTCAATCGGTCCCAATTGGTCCCCGATTTCTGACATGGTCGTCTCCATATGTGCCTTGGCATTGTCTGGACTCCCATACTGATTGGTCCAATAAGCATTCGGTATTTGTCCAACCAGCTCACCTACTCTGCGAATCCGCGCCGGCAAGAATTCACCAGTCTCCGCATCCGGTTCCGTAACAAGATCGATTTCTCCATGGAAGCTGCGGATAATCTGCTTATGCTGCTCGGTTGTGCGGGGATCCACCACACAGATGAATCGCAGTCCCAGATAACAGCATAGCTGTGCAAGACTAATCGCCAAATTACCTGAACTCGATTCGATAATGACGCTGTCGCTGGTAACTTCACCGCGTCGTATCGCTTCTCGCAGCATAAAGAGTGCTGGCCTATCCTTCGCGCTGCCGCCCGGATTCATCCACTCCATCTTCCCGTAAACCTCGAATGGCTGATTTTTGAACAAACGCCCAAGTCGTATGAGCGGCGTGCCACCGATCGCTTCAATAATACCTCCTTCAAGCTGCATAGGCATTCCCTCCTTCACGTATAAAAGATTTTTTTAAAACAACCGATAATCCAGGCACTACTAACTACATATCCTATGCGTTTTGTCCTGCCTTATTTCTTTATTCATAACTTAGATGTCACAAAACTTGGCCTGGTATTTACAATACAAAAAAGCCCAGTTCCTGCTTTTTAGCAAGAACTGGACTTTTCCATTTACTTTTAAGATCCCGCGCCGCGGTACCGTTTCACACCAATATTCCAAATTGTAATACCAAAAATGCTGAAAGCAATACCAACAACCGGTGTTAGCAAAGCGAACCACTTCCAGTTCACTGGATCGATGAAATAAGCGGCCGGATAGAAGCCGACGAACGCAAAAGGCAAAATCCACGTCAAGATCGTTCGGAGCAGTTTATTGTAAATCGTAGCCGGATATCGTCCATAGTTCTGGATGTTCCAAATCAGCGGCAGAATACCTGTCGGCGCATCAGAGTAAAAGGCCAGCGACGTCAGCGAGATGTATACACCTGCATAAATGAGAATCGATCCAATCACCAGTACAATAAAGACCAGCGGATCATGCCAATGGAACGGGATTCCGAGCTTAACCCAGGAATAGATCATGACAATCAGACCTGCTAATGCGCTAAATAGTGAAGATGGACTCAGGTTTTCGAGCATCAATTGCCATAGATTATAGGCGGGACGCGTCAGGATGCGGTCCATCTCCCCTTTGACAATATAACGTTCACTGAATCCCCATAAGTTAAAAAAAGTGATGAATATGCCATATGGAATCATAAAATAACCGTAAATGAACAAAATTTGTTCTTGATTCCAGCCGCCAAGCGATTGTGTTTGCAAAAATACGACGAGAATGAAGAATAGATTCAAACCATTGAACATCAAGTCGGAAAGAACGTCAATCCAGAAATCGGATCGGTAGGTGAGGCGTGTTTTCATGTAATTTTTCAAATATTCTACAACTAGGGAGACATAAAAACTCATGTGTTAACCCCCCTGTACGAATAGACGCGTTTTGGATTTAACCCACAGGACATAGATCGGGATAATTAAGACCAGGAACCACAGCACTTGGACGCCAAGGTTTTGGAATATCGCAGTGCCTGTAATTTTTCCTGTGAACACAGCGCTCGGTAGGTAAGTAATCGCTTGAAAAGGCAGCCACTCCAAGACCGATTTGGACCATCCCGGGAAAAAGGAGATCGGAATAATTAAACCGGAGAACAGGTCGACCGCAACGCGCTTCATGCGCATCAGACCTTCGTTATTTTCCAAGAAAAAAGCGAATAATCCTGTAATGATATTAAGCTGCGTGTTAATCAGAAAGCTGAGAAACAACATCACGAAGTAGATAACCCACAGGCTTGGATCGGTTGGGAACTGAATGGGCAAGAGTAGCCATATGAAGATCATTCCCGGTGTCGTGAAGAGAATCAGACGGAATACGCCCTCTCCCAATCCTTGCATCATTTTCACAAAAACGTAGTTATAAGGACGAATGAATTGGATCGCTACACTGCCGTCACGAATTTCGCTGGCAATCTCACGATCTAAGTTATTGAAGTAAAAAGCGCGCCCCATCCAAGAAATGGCCACATAAGTCGTCATCTGACCTAGCGTCAGGCCGCCGATTATAGCTTGCTCACCATAAATTGCTTTATATACAAAATAATAAGAACCAATATTGAGTGCATAGATCAAAATGCCGCTGTAATAATTAACACGGTAAGCGAGCATCATGAGAAATCGCATGCGGATTACTTCTAAATAAGCACTAAGCATGAGATGCGACTCCCTCTGGCTGCGGCACTTCATCTTGACGCTTCACATCGGCTGAGCCGGCTTTATAAATTTCACGGACGATATCATCCGTATTCGTTTCATTGATTTTGATATCTTGGATTTGCAAAACGCCGACTACGCGGCTAAGTACCTCAGAAACATTGGCGCGTTCATGCGGTATGAACACTTTGGCGGACAGCTCATTTTCAAGCTGCCAAGCAACATCTAGGCCCCGCGTAAGCTCTTGAAGACGAGCCAATGTGGTAGGATGCTCAAATTGCAGCACGACTTCTTTGCCTTTGCCCCATTTCACCTTCAGCTCTTCGAGTCCGCCATCATAAATAATACGGCCATCATCGAGCATGATAACACGAGAACACAATGCTTCAATATCCTGCAGGTCATGCGTTGTAAGCAAAATCGTCGTTTCGTAACGCTGATTAAGCGATTTGAGAAATTCGCGGATTTCTGTTTTCACTACGATATCAAGACCAATGGTCGGTTCATCGAGGAACAGAATCGCTGGATTATGAATGAGGGAAGCGGCTAACTCACAGCGCATCCGCTGACCTAGACTTAGCTTACGAACGGGACGTGATAACAAATCGGATAATTGCAGACGATCCACGAGCTCGTCGAGACGCTTTTTGTAATCAGCTTCCGACACGCGATACACCTTTTTCAAGAGTTGAAAGGATTCGACAACACCAATATCCCACCAGAGTTGGCTGCGCTGACCGAAAACGACACCGATTCCGGCTACGAATTTCTCACGCTCTTTAAATGGTACGAAACCATTGACTTTGATATATCCTGATGTAGGTACTAGAATACCCGTCAGCATTTTAATGGTAGTAGACTTGCCGGCTCCATTTTCACCGATATATCCACAAATTTCGCCCTTAGGAATTTGAAAGCTGATGTCTTTCACAGCTGTAATTTGCTTATATTCTCTTTGAAACAAATCTTGAAATGCGCCCTTTAAACCCCCGCGGCTCTGCTGAACTTGAAATTCCTTGCGCAGATCTTGAACATCAATCGCTAACATGAACTTACCTCCTGTCTGTGTAGACTCGGCTACATATAATGGCAAAGATCGCCTTAACTTGCTATCGAAGTTTCATAACATCTATAATATGGATCATAAAGATGAATTGTACAACACACTCATGATACATGAATTCTGTAAGAAAAAAAAGTACAGATTACCTCTATCTACGAAAGGAGCACTGAACCTTTGCGAATCATAAAACGAACCTTGCTCCTGATCGGCTTGCTGCTTATGGTGGTAGCTGGTTATTATTCCTATTCTTTCTATAATTTCGCGAACAATATCTCCCATAAGTCGGACAAACCACAAGGCAGTGGCGGTACCATGATTGCCCAGAGCATTAAAGATAAAGGAGATAAATTTATCCCACCCAAATGGGAAGGCAAACAGCGAGTCAACATTTTACTTCTAGGCGGAGATTCGCGTGGGATGACGAAGAATGAGCTGCCCCGCTCAGACAGTATCATGCTGGCATCGATTGATCCCGTGACTAAGAAGGCCCACCTTTTCTCTATCCTTCGAGATACATATGTGAAGATCCCAGGTGAAGGCGAAGATCGTATTAACACAGCCATCACCTTAGGCGGTCCGAATTTAGCGATGAAAACGGTCAGCGATTTGCTCGGCATCCCTATTCAGTATTATGTTTATACCGACTTTAAAGGGTTCATTGCACTTATTGATGCCGTTGGCGGGATTGATATTGACGTCGAGAAAGATATGAAATATTCGGACTCGGAAGATGATCATGTGTATGATATTAATTTGAAAAAAGGGCTTCAGCATCTCGATGGCAAAACGGCTTTGCAATATGTACGCTTTCGACATGATGCTTTGTCCGACTTCTCGCGTACGGAACGTCAACGGAAGTTCCTAACAGCGGTCGCACAAAAAATGCAAGCAACCTCTTCCTTAATTAAGCTGCCAAGAATTCTAAATTCCATCGATCCTTATATCGATACGAACCTCAGCGTGACGGATATGCTGAAGCTCGGTACTCTTGGTTATGAGGCAAAAGCTGACGGAATCGTCAGCTCCCAATTACCGCCATCCGATCTGCTAATCGAGAAAAACGTCCGCGGCGCCGCTGTCATTACGGCGAATAAAGAGAAGCTGCAGCTTTATGTGAAGGACCTTTTTGCAGGGAAGGCAGAGGCTGACTCTGGTCCTACGAAGCCATCGCCTTCGCCTACACCGAAGTCTTCGGTGAAGACGACGAAGTAGTAAGAGATTTGGGATGCTGAGGCTGATGATGCTCCGGAATGGCGGGAACCGCTGGATTAAGGATGAGAAACATCGTTATGGTGACTGGACGAAATCTAAGCTAGTTGGTTAGAATGTACGAAGATAATAAATCAATTGTGATTCTATGCCTCTACTTGGCTATAGGGCTTAGCGCCCTTCGAGTAGGGGCTTTTTGTAAGACGATAAACGACTACATAGTGTAAAGGAATGATACTTCTTATGGAACGCAAACTATCCGAGCAGTTATATCAAGAAGCACTGAAACATATCGTTGGCGGGGTCAACAGCCCTTCCCGCTCATTCAAAGCCGTCGGCGGCGGCGCGCCCGTCTTCATGAAGCGTGCGCAAGGCGCGCACTTCTGGGATGTAGACGGGAATCGCTTCATTGATTACCTCGCCGCCTATGGCCCTATCATTACCGGTCACGCGCATCCGCACGTGACCGAGGCGATTTGCCGCGCCGCACAGAACGGCACGCTGTACGGCACCCCGACCGAACTCGAGATCGAGTTCGCCAAAATGCTGAAGTCGGCGATTCCTTCGCTCGACAAAGTGCGCTTCGTCAACTCCGGCACAGAGGCCGTGATGACGACGATTCGCGTGGCGCGCGCCTATACGAAGCGCACGAAGATCATTAAATTTGCCGGGTGCTATCACGGCCACTCGGATCTTGTACTGGTGGCGGCCGGCTCCGGGCCGTCCACGCTTGGCACGCCGGACAGCGCGGGCGTACCTGCGAGCATCGCGCAAGAGGTCATCACGGTGCCGTTCAACGACATTCCGGCACTCGAAGCCGCGCTTGCGCGTTGGGGTGAAGAAATTGCCGCGGTGATGGTGGAGCCCATCGTCGGCAACTTCGGCATGGTCATGCCCCATGCCGGCTACCTCGAGCAGCTCTGCGCAGCTGCTCGCAGACACGGTGCCCTCGTCATCTACGACGAGGTCATCACGGCGTTCCGCTTCCATTACGGAGCGGCACAGACCTACCCCGGCCTCCCGCTCGTGGAGGGCGGCACTTCCGAGGCGGCGGCGCGCTTCGCCGCCGTGGAGCCGGACCTTACGGCCCTCGGCAAAGTGATCGGCGGCGGACTGCCGATCGGTGCCTACGGGGGCCGCAAGGCCGTGATGGAGCAGGTCGCTCCGCTCGGACCTGCTTATCAAGCCGGCACGATGGCGGGGAACCCCGCCTCCATCTCGGCCGGCATCGCCTGCTTGGAGGTGCTCCAGCAGGCCGGTGTCTACGCCAAGCTTGAGCAGCTTGGCGCAACGCTTGCCGGCGGAATCGCAGAATCCGCCGCAAGGCACGGCATCGCCTTGATGCTTAATCGCATCGGCGGCGCTTTCTCTACCCACTTCTGTGACCATCCCGTCACGAACTATGACGAAGCACAAGATACCGACGGCGAACGCTTCGCTGATTTCTTCCGACTTATGCTGGAGCAAGGCATTAACCTCGCTCCATCCAAATACGAGGCATGGTTCATGACCATCGCCCACACCGAAGACGACATCGCGCAGACGCTCGATGCCGTTGACCAAGCGTTCAAAACCATGAAAATGCGCTAATATGCTTCTCTTGTGTATCTGTTTCGGATTATGGGTTTGATATTAGAGGTTAGGTGTTTGAGGTTAGGTGTTATGGGTATGGTATTACGGGTTTGGTAGAAGGGTTAGATGTTACAGGTTTGGGGTTTGGGGTTTGGGGTTTGATGTTTGATGTTTGATGTTTGATGTTTGATGTTTGCTGTTTGCTGTTTGCTGTTGGTCTTTGCTGTTTGGTGGTTTGATGTCATGGCAAAGTATTACGGGTTACACAAACTAGGACGAACTACTGAACAACATGCCCCCACCCCAATCTCCATTGGACAAAATCCAATGAAATCGACCTAAACACCCTAAAATCACAGATTTCATTGGAAAAAATCCATTGAAATCTGTGATTTTACACTTTTTAAGGCACTTCCATTGGATTTTCTCCAATAGAACCATTTGATCACCTGATAGATGCTCCTGCTCCTGCTCTCGCCCTTGCACTCGTTCTTGCTCTGCTCTTTGCTCTTGCTCTCGCCCTTGCACTCGCCCTTGCTCTTGCTCTTGCTCTTGCTCTTGCTCTTGCTCTTGCCCTTACCCTTACCCTTACCCTTACCCCTGCTCTGCATCTCATCTTATCCACAATCACAACAACTTCCCTAACCTCAAACAGCCCCAACTCCTACTATTACATGTCCCAGAAACGAACTATGATCCTATATGGATTGTAGTTCGTTCGTATTTTAAGAGTACCCCAAGCCATGAAAAATATGGTTTTATTCACCAGTATGCAAAAAAGGTAACGCTTACATTTGTGTTTTCGATCTGCAACTATTGTCGGATGAACTTTTTCATGCTATTCTAAGATTACTTTTACCCTTTTCGCGAAATGTCTTGTTTTCACAGTATTTTCCTAGAAAGTTAGGGCATGATTGACAAATTCTTTGCAGATTTTTGTGTGTAATGCCTTACTTTAAAACAGGTCGATTAGAGCCTCATTTCGAGGGGATTATTTCCTTGAAATTGGTATGCTATTCAATAATATTGCATTTTTATTCATATTCTTGCATATTTCGGTTTTGACCCTTTTGCGGGTAATTCCTTGAAAATGCTAGGGTTGCGGGCTCATCAATGCCAGAATGCAAGAAGCGTAGTGCAAGAGGAGTTTAAATATGTATGGGAGGTGACGGTCAGGCGACTGACCAGAGCAATGAATGAATTGATGCGTAATGAAGGCCGTTTTCAAGATCTCCTAGGAACCGAACACGACAGCTGCGGTATTATTTGTATTATTGAAAAGAATGGTCACCCTTCCCGTGATAACATCCAAAAAACGATTGAAGCCCTTGTAAAAATGGAGCATCGTTCGGGTTTTATCAACGGTGAAGGCGATGGTTGCGGTATTTTAACGGATATTCCACGTGCCCTTTGGGAAAAGAAATTAACAGATGCGGGTCTTGACGGTAAGCTTGCTTACGACAACCGTTTTTCTGTTGGACATATCTTTGTTCCACGCAAGCTTGACCTGACCGTTACCGAAATCCAGAAAGGTATTCGCGAGCTCTTTGCTTCCCATGATGTATCCATCATTCTCGAGCAAGAGAATCAAGTCGATAGCAGCGTTTTAGGCCCTAACGGCTTGAACGATGAGCCTACTTTCTGGCAAATTGCCGCGATTGCGAACAAAACGGAAGGCCAAGTAGCCGATCACCTTTTTGAACTGCATATCGCAATTGAAGATCGTTACAATGTTCACGTTGCTACCCTAAGCAATGTTACATCTGCTTACAAAGTATTAGGAGCTGCAAGCATCCTTCCTAAATATTTTAACGATACTCGTGATTCATTATTCGCTTCCCAAGTTACCATTGGTCACAACCGTTATTCGACAAACACATTGTCCAGCTTCTTCCGCGTTCAACCGTTCTCCCTACTCGGGCACAATGGTGAAATTAACACGGTTAAGAAACTTCGTATTGAAGCAGACATGGTTGGCGTACCGCTGGTTAGCGGAGGTTCTGACTCCCAAGATATGAACAGAACGATTGAAACGTTCATTCACCGTTTTGGTTTGTCCCTATTCGAAGCGATGGAAATGGTATTCCCTCCTATTATTAATGAAATGAAACAATTCCGTCCGGAACTTCAAGATTTATATGTGTACTACCGTCAAGTATGGGGCCATTTTGCACAAGGTCCTGCAGGTATCGTTTCTCGTTATGGCAATGAATGTATTTTCAGTGTGGATGCGCTTGGTCTTCGTCCGGTATGGATGGTGGAGAGCGAAACTTCCTTGTACTTCTCCTCGGAGCAGGGTGTTATTACGGTTGGCGACATGGTCGCTGATCCGAAACCAATTGCACCAGGCGAAAAAGTGGGCGTTGTTCTCACACCAGGTGAACACGTTCAAGTTATTCCTTACCACGAAGTGCAAACTTTAGTGTACGAGCGCGCAAGCAAACGTCTGAATATTGGCGGACTTCGGAAATATCTGAATCCTGCAAAAACGGATACTCAAGCTGAGCTTAATGAGAACATTGTAGCGACTGATCAATTGTATAGTGCATTTGGTTGGGATCGTGACGGTATTCAACATATCGAAACGATGTCTGAAACAGGTGCAGAACCTATCCGCTCCCTGGGTCACGATTCACCTCACGCTGCTCTTGCTTGGGAACGCCAAAACGTGCCTGACTTTATTAAAGAAAGCGTAGCGGTTGTTACGAATCCTGCGATTGACCGTGACCGTGAGATGGAGCATTTCTCCACACGTATCATTGCTGGTACTCGTACTCCTATTTATGCTCAAGTAGATAACAACCTGCGTCTTGAGCTTCTGGCACCACTTGTACTCGAAGGTACGAATGGCGTAGATAGCGAAGAGCACTTGTCACAACCTTCTTATGAGCAATTGCTAGCCCTGTTCCGTGCACAAGGAGATCATGCTGTAGCTGTGCTTTCCAGTACTTTCGCTCGTGGAACTTCTTTGAGTGATGGCTTGGACGCTCTGGCTGCCGCTGCTATCGCTGCTGCTCGTAATGGCGCTGCACTGATCGTTCTTGACGATGCAGAAGCTCATCAGAATGACCGTTTGTGGCTTGAGCCGCATCTGGCCGTTTCCAAAATCGATATCGCACTTCGTGCGGAGAAGCTCGGTTTCGGCGACAACCTGCGCCGCCATGTTACTTTGATCCTGCGTTCCGCTGCCATTCGCAGCTTGCATGATATCGCTGTAGCTTGCGGTCTTGGCGCAGACGTCATCTCACCATACCTGTTGTTCTCAACGGCTTCTGACAAAGAAGGCAATGCAGCAGCAGCTCGTAAAGTATATGCAGCACTGACGAAAGGTCTGGAGAAAGTTATTTCCACGATCGGTACTCATGAGCTTCGCGGTTACACACGTTTCTTCTCCTCCATCGGCTTCCATCCGGAAGTTGCTGAAGTATTAGATATCGTGAACTACCTCGGCAGCGAAAAAGCGGGAACTGGCTTTGCCCAGCTCGAAGCTGATGCTGAATTACGTTACACAGACTTTACAAATCCAAAAGCAAAAGCAGCGAAAAACTTCCGTTTCTTCCAACGTATGTGGAAAGCATTAGGCGACGCCGCTTCCGGCGCTGCTCCTTATAGCGACTACCGTGACAAGCTGCGTGAAGAAGAGAAGAAGAACCCGATTTCCATTCGTCACATTGCTGGATTCAATATTGACAAAGCACTGAGCGAAGGCCGTAAGGCACTCGATCCGTCGCAAGTTGATATCTCCATTGGCGGTCATTCCTTGCCGATGCTGATTTCTTCGATGTCATTCGGTTCACAAAATGAAACAGCTTTCCGTGCCTACGCTGAAGCCGGCGAACGCCTGAACATGGTAACCATGAACGGCGAGGGCGGAGAGATTAAAGATATGCTCGGCCGTTATAAAAAAACGCGCGGTGCGCAAGTCGCATCCGGACGTTTCGGTGTTAACGTAGAACTCGCTAACGCGGTCGCTTTCCTTGAGATCAAAATCGGTCAAGGGGCTAAACCGGGTGAAGGCGGTCACTTACCGGGATCCAAAGTAACAGCGAAAATCGCTGCTGCTCGTAACGCAACCATTGGTTCTGATCTGATCTCTCCTTCTAACAACCATGATATCTACTCGATCGAGGATTTGGCGCAAATCATTTCCGAGCTCAAAGAAGGCAGCGGTCGTAAAGCGAAAATTATCGTTAAAATCCCGGTTGTACCAGGTATCGGTACGATTGCGGTTGGTGTAGCGAAAGCAGGCGCTGACGTAATTACGCTTTCCGGTTTTGATGGCGGTACAGGCGCGGCTCGTATTCACTCCTTGACTCACGTTGGTCTTCCTACGGAGATCGGTACGAAGCTTGCTCACGTTGCTTTGATTGAAGCTGGTCTTCGTCACCGCGTTGAGCTGTGGTCTGATGGCGGTCTGAAATCAGGTTCTGACGTTGTTAAAATGGTTATGCTTGGTGCAAACCGTGCAGGTTTCGGCAGTATCGCAATGCAATCGATCGGCTGTACAACTTGCCGCGGCTGTCATTTAGATACTTGTCACGTTGGTATTGCTACACAAATCGATTCCATGGAAGAAGCGGAAGAAAAAGGTCTTCGCCGTTTCGTACCTCGTCAATTCGACGTAGCTGTAGACAGTTTGGTTCGTTTGTTTGGTGGTATCGGTGAAGAAGTACGCGAAGTTGTTGCATCCCTTGGTTTCAAAAGCTTGCAAGAACTCGTTGGCCGTTCCGATCTATTGGAACAAATTAGCCACGTAGATCGCATTGATTTGTCCGACATCCTTCGTCCGGCTCCACTTCAGTTCATCTCTGATGCTGAAAGAGCAATGGAAGAAGCGGCTGTATCATCCGATATCCGTATCGCTGCAGGTGCAGAAGGTCTAGAATTCTTCCCAGAATCTTTGGCTCTTGATGCTCCAATCGTGCGCAACTGGTCCAAAGTGGATGCTGAGTCCCGTATTCTCGGAGCTCGTTACTCCAGCCATCGCGTAAGAGATCGCTTCGACGGCAGCTACGATGAATTACCGTCAGTCGCGCTGAACTTGATCGACGGTTCCGTACCAGGAAACGGTCTGGCTGCCTTCAATGCTCGCGGCGTAGACATTACTGTTCACGGCGGTGCTGAGGATGGTCTTGGTAAAATGGCCTTCGGCGGTAAAGTGGCGATTGTTAAATCACTTGGCAAAAACAACACCTTCATTAACGGCAGCGTTGGTAAATCATTCGGTTACGGCGCTCAAAAAGGTTTGTTCTTGATTCAAGGCAGTGCAGATACACGCGCTTGTATCCGTTTCTCCGGTGCTGACGTCGTATTCGGCGGCGAGATCACAACGCCATTGCGTGATGAACTTGGCGGACTTGCGGCTCGTGCGAACCTCAAAGGCTTCGCGTTCGAGTACATGACAAACGGCCGTGCCGTGGTTATGGGCGATCCAGGTCCATGGATTTGCGCAGGTATGACAGGCGGCGTGATCTACCAACGTCTTGTGCCAGAAATGGGTCTAGATCAAGCAGCCATCGAACGTCGTATCGCTAAAGGCGCGAAAGTTAAACTTGAGACTATTGGCGTACAAAGCAAAAAAGATCTTACTGAATTGCTCACAGCTTACCACGCTGAGCTTGCTAAATCCGGTCAATCCGATGCAGCAGCAAAAATCGAAGGTTTGCTAAGCAATCTTGAAGCTAACTTCATCCGTATCTCCCCGGTCAACATGCAAGCTGACCAATCCGTTGCTACGGAATAGATCATTTAAAAAGTTCCACAGGACCTTAACGGGTATTGTGGAGCTTTTTTTCATGGGAACAATTTGCACCCAGTGCATAAAATATGCTCAACCATCGCATTTTATTAAGTAGCGTCACCCATCCGCATACCATAGGAGGTTTTTAGCTATGAGCCACTCGAAACGCCGCGATGAAGCAGCATGGAAAAGCCGCAAACAAGCTCACAATCCACATGGTAAGGTGAAGTCTCTGGAGGAATTTGCCAGTGAATATGAAGCGGAACATAAGAAGTAAGTAACTCCCTTCCCCCGTCGAAAGAGGGACCAACACAAAGAACCCGGTAATCTCGTTTCTAATGAAACGCGGTTATCGGGCTCTTTGGTATTAACGCACTAGGATTGCGAAACTTGGCATTTTAATGCAACAAGCGGATGAGTACGGTTTTAATCTCGAACGGTGTAAAGGAAAGCTGGTAGTGTCCGTCAGCGCCTTTCAGCGGCTCCAATGGGTTTTCCATCAAATCGGCAAGCACTGCCTCTCGGTGAGGAAGATGAACCAAAAGCTTGATATCGCCATTCGCTCCAGAAGTTTCATAAAGGCGAACAACGAGAGCGTCTTCGTCTTCCGCTTTTTTCACCGCTTCAATCATGACCTTGGCGCCTTCAATCTCAAAACCGGAATACTTCTTCGGCAGTCCGCCTTCTTCTGCACTCGCCAAGACCGCGGATATCGGAGCATTTAATTCATAGCCTTGCTTGTAGACTTCCGCCTCTATGAAATCCCCTTCATGCGGCAAAATGGCGTATACGAACTGATGGCGCGCCCTGTCGCAAGTCGGATCCGGGTACGATGGACTGCGAAGTAAATTAATATCCATAACGTTGCCTTTAACACTATAGCCATACTTGCAGTCGTTCAAGAGAGCGACACCAAAGTCCGGTTGTGAAAGATCGATCCATTGATGCGCGCAAATTTCGTCTTTAGCGTAATCCCACAACGTATTTCGGTGAGTCTGTCTTTTGAGATGACCGAATTGAATTTCGCAATTCACTTGATCGGCATACACGTTGACCGGGAAAGCAGCACGCAGCATTTTACTATCTTCCTGCCAGTCGACATCCGTTTCAAAATCGATTCGTTTGCTGCCCGCCGTTAGAATAACTTTTTGTGTGAGTACGGACTTGCCGTAGTGATACTCTTGCTCTACTATCGCTTTAGGTCCGCTGACGAAAGCGTTCGATTGCATGAGCTTCATCTGCGCAGGCTTCGTTCCTGCATAATCCTCAGGGAAGTCCCAAGCATCGCCGTCATCATGATAAATGGATAACACATTCCCTGCTTCACCGACAGCGATTACTTCTCTACCTAACTCTTTGTCGAATATCGATAAAATGCTTCCGTCCGATCCAAACGCTATCTTGATCAACTCATTCTCAAGTGTATCGTTCACAGCCCTCACTTCAAATGAGGAGCCTTCCGATATCGCTGCCGAATCTATAACCTGATAGCCCATTGCAGGAGTCGTGACCTGTATCCATTGATCATTGAGCTGCATCCATTCGCTGCGCTCCCATG
This sequence comes from Paenibacillus alginolyticus DSM 5050 = NBRC 15375, assembly GCF_000422905.1. GTDB lineage: Bacteria > Bacillota > Bacilli > Paenibacillales > NBRC-103111 > Paenibacillus_E > Paenibacillus_E alginolyticus. The sequence goes on from NZ_AUGY01000017.1 coordinate 40,402, forward strand.
GAAGGGAGTTGAAGATGACCATCGGACGTTCTGCGTCCTGCGTCCATATGGAAGATGTAAAGCCGCGGTACATTTGCTCGGTTAGCTCCGTTACTCTAGCTAGTAATATTTCGTAACGCTCAAGAGATTCGTCGAATACACGCTTTATAGAAGAACCAGGCAAAATATCGTGGAATTGGTACAACAGCACTTCCTTCCAGATCGTTTCAAGCTCCTCGGACGGATACTCGTTTCCGTAAGCGAAATGGAGTGAAGCAGCGAATTCAAGCTCCCTCAACGCCTTTTCAATCTTCCGGTTATATCGTTTATTGCGAGCTTGGCTAGTGAACGTCCCTTGGTGCTTCTCAAGGTAGAGTTCACCTTTCCATGTCTTATATTTCTCTTTATTAGAAGCTAGCTTCTCGAAAAAGTTCAGGGCAGGCTCCTGTTTCACCGGGATAAGCCCTTGGAGATTTTGCTCCCGCTGAAGGCGCTCCAGGTGCTCTTCTCCTGGTCCGCCGCCGCCATCTCCGATTCCAAACACGACGAGGCAATGGTCGGATACATTTTTGTCCAAATAATCCCTTTCAGCCTTTAGAATCGACCTTGGCAGCGCAGGACCATTGTAAGTATCTTCTGGCGGCAAATGCGTCAACACGCGGCTTCCGTCCAGCCCTTCCCAGAAAAAAGTATGATGCGGATGATCATTATGGACGTTCCATGACAGCTTCTGTGTCATCACATACTCGACCCCAGACTTACGCAGAAGCTGCGGCAAGCTGGCTGAATAACCAAAAATATCTGGAACCCACAGCATCTTCATATCTTTACCGAATTCCTGCTGGAAAAAACGTTTCCCAAGGAGGATTTGCCTTACAAGCGCTTCTCCTCCCGCAATATTGGAATCCGGCTCCACCCACATGGCGCCTTGTACTTCCCAGCGCCCTTCTGCAATGCGCTGCTTGACCTCAGCATATAATTTGGGATGCTGCTGCTTGATCCACTCGTACAATTGAGGCTGACTAGCTCCAAATACGTAATCGGGATACTGCTCCATCATCCGCAGAGCGGTGGCAAAAGTCCGAGCCCCTTTGCGGTAAGTCTCACGAATAGGCCACAGCCACGCCAGATCAATATGCGCGTGTCCAATTGCGGTAGCCGTCAGAGTTGGATCCCCGCCCTGCTTGCTTAATGACGGAGCCAGAATACCTCTAGCCTGCGCCACGCTCTCTTCTGACATATCCCTGAGCAATAGATGAACGTCATAAAGGGCCTGCAGGATACGCGCTCTTCTTGCAGATTGATCCTCTAGATGCTTGGCAAGATCGAGCAGCACCTCATAATCGTAAAATAGCTGTCTCGTTTCCTCACTGCAGACGGCTATTTGAGCCTCCTTCAGCGTTCCGCTCCGGTAACGCCCAAACAAATCGTTGTTGCCAGCGTCAGCCCAGAGATCGATAACTTCTTCCCCCGATGCGTTAGAAGCGATCTGCACCACGCGTTTACCAGGTAAGCCAAGCGTTAAGTCAAACTCCGAGTTCACGTTTGTCAGCCCTTGCGTCGGAGTTCCTTCCTCATCGACAAGGCATAGCTCACCGTTAACATCAATCAGCAATACGATTTTCCTTCCCGCAGCCGATTGCGGCACTTGACCCTGGAAATGAAACCAGGCACAGTCCCACAGCTCCCCCCACTTCTCACCCGGGCGAACTTCGAGAAGTTGTCCCGACATTCTTTGCTCGAATGTTACGGGCTCCTTCGTTACATATGCGATGGCTGACAGTTGAGCTACCGGCTTGTAGATATGATTTTCGATTCGATTAAGCGTCTGCTTAAGGGTTTCCACTTTTATTGGCGTGTATGGCATGTAGAGCTGCACCGTCCTTTGACCTTTATGTATGAAGCTATTATAACCATATAACAATAATAAATATATCATATATATCAATTAGTTTAATGTTTTGAGCAGAAAAATACAAGCAAAAAAACTCACCTCTGCTGCAAAGCCAGAGTTAAGTCTCTTACGTTCTCTTATACTTGCTGATGTACTGGCCTCGATGTCTGTTTGACAACCAATTAAGCCCCTTCTTTCTAGCTAAATAATTTGTTATATCGTGTATATTGTTTATGAATTAGAACTTTGTTCGTATTTGTTCAACAAAATGCCCCCAAGTTCGATTTCTTAGGGGCTCCAATTTACTCCTTATGATCGGCTGTCAGATACTCCACTCAACGTTAAATAATGTATTCGTACACCTCTTTCGGCTGATCTGTGATAAAGCCGCTTGGCTCACCTAGTGAGAACATACTTAACTCGTGCATAGCCCGGGTGCAAGCGGTGTAGAACAGCTTGCGCTCGTTTTCATGTCCGTACTGATGACGGGAACCGTCATAGACGAGTACGGCATCGAACTCTACCCCCTTCGCGAGATACGAAGGGATGACCAGTACGCCCGACTCGAAGGTCGGGCTATGTTTGGTGATGAGCCCCAGAGGCACTTGCAGCTGGGGCTCTAGGGCTTGGTGCGCGAGCTTGCTCTCGCTCGCGGTTTTGCCGATGATCGCGATAGAGGCATAGCCTTCGCCGAGCAGCCGATCGATCTCGGCTGCCAGCAGGCTATGCAGCGATCCGCGATCGCTGACCTTGATCACCCGCGGCTTAGCGCCGCTGCGGGTGAAGGGCTCTATGGCATCGCCGCCAGGCACGATGCCGCGAGTGAACTCCACGAGCTCGCGCGTGGAGCGGTAGCTGCGATGCAAACGGATAACCTCCGTTTGCTCCGGCCCATACAGAGCGGCGATCGGATCGATTTCGCTGTACGCCGAAGCGTGCGAATAGATCGCCTGGTTCAGATCTCCGAGCGCTGTCATCCGGCAGCGCGGGAAGAGCCGTTTCAGGTAGGCCAGCTGAAACGGAGAATAATCCTGCGCCTCGTCGATGATGACGTGGCGTACGGAGCCGTTCGTCTGGAAGCCGCAGACCGCTTCCATCATGTATAAGAACGGCGTCGCATCCTCATACGGCAGCCTAGCCTGCGCCAGCTCCTTCAGCGTCCGCTCACAGATAGCCGACCAATAGGGCGGCTTATTCTTTATCAGACTCCCCTGACCTACTTTCAATTCATGCATGGTTTCCTCTTCACGAACCTCTTCTCGAAACAATTGCCCATACAATCCTTTCAAATCTACAAACTCAAGCCGCTTCACAGCGCTCCTTACCAGCTTCAAATGCTCCTTAATAACAACGCGTGCAAGCAGCACTCTCTCCTGATCAAAATCATCGAATGTGGCTCCATGCCCCCGTTCCATTTTACGCAGCTTTAGATAAGCAAGATGGTAATCTTCGCTGCTGAGAAGCTCAATCTCCTCCTCAACCCAAGCTTCTTCCAACTGAAGCTCTGCAAAGAGCTCTAACTGTTCCAGCATCCAGCCCTGCATTAATTCCAATCGGTTCGGCAGCCGAATCGCCGGATCATAGCTGTAAAACCGCTCCACCAATCGAGCTGCGCTCAAAACTTCTTTTTCACGAAACTTAATAGGGTTAAATAGCATACCTGCATGCATTAACCGCTCCTGATAAGCATGTATGACTGCTAGGAACTCCAGGGATGACTTGTAATGAATGCCGCTTAAACGAGCGTTGTAATCAAATTCCTCATCCCTCTGTGGGATATGTTCCTGGGCATTCTCCCCATTCTCAGATGAACATTCCCGCGCTAACACATACTCCAATTGCGTAAATGAGTCCTCCACCTCAAACTCTTCACCCAATCGATGCTCCAAATAGGCCTGATAGGTCGTTTGCTGCATATTTTCTTCGCCTAATTCCGGCAATACCGTAGACACATAATGATTGAAAAGCGGATTCGGTGAAAATAACACCATCTGGTCTGAACTCAGCTGATCTCTATGCTTATATAGTAAGTAGGCGACTCTTTGCAGCGCAGCCGACGTTTTCCCACTGCCTGCTACCCCTTGCACGATGAGCATTTGGGCTTTGTCGTTTCGAATAATGCGATTTTGTTCTTTTTGAATCGTTGCTACGATCGTCTTCATTTGCGCATCAGAGCTTCGACTGAGCACTTGCTTCAGCAATTCGTCTCCGATCGTCACTCCCGTATCAAACATCAGCTGAATATGGCTGTCGCGAATAACAAATTGGCGCTTCAACAGCATTTGTCCCTCTACCATGCCGTTCGGTGTTGTAAAGGCTACTTCCCCAGGCGCATAATCGTAATAAAGGCTGGATATAGGCGCTCGCCAATCATAAACCAGATAGTAATCCTTCTGCTCATCCAAAAAGCCAGCAACGCCCAGATAAATGGCTTCTCCTTGCCTCTCATCTCGTTCCTTGAAATCGATGCGCCCAAAATAAGGGGAATTCACAAGTCTTTTTAACTTGCCTAAAGCTACTGCTGCCTGTCGATGCGTGCGTTCTCGCTCAGATAGCACCTCTGCTTGCTGCCGCATACTTGCAATCGATTCTGCCGCGTCTTCGGCCGTACTCATATCCATCGTGACTTCATCCCAATAATGCTTGCGAATCTCAACAACATCCGATTGAACCTTGCCAACCTCATCCTCTAACCCTGTCATTCTTACGCGTATCTTTGCTGTTACTTCTTGAACTCTTTGTTCCTCATCTGCCCAATCCTGCTCAGTTAAATTCATTACAACACCTCTTTTCAGACCATATAAAATGCAAATTTGACACGAAGGTTGTCTTGATGCTATAATTTTATTAGGATAATAATGTTATTTAATACATTTTTTCCTAATCACTCTTTATCATATCAATTCGCCTGCCTAAAATCAACAAATAAACCCAAGAGCTTGTGCGCTTGGGTTTTTCGGCATTTTTTATAGCATGCTGTAACCGAAATTAATAGCCATGAAGTTCACGAATCCGTTCCACAGTCCTTACATGGTGCCTGGCATGTCCTGCCATCATTTTGAGCAATCTAGCAACCGACTCTTCGCGATTATTTGTGGTAATCACCGTCCGTTCAAGGGCACCCGGCAGATATTCACATAATCCAAGGATATGCTGCCTTAAACTACGAAACAGCTGCACTTCGTATGTAATTGGTCTTGTCGCATAATGAAGACTAATACTCCAATCGTCCTGCGAAAAACTGTTTCCTTGGTAGGTACGCCCCGGCTCCGCTAGGGCAAATTTCACTTTATGGATCGTAACTAGTTCCAAATCAATCAGGTGCAGCACTTGTTCACGAATCGACCATTTCCCCGGTGCTTTCGTTAAATTGAGCTGCTCCTCAGACAAGCCATCTACGGCACATTCCAACTCAACTATTCCATCCGCGTACATCTTCATAATTTCATCATCCGAAGCAAAAAGTTCCTCCCAGAAAACGAAGGTATACCCATCTAGGGCTGGAACAAAAACCTTACGAATATGCCCCGCCTCTTCTTCTTTTCTTAGCTCATTCCATCCGTTTTCCTGCAAGCTTTTTTCCACTTCATTGACGGAGCTAACCCCTATATAAATGAGATCCCCAACTTTAGGGCTGGAAGGCTTGGGCTGCAACCAACGAGTAAGGTAAGCCTCTTGTAATTCATGCTCCTGCTTAGTTAGCTGGCCTCTCTGTATCAATACAACTTCATCGTTCAACCAAATGCGAAACAAAGCAACATGTCCCTCAGGAGCTGCCTCTACCAATTCCCAACCAAGCTGTTTGGTATAAAAATCCACCGACTTCTGAAGATTATCGACCTCCAGCAGAAGCTTCGCTTTGCCATGATTCATCGTCTCTTTCCTTTCATCAATCCAAACTAACTTCGAGGGCAGCAAGTCATTGTCCTAGATAGGATGTACCAAACGTTCATGTTACAAAAAAAATACGCTCCGTCATCATTTCGACGGAGCGTGCGCATTTCCTACTTTTTGGCCGCTTGATAGGCCTCGATATATTGAGCTGCCTTCTTAGCGATAAGGCTGAAATTGCCCGTTTTAACGGCTTCGCTAGTCAAATCGGAACCGATGCCGACGGCAACCGCGCCGGCCTGGATCCACTCGCCGAGATTGCTCAGCGAGACGCCGCCGGTCGGCATAATGTTCGCCTGCGGCAGCGGACCTTTAATGGCCTTAATCATCGCGGGCGAGTAGAGATTGCCCGGGAAGAGCTTGACGATATCGACGCCGAGCTCAAGCGCCGTCTGAATCTCTTGAATCGTCATGCACCCTGGCATGACGGGAACTCTGTAACGGTTGCAGAGCTCAACCGTTTTCGGGTTAAGCGAGGGGCCGACGACGAACTCGGCCCCGCTGAGGATCGCGGCACGCGCCGTCTCGGGGTCAAGGGCTGTGCCCACCCCGATGATCGCGTACTTGGCCGCGTCCTGCGCTGTGCTCGAGTAGCGCTTCGCGAGCTCCTCGATAGCGCGCAGCGCGAAAGGCACGGTCATTGTGACCTCGATGACCTTAATACCGCCGGCAATGGCTTGATCGGCCATTGCAACGACTTCTTCTGGCGTATCGCCGCGTAGAACGGCAACGACACCTTCACTGGATATTTGTTGGATAAGTTTAATTTTTTTCATTAGAATCTACACCCTTCTATTTCAAGCTTTTAACGTTCTATATGTTTAACATCGTTAAGTACAGCATCCACTTGTTCCCAAGTCGGAGCACCTTCCCAGTCACCTTCGGTCTGAACGATCAAGGAGCCCACGAGGTTACCGATGCGCACGGCTTCCGCATATTCATACTCTTTTAACACGCCAACCAAAAAGCCCGCACAAAAACCATCACCCGCTCCAACGGTATCCACCACATGCTCCGCTTTGAAATAAGGAACAGCTGTAACGCTATCTGGGGTTACGACGTACGTTTCATTTTCTCCACCTTTGACAATGGATATCGCTGATAATTCACGAAGCTTGCTCACGATAACATTCCAGTCCTCTGTCTGGTAGAGCAGCTTCAGTTCATCTAAACCTGGTAAGAAAATATCAGATAGCTTAGCCAGTTCTAGCAGTACAGGACGCGCTTCTTCCATACTCCAAAGCTTCAAACGCAGATTAGGATCAAAGCTGACCTTGACGCCATGCTTACGAGCGATGCGAACAGCTTCGAAAGCCGCCTCTTTACAAGACTCGCTTAAGGCAGGAGTGATGCCTGTGATATGCAGGATTTTGGCCCCAGCGATATAAGCCTCATCTAAATGCTTCGTACTCATATGACTAGCTGCTGAATTTTTACGATAGTAGTAAACAGACGTTTTGCCCATAAGCACTTCACGCATCATCAGCCCCGTAGGAGCTTCTGTTGTCAATTCAGCGCGTGAAACATCGACGCCTTCACCACGGATTTTTTTGAAAATCATGCGACCTAATGGATCTTTACCTAACCGTCCGAACCAGCCGACCTTGCCGCCAAGCCGTGATATCCCAATAGCTACATTACTCTCGGCACCACCAAACAAGCTGTGAAGCTCAGATGAATATTCCAACCCTTTGCCACCGGAGGGCATGAGCAGTGCCATCGTTTCCCCAAATGTGATAATATCCGGGCCAGATCCTGAATGCGATTGTGTATTTGCCGTCATAGAAGCTCTCCATCCATTTCCCGATCACGTCTGTGCGTGTCCAGTTAATTGAAACGTTTAAATAAACGATATATCTCATATTATAGTGCATGTAGAGTGTTTATACCAGACTTGACTTCCTGAGGCAAGAGCCAGAGATCCTCGATCATGCTATGGGTAATTTCCTCAATCTCTCTACCGTTCTCTCCCATCCCGAGAGCTGCCCAGATAAGCGATTTTTTAAGAGCGAATGTTTATAAAGGTTATTTCATAAAAAGTTACGCCGAAGACGGATATGTTTAAACTATCGCATGTATTTTTGTCGTTGTACTTTGGAGACTGTCGATTCATTCATTATCACTAGTCCAAGTTGTATTTTGTGCAACAATACATCTTCCTTACGCCGGAGTAGCCTGCTATTGTTGTATTTCGTACAACAATTCGAGCTTCAAACGCCTATTTCTGAGAAATTCCCAGCAAATTGTTGTAAGCGGTACAACAGAAAAGCCAATTTGTCCATAGAAACCGCCGGATTGTTGCACAAAATACAACAGTTCGGCGGGCAAGGGATAATCTATAGTCGGAATCGCATCATTCGGAGTAATCGGGCCAGTTACGCAACCATTGGATCGTAGCCCGCAACGAAAATACTGCCTTCCAGCGCGTACTCCACTTTACCATCCAAGCCCCATGCAATCGTAGTCAACAGTCCGTTCTGAGAAGCAACAGCTTTGGAGCCCGTGTTCATAAGCATGAAACAGCCTGTGCCGTAAGTATTTTTGGCCATGCCTTCTTCGAAGCACGCCTGTCCGAACAATGCCGCTTGCTGGTCACCAGCGATTCCGGCAATAGGAATTTGCACTTCGAACAAACTTTTGGACGTCTCACCGTACACTTCACTAGAAGGACGCACACCCGACAGCATGATGCAGGGACATTCAGCATGTTAAGCAGCTCTTGATCCCATTGCAATTCGTGGATGTTGTACATCATCGTTCTCGAAGCGTTGGAATAGTCCGTTACATGGACCTTACCATCGGTCAATTTCCAAATGAGCCAAGTATCGATAGTGCCGAACAACAAGTGGCCGTTATCGGCTTTTTCTCTAGCTCCTTGTACGTTGTCCAGTATCCATTTTACTTTCGTACCGGAGAAATACGCATCGATCAGCAGTCCTGTTTTCTGGCGCACTTTCGTCTCAAAGCCCTGTTCCTTCAGTTCATTACAAATGTCCATGGTTTGCCGACTTTGCCAAACGATCGCATTGTACACAGGTTTGCCCGTAAGTTTATCCCAAACAACCGCTGTTTCGCGTTGGTTCGTGATCCCGATAGCTGCAATCTGGTGCGGATGCACATGATTTTGGATCAAAACTTCTTTGAGCACCTCAAGCTGCGTCTCCCAAATCTCCTCGGCATTATGCTCGACCCAACCTGACTTTGGGTAAAATTGTGCAAACTCTTTTTGAGCAACACCCCTAATTGCACCTGATTTATCAAATAAAATAGCACGAGAGCTCGTCGTTCCTTGATCTTAATGAAAGCACAAATTTCTTTTCCATGGTCATCAACCTCCAAAAGTATGAAAAAGAAAACAGCAAGCTATCCAAATGCACGCATGGTTACGTACAATTTGAAATATACTTGCTGTTCTCCTAGGCTCCGCAGCTAAATTAAATTATAGTTTTTATAATACTTTAAGCAGCAGGATTGTCAACATCAGGTATGCTTCACAAGCTTACAATCCTGTCGCTCCCGCTCCAGCCAACTCCTGCTGAAGTTCGTTATGAATTTGACCATTGGTAGCAAGCACGTTTCGCACGGAAAGCTGGTAGGGATTCCCAGCCGTATCGCTCACTTTACCGCCGGATTCTTGAATCAACAATGAGCCTGCAGCAACATCCCATGCGCTGAGACCAATCTCCCAAAATCCGCTTAATCGTCCAGCTGCAACGTAAGCCATATGCAGCGCTGCCGACCCTCCGGAGCGAAGATTCCTTACTTTTGGCGCCAAAGCCAGCGTCCCTCTAAGATTGATAGGGAGTGCGCACTCACGATCTGCAGGAAAGCCGGTTGCAACCAAGCTTTCGGATAGCTTGCTATCGAGCGAAACCGTCGTCTTATTGCCGTGCATATAGGCGCCTTTCCCTTTTTCAGCGACGAACAGCTCGTCACGCGAAGGGTCATAAACGACACCTACAATAATTTCACCCTTATGTGCCAGCGCAATGGAAACGGAGTAGAACGGAAAACCGTGAACAAAGTTCGTCGTCCCATCGATTGGATCCACGATCCAGAGATACTCCTCATCACTCATCGCTTGAAGCGCTCTGGCCGATGCCTCTGGTCCAGGCTCCACGCCTTCCTCACCAAGGATGGAATGATCTGGGAAATGAGTCATAATCAAATTACGAATTAGCTTCTCTGAACCTTTATCCACCTCAGTGACCAAATCCTGAGAGGAGTACTTCGTATCCACACGGTTAATGTCTCCCAGCTTACTCTTAATCCATTGCCCAGCCTTGGCTGCCGTATTAATGGCCACTGCTGTAAAGCTCTTACTGCCCACCACGAAAGGCTCCACCTTACTATTTACCATTTATATCAACTCTTTCTTTTCATTAATTTAATCGGTAACTCCAGTATAGTAAATTATACGCTTTTAATTCTAGTGCGTTTCATCCCAAAATATTCGTATAATTTTACATTTCAACTAGAATCCGCCTGTTTTTTCCGTAAAAAAAACCGTATCACCCATAAGGCAATACGGAATCTCTTCGTATGCGGGATTAAATGCCCACAATATGATACCCACCATCTACATAAATAACTTCACCTGTGATCCCACGGGAAAGGTTACTCATCAAGAACATCGCTGTGTCGCCTACTTCGGCTGTATCCGTTGTCTTGCGCAGCGGCGCTTTCTCTTCCACTTGGCGCAGGATGGAGTTGAAATCTTTGATGCCTTTGGCAGCCAAGGTGCGAATCGGACCAGCGGAGATACCGTTCACGCGAATGCCGAATTGGCCAAGGTCATTCGCCAGGTAGCGCACGCTAGCTTCCAGCGCTGCTTTGGCAACGCCCATGACGTTGTAATTCTTCATCGCGCGCTCAGCGCCGAGGTAGGTCATCGTCATGATGCTTCCGCCCTCTGTCATCAGCGGGTAAATCCGTTTCGATACCGCTACAAGCGAGTAAGCGCTGATGTCATGCGCTAATGCGAAACCGTCACGCGAAGTGTCAACGAACAACCCGTCCAGCTCTTCGGTTTTAGCAAATGCAATACTATGTACGAGACCGTGAAGCACACCGAACTTCTCTTTGAGTGTAGATGCAAGTGTTTCGATCTCAGCATCTACCGTTACGTTGCAAGGCATCAAGGTAGAGCCTGGAATCGTATCTGCGAGCTTGCGAACACGTTCCTCAACACGCTCATTTTCAAACGTAAAAACAAGATTAGCTCCTTGTGCCGCTAAAGATTGAGCAATAGCCCAAGCGATGCTGCGGTCGTTGGCAACACCCATTACAAGTATATTTTTTCCGGTTAACAATTGACTCATGGTATTCTGAAGCCCCTCTCACAATGGATTGTGCGTCGTTCATTCCCACTCTCCAAAGTACTCCATTTTGTCCAACAATTCAAGAAGTAAATCTGAACGGTTATAGCCGGACTGAGGCTTGATCGAGAACAGAAACTCCCTCTTGCACTTTGAGGTCTTCCATGAGGCGAAATAACGCTTCATCCTTCATCTTCGCTTCAATCATGATATCAAGATTTGGCGTAATTGGAGCAATCGCACGTAGGAATGTGATAAGAGGACCTACCTCCACGTAGTCAGCATGACTTCTTGGTTCACTTTGACTTTTTGGACTTGAAACGTGGATTTTCGGCGGGAGTAAATTGGCAGCCTGTTCCGACAGCTCACTCTCCTGTCTCGACCATGTTTGTTGGATCCGCGGCCAGAGATCAGCCGCATCCTCCCCATTGTTATTGACCGCATGATGATGAATATCCAGCACCATAGGCGCTCCCACCTCTTCTGCAATATCAAGTGTCTCTTGCGCAGTAAAGGTTTTATCATCGTTCTCAAGTGTGATTCGCCTCTGGATTTCAGGGCGCAGCGTGGAAAAATTCCGAATAAATCGTACAGCCGCTTTTTCTTTATCGCCGTAGGAACCACCTACATGAATATTGCACATGGCTTCCATCCCCAGCCCCATCGCATTAAACATAGCCGTATGGCGCTCTAGATCCTCCATTGATTTCTGCAGCACATCTTCCTTGGGCGTACTCAGGACGGTAAAATGATCCGGATGAAAGCTTACGCGCATGCCAGCCTGCTTAGCGTAACTGCCAAGCTCTTGAAATTCAGCAGAAAGTATGGAAATGGGGTCCCAGTCACCTAACATTACATGCCCAATGAGCGGGATCAGCCTGGAGGAAAAACGAAACACCATGATATCATGCGCACGGTTGTGCCTGAGCAATCTAAGCGTATTATGCAGATTTTCGGCGCCAAGTCGCTCAAGCTTCCGAATGGCCGCATCTCGGTCCAGGAGCTTGCTGAAGTTCGTGACTGTCATCGTTTTGGAAGGGGAAGCGTTCTTGACTACCGTCGACATAGCCACATACCCAAGGCGAATAATCATGCAAGGTTAACCTCCAAAAAGAATATGCAGGAATAAACGGCTTATATCGTCCTGTTGGACGAATGCATTTAATAATAATTGATGCAAAAATTCTTTTCATATGGTGCCCTTTGGAGCCACCGCACATACATAACTCACCTCATTTAGGACGAAATGGATGTTATGATTTTGAAGCTGATAAAAGACGAAATCGCAAGCGGCAGCAGGCTTAACGCTAGCATACCGTACTTGGTGCCTCGATCTTCTTTTCGCAAACACAGATAGTTTCCGATAAACCAAACTAACAAGTAAACGCAAAGTACTCCAGCAGCCATATATCGATCATGCATCGTTGGTGGCGACATAAAGCCATAGAACCCAAAGATCAAATAAATAAGTACATAAGGGGTTGGTATACCTAACCCTATATTGAAAAGCCAATAAGCAATAAACTTCCTGTCCGTCAAAAACGTTTGTCTCATCCTTTTCACGCTCCAATCTGAATATCTACTAATTACATTGTAGTTCTTCGAGCTAGATAGAATAAGTACTAAGTTCTTGTAGTACCTGTGCCGCCAAGCCACTAAAGAGTAACGGCAACGTATAAGGGATGGGGCTGTTCCATAAGGCGTTCATCTTTAGGCTGCCTCTGTTTTCACTGTTGCACTACATGGAGTTTTCCAGTTAGATGACCGTTTAGAACAATTAACGCCAAATTAACGGGAGGAATTCCTGTTAGATTTCACTCCGTTTCGAAACAAAATAGAGGCTGCTCGCTAGGTTATTAACCTTTTGAGTCAGCCTCATTTTGCCGAGAACAAATTTAATGTGTTTGGTACACCTGGTTAGCTTGTTACAAAGCTAGTGCGGGCCCTTTTGATATCTTCCATATGCAATAAAATATGAGGGCCTTTTTTCTCCAGTATCTTAAGAAAAACGTCGGTAATTTCAGGGTCAAATTGTGTCCCCCGATTCTTTCGCAGCTGGTTGGTAGCATACGCCACATCCAACTTGTTTCTATAGACTCGTGTTGAAGTCATCGCATCAAATGAATCAGCAACAGATAAGATTCGGGCTAATCGGGGAATTCGCTCACCCTTTAACCTTTCAGGATAACCGGTACCATCATACCTTTCATGATGGTATAGAATCATATCCAAAATACCGTTCTTTTTGAACGAGGGAATATGCTTAACCATGTTATAACCAATGATAGCGTGTTGTTTAATTGCATTATATTCATCTTCGGTTAGAGACGTTGGCTTCGATAACGTAGATTCCGGCACCCCTATTTTCCCGATATCGTGCAGGAGACCCCCTAAGTAAATATGATCGCATACGCGGTTGGATAGCTTCATTTCTTTGGCTATTAAAAAAGCGTACTTGGCTACATTCTCTGAATGAAATGCTGTGTGCGCATCTCTGGAATCCAACGATTTTGCTAGTGCAAATGTTAGATTCAGCGTATTCTCTTTATCTCTAATATAAAACCTAATTGAAGTGGATACGGACAATATGGCTAATGTGAAGGTTAGCCACTGAGATACAACCACATGTATACTTAGTAAATGGCCGTATGGAGAATAAAACTTATTAACCCATGTCAGAACACCAGCTACAATAATTTGTACAGATAGGTGTTTCCAGAATGCAAAGCCTGCAACGACTAAGGGAACAAGATACATGCTTGTTAAATTTTCTCTGGGGTAAATCTCGTCAATCAATACTACGGCAAACAGAACGATGAAGAAGCATACAGTATAAGCAGTTGTCTTCCGTACTAGCCAATTATTTATCTCAACCTTGTTCATGGGATTTATCATGCTGCACCTCAATTAAACTTTAAACTTACCGATTACCGTTTGTAGTTCCTCGGCCATTTGAGACAGAGAAGCGGCAGATGAGGAAATCTCCTCCATGGAAGCCAATTGTTCCTCCGTGGCACTCGCTACGTTTTGAGATTGAAAGGTCACTCTTTGCGATCCCTCGGAAATTTCTTCAAAAGAATGAACGATCTGTTCAGCACTGGCGGACATTTGTTGCGAAGCTGCGGAAACCTCTTGGACCTGGGTGGCTACATGCTCTACAAATCCCTTAATCTCTTCGAAAGTTCCCCCGGCAGTATGGACCACACGAATACCTTCATTAATTTCCCTAGTTCCGTTCTCCATCGATTGAATCGTCTTTTCGATACCGTTCCGGATATGTGTAATTAACTGTGTAATTTGCTCAGCCGATTGCGTTGATTGTTCTGCTAACTTACGAACTTCTCCCGCAACTACTGCAAATCCGCGGCCCTGCTCACCGGCTCTTGCAGCTTCAATCGCTGCGTTTAGAGCAAGTAAATTGGTTTGAGAAGCAATACTTACGATCACGTCGATAATCTGTCCAATTTCTCCTGAAAGCTCGCCCATTTCTTTTACTTCGCCTGCAAGCTGATTAAATGAAATATGAATCGATTCCATTTGCTCTTCTGCCGATTGAATGGCCTTGTTTCCTTCCAACGTTTTTTCCGCGGCTTGCATAGACACTGAAGAAGCTACTTGTGTGTTTGCGGCGATTTGTTGTACGCCCGCGGACATTTCATTCATCGCTCGTACGCTTTCTTCTACACTATAAGATTGTCTTTCTGCGCTAACGACGACCCCCTGAATGGTAGTGGTAATGCTTTCGGAAGCCCGACTCGTTTGTTCTGCACTAGCTGTTAACTCCTCCGAGGAAGCAGCGACATGCTCAGCGCTTATACTAATCTGTCTGACTAAATCATGAAGATTTTCCTTCATTTGATTAAAGGACTTTGCTAAAGTACCGATTTCATCCTTATTTTTAACCTGAATGTTATCTATAGATATATCCCCTGATGCTATCTTCTCAGCGAATTTTTCCATAACGACAATAGGCCTAGATATCATACGGGAGCTGAAATACCCAATCAAAATCGCTAATACACATGCCAAGATGCTTAGTATCGAAACAGTCCTAATAGCAGAATTAACCATCTCCGTATTGCTAACGCTAGCTTCATCCATTAATTTCCGCTGTCCGCTAGCTATTTCATCTGCTGCTGGTTCTAATTGCCTTCCCGCAGCCAACACTTCATTATTGTAAAAATCCAATACTTGAGTCGAATTCTGGCCATTTTGGACCATCTGTAGTAATTGATCATACTTTTGTTTGAATTGTACATTGAGCTCGTCCAATTTTCTTAGTTTATCTTTATCTTCCTCTCTATAAGCCAACGTCATTGTTTCACTGACTAGCTTAGATAGGCTGCCATAGGATGTTTGCAAATTATTCTTATATTCCGGATCTTTGGTTAAGAGATACCCACGTAATCTACTAGATTGCTTCGCAGCTTCTAATTGCATGGTTTGAGCATTGGCTAAGATTGTCGATCGTCTTCCAACTAATTCTGTATATGAATCATCTACTTGTTTAAGGTAATAATGAGAAATACTACTTGAAATTCCCATTAAGATAACGATAATCAAAAATGCCCCCATTAACTTTTTACCAATTGTTAATCTCATTGTTCTTCTATGTAATGACATGACAAAACACTCCTTTATGAAAATTAGGAAACGTAGTGGGACAATTTGCTAATTTAATAAACGTAATCATCCCATAGATGGGTAAGGTTTCCTGCAAGCATCCCGAATATTAGTACAAAATGCTCGAAATTGCAATAAAAGTGACCATAATTTTGAGTTAAATTGCAAAATAATGCTAAATTTCGACACCAAAATGTAAAGATTTGTAATGTCACGAGTTTGACAAATGTTTAATTCTATCATTCATATAGCCGTAAAATTCCCAATTGAACAAAAAGACACCGTCCATATCGGACGATGTCTTCTACTTTATGCTATGCGGCTATGCTTGCTCGCCAAAAAACATCTCAAAAGCAAGTGAGGTCTGAATCCGTGACTCTTCTTCCGTCAAACGGCGAATGAGCTCCATCTCCACTTGCGTGACTTCATCGCCTTGGAAATTGATTTCCGCGATGGAAGCAACAATTCGCACAATGGCAATCGCCTGATTCTCAGGTGTGTAAGCAATGACCTTCTGACCGGTCGGGAAGACGCGGAAGCCGCTCTTCACCATTTTGCCGCGGCCGTACTCTAGAAGCTCGTAGAGCTCCTGTGCTGATTTAAACTTGCAGACCGAAT
The DNA here is from genome assembly GCF_000422905.1 of Paenibacillus alginolyticus DSM 5050 = NBRC 15375. Classification (GTDB taxonomy): domain Bacteria; phylum Bacillota; class Bacilli; order Paenibacillales; family NBRC-103111; genus Paenibacillus_E; species Paenibacillus_E alginolyticus. The sequence continues at coordinate 56,725 of NZ_AUGY01000017.1, forward strand.
TGAACTCCGTTTGAAATCCCATTTGCATCTACTCCACATCAAAAGAATATTGGATACTCTGCTTCGCTGTATGCCGTTCGATAGCCAGACGAATAAGATCGTCCAGCAGCTCTGTGTAGGGTTTACCGGTTTCTTGCCATAGCAGCGGGTACATGCTGAATGGTGTAAAGCCCGGCATCGTATTGATTTCATTGATGTAGATTTTCTGATCGATTTTGCCTAAGAAAAAATCAACACGCGATAAGCCGCTGCCGTCCACTGCCAAGAATGCTTGAATCGCCAACTGTCTGATCTGTTCGGCCGTTTCGGCGGGGATGTCTGCAGGAATAACCATCGCTGATTTGCCATCCATATATTTCGCTTTGTAATCGTAAAATTCGTTCGAGGACACGATTTCACCAGCAACAGAAGCAATAGGTTCATCATTGCCCAAAACCGCTACTTCGATCTCGCGGGCATCGATATTCTCTTCAATAATGACTTTACGATCATATTGGAAAGCGAAATTGACCGCTTTAATTAATTCTTCTTGATTTCTTGCTTTGGAAATACCGACACTGGAGCCTAGATTAGCCGGCTTCACGAAGCACGGATATCCGATAGCTGTTTCCAGCTCGACCAGGTGATACGCACGGTTCTTTTCCCACTCGGTACGAGTGAAATGGCGGAAAACACACTGAGGAAGCCCTTCTTGTGCGAAGATCTTCTTCATCATGACTTTATCCATCCCGACAGCTGATGCTAGCACACCCGCTCCTACGTATGGAATGTTCGCCATTTCAAGCAATCCTTGAATGGTCCCATCTTCACCGAATGTGCCATGCAAAAGCGGGAAAATAACATCTAAGCCGCTGTCCATTGTTGCAGCTGTATTCGCTGCTATGGCCACATCGCCTTTTGTCTGAATTGCCCCGAATATAGGTGCCAAAGCATTGGAAGCAGGTGGGGCTGCAGCCGTTTCTCCACTGCTAAAAGTCAATACTTCTTTGGATTCAGCCGGACCTAATAGGGGTGCACCGCTTCGCCATTCGCCTTTTTTGGATATATAAAACGGTGTGATCTCATATTTATTGAAATCCACAGCTTTCATAACCGCCAATGCTGTTTGCAAGGACACGTCATGCTCTCCGGATTTCCCCCCATAAATTAGTCCAATTCGTATTTTGCGGCTCATTACGTACCTCCGTATAGTATTTGCGTTCTCTCTCCTATTACATTTGATCAGCGACCCGAACGAAAACGTACTTCGTCCTCTCTGTCCAGGCAGGTGAATCCTGATAAGCCCAATAGCGATTACGGCTATTATATGTATGCGCATTGACCAGCGGCATCCCGTTGGCATCTTTGCCTATCACAATCGTATTGTGCTGATAGCGGCCATCGCCATCCCAGTCGTAGCTAATTGTATCACCAGGTTGAAGCTCACTAGGATCATCTACCACATGACCTTGCAGACCTCTGCGGCTATGGGAGAGGAATTTTTGCAGGCTATTGGCAACAGCCCAACTAAAGCTCCAAAGCTCTTGATTGCCTTTTTTCCCAGCATACCACCAGCCCGAATCCCTTTTCCCAGTATAGTCCATTGGAGCCCCGCCTGCAAAGAGGCATTGCGATACAAAATTCGTACAGTCAACTTCAAATTCCTCATATTTCGGATTCGGAGTTTGCCACCAAGTTTCTGCATATTGGACCACTTTGGCACGATTATAAATGATTTTGCGAGGAGCTGATTCCTGAGCAGCACTGTTGAGTATACTATAATTGATATAAGGAAGTGAGGGCGCTCTTCGGAGCCCATCCTCAAAACCTTCAGGATCAGGCAAAAAGACGCCGCGCCGCTTGCTTGGAAGCGACTTTTCTCCATGGAGCGATTCTGTATATCGGACCTGCCAACGGTTTGCCGCAATATCAATGAACACACGTTCAGGTTCAATACGTTCTTCAAGATGTTCGATGGTTCCAATTCGATAGTTTAGAAATCGATGTAATTGGATATCCGCTATAATCATTTGAGGCGATTCTTTGACACCAGTAAGACGAAGCTTCGTTTCTCCACGCAGCAATTTAGCATCACGGTCGCGGTAACTGTCCAGGAGCCTTCGTACCTTGACATCCTGTTTCCGTACATAAGCGCTGTCTGAGACATAAGCTTCCAAAGGTGCAGCAGAGCCTTCGATCTCTGCCTGGTTCTTAGCGTGAACGTAGTTATAGAGCGCTGTTTTCCAGGACATCTTGGTATCCTCCTTAGGACGAGCCCGAATTGCTTTGAATTGATTCAATATATGACATTTTGACGGTAAAAATGATTGAAATTAATCTTTACTCATACACAGCGAAACGCTATACTTGATGTAGAGGGATTAATGAAATTGAGTTTCATTAGATGAAACCAATGGATGATTAATATTATTGAGGAGGAATTACCCATGTCCAATAAGGACTCTTTTTCTGTGCGTAAGCAGTTAACTGTGGGAACGAAATCGTTCCAGTATTACAGTCTTCCTGATTTTGAAAATCAAGGCCACGGAACCGTTAGCAATCTGCCTGTCTCCATTCGCGTTTTGCTCGAGGCGGCTATTCGTCAATTCGACGGTCGTGCCATTACAAGTGAACACGTGAAACAAATCGCTGGTTGGGCTGAAGGCCGCGATGAAAACAAAGAAATCCCTTTCATTCCTGCCCGTATCGTTCTTCAGGATTTCACAGGCGTCCCCGTCGTTGTTGACCTTGCGGCAATGCGTGCGACGATGGCTCGTGAAGGCGGAGATCCAAAACGGATCAACCCGCTCGTTCCTGTAGACCTTGTTATTGACCACTCTGTTATGGTCGATGCTTTCGGATCCCCGGATGCACTGGACTACAACATTAACTTAGAGTTCGAAAGAAACGAAGAGCGTTACCGTTTCCTACGTTGGGCACAAACGGCGTTCGATAACTTCCGTGCTGTTCCACCTTCAACAGGTATCGTTCACCAAGTTAACTTGGAGTACCTAGCTTCCGTAGCAGCTACCAAAACGATTGATGGAGAAACGGTTGTTTACCCAGATTCCCTCGTAGGTACAGATTCCCACACGACAATGATCAACGGACTTGGTGTTGTAGGTTGGGGCGTAGGCGGTATTGAAGCTGAGGCTGGTATGCTTGGACAACCGCTTTACTTCGTAGCTCCGGACGTTGTTGGTTTCAAATTGACAGGTCACCTGGCAGAAGGCGCCACAGCAACTGACTTGGCTCTGACGGTTACACAAATTTTGCGTAAAAAAGGCGTTGTTGGTAAATTCGTTGAGTTCTTCGGTCCTGGTCTGAGCAACATTTCCTTGGCTGACCGTGCAACAGTAGCGAATATGGCTCCTGAGTATGGCGCAACAATCGGATTCTTCCCAGTCGACAACGAAACATTGAACTACCTAAGAAGTACAGGTCGTGACGCTGATCAAATCGCGCTTGTTGAAGCTTACTACAAAGCTCAAGGTATGTTCCGTACAGACAGCACACCAGATCCACAGTTCACAGATGTCATTGAACTTGATCTTGGCGCAGTAGTACCAAGCTTAGCTGGTCCTAAACGTCCGCAAGACCGTGTTGAGCTTACGAACATGAAGGAGTCTTTCAACTCCATCATCCGTACTCCTATCGAAAAAGGCGGCTATGGCCTTACCGATGAGAAAATCGAAGAAGTCGTTGATGTTGTTTATCCAAATGGCCAAACGGTCAAAATGGGCACAGGCTCCGTTGTCATCGCGGCAATCACTTCCTGTACAAACACATCGAACCCGAGCGTTATGCTAGGAGCCGGACTTGTAGCGAAAAAAGCCGTAGCTCGCGGTTTGAGAAAACCAGCTTTCGTTAAGAGCTCACTGACACCAGGTTCCTTGGTTGTTACCGAGTACTTGATTAAAGCAGGCTTGCTTGAGCCACTAGAAGCACTAGGCTTCCACGTTGCAGGCTACGGTTGCGCAACTTGTATCGGTAACTCCGGTCCGCTTCCAGAAGAAGTAAGCAAAGCTATCATCGACAACGATATGACTGTGGCTGCCGTTATTTCCGGTAACCGTAACTTCGAAGGCCGCGTACATGCTCAAGTAAAAGCAAACTACCTGGGATCACCTCCGCTTGTTGTTGCCTATGCACTTGCAGGAACAGTGAACATTGATTTGGCTAACGATCCAATCGGCTATGACCAAAACAACCAACCTGTTTACCTCAAAGACATTTGGCCTACAAACCAAGAGATTCAAGAAGCTCTTGGCGTAGCAATGAGCGCTGACATGTTCCGTGATAAATACAGCAACGTATTCCGTGCGAACGAGCGTTTCAACCAAATCGCGATTCCAGAAGGCGATCTGTACGAGTTCGACAAGAACTCCACATACATTCAAGAGCCTCCGTTCTTCACAGATTTGGGCACGGTTCTTGATGATATCGCTGATATTCGCAACGCGAAAACATTGGCACTTATGGGCGATTCCGTTACTACGGATCATATCTCCCCTGCCGGAAACATCAAAGTTGACAGCCCTGGAGGTCAGTACCTGATCAACCATGGTGTGAAAAAAGAAGACTTCAACTCCTACGGTTCCCGTCGTGGTAACCACGAAGTGATGATGCGCGGAACGTTCGCGAACATCCGCATTCGTAACCAAGTGGCACCAGGAACAGAAGGCGGCGTAACAACTTACCTGCCTACTGGCGAAGTTGAATCCATCTACGATGCTTCCATGAAGTATCAAGCTGAAGGCCAAAACCTCGTAGTTATCGCGGGTAAAGAGTACGGAACTGGAAGCTCCCGTGACTGGGCGGCAAAAGGTACATTCCTACTTGGCGTCAAAGCCGTTATCGCGGAAAGCTTCGAGCGTATTCACCGCAGTAACCTTGTTGGTATGGGCGTTCTTCCACTTCAATTCACGGAAGGAAATGGTTGGAAAACACTAGGTATCACGGGTCGCGAAACATTCGATATCACAGGTTTGAGCAACGACGTACAACCAGGGTCCACTGTAAAAGTAACGGCTACTCGTGAAGATGGTACGACTTTCGAGTTCAATGTACTAGTGCGTTTAGATAGCATGGTTGACGTAGATTACTACCGTAATGGCGGTATCCTGCAAACCGTTCTTCGTCAAATCATTTCTGAGAAAAACTAATACAGCAATACACACAAAAAACGCATAACACAGCAAAAGTCCGGGATTGCCATATATGGCGATCTCGGGCTTTTTATTTTTAATAGAAGCCAAATCAGCAATAATTAAGCCATTTTCACAACCTAAATTCCCTTACGGCGCCAAGGGTTTGGGCTGTATTACCAATAACTGCGGGTTGAGCCTCCCCTCCTTGGCACCTATACTGATAGAACGAAAGGGGAGATGAACATGAAGTTGATTAAAAAACTCGTCCTTGTCGTGCTGCTAGCTTCAATGGGATTAGGTTTTACCGTAAGCGAATGGAGCCAACCGGCTTCTGCTGCTACTACTTTGAAGCAAGGCAGTCAAAACGGTGATGTCTGGGACGCTCAGTTCCGACTCGGGACTTTAGGCTACTATCAGCAACCTGTGGATGGCAATTATGGTCCGATTACGGCCGCTGCTGTTCGCAATTTTCAATATAATTATGGTCTAACCGTTGACGGCATGATTGGAGCGAAAACTTGGGAGGCTTTACGCAACTATTCAGTGAATCAAGCTGAATTGGATATGTTAGCGAAGGTGATTTACAGCGAGGCTCGCGGTGAATCCTATGAAGGACAAGTGGCTGTTGGGGCCGTTGTCATGAATCGTCTACAATCGAGTCAGTTCCCGAATTCCATCCAAGGCATTATATTTGAACCGGGGGCTTTTACAGCCGTTAGTGACGGACAATACTGGCTTAAGCCGGATTCCACGGCCTACATGGCAGCACAGGATGCTGTTCGCGGCTGGGACCCTACCAAGGGTGCCCTGTATTATTTTAATCCAGATACAGCGACAAGCAAATGGATCTGGTCAAGACCGCAGACTGTGCGGATTGGGCATCATATTTTTGCTAGGTAATACAAAGATAGAAGAAAAACAAACACCTCTACCGAAGCCGCCACATGGTGAGCGACCTCGCGTAGAGGTGTTTTACATAGATATGCGAATTGGCAGCTCAGGAAGATTAAGAATTAAGATCAATCCCCGCCTGATGTAGTAGACTCCTCATACCAAGGATTCAAATGAACCAGCACCTCATCCACATCACTATGCGCTTCTTTGATTTTTTGCTTAATACGGCGGCTAATGTCATGACCTTCTTGGATGGTTAATTTGCCTGATACACCAAGTCTGGCGTCAACTAATATGTAATGACCGTGCTCACGGGCACGCAGGCGGTCGATTCGTTTGACCTCTGGTACAGATCGGATCAATGCCGCGTATTGTTCAATGTATGTCGTGCTTACACTGCGCTCCATGAGAATGTCGAAAGATTCGCTGCCCATTTCGTATGCCAATTTCAGCACTAAAAAAGAAACAATGATACCAGCCACGGGGTCGCCAAAAGCCAGTATGCTATAGCCGTAGTGATCGCCGATTAAAGCCAAACCTATACCGACCGAAGCAGCAATCGAAGCATATACGTCGGCCAAATGATCATAAGCAGTGGCTATTAATCCTTTGCTGTTAACCTTTTGGCCGATACGTTTGGTGTAAACATAAAGAATTTGCTTCCAAACTAGCGAGATGATTGCCGCGATAAATGCAATTATATGCGCCTCTCCTGCTGGCTCAAATAACGCATGAATAGAGTGGTAGCCCATATAAATGGCTGCTCCACCTAAGATGATAGCGACAATGAAGGCTCCGAGCACCTCGGCTTTGCCATGCCCGTAAGGATGGTCCACATCCGCTGGTTTGGAGGAAACGCGCATCGAGCTATAAGCGGTTGCGGTTGCAATGACATCTCCCGCGTTATGGATGCCGTCGGCGATTAGCACTTGGCTTTTGAAATTGAGGCCGACGATGATTTTGATGGCGGTCAGCACGATATTACTGGCAAGACTGATCCAGATCGCCAGCATCGAGGCTGTCTTATTCATCACTTGCCACTCCCTTTCCCTCTTCTAGTATGACCTCCTAGAAGCAAAGCATCCGTCATCCTGACGACGGATGACGAGTAGGGCTGCGGCTTCGCGCCAGCACGAAGCCGCACAAAAGAACGATGCGTCTAGCGCAGCATCGTTCCCATACGCCGCGCCGCCTCCACAATGAGCGGCGCCTGCTCTTGCATCAGCTCCAGCGTGAGCCGGTTCGCTGGACCCGAGACCGCGAGGGCGGCCACAAGCCGGCCGCCGCGGTCGAGAACCGGTGCGGACACAGCCGCCGCACCGGGTTCGCGCTCTTCGACGCTCGTGGCGAAGCCGGCGCGTCGGGTGTCGCTGAGCTGCTGCAGGAACGCAAGCGTATCTAGCCCGGTCGGCCAATCGGCCGAGGCTAGAAGCTGCTCCTGCAGCGCTGGCTCAGCGAAGGCGACGAGCACCTTGCTCGAGGCGCCGACGTACAAAGGCATTCGCGCCCCGACAGGGGCAACGCGGCGAATGGCATGGTTGCTCTGGACGGCTTGGACGCGTACGCGCTCAAGGCCGTCCTGCACGTACAGCGAGATCGTCTCGCCGAGCTGATCGCGCAGCCGTTCCATTTCCGGCAGCAGAATGACGCCGGGGTCCCCCTCTTTGGAGAGGTTAGCGGACAACTCCCATAGCCGGTAACCGAGTCTGTATTTATCCGTCGAGCCATCGCGCATGATGAATCCTTTGCCTTCTAGGGAAGCTAGAAGACGGTGTACCGTGCTTTTGTGAAGCTGGGCACGACTTGCTATTTCGGTCAGCGTCAATTCCGACGCACCGGTGAAACAAAGCATAATATCTAAAGCGCGCTCAACGGCGCGCACGGTCAGCTTGCCATCTTCCATTGTTTTCACCACTTTCATCCGCGTGAAAAAGTTTCACTATATGAAACTCAGTTATATTCAGTATAGCGAATCTCTTTTAACCCGTAAAGGAGGGACTTTGGTCTTGAACTAAGATCCCTATAAATCTGTTTTCTCATTTGTTACAGAACGATTACAAAGGGCTTACAATTAGCGCAATCTCATTGACTTGAAAGCGCATTCAGAATACTATTAAGTTAATGGAATACTTATCTGAATATTTAAATAATTCATTCTCCCTTTAACCTCTAACCCGCATAAGCATAATCACACTATTTTATTTGAGGGAGGGTACTACGATGTCAACAACATCTCTAACCCCTGGAACTGGTTCACTACAACCCACACTAGAGCAAGTGGTCACCCGACCGCTTTTGCGCAAAAAAAGGCTGGTTTTCACCATCCTCATTTCATTTCTAATCCTATGCACTTCTTTACTTCTTGGTTTTCACGCCTATATTGCTTGGACACTGGCTCGGCCGCATATTGACCCGCTTCATTCGGATCCGATGAAGGCCGTGGGTCTTTCTTACAACAATGTGACTTTCCCTAGTCTGAATGGCACATCAAACCTAGACGGTTGGTTCATACCTGGTAATTCCGATAAAACGGTTATCTTCTCCCATGGTTACGGCGGCAATCGCGAAGAACTTTGGGTTCCCATTTACAGCTTAGCCCGCGAACTTCATTTGCAAAGCTACAATGTACTCATGTTCGATTATGGCTATGTGCACCCTAACAGTAAGCGAATCATGACTGGCGGCATCCAGGAATCGCAAGAACTGCTTGGCGCCATCCATTATATCAAGCAGATTTCCAGCGGTCCTATCTATATCTGGGGCTTCTCTATGGGAGCAGGAACAGCACTACAGACTGCTCTTCAAAGTGGCAACGATATTTCGGGGATGATTCTGGACAGCACTTTTTTGCTCAATCCAGACACACTCTATCATAATATGAAGCAAGTCGTTAACGTGCCGAAATTCCCATCTCTACCGCTTGTACGCTTATTCTTCCCTTTGCTCAATGGGGTTAGCTTGCAAGAAGTCCCTTACAACAAAGTAACCTCAACAGCTTATCCGATGCCGATTTTCTTCATCCATGGTACGGAAGATTACAAAGCACCCTATGGCATGGTAGAAGATATGTTCAAGCAGCAAAAGGACTCCGAATCCAAGCTCTGGATTATCCCAAATGCGCAGCATGAGCTGCTGTACCGAGCAGAGCCCAAAACGTATATGCGCCGAACGATGAATTTCCTTAACAGTATCTCAACTACTCCTATGCAAGTTAACCTAGGTATTCCCTCCTCCCTATAAAATCGGCCCCTCGCGGGTCGATATTTTTTTGCCTATACTAGCGTGTTTCTGGACTCCTGGCTCCAAGAAGTCCTTTTCGGACTTCTCAGCCCCACATTGCTACTTTTCTAGCGATGAGAAGTCCTTTTCGGCTCTCTCAGCATTCTTTTGTGGTCAACAAGCATCCTTTTGCCTCCAAGAAGTCCTTTTCGGACTTCTCAGCAACACTTTGCTACTTTTCGGGCGATGAGAAGTCCTTTTCGGCTCTCTCAGCATTCATTTGTGGTCAACAAGCATCCTTTTGCCTCCAAGAAGTCCTTTTCGGACTTCTCAGCAACACTTTGCTACTTTTCGGGCGATAGAAGTCCATTTCGGCTCTCTCAGCATTAATTTGTGGTCAAACAAGCTATCCTTTTGCCTCCAAGAAGTCCTTTTCGGACTTCTCAGCAACACTTTGCTACTTTTCCGGCGATGAGAAGTCCATTTCGGCGCTCTCAGCATTCATTTGTGTTCAACAAGCATCCTTCCGGCTCTGAGAAGTCCTTTTCGGACTTCTCAGCAACACTTTGCTACTTTTCGGGCGATAGAAGTCCATTTCGGCTCTCTCAGCATTAATTTGTGGTCAAACAAGCTATCCTTTTGCCTCCAAGAAGTCCTTTTCGGACTTCTCAGCAACACTTTGCTGCTTTTCACAGACGGTATTATGCTGGTCCAATCAGCCGCTTGGGGTCTGGATCTTAACACCCAACTAATCCATCTCATAAATCGAGCCGGATTTGCTAGCGAACAATTCGGCGTAGACTTTCTCCGCGTAGGCGTCAGTCATACCGGAAATGTAATCCGCGACGAAACGCGGCCAGCTCCAAGTGGCATTACGGCGTTCGTAGCTATCTATCCAGTCGGGAGGCATGATCCACTGCCCCTTGTCCTTGTCGATGAAGCTGTCCCACAGGCGCTCGACGATGATCTCGCTGCGTTTTTGCAGGCGCAGCACGCGGAAGTCCTTGATCAGCGTGACCCACGCAAGCTTCTTGAGAATTTCCATCGTGCGCAGCAGATTCATATCCTCAGCTCCGTCTTTCACAAGCGCAACCTTTTTCCAGCCTCGGTCAGGGTCATCTATAATGTCCAGACTACTCGCGAAAGAGCTCACCCAGCGGGCTTTCATCTCTCTGCGCGTACGCGACTCTTCCCCGTTGCACTCTGCGAAAATTTGCTCCCACTGCTCCAGGTAGTCCGACAGAACTTGCCTGACCATTTGCTCGATATTGACTTGCTCCCAGCCGAATTTGTGCTTGTTGGGATCATTCAATATTTCCATGACCACATGGCGAATCAGTCTTTGATCCTCAAAAAAGGTTGCGTTCATTTGAATTTTGCCTGCACGGATACCATCTTCAATATCATGGGTAGAGTACGCGATATCGTCGCATAAATCCATCATTTGTGCTTCCAACGTCGAACAGCCCTCCGGCATATTCCATTGCGAGCGCAGATCTTGAATGATCTCCCATTCCGAAGCGTAGACACCCTTAAGCCGGCCTTCTTCCTCGATTAAAAATGGATACTTATTAATGCCAAGAAGCACCGCGGCTGTAAGGTCCAGACCGCTTTCACTTCCTGCTCTTTTTTCGAGAAACATCAGGATACGGAAATTTTGGGCATTGCCTTCATATTTCAAGCCATGATCCCTCATCAGAATATGATTCAGAACCTCTTCCCCTTTATGCCCAAAAGGCGGGTGACCGAAGTCGTGAGCGATCGATGCACACTCGACGACGGTAGGATCAATGATCAAGCCAGGATGCTCTCTTTTACTCAAAAAAGGGTTCGTCCGTTCTAAACGCTTCGCCACTTCTCTGGCGATTTGGGCAACTTCGAGCGAATGGGTCAGACGTGTTCGATAGTAATCACCTGATCCTGCGCCAAACACCTGCGATTTGCCCTGCAGCCGACGAAAGGTCGGAGATTGGATTAACCTCGCATAATCACGCTCAAATTCATCCCGTTCTTCACTCAATTTAGAGGAACCGGCCTCACCTGGCCGATATTTACGTATGTTGTTCATAAGCTTGCCTCCTCTAGTGCTCTTGCCGGACGCCCGGTATCGCTCTTAATCTTTTTTTTCAAGTTCAATAAGCCCCTCCGTTTACCTCATCTTGCTTTCCTATCAGTTTATGCTACTGCATGTACAATAGTCCCTTGGGGATCTTGTATTATGTCAGATAACCTCTCTCGAGGTCCGAGAATCTCAAACTTTCTTATGTGGTAAAATAATACTATATCGTCTACCTCGCAACAAGTCATGACGCTCTTCCTGAACAAAAAAAGGGATGCTGCACAAGACTATTGTCTCCATGCACATCCCTTGTATATCTACTTATTTTAACAAAGACAGAAATTCGGTACGAAGTGTAGAGTCCGTGCGGAATGAACCGCGAACGGCTGAGGTAATCGTTTGACTTCCGTATTTCTTCACGCCTCTGGAGCACATACACATGTGTTCTCCCTCTACGACTACCATGACGCCGTGCGGCTTCAGCACATCATCGAGAATGTCGGCGATTTCTGAAGTAATCCGCTCCTGCACCTGCAGCTTACGAGTGACCACATCAACCAGACGAGCAAATTTGCTAAGTCCAGCCACTTTTCCGCTAGGTAAGTACCCTACATGCACTTTCCCAAAAAAGGGTGCCATATGATGCTCGCATTGACTGTAATAGATAATATCCTTAATAATCACCAGCTCTTCGTGCTGTTCATCAAAAGTTACACCCATCACATCGCGCGGATTCGCCTCATAGCCCGAAAATATTTCTTCATACATACGGGTTACGCGAGCAGGTGTATCTAACAAACCTTCCCGATCTACATCTTCGCCAATCAGCCGTAAAATCTCGCGGACATGCTGTTCAATCAGCTCCCGATTCTCAGCAACTCTTGTATTTTTGTAGTCAATGGACGCCATCTTTCTATCACTCCTCTTTCTTATCCTCTACCCTATACAAACGGTCAAAACCTTGATACTGTCGCGCAGCGCTCTGCTGTCTTTGTGCGTTTTGGTAAGCAGCACACCACCCTGTAGAAGGGATACGATCGGAGTCGCCAGCTCCACTGGGGTTAACCCCTGCAGCAGCAGCTCGCCTTGTCTCTTACCTTCCTGCAAACAGGATTCCACCTCAGCCGTAAGCTCACTGAAAAAGCGGCTTAACGGCTTACGCAGCTCCTCAGAACTATCACTCAGCTCCAAGGCCAGATTACCGAAGAAGCAGCCTCTGCGGCATTCATGCTCCTCACAAAACGCAAGCATGTATTCAAACAATGCCAGCACCCGCTGCTTCGGCGATAATTGCGCATTACCCAAGCTAGGCTCCATCACTGAATGCCGCATCTCCTGCACCTTGCGCTCAATAACTTTCAAACCTAACTCTTCTTTACTTTTAAAATGGTAATAAAAATTGCTCTTGCATACTCCGCTGATCGTCAATATATCTTCCAGACCCGTTCCTTGAAAACCATGATCGTGAAATAAATCCATGGCTGCTTCCATGATGCGGTCTTTGTTGCTAGCCATCGCTTGAGCCACCTCTGAATAGTACTGGTATGTCCTACTTTGAGCTACACTCACATTAGGAAAGACTTTGAGCTACACTCAAAGATCCCTATATTAGATCCCTATAATTATATAGTAGGAAGGGCTCGTGCTGCCACCGTTCGTACGGTTAAACAGCAAAGCCCTTTTTGAAGGGTTATTCGAACCCTACGTATTATTTCCACTTTTGGTTTTTCATCATTTGTTGTGCTTTGTTTAGCTGCTGCTTATTCATGTTGTAGCCCATTTGTTTGGCCATTTTTTGCAGCATTTCCGGATTGTTCTGCATGGATTCCAGCTGTCTTTTTAAATAGAATACGCCGATAAAGAACCCACCTACCAAGCCAACAATTAACGTGAGAATTGGAATCAGATAACTCCACATCATTTATGCCCCCTGCATATACAAATTGGTATCAATTGCTTGCCCTATCATATCATTTCTGCTCATCTTTTTACAAATGACTAACCCTAATTACAGAACTTGTTCGATGAAAATGGTCGTATGCTTGGCTAGATCCATTTCTTTGATATCCAGTTCTTTATCCATCCCATTTTGCTTCACGATTCGCACAATCGGACGGCTTGGCAATCCTCTATGCTGCCCGACCACGACGCCCGTCTCCCGATTGGACAAACGAACGGAAGCTCCCGTCGGATAGATCGAGACGATTTTCAGAAACTGGATCAAGACATCGCGATCAAGCTTGGTCTCCGCTAACGCCATCATATGCTCGCAAGCCTCATGCGGCAGCATGCGGCGCCCTAAGGAGACATCAAAGAGCAGATTATCGTACATATTCGCGACGGCCGTAATTTTCGCATAAATATGAATCTCTTCACTCATAAGTCCTCTCGGAACCCCTTGGCCGTTAAGCATTTCATGATGCTGGAAGGCTACATGGGCGATGAGCAGGCTGAATTCACGCTTGTTCTTCAGTAGCTCGAAGCCGCGCCAAGTATGATGCCTCTTCATGTCGGGCGATTCATCATCGCAAACAAGCTCCACCTTACCCACATCATGCAGAAGCGCACCAATAGCGAGCTCCTTCAATTGGGTTCCATTGAACCCCATATTGATCCCAATGAGCACGGCCATCATACAGACATTCGTTGCATGGACATACATCTCGTTATCTTGCGTACGAATATCCGTCAACTGCACGAGTACATCACGATTTTTCATGATCTCATCGAGCAGTGTATTAATCGAAATACTCATAGCACGCGAGTTAAATTCCTTACCAGACTGGATAGCCGCGAACGTTTGGCCCATTTGCTGCATAACGATACGTTTGGTTTCATCCGAAAGGATTTCAGGGATTTCTACATCCTCTAGGTTCGGGTCTTTGATATAAATCATTGTGACTCCGATTCGGTTAAGCGTGTTAATCATAAACACCGTTAAATGCACATCTTCTGAAAGCAAAATTGCTCCATTGCTGGCAAATATCGTTCGGCCCAAAATTTGACCCGGCTCAACGGAATCCAAATGCACATATTTCATAGGATTCACTCCACGTTTTATTTATTAGTTATTACCGTATTCAGGCCTCGTTCCAAATCGAGCAAGCGCACTTTAATGGGAAGACCTCCGCCATAGCCAACAAGGTCGCCGCTAGCTCCAATGATGCGATGACAAGGGATAATGACGGGAATTGGGTTTTTATTGTTAGCTCCACCAACCGCTCTGACGGCTTTCGGTGAGCCTATGGCTTCTGCAATATGTTTATAGGAAGCTGTCTCTCCATATGGAATAGAAAGCAGTGCTGTCCATACTTGTTTCTGGAAATCAGTTCCATGCAAATCCAGTTCACCCTCAAAGCTTACACGTTCTCTTCTAAAATACTGCTCCAACTGCTGCACAATCGGTTCGAGCTGGGAGGCATTCTCTTGCAGCTCATGCCTGCCAAACCAGCGGTCAGCCCATTGCTGAAGATTCTCTCGGTTCTGTTCATAGGTGCCGAAATCGACCTTGCAGAGTCCCTGTAAGGTCGATATAAGAACAAGCGGACCTATTGGAGAGGCAACCTCCGCATAGGAAAGGACGGTCGCAGCTTGTGTCTGTTTCTGTGTCATATCTGCTCTTTCTCCCCCATATCAGCTGTAAAATGGCTAATTATGTCGAGCGCCTTCTCGATATCCAGCATAACTGCGGGTTCCTGCTCGGCTGCTCGGGCTTTATCAAGAGCGGCAGCTGCATCTTCGCCGCCAATCCGCCCTAGTGCCCACGCAGCCGTAGCCCTGATCTCAGGGCGCGGATCGGCCAGCAGCAGCTCTCTTAGGACAGGCACAGCTGTCTTGTCCTTGAAATTCCCGAGCGCGATAATGGCATTGCGCTGGATCGGCTTCTTGCCCCTCCAGGACGCTGCAATGCGCCCGTACTGTTCTTTGAAATCCTTGTTCGACATCGTCAGCAAGGGGATTAATAAAGGCTTGACCTTCTCGGGGTCAGGCTCGAGCTCTGGATGATGCGTCCAGTTCATCCCCTTGTTCTTCGGGCAGACGATCTGGCAGGTATCGCAGCCATAGAGACGGTTGCCGATTTTGAGCTTAAACTCGTCATCGACATAGCCTTTGGTCTGCGTGATGAAGGAAATGCAGCGGCTTGAGTTCAGCTGTCCTGGTCCCACCAGCGCTCCCGTGGGACAAGCATCGATACAAATCGTGCAGTCCCCGCACTGATCCATAATAGATGTATCGGATGTAAACGGTATATTCGTGATCATTTCGCCCAAATAAACCCACGATCCCCACTCGGGGGTGATGACGGCGCAGTTTTTGCCGGTCCAGCCGATCCCTGCCCGCTCGGCTACGGCGCGGTCGACGAGTGCGCCTGTGTCGACCATGCTTTGCAGTCTCGCGTCAGGCACGCGCTGCGTGATGAAAGCCTCCAGCTTCGCGAGCCGATCGCGAAGCACGTCGTGGTAGTCGCTCCCCCACGAGGAGCGCGAAATAATCCCCCGATACGCCCCAGGCTCGGATCGGGGAGGGTTCGGCAGTTTCGACGGGTACGCAACAGCGATGGAAATGATCGACTGCGGCGCGTCGAAGCTTAAGCTTGGATGTACCCGCTTCTCGATATCCGGCTCCTCGAAGCCGGATTCAAACCCCTTCTCCCTATGGCGGAGAAGGATCTCTTTCAGTTCTGTGAACGGCTCCGCTGATGTGAAGCCGATTTTATCAATACCGAGGGACGGCGCGGCTTCCACGATCTCTTGTTGTAGCCTGCGCCAATCCGCATCTGTTCCTGCTGCTATGGAAACCGCCAACCCTCTCACCTCTCTCTTCTTTCGCGTCAATTAAGTTTAAAGCTTTGCGGCCATCGCGAATGGCCACAGCACATACTCGGCCCGTCCTTGGATCTGGCCGATCGGGACAGCCCCGAACCTGCGGCTGTCGCCACTTGCCGCCGCATGGCGGTTATCGCCCATCACGAAGACGTGGCCTTGCCCGACGCGTGTCGGTCCAAAGTCTCCGTCCTCGATGAGCGAGTCCGTATACGGCTCCTCCATCTTGTCGCCGTTGATATACAAATATCCGGCTCGGCCCTGCACCTCGTCGCCGGCAATCGCGACAATCCTTTTAACCAAGAAAGGATGCTGCACCGTGACAAACTCCTCAGACTCTTTGAGAATGACAATCTCTCCGCGTTTTGGCGCCTTCAGGTATGTAATTGCTTTGTTCACGAACAACCACTCCCCCTCTTGCAAGGTCGGCTGCATCGAGTGACCTCGTACCGTGGAAAGATTGAATCCGAATTGGTGTACGAGAATAACGACAAGAAGAGCTACAAGAATGGATTTCGTCCAATCCCATAGCTCATGGGTTAGGCTTTTAGCCTCATGATAGTTCTTAGGCTGAGAAGCTGTTTTATTCGATTCACTGCGTCCTACAAAGAAGCTCATTTATGCTCCTCCGTTCTTATACTTTTCCCACTGCTCGTAATAATACATGACCATATCATCTTGAAACGGCGGCTTGTCAGCGTTCACCAGCGCAAGCAAAGCTGCAAGACCGTCCTTCACCTTCGTCTCCACAAGCGAAGAATAATGATAATTCAGTTTATGGCGTTCATATTCATCTTGATCTACGATATGCACGGAACGATCCGGCATCCGAATAACATCAAGGTCGTAGTCAATATAAGTCAGTACTTGCTGTGTCACATACAGTGGAGATGCGACATTGCAGTAGTATCTAACACCTGTTTCTTCTATGAGTGCAACAATATTAAACCACTTTTTGGGAATAAAAAAAGATACCCCTGGAATTCGGCTAACCCATTCCTTGCCGTCCGCTTCCTGGATCTTGGTCTGACTGTTAATAAACACCATCATTTCTTGCTGCTGATGATCGGCATGCAGGATGTGCTGCGGTACTCGCCAATTCGTTAGCCACATCCGGTGAAGATGTCCATCATGTTTGAAGCTTTTTATCACATACGGCGCGAAGTTATCCATGTCCAAAGCTCCTCTATTCATTGCTGCCGAAAAGTTCCCATATTATATAGAAAAGCATATCTGACCCCCAATTGCAATGGCGGCACAGATATGCTTCCCTCGTTCCAAATCTATTCATTTCATGGACATCCGAACGATCAGTTAAACACTGACTTTCTTCACAATGCTAAGACGATGTGCGGTACGGGAAAAGTCCGATGTGCTGTAACCAACAGACTCGTACACAGGCAGCACCATTTCATTGTGGACATCAACCGTCACCATAATCTTCTTCACGTTCCGTTGAAGGAACCTTTGCTTCATTGCTTCGATCAAAGCTTTACCGATACCTTTACGTTGATACTCTGTTGCAACTGCGATCCGATAGTAGTAGCCATTGTTGTTATCAATCGTACCGATAATCAGGCCTACAACTTCCTCTTCTTCTTGAGCGATTAAAACAAGCTCTGTATCCCATGATAGCTGACGTGCAAATGCTTCAATCGTTTCCTCATAGCAGGTTTCCGATAAAACATCCTGCAGAAGTGTCTTCACCGAAGAGGTATCACCAAGCTGAAATGAACGAACGTGCATACGGTTCTCTCCCAATTCCACATTAGATTGTTAGGATCAATTTTCTGGTAAAGTAGTAAATACGACAAAAAAGTCCGGAATCCTGCTAAAAATGTGTTAAAATTCACAAAAAACTTTGTTTTTTTCGTATTTCCTCTTGAAAGCGCTTAAATGCAAGCGTTTTCACCAAATTTTTTCAAAATTTAACTTTTATTTGGTTTAAAAGATATTACCTCATGTATAAAAATCGTGATAACGTCGGATTTTATAGAAGGATGTGCAAAGAACGGGAGGTGAATTCATGTCAAACAATGAAGAGATCGGTGATTCATACCCACGAAAAATACGTGATTTTCAGGTACTGAGCTCCATAAAACCTAGCGAATGGACGGAGATCGAACTTCGGTACAATCACAGTGCCATGAGCGATTTATCTCCTTGGCTCAATGAACAAGGAACCCATATTCACAGTCAAATCATCCAAGAAATTGAGCGCCGAGGTGTCTGACTTAGTAAACATACATGTTGCTTTATTATCGAAATTCCTTCATAATGAAGTTGAAACTACATAATTTTAGGAGGTATTTATACAATGGCACATCAATTACCAGCTCTTCCGTACGCGAACAACGCACTTGAGCCACACATCGATGCAAAAACAATGGAAATTCACCACGATCGTCACCATAACGCCTATGTTACCAACCTGAATGCAGCTCTGGACAAACACCCTGCTCTGCATGACAAATCCTTAAACGACCTGATCGCTGACCTGAACAGCCTTCCTGAAGATATCCGTACAGCCGTTCGTAACAATGGTGGCGGACACGCAAACCACTCCCTGTTCTGGGAAACAATCGGACCAGAAGCTGGCGGAGCACCTACTGGCGCTTTAGCAGCAGCTATCGAGAGCGAGCTTGGCGGCTTTGACAAATTCAAAGCAGACTTCGCTGCAGCAGCTACAACACGTTTTGGCTCTGGCTGGGCTTTCCTAGCTGTTGACAAAGCTGGCAAATTGAAAGTATACAGCTTGCCTAACCAAGACAGCCCGATCATGGAAGGCGAAACGCCAGTCCTTGGTCTTGACGTTTGGGAGCATGCTTACTACCTGAACTACCAAAACAAACGCCCTGACTACATCGCGGCTTTCTGGAACGTTGTGAACTGGAACGAAGTTGGCAAACGTTACGACGCTGCGAAGTAATAACTGTGCATAGCGAAAGCGACCCCGCGGGGTCGCTTTTTTTTAATACGGACACTATTCGCATTAGTGTGGCAAAACATTCATGAGTTATTGAGTTCGTAGCGCAAACTGGATCTCACAAGCTCTGAGGTATCTGAATTCCATTGGAGTAAATCCAATAAAACTCCTAATCAACCTTTGGCTATCCGACTTTCATTGGAGAAAACCCAACAGAATCTAAAATTTTCCATGAATATTAACTTTCAGGGGCAGTTCGATTGGAAATAATCCAATGGTAGATGTCAATGTTAAGCCTGAATGGGAAAGACATTGGATAAAATCCAATGGTTTATGTAAACGTGAGGCTGCCAAGCAACAAATAAGCGCGAAAACCGCGCTTTCAGAAAATCAAAATTCCCTATACAACAAGTGACGATTATTGAGGCGCCTTGGTTTGAAGCAGCTTTAATCCCATTCCAATAAAGATAATGCCCGTTATTTTGTTTAAAACCGTGCCGATCTTCGCGCTTCCTCTTACTTTTTTGGTTATGTACGAAGAGAAATAGGCAATAAAGAGACACCATAGCAATCCAGTGAACGTAAACGTAAGCCCCAGAATAATAAATGGGATAGGCCCTGAAGCCTTTTTATCAATAAATTGCGGGAGAAAGGCAATGAAAAATAAAGAAACTTTTGGGTTCGTTAGACTGGTTAAAAGCCCTTGTGTGTATATTTTGCTTATATTTTGTTTATTAGACTCGGAAGCAGCACTAAAGTTGACATTTGTTTTATCAAGCAACATTTTGATTCCAAGATAAACCAAATAGATGACTCCAACTATTTTTATGATATTGAATAGGAGAAGTGACTTCGTAAGTATGATCGATAGACCAAAAGCAACTAATAGGGTATGGATTAAAGAACCACTTATAATTCCATAAACCGAGTAAATACCCGCATTTCTCCCCTGGGAAATACTTCTTCCCATCACATACATGGTGTCTGCACCAGGAATAAGATTCAGGAGAATTCCTGTAAGCAAAAACACCTCATAATTAACTATTCCATACATATTGGCACCCCCATCTTTTTTTAGTTCTTATCATATTAATGCAAGTTTTATAAATAGAACAGACTTTTTTCAAATACCGCTATGGATGATACTTTTTGAATCCCTCATTCAATAGACCTTTCCGGACATCACACGCTGGAAGTTCTTTACGCAAACACCGGAAAGCTGTACGATATAGACATGGTCAAGCTGTTCCGTAGGCAACGTCGCGATATCTCCTCTAGGCTTCTTTATTCCCTGAATTACAGATAAATTCAAGATTGTAGAAATTGGTGAACAGCTGGTCTCTTAATTTGGCCGAAATGAGAGGAATGCCTGGTGAAAACAATTGTATCTTTACTCCAAAATGTCCCCTTATTTCAAGAGCTTTCAGAAGAAGATTTACAGGCAATCGCCCCTTTATTCACAGAAAAAAAAGCAAAAAAGGGCGGAATTCTTTTTCTCGAGGGTGATGAAGGTGAAGAATTATTTCTTATTAAATCAGGTGTCGTGAAAATATATCGCTTGGATGAAGCCAAGGAAATTATTCTTGCTTTGTTTCGTGATGGGGATTTTTTCGGAGAAATGTCCTTGATAGGCAGTGGCCATACTCGATCAGCAACCGCCGAAACGCTGGAAACTTGCACACTTTATGTCCTTAAACGTACGGTATTCGCTCAGTTCATGGAGAAGAGCCCTAAGCTATGCTTAAAGCTGCTAGAAACAACGATGGGACGACTGCGTCGGGCCAATGATCAAATCTACGACCTTACGTTCTTAGGGGTTCGCTCTCGAATCTTAAAGACCATTATCCGTCTATCCGAGCAGCATGGTGTACCTACACCGGAGGGTCTTCTGATTAATGTAAAACTAACACATCAACAGCTAGCTAATATGGTTGGCACTGTGCGAGAGTCCGTAACCAAGGTGTTGCAAGAGCTCCTCGATGACGAATTCATACAAATTGATAAAAAGTTAATCACATTAAGAAACGTGGATGCCATTAAGGGCGAAATTCGATAAAGGTCTATATAAAAAGAGAAAAACAGAAGAGTTACTCCTCGTTTCTCTCCTGCCACTCTCTCATAATCCGTATAAAAACGTTCGGAAAAGCGTATTGATCAAGTTCGTCCGGGCCTACCCAGCGATAATGAAAAGGGATCCATTCTCCCCCAGTACTAGGGCGATTAGCGTTGCTTAGCTTGGCGCGGTATACTTTCATTTTCCAAACGATATGGCTGAAAATATGTTCTGTATCCATGAACCACTCGTCAGGCTCAATACCGATTTGCTCCTGATCCATAAGGGCTTGACGGAGCTCGCTCCTATTATCCTCATCCGAATGCCACCCCTCAGACTTCCAGGCCACATGCGGCAGCTCCCACATACGAGCGAGCAACCCCTCTTGCGGACGCTGCCTGATCAACCATTTCCCTTCGTTCTCACCCGTACCTTCTATTAAAGCCACTGCACGCAGTTCTGGGCGCGGAGGTTTGGCTTTCTTTTTGATAGGCAGGGCCTCTTCCATACCAGCTTCACGTGCGGAGCAATGTGCCATAACAGGGCATGTCAAACAGTGCGGTGAACGAGGCGTACATACCATAGCCCCAAGCTCCATCAAGGCTTGATTGAAGTCACTTGCCGTACCTTCTAAGATGAGTTCGCGTGCCAGCTTCTCCATTTTGGTCCGTGTTGCGGGCTTCATAATATCTTCTTCGATTAGAAAATAGCGCGACAGGACTCGCATAACATTGCCGTCCACGGCAGGTTCAGGTTTATTATAGGCGATGCTGAGGATCGCTCCTGATGTGTAGGGGCCGACGCCTTTGAGCGAGGAAATCTCCTCTTTGTTTTGGGGGACGATACCGTCATAACGCTCGTGAACTTCTCTTACTGCTGATTGTAGGTTTCTTGCGCGCGAGTAATATCCGAGCCCTTCCCAAGCTTTGAGCACGTTCTCCTCTGGCGCCGTAGCCAATGCCTCAACCGTTGGAAATTGATCGACGAAGCGATGGAAATACGGAATCACCGTATCCACCCGCGTTTGCTGCAGCATGACTTCGGAAATCCATATATAATAAGGGTTTTTGCTTCTTCGCCATGGTAAATCTCGTTTATGGGTTTGGTACCAATCCAATAGATTTTTGGAAAAATAAACCTTCTGTTCTTCGCTGTACATGAGCTCTCCTTCTCTATGGGACACGTTCCAGTTATAATGAATGAATGGACATGTTTCCATTATACGAGAAGTGTGGAACATAAAACTAGAGGTGAATGTATGCAAAACTCAAAACAAAAGGATTTGGCAAATACGAATCAGCAGAACTTGGAGAATCAAAAGCGGCAGAACATGGAGGATAAAAGAAAAGCATGGATCGGTCAAGCTAACGCATTAATCCCGCTTCTGTTCATTTGGGGTGCGGAATGGATATTCAGCGCGCTTGTTGATGTTGCGATCTATTGGCGCGACTTGGATTGGTTGAAGCAGGCGGCATTTATCACAGCGGTTGTGGCAAGCTTGATTCAGATATGGAGCCTGCGTAAGGAGTTTAGGGCCGAATCAGGTGAAGGCGCACGGGAAAGATCAGCTGGCTCTCTTGCACAGGCAGGAGCAAGGTCAAGTGAACGCAGTGGCTGGGGACATCCAGCGCTACTAGTGCTGCCTGGAGCGATGCTCGTTGCAGCCGTTGCTCTGCTCGAAGCCATTGGCGCTGTTAGTCCGCTTTTCGCACCCGTGCTGCGAGCGTTCATTCTCGCCATCGGTTTCGTACAGGTCGGACTTCTGCTAGGCAGACCTCTTGTTTACCTTGGCTTGTGGCTGTTCGCCTTGTCTGCGCTGATGGGCGTGTGGTACTTAGGTTACTCCGGTGTTGTGCTTGAAGGAATGGGCGGCATCAGCCTTATTCTAAGCGGGTATATGCTGCGTGTTTGGGGACGGTAATTGGAATGAGATAAAAGCAGAAATGATGTAAAAAGCGCATCAAATTCAGGCTTACACCTCCCGTTTCAGAAGAGAACGTGCAAAAAGTGCATCTAATATGGCGGATAGCCTCCATTTCCAGCTATAATGTGGGAATTTGATGCACAAAATGCATGATAACTCTTCAGATCAGAAAAAAAATGATTATTAGATGCACTTTTTGCATCTTTTTGGAAATCTACCGCATGCCTAGTCTATCTCCCTCTGCCAAAGTTTGGTGCTAGCCAACTGGTAGCATAGTGAGACAAGCGCAAGAATTAACCCCAGCATAGGAGGAAGCTCGCTATGGAACAAAACAAAAAGGCTTGCACTCGCGCAAGCCTGAATAAATATCTGACCTACGCGCTCGTCATCGCGCCGATGGTTCTGGCGCTCGCCGCGTGCGGCGGTGGTACTTCGGGCGGCAGCGCCGCCACGAAGACACCGGCAGCAACCGCGGCAGCCGAGAGCAACCCTGCGTTCGTGAAAGCGCAGGAGCTCTTCACAACGAACAAGTGCATCAGCTGCCACGGTGTAGATCTTGCTGGCAAAGTCGGCCCGAAGACGAATTTGCAAAAGGTCGGCAGCAGACTGAGCAGCGAGCAAATCGCCAATAAGATCAAGAATGGCGGAGGCGGCATGCCTGTCTATAAAACCACGATTTCCGAAGAGGAAATCGCACTTCTATCCGACTGGCTCAATTCGAAGAAGTAGTCGCCGACTTAGAGCTTCTCGACGATAGCATAGGCGGCAGCCATCGATTCCGTATGTGTAATGCTAATATGGATGCGGTGGCTGCCTATTAAGCCTGCCCGCAGCAGCGCTGCCTCGTTCACAAGGCATACCGGTTTGCCAAGTTCATCCGGCAGCACCTCGACGTCTTGAAAACCGATTTGCTTGCCAATGCCGCAGCCAATCGCCTTAACAATGGCCTCCTTAGCCGCAAAACGGCCTGAAGCAAACTCAGCAAGACGGCCACGCCGTCTCTGCGCCAATTCCCTCTCCTGAGGCGTTAGAATACGCTCAAGAAACCTTTCGCCCGTAGAACCCTCTAACATTTTGCGAAGCCGTGCAATTTCAACTAAATCCGTTCCGACCCCAATAATCATAGACTCCTGAGCCCCACTTTTCTTGCAACGTTGTGCGTACAATTTACATGATTCCTTGCTTGCGGTCAAGGGGGAGAGGGGACTGTCCATACTTGACCCTAGTCAATCCCTGTTCATTCTCATGAATGGGGGAAGCGCCTATGTTGAAGAGAGATGTCGGTCAAGCAGTTCTCCCCCCTGCTCTTCATTCTCCAACGCTTACTTCAAGGTAAGTAAGTTACACTATTTTCAGCTCTTATGCCGAGCCGCGACTAGGGTTATACTGGGTATAGACTAAAAGCTGGGAGGCCAAACATAATGAGAATCATGCCACTTGAGAAACGTGGAATATCAAATAGCCGAGTCGTCTATGGATGTATGGGAATTGGCGGGGAATGGAATACGACTCCTTATACAAAGGAAGATTTCATCATCGCTGAAAAAGCTGTAGAAGCTGCATTGTCGATTGGTATTACGATGTTCGATCATGCTGATATTTATAAAAAAGGCAAATCCGAGTCTATTTTCGGAGAAATCCTCAAAAAAAGACCCGATCTGCGCGACCAAATCATTCTACAATCCAAATGCGGCATTCGCCCTGGTGACGGCGTACTTCCAACTCGCTTTGACTTCTCCAAAAGCCATATCATAAGCTCGGTTGATGGAATTCTGCAGCGTCTTGGCGTGGAACATCTGGATATTCTCTTGCTGCATCGTCCAGATCCGCTTATGGAACCTGAAGAGATTTCTGAAGCTTTTAATCAATTGAGATCAGCTGGAAAAGTGCGTCATTTCGGTGTATCCAACATGTCTTCCGCACAAATTCGTTTCATTCAAAATTCATTGCCAGAACCGCTCGTTGTGAACCAACTGGAAATGAGCCTGGCACGTTTAGACTGGTTGGATCAAGGCATTTCAGTCAACCAAAAGGCAGGCTTGGACACCAATTTCGCTGACGGCATCATGGAGCATTGCCAAATGCTAGACATTCAAATCCAGGCTTGGGGCCCTCTTGCCAATGGAAAGTTCTCCGGCAGCAGTCTCGATGATGCGCCTGAAACCGTGAGACAAACAACGGCTCTCGTACAACAACTAGCCGACAAATATGAAACTAAACCAGAATCCATCGTGCTCGGATGGCTTATGAAGCACCCTGCCCGCATTCAACCGGTTATCGGTACGTCTTCTGCAGAACGCATTGTCGCTTGCAAAGACGCTGTGAGAATATCCGAATCCCTGACTCGCGAAGAATGGTACACCCTCTATACAAGCTCCCGCGGCCAATCGATGCCATAGGATCGATCACGAAAACAACCCCCGACCTCATCTGGTCGGGGGTTGTTTTATATGAAGCCCTACACACCCGGAATCGGAATCCGCTTATGCTCCGTTTTCAAATATTGCTTCTCCAGCTTCTCCTGCACAGCGGGATCAATTTGCTTGCCCTCGAGGTAGTCACTGTTATCTCCGTATGTAATTCCCAGCTCATTCTCGTCCGTCTGGCCGTCCCATAGTCCGGCTGTCGGAGCTTTATCCAGCACGCTTTGCGGTACGCCAAGCTTCGAAGCAAGTGAACGCACTTGACGCTTGTTCAGCGTGCTCAGCGGCGTAATGTCTACCGCACCGTCGCCATATTTGGTGAAGAAGCCCGTGATTGCTTCCGATGCATGGTCTGTCCCTACAACGATCAGGCCCAGTTCGAATGCAAGTGCATACTGCATAACCATGCGTGTCCGCGCTTTGATGTTGCCTTTGCCGCCGCGGCTTACATGCTGATGGACGCCGATATGCTTGAGACCATACTCGACTTCAATGGCGATTTCGTCGACGGCTTCTTCAATATTGTTCTCGATTTGATATTTCAAATCGAAGGCTTTTGCCACTGCGTAGCTATCTTCGATATCCACTTGCTGACCGTAAGGCTGAAACACGCCGACGGTTTTATACTCTTTGCCCTTCTCAGCCGTTAGCTCGTCCGTCGCTTTCTTGCATAATCCCGCAGCCACTGCACTGTCGATACCGCCGCTGATAGCAATCAGCAGGCCGTTTGCCTTCGCACCCAATACATAGTTTTTCAGAAAGTCCACACGTTTGCGGATTTCTTCATCCACATCAATCTCCGGCTTAACGCCGAGCTTCGCGATAATTTCCGTTTGCAAACTCATGCATCTCTCCACCTTTTCTATAGTATGAAACCATTCGTTCTTTAAGATTTAGTATAGACTTTCAATCTTGAAATTTCAAAGGTCAATCCGACGGACATGGGTCCAAAAACAAAAAGACCCACTTGCAATTGCTGCAAGGCGGGCCTTTCCAAATATCATTAATGCTATTTATTATTTGCAGAATTCATTGAAGGCACTAATTAAGTCGCCAGCAATCATATCCGCGGAGCGGTCTTCGATTTGGTGACGTTGAATGAAGTGTGCAAGTTCACCATTCTTGAATAATGCGATGGAAGGGGATGATGGCGGGTATGGCGCTAAGAATTCACGCGCTTTCGCTGTTGCATCCTTCTCTTGTCCAGCGAACACCGTGTATGTGTACGTTGGCAGTGTATCGTTTTGAAGTGCTTTGGCTACACCTGGACGGCATTGGCCGGCTGCGCAACCACAAACGGAATTGACGACAAGCAGCATCGTGCCATCCTTCGATTTTTCAATCGCTTCTTCTACTTGCTCTGGTGTAAGAAGCTCAGTAATACCCAGACGAGTCAAATCTTCTCTCATCGGTTTAACCATATCTTTCATGTAAGAATCAAAAGACATTGCCATATGTGCCACCCCTTAGGATTTATTAGTTACTCTCAAAACGTAATCGTTACAACTTATATTATACATCCGATAGCCGTGAAAGCAAAGTCTAATGTCCTAAATAGAAATAAAGCGAAAGCTTTTACGCTTCCGCTTCATCTTCCTTCTTCTTGCTTGAAGCCTGTCCAGGCTCATAGGAAACATCCTTATCCGGATGCGTGAAAATACCGCTTTGCGGTAAGATGCCTTTTTCAAAATATTCCCGATTCTCGGCACTTTGGAACCCAACATCCTTAAAAGGATGAACCCATTCATCTCCAGCCATGACCTCAGGGTCGGTCTCAGCCGTCCACTGCTCTAGCGGGGAATTGTCCGATTCATACTCGTGATCACCAATAACGACGCCATGCTCATTCACAAAAGCTTCTCGCGGACCGCGCCCCTGCTCAAACTGAGGGAGAAATTCAATCTCGAACGGATCCAGATCGCTTTGGTTCTGATTGCTCTGCTCCTGAGCGGATTTGGCCATCTTATTCTTGTCTTGCGTCATGTGGAAGGTCGGTTGGGACCGTCCAGTTTCTTATCAACAAAGCCCTCTTTCCCAGCTGGTGTTGCGGCCTTCTCGCGCTCTTGGTTTTGCTGTTCTTGCTGGATTTGCGTCTTCGAATCGTTTTGACTCATTGCACTCAGCTCCTTTCTGCTAGTATTATGTGTCAAAACGGGGAGAAGCATTCCAAGGATGAGCATGAATAGAAACACCAGCTGCGCTACGCTAAGGTACAGCAGTGTCGGTTTAGCAGTGGTAAAGAAGCTGGCCAGCATTCCTGCCGCGCCCCCATACATTAGCGAATATTTGAGCAGTATGCCTTGCCCAAGCGTCTTCTTGCGAGGTTCTATAACATGCTGCCAAATAAGCAGTGGCACAAGAAGCAGCGAAATATAAGCGTGATAAGGATGAAAACGAGATACCGTACCATCGACCCCAATGCCCCAAGGTACCGTTGTAGGCAGTCCATATGCGGGAATCAGTGCGCAGAATAGGAATACAGCAGCCGCTATTCCAATTGCGATAACATCCAGTACAAGGAAGAGTGGCGTTCGATTTTTACGAATTTGGTAGTACATATAGATACAAGCAATAAGCACACCTAAGGCAATCTCCGTGCCGGAGCCAGATACCATTAGCAGCTTCAATGGATTGTTCCATAATAGGGATGGCTGCGTCACAATGGCCCCTAGTTTCCAGGTCAACAAAACGATAATGGCACTGTTAAAAATAAGATCCTCAATAGGCTTGGCAATCACGATTTGGGTGATCTGCAGCAAACGCTGCGTGACCCTCCGGATTAGCCATAGTCCCAAAGCACACGCCAACAGCAGCGCCAGTAATTGTCCTTGCAATTGAAACGGTCCAATCTGTAACACATCAGGCATAGATAACGCCAGCCTCTCTCTTTCGACTCTCTTTATCGTAGTCAAAGTAAGGGGCATCTGCAACTGTTAAGGTTCCAAAAATTGAAACGTGAAGGAAGATTTCTTTAATTTTTCAAAATGAAAGCCGGCCGCTTGCAGCTTTTTGATCACGATAGGCAGCGCTTCTAAGGTTGTCGTTTTGTAGGTGTTGTCGTGCATAAGGACAATTATGCTCTTCTTGCCGCGGCTTGCGCTAAGCACAGAATCGATAATCATTTCCCTGGCTTGCACAGGAGCAGCCGCATCGGTTGAACTCACGTTCCAGTCGAAATACTGGTAACCCTCCTTTTTCACCTCGCTAGCTACTTTCCTCATAATGCCTCTGCCGCCAGGCTTCCAGCTCAAGTGATTATTCGAACCTCCCGGAAACCGCAAAATATCTGGACGATAACCGACCGTTTCCTCCAAGAGCTGATCCAACCTGCGCACATCCTTCATGAAAGCCTCAGGTGATTTATAAATACGATTATAGTCATGCGTGTATGTATGATTCCCAAGTGCATGGCCTTCAGCGACAATTTGCTTATAAAGCGCTCGCCCCTCGCTCGTATCCGCACCAATAACAAAGAAAGTAGCGGTGACACCGAATTTTTTTAAAATATGAAGAATCTTGCTCGTACTCTCAGAGGGACCGTCATCGAAGGTGAGATACGCAATTTTTCCAGAAGAAAGGACATGTGGAGGTCCCGTGTAGAAATGCTGCGATTCAACAATTTCGTCGTTTCCGTAAGTCTCGGTGGAAGCTGTGGATGTCTTTCCTATTCCAGTTGGTGATAGTGGCACTGTCTCAATGGATACTGATTTCGGTGCCTTCCCTATAGGTAATTCTGGTGTCGAGCATCCAATTAAACTTGAACCACTAAAAAAGATCGTTACAAGTACACCGGTAGTCCGAATCATGCTTCCCATTTCATGCTCACCCCTTTTTGCTAAGAAATCCTCTTCTTCATCGCAAACAGTCGCTCCATTACAATCCGTTCTTATTATGGCTTCCTTTGCTTTCGACATTAAACCCAATATTTCCCGGGAAATTTGTAGAAGTGCTGTTGTCTTCGTCTAAATAACGCGAAAAAGCCCCCCGCAAGGAGGAGCTTCTTAATAAAACATTTTTATTTCTCAACGAATGGAAAGAGCAGCTTTTGATTTTCTCTGGTATACATATTTTCTTTCGTGATAACCTCAGAGCCTGTATCTATGGATGCTTTAACTTTTTCCCCATTATGAACCTGAAGTGCTGTTTTTACCGCTAAATATCCCATGTTAAAAGGTTTTTGCACAATAGTTGCTTGCAGGGTCCCTCCTTCCAGGAAAGCAATTTCATTCATCGAGCTGTCGAAACCGACCAACTTAATGCTATGCTCAGGATCTAGCTCTTTCAAAGCCCTCGCAGCCCCGACCGTAGAAACTTCATTCAACCCGAAAATACCGCGAATATTCGAATGTTCAGCAAGAAGCTGTTTCGTTTGCTCATACGCTTTATCTTCAGAACCATTACTATATAACGTGTCTAAAATCTGGATGGAGGGATCATTCTTCAGACTGTCTCTCACCCCATTCTCCCTATCCAGTTGGGTTGTGGACCTTTTGACAAAACTGACGATCGCATAGGTAGCGGGTTCCTTTACATAGCGTCTCATCGCTTCCACTGCTTTGCGCCCTGCGGCATAGTTGTCAGTGGCAATCAAACTGGTCGAAATGTCGCCCTCGAGTCCCGAGTCCACGGTAACTAGCGTGATGCCGGCCCCAATTACTTTTTGAGCAGCAGGCACCAACCTGTTATAATCCGTTGCCGCCAAAATAATGGCTTTCGGCTTCAATGTGATCGCTTCTTCCACCAACTTGATCTGCTCATCGATGTCTGATTCGGAAGGCGTACCTATTACTTTAACCTCTGAGTTGTACTCTTTGGCCGCCGCAGTCACGCCTTGGTTCAAAACCCGCCAAAATTCCACATGAGGATCGATCGTCTTGGGAATGAGGATTAACGGCCTGTCCTTTGCCTCCATCCCCTTTGAAACGAATAGATACGCAGTCGTCATGAGCAGGACCACTATGACTGCAATCGCTGCGTAGTTTACTCTAATTCTCACCTTCACACCTCAATTCTCACTATCGTTATGGGCCGGGGGAATGGCCGGAATACGTACAGTTACTATCGTTCCTTCTTCCAGCTCACTCTCAAATTGCAAGCCGTACAGCTCCCCGAAATAAAGCTGGATGCGATGATTCACGTTATGCAAGCCGAAGCCTTTGCCTGACTCGGTTTGACGTGTTTTGAGCATCAACGTTTTCAATCTCTCCTCGCTCATCCCAACACCGTTATCCATCACCTTGAGCTCGATAACCCCTTCGATCCTGCGTCCCGTGATGCGTATATGACCGCGTTCCGGCAGATGCTTCATTCCGTGGTATATGGCATTTTCAACCAAGGGCTGCAAAATAATTTTTAATATTGGATAGCTTTGAATGTCCGATTCTACTTCGATCTCGTACGTAAATTTATTCCGATAACGGATGTTTTGAATCGTCAAATAGTTCTGAATGTGCTCCAATTCAACCGCAATTGGAATGAGTTCCTCCCCTTTGCTAATGCTTGACCGGAGGAGTTTGGACAGGGCCGAAGTCATCGTAACCACTTCATCCACTTTACCCATTTCAGCCATCCAAATGATAGAATCCAGTGTATTGTATAGAAAATGGGGCTGAATCTGCGCCTGCAGCGCTTTCAGCTCACTGATTCGTTTGACTTCCTGATCTTTCAAAGTTTGGTTCATGAGCTCTTTGATTTTGCTGATCATTAGGTTAAAGGTACGTGACAGTTTACTGATCTCATTCGCACCTTCTACATCGACACGAATGTCGAAGTTGCCTTTTTCCACCTGCTTCATATGGACTTCCAGTTGTTTAATCGGCTTGGTTAGGGTGATAGACAGCAAAATGGAGATCGCTAAAGCAATGATTAACGAAATGCCGCCCCACATCGCGGATGTCAGCTGCATGTCCTTCTTATTTCCGCTCAAATCCCCAGCGTAGGTAACCCCAACAATTTTCCAGCCAAATTTCGTTGTACGGACCGTGTAGATTTTGCTTTGCTCATTTTCTTGCGTATGGAACGTACTGTCCTTCGCCTGCAAAAGAGTTGGAATATCCTCTGATTTCAGTCCCGAGTAGATAAGTTGCTGCTGAGGATGATAAATCAGGTCGCCTGCTTGGTCGAGTATGAAGACGTACCCTCTTTGCCCCAACTGTATTTGGTTGCATAAATCATTAATGACGTTATAGTTCAGATCGACCAATAGAACTCCGCTTGCTGCTCCAGGCAATGGATTTGGCATTTGCTTACTAATCGATACGACCCATTTGTACTCATCCTTATATAGGTGCTGAACGTGTGAGGGAGAAATAGCCACATCGCTATTGTCTCTATTCGCTTTGCTGTACCACTCTTGCGTAATTAATTCGGCATATGATTTGAAATTAGCATCCATGCGTTCCGATACGATGGCACCGTTGGAGCCCGCAAATACGATGGAAGCGATATCATTTCGAGAAGCAACAATCGCATGAAAATAACTGCTGATCTGACTCGCCAACTGCACTCCTTCTGCCTCTTTCGGGTTCTTCAAAGCCAAGTATCGTTTCAGATCCGCGTTGCTCAGCGATAGAGCAGATATACTTTCCATGTTACCGATGTAGGTTTGGATATTTTTGTTTACTTGCTCGATAAGCTGTTTGGTATATTCCAATGAAGTATCCGTAACAGCCACCGTAGAGAGGCGATAAGCGCTGTAGCTAAGGATGATGGTTGTGCAAAGAATTAAGCACGAGAACGCCAGTGCAATCTTCGTATGAATGCTTTTGAATTGAATAGGACGCCGCCAGGTTCTCATAGGCTCGGCAACCCTTTGCGCGCTGTTCTGAATTCTTTGGGGGTCATGCCTGTATGTCTTTTGAAAATAACACTGAAATATTGCGGATCATTGTAGCCAACCTTAGCGGCCAATTCATAGGTTTTGAGCTGCGATGCAGCGAGCATTTCTTTGGCTTTATCCAAACGGTATCGGGTCACGTACTCGACGAAAGTCTCACCCGTATGCGGTTTGAACAAGGCGCTGAAGTAGCTCATGCTCATATAAATATGATTGCAAACCTGCTGAAGCGAGAGCTGTTCGTCCGCATAATGCGTATGAATGTAGGCGACCGCGGCTTCCATCTGAGCTTGAGACACTTTGGTTCGTTTCTCAGCCAGCAGGTCCACGAGTGCTAGACAAATTTCCTCTAACCAGAGCCGCACATCATCTAAGGTTTTCCTCGCATATAACTGCATAAAAGAATGATCGCCAAGCACCGCAGTTTCTTCGAAACCAGTCTCCACCAATACATTCATTAAGGCGACGAGCAGTTTATTCAGTTTGCCGTAGCATTTATCCATCGAGCAGGTGCCCTTCTTCAATTCATGGATCCAATCCTGCAGCGTAAGCGTTACGATCGTCTTTTCACCTATTTTAATGGCAGAAATCAACTTCTTCTCCATATGGATGTAACTAAGATTGTCCAAGCTGCTCCCAAACTCCATATCCCCAATCGAAATGATCCGGTTCTTCCCGAGCAAAAAACGGTAATCCAGCGCAGAAATCGCTTCCTGAAATGCTTTTGGCAGGTCTTGCAGATCGCTATACGTGCGTCCAATGCCCATCGTTACCGTCATGCTCAAATATTTCTCGATGCTGTGCCTCACATGTTCGGCAAGTGTTTGACAGGTCAATTCGATCCTTTCCGAATCGCCAGAGAGCAGTGCGACAAGCTTGTCATCACGCGTTCTGAATACGATGCCGCCTTGTTCTTTCTCCATAATTTCATGAAAAATGTTATAGGCTGCAAAGCGTAACAGCTCCTCCTCGGCCACCTGGTCACTATAGAACTCACGGTGAAACTCATCAATATCAAGAGCAAGTACCGTAAAACTAGGACCGCTCAAAATAAGTCCAAGCATCTGGAACTTGCGTTCAATTTCATCTTTTCTCATGCAGGATGTAACTAACCGCTCAAGGAATCGCTCTCGAAGAAGCGGCATGCTCTCGTTAAACTGATGTCGGAGAAAGGTGACATCTTCCCGCTGTTTGCGCTCCTCATCCAGCTCTAGCCTTAACTTATGAAGAAATTCGGTAAACTCTGCGGAGTTGATCGGCTTCAGTAAATAATCTTTGACCTTGAGTTTGATCGCCTGCTTCGCATATTCAAAATCCTCGTAACCGGTTACAATAATCACTTTAACATCCCGGTAATTCGCGGCAATTAGCTCTGTCAGTTGCATGCCGTCCATGAACGGCATGCAAATATCTGTAATGACGGCATCCGGCTGCAAACGCTCCAGCGCCTCATAGGCATCTCGGCCATTATCGAAATCTCCAACCAGTTGGAAGCCGCAGGCCTCCCAATTCGTCTTCCGCTTGATGCCTTCTCTGACTTCATCTTCATCGTCAATCATGATGATTTTGTACATTATGGGTCACCTCTGGCGAAATCGAATTAAGCTCTATGTGTATTGTACACAGCAGTTTCATGAAATGACAATAGAGGCTGGCCCGAATGGGCGCAGCCTCTTTATTCTTATTCGTAGAGCAGCGGCTTGATGTCAGCAGCATCAATGTTCGTTTTGTCGTACCAGTGGAAGCCTGTATCGATCGATTTAGGAACCGTCTCCCCTTTAATCGCTTGGACGGCTGCTTTCACTGACCAGTAGCCGATGCCGATCGGATCCTGTGTAATAGCACCTGCCATCTTACCGCTGCGGATCGCATCCATTTGCTGCTTGCCGGAGTCGTAGCCGACAACGATGATTTTGCCGTCTTTTTTCAGCTCTGTCACGGCATTGATTACACCGATCGCGGAGCCCTCGTTCGCACCGAAGAAGCCTTTAATATTCGGATGAGCTTGGATAATGGCTTTGGCCAAATCTGTGGATTTGAGTTGATCGCCTCCGCCGTACTGCGTATCAACAATTTTGATATTCGGATATTTCTCTTTGATCCGATTCGTGAAGCCATCCCGGCGATCAATACCCGTACGGCTCGTTTGGTCGTGGACGACAAGGGCGATCTCTCCCTCGTTGCCGATGAGCGATGCCATTTTGTCCGCTGCCAGCGCGGCGGCAGCTTTGTTATCGGTGGCGGCTGTCGTCACCGGAATGTCGCTGTCCACACCAGAGTCAAAGCCGATGACGGGGATTTTGCTTGCTTTAGCCTTCTCCAGCAGCGGCGTAGCCGCTTTGCTGTCCAGCGCAGCGAAAGCGATGGCTTGCGGTTTTTTGCCCAATGCAGCCTGCAGCATTTCAATTTGCTTATCCACTTGCGTCTCCGTTTCCGGACCTTCGAATGTTATTTCAACATTAAATTCTTTGGCGGCTTTCTCAGCCCCCTGTTTAACAGCTTGCCAGAATTGGTGCTGGAAGCCTTTTGAGATGACCGGAATATAAATTTTATCCGATTTGGCCGCCGCAGGAGCCGCAGTTGTTGATGCTGCTGGCGCAGGCGTTGTCGCCGCCGTTTTCGTATCTGTTGTTTTGGCACCGCATGCCCCAAGTACGATCGTCGTTAATAATAAAAGCGATGATGCTACCGCAAATTTCTTTGTCCGTTTATGCAATCTTAATCTCCCCTTACGTATAATTTGTTGTATGTGACTCCGATTTGGAGTGAAATACCTTTATTTTTTGCGACGTCTCATCATATCAGCGTAGACTGCTAACACAACAACAACCCCTACAATCACTGTCTGCCATTCTTGCTTAACAGATAAGATGCGCAACCCGTTCGTGAGTACACTCATAATGAGGGCGCCAATAACAGTTCCGAGAATGGATCCTTTACCGCCGCTTAAGGAAGTCCCGCCGATGACAACAGCAGCGATCGCCTCCAGTTCATAACCAGAGCCAAGCGCGGGTTGAGCGGAATTGAGGCGGGAGGCCATCATAATGCCGGCGATACCGCTGAACACGCCAGTCAGTGAGTAGATGACAATTTTCCAATAGTCTACGTTAACGCCGGAAAGCCTCGTGGATTCTTCATTGCTCCCTAGGGCAAAGTTATAGCGTCCAATGATCGTCTTCGATAAAATAATGCTGGCAATGACAGCAGCTCCGAAGAAGACGAGAATCGCGTTCGGAATTTCGAAGCCGGGGATGATCGAATTAAGTAAGGACCCCATCGAAATCTGCGAAAATGCCGTCGTATCGTTAAAATAGATCGGCTTCGTCCCAGAGATGACGAGTGAAAGACCTTTGGTCACCATCATCATAGCTAGTGTTGCAATGAATGGCGGAATTTTCATCTTCGCCACGAGAAGCCCACTGATGAGACCGCAAATGGCTCCAGTGGCAATGCCCCCGATAATGCCAAGCGGCATCGGTAAATGCCACGTTGTGATGATGACTCCCGCCATCACCGATGAGAAGGTCATCACCGTTCCAACAGCCAGATCAATCCCGGAGGTGATAATGACGAACGTTGAACCTAGCGCAAGCACGCCGATAACGGCTGTTGAGAGCATAATGGCTACGATGTTATCGAATTGAAAAAAATTACTAGAAGATATAGAGAAGATAATAACCAGCATAATCAAACTGGCGAATGCCAGCAGCTTCTGTGCAGCGCCGGTTTGCCCAGACATCGTGGGCACTATTTTTTTACGTACAAGCCATGTTGACATTATGATTCCTCCTAAGACATCCGCTAACTGATTCGCATCGTGGCGTATTTCATAATCGCTTCCTGGGTGGCGTCCTGTTGACGGAGCTCGCCGGTAATTCGTCCTTCACACATGACCATGATGCGATGGCTCATGCGCAATATTTCGGGCAGCTCGGACGAAATCATAATGATCGATTTCCCCTGTGCGGCGAGCTCATCCAACAGCTTATAAATCTCTGTCTTCGCGCCAACATCGATCCCTCGCGTGGGCTCATCGAAGATGAGAATGTCGCAGTCCCGCAGCAGCCATTTACCGATAACGACCTTCTGTTGATTGCCCCCTGACAGGAATTTGACTTGCTGATGAATGCTTGGCGTCTTGATTTGAAGCGCTTCCACAAAATGTGAGGCCGACTGATCAATCTTGCCATCGTGCATCCACCCGAGCAGACGTCTCGCTTTGCGATAAGAGGCTATGGCAATATTCGTCTTCACATCCATATCCACCATGAGCCCGTAGCGCTTTCGATCCTCGGATAAATAACCGATCCCATGCTTTACGGCATCATGCGGGGCCTTGAGCTGGACCTTGTGTCCGTGGATGCGTATGTCGCCCGAGTCAATCGTATCAGCGCCGAAAATAGCCCTCGCCACTTCGGTACGACCGGCTCCCATAAGACCCGCGAAGCCAAGAATCTCGCCTTTCGCCAAATGAAAGGAGACGTCTTTCACGGCGGATCCGCGGTTCAGATTCGTAACCTCGAGCACCTTAGTCACTGACGTGTTGACGGTGTATTGCTGAGATGTGGCATACAGCTCCCTACCAACCATCATCGCAATGATCTGATCGATGGTCGTATCTTTCGTCTGTACAGTATCGATATAACGGCCGTCACGCATGACGGTGATGCGATCGGTAATTCGCTTCAATTCTTCCATCCGGTGAGAAATATAGACGATGCCTACCCCACGCCCGCGCAGCTGTTCAATGATTCGAAAAAGCTCCTCGATTTCCGCATTGGTGAGTGCCGCCGTGGGCTCATCCATGATAAGCACTTCGGATTGAAATGATAATGCCTTAGCGATTTCCACCATTTGCTGCTTGGCAACAGTCAGCTCGGACACCTTCGTGCGCGGATCGAGCTGGAGATTCATTTCGTTCAGCAGTTGCTGTGCCTGATCGTTCAGCTTCCGATCATCAACGAACAGCTTGATTCCCTTCCTCGGCTCTCGCCCAATGAATATATTTTGGGCAATCGTTAGATCCGGCATTAAGTTCAGCTCTTGATGAATCATCGAGATGCCAAGCTGCTGAGCCGCTCTCGTATTAGGGATGTTCACTTCCTTGCCTTTCAAGAAGATCCTGCCTTCATCTTTCTGATAGACACCCGTTGCGATTTTCATTAACGTGGACTTTCCGGCGCCGTTCTCGCCAACAAGCGCGTGCACTTCACCAGCTGCCAACTCCAGACGACATTGATGGAGGGCGTGCACACCAGGAAAATGCTTCTCAATTCCTTCCATCCGGACCAGAGCTTCACTCATGACCTCACCTCGTGTTTTGTTTTAACATTCGTGCTTTGCTTTAACCATTCATGCTTATGTGCTTATTCTATCTGCAATTTGCTGGAAAAAGAGTGGATAAATCTCTGCAAAAAAGTTAAAAATCTTATGATTTTGTGTAAACGATCAAATAAAACATTTGCTCCAAATAGTGTTGTATTTTATGCAACAATATGATGACAATTCCGCGTGATTCCGGCAATTGTTGCAAAAAACACAACAATTTCAACCAAAAGTAGCTCAATCGGATCAAATAAGGAAAAATTGTTGTACACCATACAACATCTATGGTTTTGCGAGAAAAAACCAACGAAATTATTGTACGTTGTACAACTTTTCCTCCAAACCCCTCCTATTTTCACTTCCCCATTAAACTTGGAGAAATAAATCAAATCAGTCACCGAATTTGAAACACAAAAAACCCCTCACAAGGAGGGGCTTCTCGATCAAACACCGTTCATTACTCGGCTTCTTTACCGTTTAATTTTTCTTTCAGCAGATTCAACTGCTCATCGACCTTAGCTTGCTTTGCAACATCAACTGGTGTGTAGCTGCCTACTGAACCCGCTGGCACGTAAGGCTTGCGAGCGATTTCCGCTTCAACTTCCATTTGGATAATTTTCTCTTCCATACGTTGGAAGCCGCGGGATGCGTTGCCGCTCTCGATGACACCGTTGTAGGATACTTGTGCCATTTGTTTTTTGGCTTTAGCCAGTTGAGCGCGGGATACAAGCTCGTTGCGTTTGTTACGCAGTTTGTAGAACTCATCTTTCATTTCGTGCAGCTGCTGTGTCAGCTCATCAGCATGTGCTTTGGAAGCCGCATATAGATCTGTGTACTCAACAATTTTATCTTCGTGGTACAATTTTTCTTCGACGGCTTGGCGAGCGATAGCCTCTTGGCCATTTTTGATCGCTGCGGAAGCTTTCGCTTCACGGTCAGCCACGAGACGAACAGACTCTTCCAAACGCTGCTTCAGCTTGCGCTCATTCGCAATTTGTCTAGCAACCGTAACTTCAGCTTGCGCGATTTCTTGCTCCATATCCCGCAAATATTGATTCAACATAACGATCGGATCCTCAATTTTATCCAATACCTCGTGAATTGATGCTTTTGTCATATCTTTCATTCTTGTAAATACTCCCATGGTTTACACGTCTCCTTTTTTAATATCAATTGGTTGTTCCAAGCGAGCGACTTTGGCTCTAAGTTCTTCTACTTCTCTTTGCAAAGCTTTCTTTTCAATATCTTTCATCATTTCATCGATATTGTTTGTCTTTCCAGCGTCGTACGGAGCATTATAGCCCGTATGTTGTGGCGCATGGTTAGGGTGCGGTTTATGATTGTTCCATGCCCCGCCATTATAGCCGTGACGGCCATATGAGCCAGCATAAGGATCAAATGGAGGCTGATCGTACCCAGGTTCCTTTGGAATAACAAGTGCAGCTACAAAGTAGATGAAAATGACCGTTCCTCCGGTGAAAATTGTGGTGATCACCACTAACAAACGCAATAGCGTTGCATCTACATTCATGGCCTCGGCGAGTCCGCCGCATAGACCAGTAACCTTCTTATCTCTTCGTGAGCGGTAAAGTTTGCTCATGATTACTTGGCTCCCTCCTGCTGCAGTCTGTTTCTCAGAGCTTCCATTTCAGCATCTACAGCCGGGTTGCCCCCGCTATAGTAGCTTTCGCGCCCCATTCGTCTTACATCGCGGAGCGTTCTGGCGTGCAACTCCATATCGGAAACGCGCTCTTCCAAGCGACCGAACATCCGTGGTGTCGCATCCTGCGCCACACTGCTGCGAGCATGCAATCTTTGCTGCAACCTTGCGGACTCCATTCGTGCTAAGTAGTAGCTGCGTTTGTCTGCCACTTCTTTGTAATCGGCTTTGAGCTGCTGCAGCTCTTCATCCAAATCAAGGATGGACTGCTTCGCTTGATCGTACAACTCATGATACTGCTCGCTTTTCTCTTCGGCTTGCAGTTTCTCTTGAAGCACGATCCTTGCCATATGTTCTTCGCCGGCCTTCAGAGCCAGCAGCGCTTGATGCTCGCGCTTCTCTTTGGTTTCCAGCGCCGTCAGATATTGCTGCCGGAGTGAAGCTGCGTGGCTTACGCATTGTTGATACAGTCTCTCGGACTGTTGAAGCTGCTCACGCTGCGCTGCTAAGTACTGGTCAATCAAGCGGACCGGGTCTTCCGATCGCTCCAGATGTTCATTCAGTGTCGCTACGGTAATGTCTCTCATTCGCCTAAATAGGCTCATCTCTCATACCACCTTTTTCACTCTCTGTATTCGTTTCATTGCATTACACCGTTCTTCTTGTCAACATCGAAACTCCGTAACATATCAACCCAATCGCCAGTAAAATGATGATCCAACCAGCTAATTTACCAATCAGGATGATGGCGCCAAGCCCTGCAATAATCCAACCGATTTT
Organism: Paenibacillus alginolyticus DSM 5050 = NBRC 15375; assembly: GCF_000422905.1. Taxonomy (GTDB): domain Bacteria; phylum Bacillota; class Bacilli; order Paenibacillales; family NBRC-103111; genus Paenibacillus_E; species Paenibacillus_E alginolyticus. The sequence goes on from NZ_AUGY01000017.1 coordinate 96,775, forward strand.
GCTGCCGTTCTGTATGCCTACATAACCAAGGCCAACCATTCCTATTGGAATCAAGTATCCCATCACCGAGCCAATAAATGGTCCCATGTGAACGCCTAGCTTATTTAACAGAATCAGTGCACCGAATGCGATTAGCAGAGCGGCTAAGCCTGTATTTCTTTTCATCGTTTCGTCACCGCCTTTCGTTGTTTGCTTTGTTGTTTGCTGTGCTCTTGTTCATGTCTTTATTTTAGGTAAAAACGAAGCTTTCCAAAACGGACTAACGACGGTATTTGTTCCTAGACCTTAGTCGGGGCGCATCTAAGACCTGTGTCAGAGCGCGACAGTGTTTGTACGATAGACGTTACTTAGCAAGCTTGGTAACTCACGCTTTTGTCATGGGAAAAAGAAGGTTTAACTTATATGAAACGACATATACCATGGTTAACTATACTTACTATCTATCCAATGAATAGCTTTCTTGGTTTCAGGAAAAATTGTGATTCAGAGGCGTGGGCATTTTGAGCAGAAGTGGACTGAGCCGGTATTTGAAGCGTAATGTGGTGGAATAAAAAAACTACCTAGCGAGACCGCAAGGTAGTTGATGATCTTTTTATATATCGTGCAACTAAAGAAATACACAGTATTTAGAGCAATTTTGTAATCGAAAAAAATCCTTGGCACTTTTGCTACGGGTCAGATGTATCGTACGGAAAGTTGGTAATGGAAACAACTCTTTTAGGAAGCAAAAAAAGTTTTGTCTGGAAAACCGTCTCCCTCTGCATAACATCTTGCAATTGCTGAAGCAGCCTTCATGAACATATGGTCTTTGGTAGTACCCGGGATCCTCTCTAGCTGCCGAAATTCTTCATTAACTAGATCAAACTCAATTTCACCCAAACTTTCTTCTGTTGGACCAAATTTGTATATGACCTTTTCCGCATCGTCGAATACTTTAATCAGCATAAGATATGTTGCCATTTCCCGACTCTCCTTTCCTTTTTTGGCAATAAAAAAACAAGCCCTTAAAGAGTAACCCGGCTATCATCCCATGACATGTGACTCATGACTTAGACCCGTGGCTTTGCGTCTCCACCTTTCGATGGATTTGCCTTTGTTCATTATTGCTTGATATTAGGTGTGTTTCAGTGATTATTTCTAGTTGTAAAGTACTATCTATTTCCATGGTATTCCATAAAATAATGAAATTCAACATTTTTCTACAAAATAGAGGGAATTCATACACAAAGTGTGTGGTTTCACACAAAAAAAAGGCCAACCGGATGTCCCGGTTGACCTTTAACCTAGTAAATGCCTATCGATTTAAACATTCTCTCTATCTAGCAAATAGACTTTCACATTCTTCTTTACGCCGAATTCTTGAGCGTCATTTAGATCATTCATGAATACATCAATTCTCGAACCGCGAATAGCTGAACCAATGTCCTCGGCTTTGCGAATGCCAATACCGTCAATGAACACCGTAGATCCTAAAGGGATTACAGCCGGATCCACGGCGATCGTGCGTCCTTCTTTGGCTTTAAGACCACTAAATGTGATGCCATACATGGGATGGGAAGCCTTTTTTCCTGTTGATTCAAAGCCCGCCGTATAAGCTGTAAGGGTTGTGTTCAACACTTTTTTGATAATTTTCTTTTGACCATTTGGTAAACCAATCTCGGATTCACTTTTCGGAATCGTTAGACTTTGACCAATGGTTAGCTGGTTCGGATTTTGAATATTGTTAGTGTTGATAAGGTCATCTACGGTAACGCCAAAATCACGTGCAATTTTGAATAGCGTATCTCCTCGGTCCACTTGATACTGCGTCTTAGACTGAACTGGCTCGGTTTGAGCCGCTGCTTCCACAGAACCTGCACTGCTTGCCATACTATACGTAGGAGGTAATTCCCCCCCATCTTCACTTTCAGGATACGAATAGGCTGGCTGCACCTGCCACAAACAAAGCAGCAAAGGAAGCGTCAAAGTTACATAAAGAATTTTACGAAACATAGTATCTCCTCCTCTTAAAAAATAATAGAGTTATAGCTACTAGATTCGTCCAATTCTATGATTTATATACGTCTCGTATTTATTTTTTTCATTTTAAAAGACAGGTGGACAGAGCGCCAAAAAATAAGCAAGAAAATGGGTAAAGAAATAAGAAAGCATAAAGTGAATATAAAACGAATCTTGGCTTAGACTAACAATTGAGAAATAGGAAAAGACTGCTGTGCGGCAGTCTTTTTGCTTTTCAATCGGTTACACATATAAGTATTCCTTTCGAAGTATATTTTGTTTATGAATAAGACTTTCAGTGCTCTCGCTGAACCAAACCGCTTGCACATCGTCGAGCTCTTACGTGACGGCCCTCTTACCGTCGGGGAAATAGCGGATCGGCTTGAGCTTCAGCAACCACAAGTATGTGGGAAGAGAGATTCGATCGTTTGGACGATTATTTGCAGCAAATGTTAGAGAAGGAAAAGAAAAAACAATTTGATTTGGAGGATTCGACATGACACAAGAAAAAGCAGGGAACAACTTCAATGCCACCATAGAAGGAGGCGAGTTGGTTCTTACACGCACCTTCCATGCACCACGTGAACTCGTTTTCAAAACATGGACTGAGGCTGAACATTTAGCTCGCTGGTGGGGACCAACAGGCTTCAATTAAACGTACACACCTTTGATCTACACCCAGGCGGCATCTTCCACTACAGCATGAAATCGGCTGAAGGCTTTGAAATGTGGGGCAAGTTTGTGTACCATGAAATTAATTCCCCTGAGAAGCTCGTCTTCGTGAATTCTTTTTCCGATGCAGAGGCGAATACGATCAGAGCACCGTTTAGCGAATACTTCCCTCTGGAGATCATGAATAAACTATCGTTTACTGAGGATGAAGGAAAAACTACACTGATCATGCGTGGAGGTCCTATCCATGCAACTGAGGAAGAACTTAAATTCTTTGAGGGCATGCATGATTCCATGAAACAAGGCTTCGGCGGAACGTTCGATCAGCTCGATGCCTACTTAGCCAAAATCGTTTAAGAGGTTAAAATGATGTTCTATGCGCTACTCTAGCAGCACTTGCCGATTCAGGTATGTTGCTTGGGTGGCGTTTTTTCTTTGGGTGATGCGGGCTTGCGCCAAAGGGGTTTAGGTTTGGTTTTATGAGGCTATGGCTGAAATATGAAGGCGGAGAAGGCGGTTTCCGCGCTTAAACCTGTAAAACGCAGTGAAGCATTCGCGGATAAGCTCAGAAAACGCGCTTATTTCTAGGGTTGACTGGAGATAGATGCGAAAAACGCGCTTATCTCCATCCAGCGCTTTATGGATTAGCGCCGGCAAGCCAAAGCTGGTTTGCTCTTAGGCAGGTAACCCGAATACGTAGCTCGATTCCGCCTCTTACGGATCTCGTTCAGGAGACTAAATAACAAAATAAGAGGCTGACTCAAAAGGTTTAATAACCTAGCGAGCAGCCTTTATTTTGTTTCGATACGGAGCGAAATCTAACAGGAATTCCATGTATTGCAACAGTGAAAACAGAGGCAGCCTAAAGATGAACGCCTTATGTGACTGCCCCTTATTCTTAATTCTAAGCCGTCGCTCTACGAAGCAATCCATAAGCTGCCACTAAGTAAACGACAACCAAAGGCACCATCCACCAGAATATATCCATATAACTATGGATGAACCAATCCAAGAGACCGCCCCACAACCCAAAGTGCGTGAAGGTATAGGAAACTACCGTACCAATCAAAAGCAGGGATGTAAAAAAGATATACATCGAAGCGCCGCCGAAACGACGGTGTAAACTGGATATCGCGAACCCGAGGAAATACATATGAAGAAGTACAATCAGATAAATACCCAGCGTGCCTATCAGCGAAAGATCGTTTAGAAATTGGATTTTAAAAAGGTGCAATCGAACTCCCCACCCATTGGTCGCCTCTTCAATCACAGACAAGATGACAAGTCCTAGGGCTGAACTAAAATTTACAATAATAGCTGTCACAGCAGTTCCAAAGAAATAATCCTTTCTACGAATACTTAGTCCCAAGGCAAATGGAAAGGTTTCTTTAATAGTAACTGTACCTGCTACTAAGGTGTAGATGAAAATCGAAACAATCGCCCCAGTGTTAATAGATTCACCTTTGTCCAACGACATCGCTATAAGAAAATTGATCAAAAAGTTTGCCCCAATAATGATCCACGGGATAGCCCACGATGCCATTTTGTTCCTCATGTGGAGCTTTACTACCTGGTTAACTTGATTCATTATTCTTCAGTCCCCTTTCCCGCGATTGATGTGCGTGTCAGATGAACGATAAGCTGCTGCATAGATACCGGAGCAAATTCAAGCCCCATGGCCTCTGCTTCCTTCCGATCCCGGTCACTTAGAGCACCTAGAATCGTTGCCGTTGCAGCCGCACCTATCGCCGTGCGTTCAAGCAGCTCTTTGCCCCGCGTGAAGGAATCCACAGCTGTCGCTAGACCGGAAACCGTGCAAGCACGACCGCGAAGAGCATCCGCATCTTCATTCATAATCAATTTGCCGTTATCGATAACCAGCACATGCTCGAGTAAGCGGCTAACTTCGTCGATGAGATGCGTAGAAAGGATGACCGTCCGCGGAAACTCGGCATAGTCTTCGAGCAAGCGATCATAGAATAGGATTCTCGCCACAGCATCCAGACCCAAATAAGGCTCATCAAAGATGGTTAAAGGTGCCCGGCTAGCCAAACCAACCACAATACCAACGGAAGAAAGCATCCCTCTGGATAGCTTTTTTATTTTTCTTTTCAAAGGCAGACGGAAATCTTCAATTAAAGCATGCGCATAAGTATGATCCCAGTTCGGGAAAAGCGATCTCGCAACCTCGATTACATCTATGACACGGAAGCTATCTGGGTACTTCTGGCTTTCTTTAATGAAGCAAATTTGATTAAGCACCCGGCTATTCTCGTAAGGTTCTTCCCCAAATACCTTCAACTCGCCGCTTGTCGCGAACTGTTGAGACGAGATCATATGCATGATCGTTGTTTTGCCTGCGCCGTTTCTGCCTAGTAAGCCATAGATTTTATTCGCTTCAATCGTGAAACTAACATGATCCACTGCTGTCACTTGGCCATAGGACTTGGTTAATCCTTTCACTTCCACAATGTTGGTCATCACGCTTTCTCCCCTCTTCGCACCATTTCCGTCAATTGTTCAACAGTAATTCCGAGCTTCTCAGCTTCTTTCACCATCGTCACGACATATTGCTCATAAAATAGTTCTTTCCGCTTCTCCATCAGCTTCGCTCGCGCTCCCTCCGCTACAAACATGCCAATCCCTCGTTTCTTGTACAAAATCCCTTGGTCCACCAACAAATTAACGCCTTTCGCTGCTGTCGCCGGATTAATTTGATAAAAGGATGCAAACTGATTCGTAGAAGGCACTTGCGATTCCTCCGGCATTCTTGACTCTATAATGTCGTCTTCAATACGCTCTGCAATTTGCACAAAAATCGGGCGGCTATCGTCCATCATTAGTCCCATTTCTCTCACCACCACATTGGTTAGTTACTCATGTAATTAACCATACAACCAACTGACTTAAAAGTCAACAGCAAAACTGATATTTGGGCTGGGCAGCAAAATAAATAAATTCCCATGGAACTGGGAATACCACTAGGGTATGTGGTTGCTTGTTTTTTGGGGAATAGGGGGTTTAAGGTAAATGCTGCTCAAGGTACGCTGGGCATAATTGTCAATCAACCAGAGAAGATTACATACTCTTAGCACCTCTGGCTTGCTCCCACTTCGCAAAGTTGTACTTTGTACAACATTAAATGAGTGAATCCGCGAGTTCGCGGCGATTGTTGTAAAACCTACAACTCTTTAGCCCAAAAACAGCTCAATATCGAGAAATAAAGCTTTTTTGTTGTACAAACTACAACAATCTCAGCTTTATTGGAAAAAATGGGCAAAAATGTTGTACGCCGTACAACTTCCCCCTCCTAAAGCCGGGAAAATTTCCGCAATCTCCTTCAGCGCAAGCTATCTCTAAGCAAGCTAAATAAGGACAATCGACAAGTCTAATTGGAAGGTGTATGCAAGATGAAATCATTACAGCTGCGAATACTTATCCTTGGTTTTCTTCTATTTTTGACCCCGTTGCGAAGCACAACCGTGGCTAGCGACAAGGTCGAGCAGCCGTTGGCTGCTCCTTTGTTTTCGTTCTCCGTGATGAGTGATGTTCACATCACTTCCTACGACCAAGTCGCTCAGCTGCGGCTGAGCCAAGCGCTGGCCGACCATCACGCGCTGCGCCCGGACAGCAAGCTGCTCGTCTTGAACGGCGACCTCACGAGTGGGAGTGAGGCCGACTACCGTAGCTTGCTGGCGCTGCTCAGCCGTAAGCCCCATGCCCCTGTGCATGCGACCATGGGCAACCACGATTACTACGGCGTGTGGCGCACGACGGAGGGCGGATTGGATACATCGAAGATGAATCCAACATGGTCGAGCAAGCAAGCGGTCGCGTTGTTCGACCGCATGATGGGCTACGATAAGCCGTATCACGAGCTTATCGTGGAGGGCTACCGCTTCCTTTTCCTTAGCGGGGAAGCGTACAGAGACGTGAACGCATCCTACGGTGAGGATGCGTTCCTCTCGCCCGAGCAGCTGGGCTGGCTGCGCGAGCGGCTTACGGCCGCGGGCTCGGCGGACGCCGGCAAGCCCGTGTTCGTGTTCCTCCACCAGCCGCTGCCGCGGACGCTGGACGGCACGGATCTGGAGCTGGGCGTCGTCCAGCATGAAGAACTGCGGGCGCTGCTCGATGCGCACCCGAACGTCATTCTGTTCAGTGGTCACACCCACTGGAACCTAGAAACGACCAGACAAGTGAAGCAGCTGAAGTTTGTTGCCGCTTCAAGTAGCTCCATCCGGGAGGTATGGAACGCGCAAAACGTGCCCGAGACGCAGGCCATCAGCCAGAGTCTCGTTGTGGACGTCTACAAGGACCGCGTGGTGATCTTGCGCCGCGAACATTTCAAAAAACGATGGATAGAGCCATCCATCGCCAAAGGATACGACGTGAAATAGGCATCTGCCGACTCCGCGGCCACCCTCCAATCGTCAAAGGAGCCTTGCAGGTGAAGGGCTTCCTTATAGCATTCCGCTCGGAGACAAACCAAAAAGACTACCTGACAAGGCTAGAAATAGCCCAATGTCTGGCAGTCTTTTTGTATGTTAACAATTTAATCTTCTTATACGAATTTCAGTCCCCATCCATACTAATGAAACTGCTTAATAAGTCTCTTAGCCGTCCCATTCGGTGTCTCAATGACCTCGTACATATTGACGACCACGCCGGAATCAACCTGCTCATTTTTCAAACCGGTGACAATAACTTTTTGCTTACCGCTGGTAAGCTTACCTGTCCCCGTCAACGTTGCTGTTTGAGTGCCAACAATTCGGCCGAGGGAATCGACCATATCGAATTCAATTTTGGAGAAATTCGAATCGATAATGACCTGATCTTCATGGGTAATATCCAAATCCAGATTAAGCTGATAGGAATAAGTCCCGCTGTTATAAAGCCAGCTTATCGAGCTGTCATTCACTTTGAGGGAGAACGGATATAAAGCAAGCGTATCGCTTTCCGTCTCTTTCTGCAGCGCTACCCGATAGGTACCGACAGATACATTGCCCTCGGAGACAGACTTATCATCATACATGTTCAATGCGAATGTCTCATCATCCGTTTGTGCTTTATTCGGAAGCAGGTAGGAATAGCTCACGACATAAGAACTTCCTGGTGTAATTTGAGTCGCAGCTGCACTTTGGCGAGAGCCTGTGTAGGTATTGCCTTTGCTGTCGATCAGCTCATTTTGAAGCTCGGGAAGGGCAAGGGTACTTGTTCCGTTGTTTGTTATTTTGTATTTAGCTATGGCTGTTTTGTAGCCTAGATCGTCGTTCTCGTGAGCATGCAGCTCCATTAAGGAGACATCTAGATTTTTGTTTACAACAGCGTTGTTGTTGAAAATTAGCTTGCTGCCAAGCTCGTAGTTCACAGCTGTTGTAAAGCCGCTTTGCGCTTCACTTGCCCCCTTAAGCAGGAAGACGGCAACAGGCATTTTACTAGTTGCTGCTGCTCCACTGCTGTTACTTGTAGACGCCGAGCTAGCAGAAGCCCCCGCCCCTGAGCCAGTGGTAGCTGTTCCCGAAGCGGCACCGCCGCTGGATGTACTTGCAGTCGAGCCAGTCCCTGAGCTACCCGTGCTAGCCTTCTGCCAAAGCACCAGCTGAGCCGCATTCGGATCAACTCCCGTTGGTAGAGTGGCGTTGAAGTAGTAAGTGGCCGTCTCCTTTGGAGCCAAGTAACCGCTGCGGGCGGCGTTATCGGTTGATACAACAGACGTGCCGGCGTCGCCGAATTGATAAGAAGCAGAGAAGGATGGCACAGAGGCGATCGCCTCGCCTTCATTACTGAGCGTGACAACGGTCTGCACATGCACACCGTCTGCTTGAATCGAATACGTCGACGTATTCGCCTTCACAGTGACCTGCTCACCCTCCTGCTGCCCAGCGTAAGCTTGTTTGGTGCCAAGCGCTGCTGTTTGAAGCGAAGTATTCAGACTAAGCGTACCCAGCGAGACATCCTCGCTTTGGTTCAAGTAATAATATTCCAGCGTGAGACCACTGGTCGGCATTTGTCGGGAAACGAGTGTTTTGAGCGTCATCGTATCCGATTGATTCGGCAGGAATGTTGTATCGGAACCGCTGGCAACCGTCGCTGTATATTTCAGCCCATTAGCATCCACGAGTCTAACTTGTAGACCGGAGGGCAGCTTAACGCTGCTCGAGCCTAAGTTTTTTGCTGAAACTTGCGTGTACATGTACCATTTTCCATTCTCCGTTACGCGAACGCTTTGGCCCAATTGAAAAGCAACAGAGGCGTCATTGGAGAGCGTACTATCAAGTGCATGCAAATTAATAATTTGCTCAGGCACCTTGACCTGTCCCTCCTGCACAACCGAGGAAACTGGCAGATCTCCTAGATGATTCATGAAATCGGCTTTGCTGAAATCCCAGCGGAAAACATCAACCTTTAATTGATCTGCTGTTTCACCTGCTGGCAGGTTGGCGTAGAAGCGGAAGCTTTGATCCTGCCCGGGGAGGACACTCGCACTCTTTTTCTCGCTTAATTTCGCCGTGTAGCTATGTCCTGCTTGATCCGTAACCCGTACCCCATATTGGTTAAAATCGATCGATTGGCTTTCCCCGTTATGTAAAAGAACGGAAAACTGAAGAGAAGAGGACGAAAGTGATGCTTGGTTTAATGTAAAATAAGAGGAGTTTGAGATATAAATCCCTTCCGATGCCGCATGAGCCGCTGGGGCCACCCACGCTGCAGCTGCAAAGCTGCCAGTCAGCAGTAGGGCAAGACCAGTCTGTTTGAATGAAATCGATGTTAATTTGCGAATCATGTTTTCATACCTCCTGTGGACCTAATCAAAACGCAGTGCGTCGATAGGTTTTAATTTCGATGCTTTATTAGCTGGATATAATCCGAAAACAACACCAACCAAGGCCGAGAATAAAAATGCGTAAAGCCCAATATTTATGGACAAACTCGTTTGTTGACTAGGGTTGATATAAGGCCACGCTAAAGATAAGCCGATCCCCAAAATCAGTCCAATCAACCCACCCATGCCGCTGATCAGCGTAGCTTCAACTAGGAACTGCAGCAAAATGTTTCTCCGTTTGGCGCCAATCGATTTACGAATCCCAATTTCCCGAGTTCGCTCACTGACGGTTACGAGCATGATGTTCATGATGCCGATCCCGCCTACCAGGAGGGATATCGCCGCTACCGCAACTAGCTGGTTGGTCAGTGTGCTGGAAGCCGTCTGTCTGGCGCTAATTAATTCGGATGAATTCAAAATGTTATAGCCCGTTGTACTTTTAAATTTATTAAATAAATACAACTCTAACGTTCTTTGTGCACGGGTCACATCATTGCCAGAAGCTGCTTCGACGTAAGCCGTCCGAATGTTGCCCAGTTTAAAATCCCTGCTCATGGTAGGGAGAGGTACATAAACCGAGCTATCGAGCGACGTCCCGCTTGTATTGGAGCCTTTCGCTTTGAGCACACCGATAATCGTGTACATATATCCATTCACATTAATTTCTTCGTCTATCGGGTCATCCGTACCGAAAAACTGCTTGGCCACATCACTGCCTATGACCGCAACGTGATTACGGAAGTCCAGATCGGCTTGTGCCAGGAAGCGGCCGTTGGCGACCGTCCCCTTTTGCAAACTGAGATATCGATCATTAGTTCCAATGACATTATAGGTCTCTGTTGTCCGGTCGTATTTGATACTGGTACTATTTCTAGTCATCGTTGGCGCAATTGCACTGATTCCCGATGTATTTTCAAGCTGCATAATCTCATCATAATTCAGTTGAGTAGCGCGTCCGTTGCCCATCAGATTTACCGTCAGCAGGTTCGTTCCCAGACCTTCGTACTGCTTTTCAATCGCTTTGGACGTGCCTTGACCTATCGAAACAAGCGTAATAACTGAGCTAACGCCAATGATAACGCCAAGCATGGTCAGTACTGTACGAAGCGGATTCGAACGCACCGTGGCCAGCGCCATTTGGAAAAGCTCCCAAATTCTCATGAAACCGCCCCCTCTAACTTACGTGCAGGTGTTGGCAGCATTTCGTTTCTTTGATCGCTTATGATTTCTCCGTCACGCAGTGTCACGACGCGTTTGGCGTTGTCTGCAATGTGATGATCGTGGGTGATCAAAACAATCGTGTTGCCTTGCTGATTCAGCTCCTTAATTAATTCCAGCACCTCAATGCCGGTCTTCGAATCCAGTGCGCCAGTCGGCTCATCGGCTAGAATTAAGGACGGGGATATGGCCAAAGCTCTGGCAATGGCTACCCGCTGCTGCTGCCCGCCAGACAGTTCACTGGGCTTGTGATGTCCTCGCTCCCCCATCCCCAGCTTCTCCAGCATTCGCTGCGCCTGTTCTCTCCGCTGTTTGGCTGGAATGCCTGCATAAATCATCGGCAGCTCTACGTTCTCCGTCGCAGTAAGTCTGGGCAGCAGATTGAACTGTTGAAAAATAAAGCCGATTTTTCGGTTGCGCAGCTCAGCAAGCCCGTTGTCCGACATCTTCTCCGTCGCTACGCCGTCTAACGTATAGGAGCCAGAAGTCGGACTATCCAGAAGCCCAATTGTATTCATTAACGTTGACTTTCCCGATCCACTGGGACCAATAATGGCAACAAAATCTCCTACCGCAATATGCAGGGTAATGCCGCGCAAAATTTGCAATTCCTCTGCACCCCGAGCATAGCTCTTCGTTACCTCGTTTAGTTCAATGATATTCATCGAATCGCTCCTCTCCGTAGGGCTGGCTCACGGTTAGCGGCCCGCGCCTCCACCGTTTTGCGTACCGCCACCACCTTGGCCACCAGCTCCACCAAAGTTGCCTCCGCCGCCGCCTGGAAAACCACCCGCACCCCCAGGGAAACCTTGCTGCTGTTGATTCGTCGTTGTCGCTCTGCGCACCGGCATCACGACCTCATCGCCTGCGTTCAAACCGCTTACCACCTCAACCTGCGTCTTGCTGCGAATTCCCACTTTGATTTCGTGCTGCTCTTCGACGGTGCCATCCGCTTTCTTCAGCGAAACGGTAGACTTGCCTCTGGTTGTTGTAACCACTTGGATCGGAAGCACGAGAATATCTTTCTTATCTTGTATAGAAATTTCAGCCGTCGCCGTCATCGCATATTTCAAATCATTCTGATCGGTATTCGGAATCGCGACCACAGCATCATACGTTGTGACCCCATTCGTCGTTATTCCTACATTGGATACGGAAGTCACTTCACCTTGGAACGTCTTGCCGGAGATAGCATCAACCTTCACATTCACCTTCTGCCCCACTTTAACGCTTGTTAAATCCAGCTCATCTACGGCAATAGCCAGCTGCATCGTGCTTAGGCTCGCTACGGCTCCTAGTGTTGTATTGGCATTAATTTGCGCGCCTACTGGATAATTACGAAGCACATTGTTTTTACTATTGGCAAAATCAGCCGAGAACACGCCATCGAACGGCGCCTTAATCGTCAATTGATTTACTTTCTGCTCCGCATCGTTTACACGGATTTTCTGGCTTTCGATAGCTGATTGCTTGCTTATGATACTATTCTGAAGGTCGTCATTGAACAGAGTGGCGATCAGATCGCCCTGTTTCACCGTTTCGCCATCTTTAAATTTCATGCTTTTTATCGTTCCGCTTGCCTCTGCGAAAATAGGAGAGGTGCGCACATACTCTAGCGCCACTTGCTCGGAGGAGTCGATTTTACCATCACCGCTGCCTATGCTGCCTTTTACCTTAAGGCCCGCCGAAAGCGTCCCGTCATTGCTAACCAGAACCTCCACTGTAACCACTTTGTTCCCGTTAGCATCCGCTTTAATTTCACGATCTATCGTATCCACGGCTCCGACTTTGGATAGTAAATAGCCATCAACGCTAAGCTCTACAGGGTCACCTTTTTTCAGCTGCACAGCTTCTTGCAAGGAGAATGGCAGTTTCACTTTAAACTGTGTTGTATCTGAAATCGTGCCGATCTTCGTTGTCTTGTTGACTTGACTGCCTACATCTAGATTGGCTGGTAAAGTAATTTTGCCAGACATACTGGCTGCAACACTCATATGATTTTGTTGGTCCTGTAGATCTGCAAGCTCTTTCTCAAGCTGCTGCAAGCTGACCTGAGCTTCCTTGAGAGTCGTTTCCGTTGAAGGTACCGACAACTCGACGAGCACATCGCCTTTCTTGACCGCCTGATTTTGCGTCAAATTCATCGTTTTGATGATACCATCTATGGGGATCACAATATTTTGCTTGTCCTTGGCATCCAGCTGAGAAGTTCCCGATACCGCCATGGATATCGCCCCTTTGGTCACTTTCATCGTTGTTTGCTGTGTTGCTGCAGACGCTGGCTGCGCCTTGTTATGTACGTAATAGTATGTTCCCGCTCCACATAGAATGGCAGCTAGGGCCACAATGACCCATCTCTTCTTCCAACCTAATTTCATCCGTTATGCCCCTCTCCCAGTTACCCAGACTTTCCACCGCCCAGGCCATCACAATTCCTACTAGCCATAGTGTAAATGGGATCGCTGAAACCAGTCTGAGCGTAGGCTGAATATAAGTTGAACACAGGCTGAGTGTTTGCTGAAAAAGATTAGGTTACGCGAGTGTCGGTTGGTGACGCGGGACGCGGGACGAAGGAGCTCAGCAAGGGTGCGCTTTGGAAGTTGGTGCTCGATGACTCGTCCACTGACGGCTGGGCCGTGTGAGCTCAAATCGTTTCTAGCGGCTAGAGACATTCTGTCGCTACAGCAACGAACTCCCGGCCACCGCACACTTTAGCGATGAAATCATCACTTCGGAGTAGAAAATGGACTACTCGGCCTATTTCCTCGTCGTTTGAACATGTTTTACATCGCTAACGAGTTAATCTCCCGCCACTCTCACACTTTAACGATGAAAATCATCACTACAGCACGGAAATCGGACTACACGGCCAATTTCCTGGTCATCTAAGCATGTTTTACATCGTTAACGAGACAATCTCCCCGCCACTCGCTCACTTTAACGATGAAAATCATCACTACAGCACGGAAATCGGTCTATACGGCCAGTTTCCTGGTCATCTAAGCATGTTTTACATCGTTAACGAGTCAATCTCCTCGCCACTCGCTCACTTTAGCGATGAAAATCATCGCTACAGAGCGGAATTTCTAACTCATTGGCTATCTCACTGGGAGAGAAATCACATGCGTACTCACACGACAAAAAAGCCGCCCGCATAGCGAGCAGCTTCATCCAAATCAATTTTAGTTCGTTGCAGCAGGAGTTGTAGTTGGTGCTGTTGTATTAGCAGACGGTGCGCTTTCTGGGCGCTTACGATCAGTGCCTTTTTGCTCAACATGCTTCTTAATGGAATCCGTCATTCCGTCTTTGATTTTGCTAATGAGATCATCTTCACTGATGCCTTTAGCTGTAGCAATATCCACGATCGATTTGCCCGCTTTCAGTTCTGTTTTTAGCTCATCTTGTGTGATGCCCAGAATTTGTGTCAACACTTCAGGGTTCCCGAATTGTCCACCGCCAGGGCCGCCATGACGGCCGCCTTTACCTTCCCGATCACCTTCAGGACGCGTGCTTTGCACTTGTTTCGTCAAACGGTCGGATAGGCCGGACAACATTTTGTCTGCTTGGACTTGCGTTAGTTTACCAGCTGTAACTTCAGCGTTGATGGCAGTGGTTTCTGCTGCAACTAGCTTAGCTACATAGTCTGCTTCCGTTAAACCTTTTTCCACTGCAAAAGCTGATAATGTTTTGCCTGCCTTCAAAGCATCCTTTACGACACTTTGATCCACGCTAAGAATTGTTGCTGTTTGCTCTACAAGATTGCTTTCATGACCTCTGCCCATGCCATCTCGATCGCCACCTGGGAAGCCGCCTTTGAACCCTTTGCTGTCAATACGCTTCGATAATTGATCAGATAGACCATTGAGAATCTTATCTGCTTGCGCTTGTGTCAATTTGCCCGCTGTTACATCAGCTGTTATGGAAGCCGTCTCTGCATCGACTAGCTTTTGCAAAAAGTCTGCTTTCGCAAGTCCTTTTTCCTCTGCAAATGCAGCCAATGTTTTGTCCGCTTTCAATGCGTCCTGTACGACGCTTTCGTCAACGCCCAGGATTGTCGCAGTTTCTTTTACCACGTTCGCACCCTTGAAGCCACCGCGGTCTCCGAAATCTCCATGACCTTTGAAACCCGCTCCTGCTTTTTGAGTCGATGTGCTCGTTGACGTGCCTGTTACCGTATCTGCAAATGCTTGATTATGTAAAGCTCCAACAAAACCAACTCCGAGTACAAAAGAAGCTACCAATGAACCTGTAAGAATTTTTCTTCCGATGTTTTTCATAATTTGTTTCCACCTTTTTCTTTATTTTTTTGTTTCTTCCTTACAAAACCAAGTATAGACGCCTAACCTGAATCTCAACTTAATTTAAACTGAATGTTAGTTGAGAGGTTTCTGAGAGTTTGCTGAAGGTAGTAGACGCCTAAAAGGAGGCTCGCAGATGTAGTTTGACTTGTTATCATCGACCGACTAACCCTCGCTTGCCCCGAAAACAAATAAGAGTCTCTGGGAGTAAGTTTCACAATGTAATTTATTTGAGAATCTGCTTCTCCAATTTGAATCGGTACTTTTCAAAAAAATTAAGCAGAAAGCTGAGGGGTATTCATTGCTTGGTTAATTCGATCAACTGAAAGTTTACAGGATGTATAAAGTAAGCAGGCTAACTCCATATGCATTTTGGCTTTTTTACCTCCACGATGACGAACATTATCAAGTTGGAACTGTCCTTTGAGATAGGCAAATACACGTTCAACAGCTGTTCGTTGATCATACAGTTTCTCATGGGCTTCACTACCCCGTGCTGGAAACGTGTACTTGCGGCGATTATCGGATACTTTA